>JABABU010000027.1 GCA_014238065.1 Actinomycetota bacterium
CCGAGTTCCGCCGCCACCACCAGCACCGCCGGATCGATCTGGCCACTGCCTCCTGGCATGGGTGGAACGATGACGATGATGTCCTGGACACCGGCGACAACTGCCGCGGTGGCAACCTGGGCAAGTACCGACGGATAGCTCGCCTTGCCCGAAGGACAGAACACGGCCGCAGAGTCGATCGGGCCGACGATTTCGCCGAAGATGTGGCCAGGAGCAATTTCGGCTCGCCAGCTTCCACGTCGTGCCAACAGCTCCTGGTTGAACTGACGAATATTGGTAATCATCGTTCTAATCGCGGATCTGAGCTCGTCGTCGACCAGGCTTTGCGCTGTGTCGAACTCCTCTGGACTCGCGAGAAGTCGATCGGGTGTCACTTCGACACCGTCGTGTTCCCGAAGCGCATCGCACAACGCGGCGTCGCCCCGAGCAGCGACGTCGGCGACCAAGAGCGCGATACTGCGACCGAGGGCCGAGTCGACATCGACCACTGCTCCTCGGTCACCGAGCGCAGCCTTGTCAGGAACCGACATCGACGCCCAATCGAGGATGCGCATCACCCTTCGATCGTCTCCTCGACGACCCCGAACACGAGCAACTCGGCGCCATTCTCGACCTGATCGCCTGCGCCGACCAGCACCGCTTCGACCACGCCGTCGGCGGGTGCGTTCATGTGGTGTTCCATCTTCATTGCTTCGAGGACGACCAGCGTCTGGCCCACGGACACGCTATCGCCGACCCTCACTCTCACCTCGAGCACAACGCCGGGCATCGGCGCCACGAAACCACCCGCGACCAGCTCCTGACCGGGAACGGTAAACCTGGGAACCCGATGGAGAGTCGCTGTTCCCGCAGGCGTCTGCACATACAGCTTCGTTCCTGCTTCGGTGACTCTGGCCACCGACCTACGGCCGTCGACTTCGACATCGATGTCGCGTTCGGTCCACTCGTGGACCGTCGCCATGCCTTCGGCTCCGACACGGAACGATCCGTCACGGTTCGACGAGTACTCGATAACAAGCTCCTCCCCATCGCACTCGAACACAGTCCGCTGTTGAGGCATCCGCGAGTTCCGGTAACCGGACGGCATGCTGCCGAGTACTGGGGCTCCCGAACGGTTCTTGCCCTGGAGCCACAACGCACCGACGACGCCCACCCGATGAAGCTCCCGGTCGTCGAGGCTCAGCGACAGCGCCGGACACACCCTTTCGATGAAATCGGTGGTGGTGTCGCCGTCGAGAAACTCCTCGGTCCGCAGCACCGCAGCGAGAAAGTCACGGTTGGTCGTGACCCCACCGAGGTGCATGCGCTCGAGCGCCAACGCGAGGCGCCCTGCAGCCTCGCGCCGTGTCGGGCCGCTGGCTATCACCTTCGCCAGCATCGGATCGAAGTTCACCGTGACCTCGGATCCTTGCCGAACACCAGTGTCCCAGCGAACGGCTGGCATCGGGGCTGGTTCGTATGCGTCCAGCGTTCCGATCGCGGGCAGGAATCCGGCCGAGGGGTCCTCGGCGTACAGCCTGGCCTCGATCGCGAACCCGTTGAACCCGATGTCCGACTGCTCGTATCCGAGCTGGTCTCCGTCGGCGACCCGAAGTTGTTCACGCACCAGGTCAATGCCGGTGACCTCTTCGGTGACCGGATGTTCGACCTGCAAGCGGGTGTTCACCTCGAGGAAGAAGAACTCTCTGGTGGCGTCATCGACCAGGAACTCGACGGTTCCTGCGGACTGGTAGCCCATCGCAGTGCCAAGTCGAATGGCCGCATCACCCATCGCTGCTCGCATCGCAGGGTCGACGACAGGCGATGGTGACTCCTCGATGATCTTCTGATGGCGGCGTTGGATCGAGCACTCGCGCTCGCCCAGATGCACGAGGTTGCCGTGAGTGTCGCCGAGGATCTGGATCTCGACGTGGCGCGAGATCGGGACGTATCGCTCCAAGAAGACCGTGTCGTCGCCGAAGCCACCGAGAGCTTCGCGTTTGGCGGCAGCCACCGCCTCGGCAAGATCGGCGCGCTGTTCGACGACCCTCATCCCCTTCCCGCCGCCACCGGCAGATGCCTTGACCAACAGCGGGTAGCCGACCTCACCGTCGGCTGTCAGGTTGTCCGATGACGGCAGCGTCGGCACGTCGGCGGCCACCGCGACCTGTTTGGCAGCGAGCTTGTCACCCATCGAAGCGATCACATCAGGGGTCGGCCCGACCCATGTGAGCCCGGCGTCGATGACCGCCTGGGCAAACCCTGAATTCTCGGCCAAGAAGCCGTACCCAGGATGCACCGCCTCGGCACCTGAGAACTGGGCTGCGGCGATGATCGCCGCGCCGTCGAGGTACCCGTCGACGAGCAGGACCGCATCATCAGCCTCGGTGACGAACGGTGCATCAGCATCGGCCTCGACGTAGACCGCTATACACCTCACCCCCATTTCGCGGGCAGAACGGAAGATACGACGGGCGATCTCGCCTCTGTTCGCGACCAGAAGACTCAACATCTCGTTCCCCTAGAGCCTGAAGACGCCGTAGCCGTCAGCACCTTCGACCGCCCGATTTCTCACGACAGACAGGCACATCGCGAGCACCGTCCTCGTGTCGCGCGGATCGATGATGCCGTCGTCGCTGATCGCGCCGGTCGCGACAAGGGCGAGCGAACCCTTCTCCTGGATCCGTTCGACCTCAGCCACGATCTGCGCGTCCTCGTCCTCGTCGAACTCCTGGCCCTTGCGGGCCGCCTGCCCTCGTCTGACGATCGACATCACGCCGGCAATCTGCTTCGGGCCCATCACCGCGATCTTCGCTGTCGGCCAGATGAACGTGAACCGGTTTCCGTAGGCGCGCCCCGACATGCCGTAGGTGCCTGCGCCGTATGACGACCCGATGATCACAGTCAGATGCGGCACGGTCGAGTTGGTGACCGCATTCAACATCTGCGACCCCTTCTTGATGATGCCTGCGGCCTCGAAGTCCTTTCCGACCATGAACCCGGTGATGTTCTGCAGGAACAGCAAAGGAACGTCGATCTGGTTGTTCAGCTGAATGAACTGAGCTGCCTTCTCGGCTGCTTCTGGGTGCAATACACCGTTGTTGCCGAGAATGCCGATGGGGTAGCCGTGGATGGAAGCCCATCCACAGACCAGCGTCGGACCGTAACGCGACTTGAACTCCTCGAATCGAGAGCCATCGACGGTTCTGGCAATCACATCACGAACGTCGACCGGCTGTCGAAGGTCGCGGCTGACCAGGCCAAGAAGTTCCTCAGGATCGTGGAGTGGCTCTTCGCCGCTGAAAGCGGGCTCCGGTCCTGGCTTGCGCCAGTTCAAGTGGGACACCACCTCCCGGCACATCCGCAGCGCATCCATCTCGTCTTCTGCGAAATAGTCGCCGAGGCCAGACACCTCGGTGTGCAGCTTCGCGCCGCCGAGGATTTCGTCGTCGCTTTCTTCGCCGGTTGCCATCTTGACGAGCGGGGGACCGGCCAGGAATATCTTCGATTGTTCCTTGACGAGGATGTTGTAGTCGGAGAGACCCGGTTGGTAGGCCCCACCGGCGGTCGAAGACCCGAATACGACACACACGAGCGGAATGTCCATCTTCGAGAGTTCGATCATCTCGTAGAAGAATCGGCCACTTTCCGCGAAGTGAGTCGTGTTCACCCTCCGCCCTCCGCCACCACCGGTTTGCACCCGCAGATCGGCGCCCGCCGATTCGACGAAGCTGACGTAGGGCATACGGTTGTCACGAGCAATCTCGAGCGCCCGCTGCCATTTCTTGCCGGCATATGGCGTCAGCGCACCGCCAAGCACCGAAGGATCGTTCGCCAGAATCACACATTCGGTCCCGGCTATCACACCGATTCCGAGCAGCATCCCGCCACCGACCGTGTAGTCGGAATCGTAACCGGCAAGTGCGCTGATCTCGAGGAAAGGGGAGTCAGGGTCGAGGACATTGGCGACACGCTCGCGGACCGGCATCTTGCCGCGGCTTCGCATTCTGGCAATCGAAGCCTCGCCGCCCCCACCTTCTGCCTCTACCAGCAACTCATCGATCACGTCGAGTTGTTCGAGCATGTCGGCGCGGTTCTGTTGGTAGGCCTCGCTTGACTTGTCGACGTGCGACTGAAGCGGAGGGGCCAGAAGGGTTCGCTCCATGAGGGGCGACACTAGTGGGCACCAGTTGACGGCTCGAATCCGAACGACAAGTCCACGAGCTCGAGTACAAGAACGTCGCGGCACAGGTGCGGGAACGCAGGCCGGGATACGACGTAAAATCGTTCTTGACCGATTGAGGTCGGGCTGGGTGACCAACCGGTGACGCGAGATCTGCAGGAACATCCGGAGATCACGAGATGCACTATGAGTGAGCTCTCGTAGTAGTACGACTACGAGACACGGACATCAATCCTCGTCGCGCTCGGAGCGGAACCAGGCTCCACCGTCTTGCCTCGACCCAGAGTTCGGGCCGCGCGCTCAGCCGAACAGCAATCGGCCGGCGAGCGCGACTGCGGCAACCACCATCACGATCCTGATCCACTTCTCGCCACCAGCGACGCTGAAGCGTGCTCCGAGCCATCCGCCGAACGAGAGCCCGACGGCGAGGACGATCGCCGGGCCCCATCGCACCGATCCATTGGCCATGAACACGGCGAGGGCCACGACCGTCATGGACATGTTCACCAGCACCTTGATGCTGTTGGCTGTGACCAGGTCGAATCCGGCCCTGCTCAGCGCAGCGATCATCACCAGCCCAACGCCGGCCTGAACAGCTCCGGCGTAAATCCCGACGAAGAAGAAGACCACCATCGTCGTCGACACCGACCAGTGCGGTCCTCCTCCAGCGACATCCGGCTTCCAGATGGTGAGGATGATGAGCGGGATCATGAGCAGGCCGAACACAGTCTCGAAGGTCTCGTCGGTCAGCCGCCCGATGGCCACAGCACCAACGAGCGCGCCGACTGCAGAGGGAGCCAAAGCCGGCCAACCGTGAGCAAGTCCGCTGATTCCCTTCTGCCGGAAACCTGCGACCGCGGCGGCGTTGGACGTGAAGATCCCGACGCGATTCGTGCCATTGGCATCGTTGCCAGGGACTCCAGCGAGAACGAGAAGCGGCACGGTCAACATCGATCCGCCACCGGCCATCGAGTTGATGACACCAGCAGCGGCACCGCCAACCACCAGCAGAAGCACCTCCCACCACACCATCAGGCGGCGCCGTGCTTGTGGTCGAAACTTGTCACTGAAACTGAATACCGATCTGGGCCGCGGCAGAGTCGAGCGTTCCCATCATCGCCAACGTGTCGGAGTGAGACATTGACGATGACTCGATCAGCCCGGCCCGTACGCAGCGATGAACCTCGGGAACTTGGAAGTGAAGACTTGCCAGTGGGAAGTCAAAGACCTCCTGTTCACCGTCGATGCTGATCGTGAAACGGTTGGCGGCGTGCATGAACGCATCGATGTCGATCGTGCCTTTCGTGCCGGCGATTCGTCCGCGGTTCGTGCAGGGTGTGCGAATGGCGGCATGAAGTTGAGCGGTCGCGCCGCCGGCGAAGGCCAGTTGAAGATTCGAGTGCTCATCGAGCCCGTTCTCCATCAGCCGACCGTTCGCCACGACCGAGCACGGCCGACCGAGAACGAAGTGGGCCAGGTTGACGGGATAGACGCCGAGATCAAGCAGCGCTCCCCCGCCACGAGCAGGATCGAAGAGCCGGTGGCCGTCGATCTTCTCGTCAGGCACGCGAAACCCGAAGTTGGCGTCGACGTGCAGAACTTCGCCGATCGCGCCGTCGTCGAGGAGTTTTTTCAGCGCGACGTATGAAGGGAGGAATCGCGACCAGAGTGCCTCCATCAAAAATCGCCCGGACGCAACCGCGCCTTCGATCATTCTTTGTGCATCAGGCAAGCCGAGAGCAAATGGCTTCTCGCACAGCACGTGCTTCCCCGCCCCGAGAAACAACAGCGTGTCGTCGACATGCCGATTCTGGGTGGTGGCGACGTACACCACGTCGACATCTTCATCGGCCGCCAAAGACTCGTACCCCACGTGGTGACGCGTGGCTTCGTGATCACGGGCGAACTGCTCGGCCCGCGTCCCTTCGTGCGACGCGACCGCAACGAGTTCAGCATCATCGACGAACGTGAGTGCGGCGGCGAAATCGTTGGCGATCCGTCCAGTTCCGCAGATTCCCCAGCGGATCGATCGGCCATCGCCCATCCGAGAGACGGTACCCCAGCATCCTCCGGAACCGAACCTGATCCGAATTGAGCTTGGCCAACCATCGCAGACCGGTCATGCTCGATACATGCAACGACGATTTGCCCAAGTCGACGTCTTCACATCGGTGCCCTACAAGGGGAATCCCCTGGCGGTCGTCGTCGATGGCGAAGGACTGACCGATGACCAGATGCAACAGTTCGCCAATTGGACGAATCTCTCCGAGACGACGTTCTTGCAGGCGCCGACTGATCCGGATGCCGACTATCTCGTCCGCATCTTCACACCGAGCAGAGAGCTGCCATTCGCCGGACACCCCACACTCGGGTCGTGTTCGATGTGGCTGGCTCACGGTGGAGCACCGAAGACCGCCCATCAAGTAGTCCAGCAGTGTGGCGTCGGACTCGTGAGGTTGTCGCTTGCCGGGACACGATCAGCGTTCGCGGCACCGAGGCTCCTTCGGTCCGGTCCAGTGGAAGACAAGGACGTCACCCGTATAGCGACAGCGCTTCGGATCGACGAAACCTCGATCGTCGCCACCCGGTGGATCGACAACGGACCAGGGTGGGTCGGAGTGCTGCTCGACTCTGCCGAAGCGGTCCTGGCCCTCGAACCAGACGCTGCAGCCTTCTCCGACCTGAAGGTCGGCGTGGCTGGCACTCATCTCGACACCTCAGAGTTCGCTATCGAGGTTCGGGCGTTCTTCCCCGAAGTCGGCTCATTCTCTGAAGATCCGGTGACCGGCAGCCTCAACGCATCTCTCGCTCAATGGCTACTCGCCGACGGTGCTCTCACTGCGCCATACGTCGCTCGTCAGGGAACCGCTCTCGGTCGCGACGGCAGAGTGCATGTGCATGAAGCCGATGGCGAGACATGGATCGGCGGCGACGTCGTGACGTGCGTGACAGGGACCGTCGAGCTGTGAGCCAGCCATTGCGCTTCGGCTTGATGTACGACTGCCGGCGCCCCCCTGAGAGCGACATGTCGATGAGCGACGTGTATGCGGCGACGATCGACCAAGCCGCTTTGGCCGACCAACTCGGGTTCGATCACGTCTGGTTCACCGAACACCACTTCCTCGACGACGGATATCTCCCGGCGTTTCAACCTCTTGCCGGCGCGATCGCCGCAAGGACCTCACGCGTTCGTATATCGACCGACATCGCGCTACTGCCCTTCTACAACCCGATTCGGCTGGCTGAAGAAATGGCCGTGCTCGACAACATCAGCAACGGTCGGATGGAGCTAGGCGTCGGAATGGGATACGTCCCTTCAGAATTCGCCGCATTCGGCGTACCACTCAAAAACCGCGTATCGATGACGGAAGAGGCGATCGACGTGCTCCGGCTAGCGTGGTCCGACCAACCGTTCAGCTACAGCGGCAAGCGCTACTCATACGACAACATCGACGTGCACCCCAAGCCAGTACAAACGGAAGGCCCTCCGCTCTGGATCGCAGCCATGAGCACGGCGGGCGCTCTACGCGCGGCTCGGTTCGGCACCAACCTCCTTCCTCAGGGCGAGCGAGCGACCGTGCTCGATCCCTTTCGTGAAGCCGTGACCGCCGACGGTCGAGATTCCGCCGACTACCGCTACGGGATCATCCGCTCGGTCTACGTCACCGATGACCGTGAACGCGATTGGCCGATGTTGCGTGGCGCCGAAAGATACAGAACTGCCATCTATGACCAGTTCATGACCGACACGCCAGATGAATACGGATGGCGCGATGGCAGCGCCATTCCGCAGCGACCTGTCGTCGGCACAGTCGAGGAGTGCGTCGACCAACTCGTCGCCTTCGTCGACGAGTTCGGCATCACCGACATCGCTTCGTCAGGATTGCCTCCGGGCATCGACCCCGAGTTCATGGCCCACAACATCGAGCGGCTTGCGAACGAGGTCATCCCAGAGGTGAAAGCACGACTCGGATGATCAGCAGCCCGGATTGTGATCGCCCGACATGGCACCGCTGCCCGTCACATGATCGATGGCACCGAACTCGACGCCTGGGGTGCGTCGACAGAATCGGGCAGGGCTCCTCTGGCCTCAGGCATGTTTGCCGGCTTCCCAACCAGCGGCGCTGAGATGCCGTGATGCGAAATACGTCGGTTCCTCCTCGAGCGTTGTCGCCATCGTGTCGTTCCATCGATTGAGATAACCGAACAAACCGATGGTGGCGACGATCTGGATGATCTGCTCTTCGGAGTAGTGCTCGGCCAGGTCTTCGAAGTGCGAATCGGTGACGAGGTTGGGTGCCAGACCTGCGTCTCTGGCGACTCGGAGGGCTGCGCGTTCAGCGTCGTCGAAGAGATCGCTCGACTCGAACTCCCACACCTTTGCAATCTTCTCGGCATCGACGCCTGCTGCTGCAGCGTGTGCGCCAGTGTGTGCCTGGCAGTAGCGGCACCCAGCCGAGTGGCTGGTCACATTCGCAATCATCTGAGCCAGTCCTCTATCGATCAGACCCATGTTCGAGATCGTGCCCGCGAAACTCGCGAACGCTTCGAACAATGCAGGAACCTTGGCCATCGTCGGCATGCTCGACGGCACAAAGCCCATCGCTTCTTCGACGAGTTGGAAGATCGGCTCGTATTGAGGCAAGTCCTCGCGGGGCAGCGGTTCGATACGTCCCATGGCGTCTCCTTCGACACCGACATCATCGCCGACAGTTCCGACAGATCACCACTTGAATCGCGGCCATCGACGACCCAAAGTGGCAGCAGCAGACGAAAGGGGTCGATGGAAAGCATGTCATGCATGACCGTCACCGAAGATGTTCGCTCACGGCTCGCCTCGGCGCATGACATGAACGCGTCCCTGAACTGTTTCATCACGATCGACGACGATGGAGCGCTCGCAGCGGCTGCGGCCGCCGACCAACGTCGAGCAGACAACGACTCACTCGGTCCCTTCGACGGCGCAGTCATCGCCGTGAAGGACAACGTCGACACAGCTGGATTGCTCACCACGTTCGGTTCCAAGATGTACTCGGCTCGGGTTCCGGAGCACGACGCCGCTGCTATCTCCCGTCTACGAGCGGCAGGCGCAATCGTCCTCGGTAAGACCAACATGACCGAACTGGCGTGCGGAACAACCGGCGTCAACGAGCACTTCGGCACCTGCCGAAATCCTGGGGACACGTTGCGGTACCCGGGTGGCTCCTCGTCCGGGTCTGCCGCAGCAGTGGCGGCCGGCATCGTCGACTACGCCATCGGTAGCGACACCGGCTGTTCGATACGACACCCAGCTTCGGTTTGCGGTGTGGTCGGCCTCAAACCCACCTACGACCGCGTCTCGCGGATGGGCGTGAGCGTCTGCGCCGAACGGCTCGATCACGTCGGACCGATCGCCTCCAGCGTGACTGCGGCCGCCTCGATGCTGCGAGCGATGCAGGAGCCAGGCAACGATGACCCTGAGCAGCTCATCGGCATCCCGTCCGAAGGTCGCAAGGTCGCTCTGCTGACCGGGGAGCACATGGAGGCGTGCGCCCATGACGTCCAGCTCGCGTTCGCGGATGTGGGCGACATGCTTCGCCGGTGCGGTTTCGAGGTCGGCGAGATCGATCTCGAGATCGATCTCGCGGGAATCGACGACGCTGCCAACGATCTCGGTGCTGATCTGTTCCGGCTCTACGGCGATGACATCGCTGCAGCAGGTCCAGGCGGAGTGGGCGAGGAGTTGCTCGAATGGAATCGGATGTACATCGACGTCGACGACGTCCGATACCAGCGCGCGCTGGAAATCCAAGCGAGCGTGACGAACCACGCCCTCGTCGCGATGGATGGTTGGGACGCGGTGGTGTGTCCGACAACCAGGGTCGGTGCTGGATTGTTCAGCGAGACAGCTGACGAAGATCGGCGCCTACGCATGGGCAACTGCTCACTGTGGAACATGACCGGCCAGCCATCGATCACGATTCCCCACGGGACGTCGACGGTCCACATGCCCCTTGGCGTCATGATCACCGGTCACCATCACGCCGACGCTGTTGTCCTCCAAATCGCGAAGCGGCTCGAGTCCGTGTGAATCGGTCACAAAGACCTGACCGTGCTGACAAGGAGCGCTGAGCTGACGAGGGGCTGACGTGCCATCCGGGAGGAGGGTTCGTTCTCACACAGGCTCGAGACTCGCGGCCCGTGAGGCTATGGAAGCCCATTGCCCACCAGAGCCCAGCTGCTGGTGCGTGTCACCTCCAGTAGCCGTTAGTTGCCGATGACATCCATGGTGGCGTCGAGGTCCATCGGATACATCGGATGTCTGATGTGCTCGAAGGTTCGCTGCGAGTAGTCCTCGCTGCACACGCCTGGTCCTGCAACCGGGATGATCTCGGCCGCAATGGGTTCGAAGACAGCTCTGAAGTGTTGGCGCGACTTGATGAGCAGGTACTTCCGCGCCGTCGGGTCGATGCCGATGTGGGTGTAGAAACCAAGGTCGGTTGGCTCGAGCGGAGACGAGCACACGAGTACATCGGCGTGGTCTGACTCGATCAGGACGGTGTCACCGAGCTCGGTGGTCGTGCCGGTTCCCATCGGTCCCTCGACGAGGAAGCGACCGTCGGTGATGGCTGCGACTCGGCCGCTCAGCGTCATGGACTTTGCGGGGAGCCCGATGGCAGGCATGTCGACCTTGCCTCCGAGTTCGACCGTGACCTCTGCGCCGACTCCGGCATCGAGACACACCCGGACGGTCTCGGCGTCGCAGTACGGACCAGCGACGACATCGTCGAGCCCTTGGGCGATCACTTCTTCGAGCACGCTCATGACATCGGTGATGCCACCGGCCCCGCAGTTGTCGCCATGATCGGCGAGTACCACTGGACCGACAGCAATGCTTGCGGCCCGAGCAACCGAACTCGCCATGGGCTCGAAATCGAAGACGAAATCGGCTCTACGTTCCCACGCCAGTTCCAGCAACTCGTCCCGCAGAGCATCCCCCGTCGTCTTGTCACCGTCGCTGGTGATGATGACGCTGAGGCCGGTGTGGGAGATGTCCGACAGAGGGAACCCACCGAACACCGAAGCCGTCAGCACTTCGCCGGATGCTTCGGCCTCGATGGCCCTGTCCATGATGTCTTTCATGGGCTGGTGCAGCGGTGTCTGGCGAAGCATGTTGGTCATCAGCGGAATCACGCCCCAAGAGATGACCGGATCGACCTCGCCGTCGAGTGCTCGCAGAAGCGTCGAGCATGCTCTCTGCGACGTCTCGTAGGTATCGATGTGCGGGTAGGTCCGATAACCGGTGACGACCGTCGCGTTGCTACACAGATCGGGCGACATACCGAGATGGAAATCGAGCGACACGGCGATGGGCATGTCGGGAGCGATCGAGCGAATCCTCCGGAGCAGCTCGCCTTCTGCGTCCTCGTGGGTTTCGGTGACCATCGCCCCGTGGAGCGCGAGAAACATGGCGTCTGGCCCCGTCGAAGCTGCGTCAGTGATGCGCCCAGCCATCTCTTCGAACGCGTCGTCGGTCACTTTGCCCGACGGCATCGCTCCAGCTGCTAACGGTATGACGAGGTCGGCATCACGCTCGACAAGCATGTCGTAGAAGCCACCGAAAGGTGTCTTGGTTCCCCCAAGGGCCGCGGCCGCAGCATCTCGTTCGAGTAGCACGCCGTTCGACGACAGTGGGCAGAACTTGTCGATCGTGGTCGGCTGCGGCGAGAACGTGTTCGTCTCGTGCGACATCCCCGCAAGTACATACCTCGGTCTCATGACAACCCCCTCCAACAGTTGAGTCGGGTCCAACCTACGGCCCAGGGAGGTATGTAGGGAACAGGCTCCGGTCAATGTCACCGGCCCGACACATCCAAGCCGAGCGCGACACAAGCCGCCGGGGCACCTGAACAGCCCCCGAGGACGAGGGCATGTCTCCCGTCAACACAGCAAGCTGCCCAAGCGACTCCTGCTCGCTATCCGGTGCCCAGATACGCGGCCTGGACCTGCGGGTTGGCTTGGATCTCGGCTGGGGTGCCCGCAGCGATGACGCGGCCGCGGTCGAGGCAATAGATCCGGTCACAGATGCCGGTGATGAAGTTGAGGTCGTGGTCGATGACAACCACTCCCGCGCCGACAAGATCCGCCATCGTCCTCACCTGTTCGACCATCTCCAGTGATTCGGAGTCGCTCATGCCCGACGTCGGTTCGTCGAGGAGCAGGAACGACGGCGACATGCCTGCCGCCCGCGCCAGTTCGAGTCGGCGACTGTTGCCATAATCGAGTTCGCTGGCCCTCCGGTCGCGGTGGTCCCAGAGTCCAGCGGCAACGACAAGCTGGTCAACTGAAGGGTGGGCCCGCTCGGTTCTGTGCCGTGCGGCGACCAGCGTCGACACTTCGGTGTTCTCTCTGACCGTCAGTGCACCGAACAGCCGCAGATTCTGGAACGTGCGAACCAGTCCAGCACGTGCGATCTCGAATGGCTCCGAGGTCGACAGATCAGTGTCTCCGAGGACAACGCGGCCCGAGGTCTGCTCGGCCATACCGGTGATCACGTTGACGAGGGTCGTCTTTCCGGCTCCGTTGGGTCCGATGATGCCGACGACCTCATCGCCCCGTGCCTCGATCCCCGCCCCAGCGAGCGCTTGGAACCCACCGAAGAAGAGATCGACGTCGGATGCCACAAGAACGAGATCGTCATCTGAGGTGACCGACTCAGCCAGGTCAGGCTGAACATCGTTCTTGGGGCCGAAGCGGCGCCGCATCCAATCGCCCAGTTCCCAGTCGTCGAGGATCCCCTTCGGCCGCCACAGCATGAAACCCAGCATCGACAATCCGAGGAAGACCGTTTGGAGGTTCTCCCTGAAGATCCAGTCGAGCGGCGCACCGTCGAGACCGATACCGAAGACCTCGAAGTCATCCTGACCAAGGCGCCGAGAGAACTCGCGCCCGGCAGTCATCACCGCAACGCCCAACACGGCTCCTGTGACGCTGTTTCGGCCGCCGACGACCAGCATCACGATCGTCAGCAGTGTGTAATTGAAGAAGAAGTCATCAGGAAGAATCGAACCGTCCTGATACACGCGCAGGCTCGCTCCAACGCTGACGACCGCCACGGAGATGAGCAGCGCGATCATCTGTTGGACAAGAGGATTGATTCCCATCGCTCTCGCCGCGAGGTTGTCCTCGCGGGCTGCGACCGCGAGGCGGCCACTCCTGCTCTTCGCAAAGAACGTCGCAACAACGATGGCAACGAACAACATCAGGTAGATGGGTGCTCGCGTGTCGAGGTTCCCGCCGATCCTGAACGACAGACCGGCTCTGTCACCCCCTGTGAGCTCGGGCCAGTTCCGCGCGACCTCGTGGGTGACGAAGAGCAGCGCCAGCGTGATGACCGTTGCAGCCACAGCGCCCGATTCTGCGCCGGATCTGGCCAATCCGAGACCGATCACGAAAGCCGCGATCACCGTCACGCCCACCGCGATGACGACGGCGAGCCACGTACTCAGATGGACATCGGTGAGTCCGAACGGAGCGTCGGGTACGCGCTTCTCCTTCTCGAGGGGAGCGATGGCGAGGATGCCGAACGTGTAGCCAGCGATAGCACCGAAACCGATGTGACCGAATGACAGCACCCCGGTGTTGCCGACGTAGATCTGAATTCCCAGAACCACGATCGCGTCGATCAGCATGATGGTGATCAGCCGCTCCGCAGCACCCCCGCCGATGATGGCCTGGTACGTCAATCCGCCGAGAACGAACACTCCGAACAGCATGACGGCTGCGAGGAGTGGGAACATTGCGGTGGCCCGAAATCGCTCCACCATCAGACGCGCTCCGCGTGGGCAACGGTGATCAGCCCTTGGGGCCGGAAGATGAAGAGCAGGGCGATCAGCAAGAACACGACGCCTTCAGTCAGGCTGGCAACCGAATCGGGCAGTCGCGAACGAAGCAGCACCTCGGCCAGGCCCAGCGCAAATCCGCCGATGACCGCACCACGAAGGCTTCCCAAGCCGCCGATCAACGCAGCGAGCACCCCCTTCAACATCGGGTCGATGCCTGCTGTCGGTGTGGTGCTCCCCGCCCGCATGAGCCAGAAGACACCGGCTATCCCCGCGAGCAAGCCTGACAGGGCAAAGGCTCCGCGAATGACGGAGTCGGACTTCACCCCCATCAGACGGGCCGTGTCGAAGTCGGCAGCCGCGGCCCGAAGGGAGAGGCCGAACATCGTGCGCTGCAGCAACAGCGTCGTCGCTATGAGCGTGACCAAGGTGACACCGATGACAACGGTGTCGAACACCTCGATGTTGAGCGAGCGGACCGAGTACGTGTTCGCGACCCAGGTCGGTCTCGGGAACGTTTTCACCGATGCGGAGACGTACAGAAGGAAGATCGCCGATACGACGAAATGCACACCGAACGAGGTCAACAACAACGTGAAGTCGGAAGCTCCGCGCACACGGCTGAACGCAATCCGCTCGATCACCAGAGATGTCGCTATGGCCGACAGGACGATCAAGGGGACGACCAGCCACCACGACCAGTCGTTGGTCCCGATAGTCCAGAACGCGACGTATCCGGCGACGGTGATCATCTCGCCGTGAGCGAAGTTCAGCAGATGCATGACGCCAAAGACAACGGCAACGCCAAGGGCGAGCAGGGCGTAGATGCTTCCTCGGCCGAGGCCGTCGATGAGGTTCTGGAGCAACTCGGTCACGAGTCTCCCCCGACGAATGTGTCGAACAGATCGTCCCGTACCCGAAGCTCAGCTCCGGTCCCTTCTGCGACCACCGCTCCACTACGTAGAACGTAGGCCCGATCGGCGACGGCGAGCATTCGCTCCGCGTTCTGCTCGACGACGAGCAACGTCCTGCCCTGTTCGCGGAGCGACTCAATCAACCCGAACACGACATCGACGAGCACTGGCGCAAGCCCGAGGGACGGCTCGTCCATCATGAGCAGCCGCGGCTTCGACATCAGCGCCCGAGCGATCGCGAGTTGCTGCGCTTCGCCGCCAGACAGATACCCGGCGGCCGTCGTCCATTTCTCGGCCAGGACCGGGAACTGTTCCTTCATTTCGTCGAGAAGCACCGCTCTATCGGTGGAACTCACGGTGACTCCGCCGATCTTGAGGTTCTCTTCGACGGTGAGGTCAGTGAAGATCCTGCGATGCTCGGGCACAAGCGCAAGGCCTGAACGCAGCAACCGCTCCGGCGGATGCCCCGTGACGTCAGCGCCATCGAGGAGCACGGACCCCGATACCGGAGCGAGGAGCCCAGCGATCGTGTTCAGCAGAGTTGTCTTTCCGGCACCGTTGGGCCCGATGAGGCCAATGACCTCACCGGCCCCAACATGTACCGAAGCGTTCCTGAGCGCCGCGATCGCACCGTATTTGGTTGTCAATCCCGACGCTTCGAGCAACGGAGATCAGCCGATGGTGGCGACCAGAACGTCCTCACCATCGACGATCCGGTTGATCGGGACCGCCTTTGGCGGGATACCGTTCGTGCCGTCGTAGGTGATCTCACCCGACAGGCCTTGGAATCCCGAGATGACTTTCACGGCCTCGCCGATCTTCTCACTGTCATTGCAATCGCAATCGAGCATGCCCTGGATGCCGACGAACATCGAGTCGACGTAGAGCGCCATGAAGCCACGGCTCTCGAGCGCCTCACCCTTGGCGGCCTCATATCCGGCAAGCAACGAGTCGATCCTGTCGCCAGCGCTGATGCTGGTGTGCGGCGTGTGCGCGATGCCCTCGTTGTTGGCCTCGACTTGGATACCAGTTGCGTCGAGTGCGTCCGTGCCGATGTAGGTCAAGGCATCCAGGCCTTGTCCTTCGAGCTGCCCGCGCAACGCCGTGACCTGGAATCCAAGAGCTGCCGAGAAGACGACTTCGTTGTTCTCGGAGATGCCTGCGATCTCGTTCACCTGGGCCGAAAAGTCGGTGTCAGCTGCCCACACGTATGTCTGAATGCTGACGACTTCGCCGCCGCCGGCCTCAAAGGCCGCGATGAACGCATCTGGGTTCACGCCCGTGTAAGGAATGCCCTCACCTTCGGTGAACACGATAGCTCTGGTGATGCCCTCGTCGAGCGCCCACTGTGCAGCAGCGCCAGACATCTGATGGTCGTCGAAAGTCACGAGATACGAGTTGATGGCAGCGTCCGCGAGCGTCGGCTCGGTCGATGCCGCCACGAACAGAGGCACCTTGCCCTCTGTTGTCTGAAGGATCGGCAACGCGAAGTCCGCGAATGGCGGCCCGATCAGGAAGTGAGCACCCCAGTCGAGAAGCTCGGCAGTCGCGAGGGCTGCGTCGTCGCCGACCTCGGCCACTCTGACCTCTATCGGACGGCCGTTGATGCCACCGCTGCAGTTCGCGAGTTCAGCGACATATGGCACCAGGTTCGAGCCAGGGATGTCGACGAATCCGACCACATCACTGAAATCCATCGCCATGCCTACCTTGATCGGATCTCCCGATGGAGCATCTGCGCAGTCTGCGAGATCGGCGCCAAGGATGGCGTCGATGTCCAGCCCGCCACCAGAACCACCACCAGAACCACCGCTCGACTCGCTGCTGTCGCCGCAGGCCGCGGCAATGAGTCCAAAGACCGCGAGCAAAGTAACCACCAGCCTGAGTTTCATGTCAGTTCCCTCCATAGACAAGAGGAGCAGCGTAGCCGATCCCCATCTTTCGGCCACCGACGGACCGAGCGGGCCAGCCGTCACACTTGACGACCCGCTGTGCTCGTCGATCAGTCGAGCGTGGAACGCGCACGGAGGACCAGGTCGACGAACTCGGTTCTTTCTGACGCGGTGAGGGCCTCATAGGCATGCACGCAGGCTGCCGTGGTTGCGATCTCAGCTCGAGCCTTCGCCGGCTCATCGGGCTCGGGGTGCGGTGCCGACCAACCGAAACGCTCCGCTCCCGCCGATCCTCCCCTGACCTGATCGGCTGTGAACGACATGATCGCATGCTGAGGCGTCAGCCCAACCGACTGGATCGCACTCAGGTGAGCGCCACCCCGCATCTCGCGGAGTACCTGCAGCACATGTGTCGCTCGACCGGCCGAATCAGAAGGACTGTCCATCCTGCGCCAGCCGGCGAACAACACGCCAACGATCGGAAGAGCTGCATCAACCACCTTCTGACCGAGATCACCGAGGCGATCGAGGTCAGCGTCATCGATCGAAGCGAACGTCCTTCGCCCCCAGTCCGCAGCCGCTCGCCCGTATGCGACCGAGATCTCGGCACGTCCAATGCCAGCGGGACACAGACCCCACAATTTGGCGACGAGTTCAGGGGCCATGAATCCGAGCCCTGCGGCAGCAATGTCAGGGCCGACATCGCCCAACACCCCGGCACGACCGAAGACCCAGAAGCCGAACCCTGGAGGGAGGCCGAGCTGTGCAGCACGCTCGGCGGTGACGGGATCGGACATCCAGGATCGGCCGATCTCGAGAATCGGGATCGCGGTTGCGTCTGCGGTTTCGGATGCTGTCCTCATCGACGCCTGTTTCTCAGTCTCTTCACGATGAGGCACTCAGCGCCGCGACGCCATGTACCTGGCATATTTGTCCGCGATTTCCTTCAGCTCGGGATCGGCCTTGAACATCGGTTCGAAATGTTTCTGCGCAGCCTCGCGCTTGGCAGGGAAGTACTCGGTTGGCCAGTACCCCTCGTGCGGTCGGTACTCCTTCAACACCCGGCGGGCCACCGTTGCCTTGTGGACTTCGTCGACCCCGTCGGCGATACCCATCGTCGGCGCGCTCGCGTACATGTCCTGCAGAGGTGTGAGGTCTGTCGTGCCGAGGGACCCCATGATGTGAAGCGCGTTGAACGACACCTCGCGAAGCACCTTGGCCATGGTGTATTTCACGGCCGCGATGTCGGTGCGTGCCTCTTGGGTGCTCGTGTTGTCGATCTTCCAAGCCGTCTCGAGCACAAAGAGCCGAAGCATCCTGATCATGGCGTACGAGTCGGCAATCTTCTCTTGCACCATCTGATGGTCAGAGATGATCTTGCCGTGCGACTCACGGCTGAGCGCTCTCTCACACATCATGTCGAACGCCAGCGTGCACCGAGCAACGGTGCGCATCGCATGATGAATTCGTCCGCCCCCGAGACGGCGCTGAGCCAGGACCTTTGCGCCATCTTCTGGGCCGAGAAGATGATCTTCGGGGATGCGGACGTCGTTGTAGATGATGTGGTTGTGGCTACGGGGCTCTGGCTGGATCTCCACGCCCGGCGTGTCACGTGGTACGACGAACATGCCGTTCGTGCACATGACGAACAAGATGTCAGCCGCCCGGCCTGCGCTGGTGAACCACTTCTCGCCGTTGATGACCCACTCGCCGCCATCGCGCATGGCGTACGTCCTGAACAGGTTCGGGTCTGACCCGCCCTGGGGCTCGGTCATCGAATAGGCGGAGAACATCTCCTGGTTGAGCAGTGGTGTGAGCCACCGTTCCTTCTGCTCATCGGTGCCGTAGGCGGCCAGCATCTCCATGTTGCCCGTGTCCGGAGCCGCGGCTCCGAACATCTGAGGCGCAGAGGGGTAACGACCGAGGATCTCGTTGAGCAGACCAAGCTTCAGCTGGCCGTAGCCAGGACCTCCGAGTTCCTCATCGAGAAAGATGGCCCACAGATCTTGGGCCTTGACCTGGTCTTGCAGATCTTTCACCAGGGCCCTGATCTTCGGTTCCCTCGACCGAACGGCGTACGGGAACACATAACCCAGCGGCTCCACCTGCTCCTTGCAGAAGCTCTCGACCCAGTTGAGCTTCTCCTGGAATTCGGGTTCGGTCTGAAAGTCCCAAGCCATGTCGTCAGTCCCTCGGTGTGAAAGGCGGTGCGTCATTCGTTACCACCGATCAGCGACCTGACCCAAAGAAAGATACGGGCAGGGTCCGCCACCGCCATTTTTGCCGCACGATGAGCACTCTCGAAATAGGGCGGGGCGTCGTCTCAGGTCGCGGCAACGGCCTTGGAAATGTCAGCAATCGCAGCCTTGCCGTCGCCGAACAACATGAGCGTGTTCTCGGCCGCGAACAGAGGATTCGGTATTCCTGCAAAGCCGGGGCTCAGCGATCGTTTGATCACGACCACCACCCTGCTCTTGTCGACGTCCAGGATCGGCATTCCCGCAATCGGGCTGGAGGGATCAGTTCTTGCAGCAGGGTTAACGACGTCATTGGCGCCGAGCACGATGGTGACGTCCGTCTGTTCGAATGTCGGGTTGACGTCGGTCATTTCGACCAGATGCTCGTAGTCGATCTCGGCTTCGGCGAGCAGAACGTTCATGTGACCGGGCATTCGCCCTGCAACGGGGTGGATTCCGAAAACGACCTCCACTCCACGATCCTGCAACTGCCGAGTGAGGTCACGCACGGCGTGCTGGGCCTGGGCGACCGCCAGTCCATAGCCAGGAACAACGACGACCCGACTCGAAGCGTCGAGCATCATGGCGACGTCCTCAGCAGATGTCGAGCGGACCTTCCCCGCGTATACGTCCTCATCCTGGTCACCGCCCCCACCCGTTGGCGCTTCTCCGAACACCACACTCAGGAGCGACCGATTCATGGCGACGCACATGATCTGGGTGAGGATCACGCCGCTGGCGCCCACGAGTGCGCCTCCGATGATCAGCAGCGGATTGTCGAGCACGAAACCGGCCGCTGACGCTGCCAGCCCGGACATCGAGTTCAGCAGCGCAATGACAACCGGCATATCTGCGCCGCCGATCGGCAGAACCAGCGAGACGCCGAGTGCCGCTCCTATGGCCGCCAACACCCAAATCCAGCCAGTCGATTCCGGATCGACAACCATCATCACCGCGCACCCGATGGCCGCGAGACCAAGTAGAACGTGGATCAGACGGAGCCCGGCGAAGCCACCGCCATTCAGCGACTCGCGCAACTTTGCAAACGCGAGGACACTTCCAGTGAATGTCATCGAACCGATGAGGGCCGCGAGCACCGATGCCACGGCCACCTGATCGGATGTCGAGCCAGTGTCACCGGCGGCAAGGAATGAGGCTGCTGCAACGAACACCGACGCTGCACCACCGAAGCCGTTGAAAAGGGCGACGAGTTCAGGCATAGCCGTCATCCGAACTCGAGTTGCGAGCAGAGAACCGACAACCGTTCCAATGGCGAGTCCGGCGGCAATGACGCCATAGCTGACGATCTCGTCATCGACGACGGTCACCACAACAGCCACGAGCATTCCGAGGGCGCTGAGTTGATTTCCGCGGACAGCCGACCTGGGCCGACCAAGGCCCTTCAGGCCCACGATGAACAACGTCGCAGCGATGAGGTAGCCGACGGCCAACCAGTCGTTCATGGGTCGCCCTTTTCGGGGCGTCGTCTGAACATTCCGAGCATGCGATGCGTGACGAGGAATCCGCCGACCACATTGCTCGTGGCCAGGACCACCGCAACAAATCCGAGGGTGACGGTCAGCGTCGAGTGATCAGTGCCCGCGGCAACGATCGCACCCACGATCGTGATACCCGAAATGGCATTCGAGCCAGACATCAGCGGAGTGTGAAGCGTCGGCGGAACCTTCGCGATCAGCTCGGCTCCGAGGAGCACCGCAAGGACAAAGAGCGTCAAACCGATGACAAAGTCCACGTCAAGCATCCAACGCTTCGCGGACAGCTGGATGGACGATCTCGCCGCCGAGCGCAACCAACATCGTGCTCGTGATCTCATCCGTCACGTCGAGAGTGATCTCGCCATCCTCGACGTGATGCAGGACCAGCTCCAGCACGTTGCGTGAGAACATCTCGCTCGCGTGTGAAGCCGACTTCGATGCGAGATCCGTCGGTCCAAGGACGAGAACGCCATCGACCATGATCTCCTCATCGGGCTTGGTGAGCGCACAGTTCCCGCCCCGCTCTGCGGCGAGATCGACGATGACCGAACCCGTCGACATCGACGTGACTGCCGCCGCCGAGATGAGCAGCGGGGATGCTCCTCCTGGCACCGCTGCGGTCGTGATCACCACATCGGCGGAGGCGACATGGGCGCGGAGATGCTCTTGTTGCGTTGTCAGAGTTTCTGCTCCGGCGTCGACCGCATACCCGTCCTCGTCCTCTGCGCTCGACACTTCGAGGTCGAACGCAATTGGCCTTCCACCCACAGAGCGAATCTGTTCTGCGACCCCAGGTCGGATGTCATAGGCCTCTACGATCGCGCCAAGCCGTCGGCACGTGGCAATCGCTTGGAGTCCCGCCACTCCAGCCCCGATGACCAGGACCTTCGCCGGGGCCAAGGTTCCCGCCGCCGTCATCATCAGAGGGAACATCTTGGAGAGTCGCTGTGCGCCGAGCAGGGCCGCTTCGTACCCAGCCACAGTTGCCATCGACGACAAGACGTCCATCGATTGGGCTCTCGTGATGCGGGGCACGAGTTCGAGTGCGATGATCCCCCGGGAGTGCCGGGCAGGCTCGACAACGTCGAACGGTCGCCAGAGTGGGTCGAACAGTGCGACAGCGATACCGACGGTCGCTCGAACTGGAGAGACCTCGAGGGTATTTGAGCTCGTGCCTCGGACACCAACCACGAGATCGCTGGCGGCCACGCTCGCTCCGCTGGTGATGCTGGCACCACGACCGCGGTAAGCATCGTCGGGAAATCCTGCGCCGAGGCCGGATCCCTCCTCGACGACCACGTCGAAGCCGGCAGCGATGAATGCTGTGACGTCCCTGGGGACTACAGCTACACGCCTCTCGGACGCCTGCCGTTCTCGCTGTACGCCGAGTTGCACAAGCTTTGCAGAGTAGTCGCCTGATGACTCCCGTGGGAAGTGCTCGCCTGGAATGAGATCGCCTGTTCGGTCAGAACGTCTTCTCGCCCCGATAGTGACCCTCGGGAATCAACAGCCCACGAACCAGCTTGGCCATTCCCGAATCGATCTCCGTGAGTTGATCGGCTGCAGCCAAGAGGCTGTCGCCGAGTGCGGTGCCGCCGAAGATCCACTTGTTCAGCGCTTCGTGGTTCGGCGAGCCGCTTCCGGGCTGGGCCGCTATTGCCTCGTGGTAGTGGGTTCGGAGATCGTCGGCGAGGTGCCGTATGAGCATCGGCATGTCGAAGGCCCATTCGATTCCGCCGTCAGCAGCGGGCACGTCACCGGATTCTGCGAAACCGGCAAGGGCTGTCGCGACCTGATCGACCTGATCTGGTGCTGCCCCGCTCGCTCCGAACAGCGTCCTGCCGTTCCGAGCCGCACGAGTCTCGGCCGACCACGGTCTGAGCCTGGCCACCTCGGCCAGCAGTCGCCCGGTGAGGGTGTCCTCGGTGACAGGACCGAGGTTCAGCGGACATGCCCATTGCTCGGCCTCCGCTTCGTCGGGCGCGTCGATCGGATAGTCGTCGATGCTGGGTGCGGTTGCGGTCTCGAGAAGGCAGAAGGCGGCACGGATCACGTCCTTCTGAAACTCGGGATCCTCCGCAGAGCCAAGGGGCCGGCCGAGGTCGAATGACACCCAGAGCGCCCTAGGCGGCCTTGTCTTCTCGGTCTGGGGACGAATCAGACTGATCGATGTCGTCGCCACACCAGCCCGCTCGATGTAGTGGGAGAGAGCGCCGACCGCGCTCGTGCACAACGGTCAAACCGGGATCAGTAGAGCCACATCGACATCGTCAGCCGCGAGCAGGCGTCCGACTTCGGTGCCGGTGTCCTCGAACATCGTCGGTACCGGCATCGCTCCCATGAACGAGTAGTGCCACTGAGCGACGCTGTCGATCTCGCCGCACTGGGCCATTTCGCGCAGACGATCGAGCGGGAAGGCGATGTTCGGGTCTTTCTGAAACGCGCTGCGGTCGAAGTTGGTGCTGATGTGAGACACGACCATCTCGTCGAATCCTGCGTCGCCGGGAACTATTCGATAGTCGACAGCACCCAATGTGAACGGTGGATCTGACCGGCGGTGCATGCCGGCTGTCGACACGATCGCGACCCGCGACTCAGCCAGCGGTTTCGGTGTGAGCCACGGGCCAGCTTCGATCTCGGGAAGCGCTTCAGCGCGGGCGCGCATGTGCTCCGCCTCGTCTGGGTGGAGGTCAGACATTCGAACCATGGTGCTCAGGCTAAGACCCGGCCCCGCGGGTTTGAGATCAGCGTCCCGAGCGCCGCTTTCGAATCTCGGAGAAATGCGCGTCGTAGCGGCCGCCATTCCCGTCGAGGTACACCTCGTAGGAGGGGATCTCGTAGATCGTCACACGGTTGTCGAGAAAATCGGAGTGAGCCAGGAACTGACCATCGGGTGAGACATCGAGGCCCGTCGGCTGGTTGCCTCCCACGATGGTGTCGAAGTGTCGACCGGTCGCGGTGTCGATGATTGCGACAGACCCCCAATCTGGACCGAGCCGATGGTACGACTCTTCGTGATTTCGCCCGCGACTCGACACATAGAGCACCTGGCCATCTGGACTGAGGTCGATGGTGTTCGCTGTCCGGTCGACCTTTGCCAACTCGGCGACCTCGCGGGTGTCGACATCGATGACCAAGGTGTTGGCCCTGGTCATGTCGCTCGCGTACACGAGCCCTCGCTCATCATCGCCGACAAGGTGGCGCATCGATCCACCGGATCGATAGATGACCGTTCCGCGACCCTTCGCCAAGTCGATGACCTGGATCTCGCCGTTGAGAAACCCCGCAACCCACAGCTCCTCACCGTCTGGCGTGACGTACAACCCGCGAGGAGTTTTGACCGTTGGCAGAATCCTGACGACCTGGCCGGTTTCGAGGTCGAACTCGCTGATGTTGTCGTCGACCCAGTTCGAGGCATACAGCGTTCGCTCATCAGGTGACAACACCATCACCTTCGTCCACGCTCCGATGGCCGGCATGTTCCGCAGAACCTTCTTCGAGGCCACGTCGATCTCATAGACCGAGGATGTCTCCATCTGGCTCACGTACGCGAGGGTGCCTGCAGCGTTGAAGATCACCTCCACCGCGCCGCTACCGGCAAGATCGATCTCGGCGAGGAGTTCGCCGGTGAACGGTTCGTAGACCTCGACACCGTCCCCATCCAGCAACGTCACCCAGATCTCGGCGTTGTCCGGTGTGAACGCAACCTGTTTCGGGGCACCACCGACGGTGAACGACAGCATCGTCGTGACGAGTTGGTTCTGCTTGTCGAGGTACACCGTCTCCGACAGCCCGGATACGACGTTGAGCTCGACCCGTTTCGTGTTGTGTTTCGGTGATTGAAACTCGATCGTGGCAGAACCTACGGGCAGATCACCCGCCCACGGCGTGACGATGATCGAGACCGACTCGTCCGCCGCGACAAGCTCACCGATCACGCCGCTTGGCACCGAGTCGAGCTCGACCCACACAGAAGCACCTGGTTCGGGAGCAGCCGTGGACAGCGGAGCGGTTGACGTCGACAGCATGGTGGTCTCGGTTGGCGCTACCGATGGAGCCGGCGTTGTCGCAGCGACCGCCGCCGTCGAGTTGGTCACGATGGCGGAAAACGTGTCGGCCAGCGGCACCCGAGGGTCGCTGCTCGAACCCGAGCATGCGACGACGCCGAGACAACAGGCAATGCTCAGTGCGGCGACCTCGCGAACCGTCCTCCACCGTCGGGCCATCCCACGACTGTGACAGATACCGACGAAGCTGACGGCGCGCCTCGCCTCGCCAGCGGGATCCGATACCCATCCGCCTGATCGCCCGCGAGATGACCAGCTGCTGGATCTGCCCGGTGCCTTCAGTTATGTCGTGGTCTGAATTGGATCTACTCGATCCGCAGGCCGGAGATGGCCCGGCTGATCACGAGCTGCTGGATCTGTTCGGTGCCTTCGAAGATGTCGTGGGTCCTGCCCGAGTGTCCACGACGTGCCGTCCAGTGCCTCTGACCAGGGAGTTCTTGGTTTCACCGTCCATCCGGCCAATCCGAACTCGGCCCCATATCGGCAGGTTCTAGGGACAGAACTAGGGACACTCACCTGCCGCTACGGTCCTCCGGAGTGTTGGCGGCGAGCGCTCGGCAATGTTGGCTCACGGGCGGGTCCGAGGCGATAGTCGCGCTGCGAATATCAAGCGCTGCAGTTGGGCCTGATTGAGACTTTGGGTGGCGTTGCGGCGCTTGTCGTAGAGGTCCGGGATTCTGGGCGGGCGATACCGAGCGCCTCCCAGGCTGGCGCTTTCGCTTCCTCCGTGATCGAGATTGCCGGCTATGGGCGGTGTGAGGCCGTAGTCCTGGCGTCGTTCTGATCGGGTCTCGGTCTTCATTTCTCGCAGTTCGCGTCGATCTCCTCGGTCAGGAATCTCGGGTGATCAGGGTCGGACAGTTCTCGCCTGTATGAGATTCCTTGACCGCGGGACTGTGCAAACACACGAACGCGCCCGCCTGCATTCGTCGGTGAGTTCTCTTTGGTGGCGCCATGAGCGATTTGGCGCTTCGAGGTCAGGTCGCGGTGAGGCGCTCGTCGAACGGGTAGGTGGTGAGGACTTCGATTCCTGAGTCGGTCAGGAGCACTTGGTCTTCGAGCTTCACACCTTCACCGCCGTTGACGCTGCCGATGTAGCTCTCGACGCAGACGGTCATGTTGGCTTCGAACACGCCGTCGTCGCCGATGTCGTCGAACAGGTCGGCGTAGGGAATGATCGGGTACTCGGCGACCATGCCGTTGCCGTGGATCGGACCGAGGTATCGGTGGTCGAAGAACTCCTGCGGGATTGTCCAGGTCTCTTCGGCGAACTGGCGGAACGACTTGCCGACTTCGAGCAGTCCGATGTTGTGCTGAAGCTGTTCGTGGGCGAGCCCGTAGAGTTCGCGTTGGCGGAGCGTGGCGTCTCCGTCGCCGGCGAGGAACGTTCGGGATAGATCGCAGTAGTAGCCGTGGCAGCCCACGGCGTCGGTGTCGAGGCAGATCATCTCGCCGGCTTCGATGACCTTGTTGCTCGCTTCTTGAAACCATGGGTTGGTGCGCGTTCCGGAGTTGAACAGGCGGGTCTCGATGTATTCGCCACCGCCGGCGATGAGAGCTCGGTGCAGCTCGGCCCAGACCTCGTTCTCGGTCCGGCCGGGCTCGAGGGCGCGCTCCATGAGAGCGACAGCGGCTTCGGTGCCGGCGACCGAGGCGCGGATCAGTTCGAGTTCGAGCGGTGTCTTGATCGACTTGGCGCGGTCGATGACGATCGACGCGTCGACCACGTCGAATCCGGCGGCGGTGAGGGCGGGGACCACTTCGACGGGCATCCGTTCGATGCCGAGTCTTTGGCCTGAACCACCGCACTGTTTCATCAGGTCGTCGATGTCCTTGGTGAACTTGACGAGTTCGTCCTTGTAGTGCGTGACACCGCCGTAGAAGGGGTGAACGCCCCGGCCGGGCCGGATTTCGTCGACGGTGGTGTACCCCTCGGCGAGGTGAGCGCAGCCGCGGTACTCGAACAACACGACCGGACCGTCAACGGGTACGAAGACGTAGCGGCCCGGGTTGCGCGAGGTGTTGACCTGCATGTTGCGGACTCCGCACGCGTACCGGATGTTGATCGCGTCGAAGAAGACCGCGGCGCCCAGGCCATGCGCGGCGAGTGTGGAGCGAAGCCGCGCGAGCCGTTGGTCGGCGGCGCGTCGATCGACTTCGGGCGGTAGGCAGAAGTCGCCGATGTTCAGGGCGCCCGATGAGCCGGCAACGTTGGTCTCGAGTGTGGAAGTCATAGAGATCATTCAGCCTGCGAGGCCGTCGTCGTGGCGACCTGCGGCCTCGGCGTCGAGGTGTGCCTGGGTGACTCGGCCGTAGCCGATGCGGGTGCTTTCGACGCCGCCGATGTAACCGGGCATCTCGGAGTAGCCGAAGAGCACGGTGTGGCGACTGCCCTCGACCGGCGTGACCCGGTGCATCGAGTAGCGGCCCTTGAAGATCTGGAGGTCGCCGACCTGTAGATCGAGTGAGTGGGCGGGCGACTCGTCGCCGTCGAGCACGTTCTTCACCTCGTCGTAGCGCTCATCGCCCGGCTGGCGCAGGTCAGGGCAATAGTCGAATCGGCCGCCACCTTCCGGCCGACGCGTCATCAGGCTGACGATGAACTCATTCGCATCGTAATGCCACGGCATCTGCTCTCCGTCGTCCATAACGTTGACCACGAGGCCACGAATCGGATCGGCGAACTCATGGAGTTCGTCGAGCGACAGACATGCGGCGATGAAGGTCTTGAAGCGCTCGTCGCTGTAGATGGACTTGACGATCGAGTCGTCGTCGATGAGATCCTTGCCGACGAAGCCGTTCGTCATCAGTCCAGTGCGGCGGCGGGGGTGATCGCTCGACCAATCGTCACCGCCGAAGTCGGCATACGGCGTGATGTGCTGCGTGTTCTTGAACGCTGCGGGCGCCACCCGGTCGGTTTCTTCGCTCAGCGCGGCGTGGGCGGTCGCTTGCACGAAGCCCCGCAGGCAGGCGCACCCGCTGGCCGCCAAGTCACGGCGAGCCGCTGCGATCAGATCGAGCAGCTCTGCACTGTCGGGCCGATCCAGTGGAAAGGCGTCCAGATCGATGACGGTCTCGAGAGCCGAGTCAGCGGGTGATGTTTGAGTCGAGGTCATGGAGTCGAGTATCCAGGACAGCGGTACGCAACACAATCAACTACTTCCGACCCTATTCAGTAGCATTGCTTCTATGTCGGGAATAGAGCGCCGCCACGCTCAGCTCCTCATCGCCATCGAGCGAGAGGGTACGATCAGCGCCGCGGCACGCACGCTGTTCGTCACGCAGTCCGCTGCCAGCCAACAGCTTCGTCAGGCCGAGACACGGCTCGGCTTCGCACTGACGACTCGAACGGGCCGCACCGTGACCTTGACGCCCGCCGCGCAGCGCCTCGTCGATGCCGCCACGATCAGCGAGAGCGCACTCCTAGCAGGAGAGGCCGACGCCCGGTGGCTGGCCAGCTCCGGCCGGCCGAGCCTGCGCATCGCGCTCGGCAACTACGACAACACGCGCTGGCTCGGCAGCATGCAACACACCCTCGACCAAAACAGCGCTCTCGCACCCATCGAACTTGTCCGGTCCGAGGGTCATGGACTCGAATCCGTGTTGACCGGCCGCGCCCACGCAGCAATCGTTCCGACATCTCAGCCGAGCGGTGCGGCTGAGAACCATCACGTTTTTGACGACGACCTCGTTGCGATCGTTTCGAAGGACAGCGAACTCGCCAACCGGCGTACCCTCAGCCCGCAGGACTTCGATGGCTGCCACTACGTCACCTTCGGGACAACTCCGGAAGACGGATTCGAGTACACGAACTTCCTCCGACCACACAATGTTGTCGCCGACCACATTCTTCGTGTGGAATCCACACGGGCCATCACCGACATCGTCGCATCGAGCAATCGCATGTCGATCCTGTCTCGGTGGGGCATCCCGCGGCACTCGAATGTCACCCAGATTCCACTCGATCCCCCGCCACCCCCCATCGGATGGTCAGTCGCCGTCGGACCCCTCCACGACGACACCGCCGTCGCTGCCACCGTCGCAGTTCTCCTCGACGCGCTTCGCAACCGGGATTTCGATTCGAGCCACGTTGGCCCATATTGACATCACCACCCAGCCCACCAACCCGAGCAGTACGGCACGTATCGATCGGGCGACGGTGGGGCCGGGGACAAATCGACGGCACTCGATAATCACGACCTGGAGAGAGGATGTTCGCGCCACACTCCCGGCGAAGTAGAGCGCCGGGGACGTCAGTGCTGGCACTCGATAATCACGTGCCCGATCGCCCCGGGCCGATTACCGCCGAGGTCGGCGCCTAATGAGCCGAGACCCGGGCAACCCATCTCTAGCTGAAGCACAAGAGCCGACCAGCTACCGTAGAGGACGGCCGGGAGCTCGACCGTTGGCGACCCGTTTCCACCTCCCGGCCGCCAGGAAAACGCCGAGACACAACCGCAGGTCCTGTTGGACCTGGCGGAGAGGGAGGTGCGGTCGCTCTTCGCCAACGTCACACCCAGTGACGTCACTATCGGCTGAGGGCGCGACACTGCCGAACATCATCGGGTAATGGACCCTCGAGATCAGCTTGCGGCGAGCAGCGTTTCGACGAGTCGGCGTTCGTCGTCATCGTTGAGGTTGCGACGAGTGAGCAGGGTTGCGTTGGCCAAGGCGATGATCCGTCCCCGATCGTCGGTGTCCGCATCGGGCTCGAGCCAGGATTGCACCTCGCCCCAGCGCCAAAGGGGCGAGCGGGTCGAGGTGCCGTAAGCCGGCTCGGGAAACCCGGAGCTGTCGGCGTCTCGCTTGATCCAGTGGTTCACTGCTTGACGGCTGCGGCCGGTGCGCTCGGCGATGTCAGCTTGGGAGACCAGCTCCTCTCCCTCCACCCGCATGACCTGGATGCCCGGAACGGTTTCGGCCTGGGTGATGGCAGACGCGATGGCATCGAGCAGCGTGGAAGCGTCACGGTCGACGTCGAGTGCAGGGTGCCCGTCGAACGCGGTGACCGCAGCGTCGTCGAGACCGGCTTCGAACAGCAGGCCGCTGGTTGCCTCGTCGATCGGCCGGTTGAGGATCAGCATGAAATTGTGCGTGTTCATCGCATATGCGGGTTGAGTGACCTTGGCCGGGGCTCTGCAAGCTCGGCTTCGCGGAGCGCCTTCTCGATCCCCTTCTTCGAATGTGTCTCCCGGCTCACCTTCGAACTCTACGGATCTTGTTGACAATGTCAACTAGCTCATTCGACCGACCGCTGCACACCAGGTAGCGGGCGTTATGTCAACCCTGAGGTCAACCCGAAGCGGAGCGTCGGGGCGGCAGGTTCCCAAGATCCGCGATACCTCAGCGGCACCTCCCGATGCGCAGGTCCGGCAGGACCTGCCGTTGTGTCTCCACATTTTCCTGAGTACCGGGAGGTGTGCGTTTGCGACCTGAGCGCGTCGCGCTCGGCGGCCAGAGCGGTCCCTGGGCTTCCGACTACAAGGGAGCATCAGATGCGACGAACGCTCAGCGAGTATCCAGATCTGCTGACTGTCGAGGAGGCAGCCGACTACCTGCGGATCAGTCGAGCGCTCGGCTACCAACTCGCCCGGCAGTATCGGATCACCGATGGGGCCGCTGGGCTGCCCGTCGTCCAGCTCGGACGCTGTTTGCGGGTGCCGAGAGACGAACTCGCACTTCTCCTTCGTGGTCTCCTGCCGAAGGCGAACTACGTAGGGAGCAATCCGGCGTGACGGAGTTCGTCGATTGTCTGGTCGGGAACACCAAGCACATCGAGGTGCACGATCGAATCGCCACCAGGGCCATCGACCACATCGACGACCCGAGCAAGGAAGGGTTCTTCGGAATCGCCGGCCACGATGATCGAGCCGGGCGACACTCGGCCGGGCTCGGGAGAGTCACCGAGGAACGCCCACACATAGCCGGTCTCGTCGACCTGGTTCACGTCGGCGGGAAGTGTCACGGCGACGGTGTTGTCGTTGCTCATGATTCTCTCCTCACGTGATAGGGGTTCGGTCGAACGTCGCCCAACACTGCGATCAGCCGTTGAGCTTCGTCCTCAGTGTAGATGTCCAAGACGATGCTGTAATGGGGCGCCGAGAACGACGGCAGCAAGCGGAAGCCTGCAGCGGTCACCTCGTGGGCCAGCGTCGAGGCGTAGCTTCGGCGAGTCCGCAGACGACTTCCCGACAGGATGCTCTCGACATCCCACCCTGGCGTGGTCACCTCAGCCGAGATCGCGACGAGCGGTTCATCAGCCAACGAATAGCGGCGGCGGGTGGCATCGGCGTTGCGCAAGAGCCCGTCGACAGTGAGCGGCCAGCCTCGAATGACGAGGGCCGCGTTCGGGTCGAGCACCTCTGCAGCTCGCAGATGCTCCTCGATCGGTTCCAACGCGCTCACCCGGCCGCCTCTCCGTCGAGAACACCCGCAACAGTGTCGGCGATGCCTTGGTCGAGGCCTTCGAGGGCATGGGCGTAGGTGCGCATCGTTGTGGTTGGGTCGCTGTGCCCGAGGCGGGCGGCGACCGAGCGCACGTTGTGACCACCGGCGATTGCGTGGGTAGCTGACCAATGGCGCAAGTCGTGCAGCCGCCACTTCGCGTCGATCTCCGCGAGCTTGCGGGTTCGCTTCCACCACCAGCCGATCTTGTCGGGGCTGGGCGGAAACTCGTCCTCGCCGAAGATCCACGGCGAAGCCTCGGAGCGGTCGGCACGAGCGGCCTCGACCAGCGCGAGCGTCTGTTCATCGAGCGCCAGGCCTCGCTGCTCCCCTGTCTTGGTCGGCGTCACTTGCAATCGCTCGGGATCGCCAACGGTGTGGGTGCGATCGATGGTCACGGCCTGGTCGATGATCAACCGACCGCCGACAACCCGATCCCATCGAAGGCCGGCGAGCTCGGAACGCCGAGCGCCCGACACCGCTGCCAGTCGCAGAGCCAGCGATGCCCACGGGTGCACCTGCTCGGCGGTCACCAGCGCGAGGGCCACGTCATCGACCGACATGACACCCCTCGGTGTCTTCTTGCGACGTTGCGGCTTCGCGTTCGCCACCGGGTTGGTCGGCAGCAGTTCCCAGCGGACAGCCTGGCTGAACGCGGCACGCAGCAGGGTGTGCAGGTTTCGGATCTGGGCTTCGCCGACGCCGTTCTTGTGCATGCGCAGGTGCCAGCGGTCGACCTCGGCGACCGAGACTCGGCTCACGGGCTTGGCAGCGATCTGGTCGGCCTTGATCCGCTCGGCTCGACTGGCATAGTCGCGGCGCGACGACAGCGACCACGACGGGCCCTTGTGCTCGAGGTACTCGTCGAGCAACTCGACCACCGTCAGCTTTCCCGACCGAGGGGCAGGGCGAGAGGCCAGCTGCGCGGCGAGGCGCTCGGCATCACGCTTGCCGCCCCTGATCGATTTCGACACCTGAACGGGCTTGCCCTCGTCGTCGTATCCGACGAAGACCCGCACCTCCCAGTATCCCGGCCGCTTCTCCCTTAACGACGCCATACGCGACAGCGTAGCATCGAGAAATAGGGACAGCTAGGGACAAACTCGACCGGGAGGTGGAACAGGAGGTGAACCGGGAGGTGAGGTGGCCAACCTCCCGGTTCCCTTTATTCTCATCGTTTTCTACTCGATGCGCAGACCCGAGATGGCCCGGCTGATCACGAGCTGCTGGATCTGCTCGGTGCCTTCGAAGATGTCGTGGATCTTTGCGTCGCGATGCCAGCGTTCGACGGGACACTCGCGGGTGTAGCCGACTCCGCCGAGGATCTGGATGGCTCGCTCGGTAGCCCAGGTTGCAGTACGGCCGGCCTTGAGCTTGGCCATCGAACCCTCTGCGTTCTCGAACCGTCCGTTCTTTCCGAGCCACGATGCGCGCCAGATGAGCAGGCGCGATGCGTCGATTTCGGTGGCCATGTCGGCGAGCAGGAAAGCAATCGACTGGTTCATGATGATCGGCTTGCCGAACGCCTCACGCTCCTTGGCGTAGTCGAGCGCGTACTCATAGGCAGCACGAGCGACCCCGATGGCCTGCGCACCGACAGCTGGGCGCGACGACTCGAACGTCTGCATAGCGGCCTGGGCGTTTCCGCTCTTTCCCTCACGAACACGGGCGAGACGCTCGTCGAGCTTCTCCTTGCCTCCTAGCAGGCATCGACCCGGCACCCGAACGTCGTCAAGGACGACCTCGGCGGTGTGGCTGGCTCTGATGCCGTGTTTCTTGTATTTCTGGCCCTGAGCGAGGCCCTTGGTTCCCGGCGGAACGATGAACGAGGCATGACCCTTCGAGCCGAGCGTGGGATCGACAACGCCGACGACGACGTGGATGTTGGCGATACCACCATTGCTGATCCAGGCCTTCGTTCCGTTGAGGATCCACTCGTCGGTGGCTTCGTCGTAGACAGCGCTGGTCCGGTAACCGTTGACGTCAGAACCCGCGTCGGCCTCACTCGCACAGAACGCGCCGAGCTTCACGTCACCCGGAGTGCCATAACACTGCGGCACCCACTCGATCAGCTGTTCCGAGGTACCCGACGCGGCGATTCCGGCAGCGGCAAGGGCTGAGGCCATGAGCGACATACCGATGCCGGCGTCGGCCCAGAAGATCTCTTCGATCATCACCGGAATGGTGAGACCAGAACGATCGTTCATCATCCCTTCAGCGAGGATCTCGAAGCCGTAGAGGCCGATCTCGGCAGCCTGCTCGATGATCGGCCACGGCGTCTCTTCCCGCTCGTCCCACTCGGCGGCTGCCGGACGAATGACGGACTCACCGAACTTGTGGACCCACTGCTGCAGTTCTCGCTGATCCTCGTTCAGCGCGGCGGAAAAGTCAGCCATGTCGGAGTGCCCTTCAGTCGAGAAGTTACCGATGAGTAACTTACAGGGTCCTGTTTCGTTTACTGTCGACCTCCCACCCAAGGACCGAAGCCCCTGCGACGCGGTGGACTTGAGGCGCCCAGAGCGTCTGCTGACAAACACGGCTGCGGAGACAACCGAGCAGGCTCTCTCGTTCAGCCCGCTATTTGCTCGGTCCTCGCCGACCGATTCGAAGATCCTTCGACATCATCGATCGCGACGATCCTGCCGCGACCAGTGCGCTTCGCCTCGTACATGGCCCGATCCGCAAGACGGATGAGCTTGTCGGGATCATCAGGCACTTCATCACGGAACGCGACACCCACACTCGCCCCGACAGTCACCTGATGACGGCCGAGTCGAATAGGCGAAGCCAACAGCACGTCCAGAATGCGCTCGGCGGCCGCTCGCGCTCCTTCCAGATTGACGGTTCGATCGAGGAGTACAACGAACTCGTCGCCACCAAGCCGTGCCACCGAGTCGCCGGGCCGAATTGTTTCCCGGATCCGACTCGCCACAACCTCCAAAGTCCTGTCGCCAGCCTTGTGACCGAGCGTGTCATTGATGGTCTTGAACCCATCGAGATCGATGAACAGCACGGCGACACCATCTCCACCATTTCGCCGATCAGACTCGCCGCTCTCCTGGCGACGCCGAAGGCGAAGATCGAAATTCGCCCGATTCGGCAGACCTGTGAGGCTGTCATGAAGGGCCTGGTAGGCAAGCCGCTGCTGAAGCCTGCGGATCTCGGCATGCGCTTCGGCCTGAGCCAACACTGCTCCGGCCTGTCCTGCGAGGAGCTCCAGCGCTCCGAGCAGATCGTCAGACACGATCTGGGCGACGAGCAGGACAGCACGAACATCTCCTGACACGACGATCGGTACGCCAACAGCTCCAGGAAGATCGCTACGTCCAGCGGCGTCGAGATGCTTGGGCCCAAGGGTGAGAGGGATCTGTCCAGCGGCGATGTCGTCCGCGAGATCAACTGCGGCCCCGTCCAGTTCGTTCTCGGTGTCACGTACGTCACCGCCGACCGACCCGTGGGCGCGACGGCCGATCCAGCCGTGACCCTTCCTGAATGCGATCCCGATGTCGGCAACACCCAAGCGGTCAGGCGCGGCGAGAAGGTTCCGATAGACATCGCCGACATCAAGCGTGGTCATCCGCCTGGCGGCATCGGCGACGACCTCGAGCATCTCTGCCCGTCGAACCGCCTCGGCTCTCGCGTCCTGGTGCCGGGTGGCCTCCCTCGACAGCTGCGAAGCAAGGAAGCCCGCTGTCAGACCGACCACGACGAGAACCCCGACTCGCTGAACCACGGTCGCAGGGCTGAACGACACCATCTCGAACTGCGCTGACGCCCACGCGTCTCGAGCGACATAGGTGACGACCATCGATCCCAGCAAGACCGTCGATGTGCGAGTGCCGAAGCGCAGCGCGGCTTCCAGGATCGGCAACACGAGCAGCACCCACAGGCTGCCCTTCGGATCACTGCCCGCGAGCCACACCACCGACACGACAGCAGCAGTATCGATGCCAAGTTCGACAACAGCGCGGTGACGGAGAACGTCCGCGTCAGCTGCCCGAATGCGAGCTGGATCGACGACGTTCACCATCAACAGTGCGCCGGCCACCAGAACGGCGAGAATCAACGGCGACACCACCGGAGCGGGATCATCAGGGAGATTCGCCGACAGCAGCAGCCCAGGAATGGAGACTGCGGCGACGGCGCGCGCCCACCGCATGTACGAGGCATCGCGTCGAGCCGCATTCAGAGCGCGACGTCGTGGTCGGAGTCTGCGCTCTGGACGATGTGGCTTTACCAAGGATTGGTCTGGCCTAGGCACGGTGTTCAACACATCGCGGAGAGTACTGGTCCTCTTTGTCCGGTTGATGGCAATCGGAGCAGACCATCCCCGGGATCGAATCGAGGCGCGGACCGAGTCCAGAATGCTTGCACCGGTCGACTTCAGTGCTCGGTACGGTTGTCAGCTATGACGAGCGTCCCAGAAAGGCCGAATCTCGACGGCCTCGAAGAGCGATGGAGCGAAGAGTGGGAGGCCGCAGGCACCTTCCGCTTCGATCGAACGGCCACCCGCGACCGCGTATTCTCCATCGACACGCCGCCGCCGACGGTCAGCGGCTCACTCCACATCGGCCACATATTCAGCTACACCCACACCGACTGTGTCGCTCGGTATCGACGCATGGCAGGAGAAGAAGTCTTCTATCCCATGGGCTGGGACGACAACGGTCTGCCCACTGAACGTCGGGTGCAGAACTACTACGGCGTCACCTGCGATCCGAACCTCCCCTACGACCCCGACTTCGTTCCACCGGAGAAGCCGGAGAAGCGCTCCATCCCGATCTCACGACCCAACTTCGTCGAACTCTGTCGTCTCCTGACGCTCGAGGACGAGCAAGTGTTCGAGCGAGTCTGGCGAAAGCTCGGCCTGTCGGTCGACTGGTCGATGACCTACGCAACCATCGACAAGGTCAGCCAGAGAACAAGCCAGATGGCGTTCCTTCGCATGCTCGAGCGTGGCGAGGCCTATCAGGCCGAAGCGCCAACCATCTGGGACGTCAGCTTCCAGAGTGCCGTTGCCCAAGCCGAGATCGAAGAGAAGGAACTCCCGGGCGCATTCCACAGGATTCCGTTCCGGTTCTCCGACGGTTCAGGCCAGGTCGAGATCGAGACCACCCGACCCGAGCTGCTGCCGGCCTGTGTTGCGCTCGTCGCCCATCCTGAAGACGAGCGGTACAGGCCCCACTTCGGAACGACCGTCACAACTCCGCTTTTCGGGTCTCCGGTGCAGATCCGACCACACGAACTCGCCGATCCCGAAAAAGGCTCGGGTATCGCCATGATCTGCACATTCGGCGACACGACCGACGTCACCTGGTGGCGCGAGCTCGCGCTCGGCGTTCGCCCTGTCATCGATCGACGCGGGCGCTTCGTCGAAATCGAATGGGGCTCTGAAGGCTGGGAGAGCGCCGACCCGGAGGCGGCCCAGGCCAACTACGACGAACTACTCGGCAAAACCGTGAAGCAGGCCCAGAAACGCATCGTCGAGCAACTGATCGAACAGGGCCTTCTCGTAGGCGACCCTCGCCCCATCAACCACATGGTCAAGTTCTTCGAGAAGGGCGATCGACCCCTCGAGATCGTCACCAGCCGCCAGTGGTACATCCGCAACGGCGGCCGCGACGACGACATCAGAGAACGACTCCTGAAGCGCGGCGCACAACTGGTGTGGCATCCGCCCTACATGCTGAATCGTTACGAGGGTTGGGTCGGCGGCCTCAACGGCGACTGGCTCATCAGCCGTCAACGCTACTTCGGCGTGCCGTTCCCCGTCTGGTACGGCGTCGACGACAACGGCGACCCCGACTACTCGAAGCGGCACACACCCGCCGAAGACTTGCTCCCGATCGACCCGTCCACTGACTCGCCAGTCGGGTTCGACGAGAGTCAACGAGACCAACCTGGCGGCTTCACCGGCGACCCCGATGTGATGGACACGTGGGCCACGTCGTCGGTGAGCCCGCAGATCATCAGTGGCTGGGCCGACGATAGCGACCTCTTCGACCGGGTCTTTCCCATGGACCTGCGTCCGCAGGCCCACGACATCATCCGAACCTGGCTGTTCTCCTCGGTGGTCAGGGCCGATGCAGAACACGATTCGCTGCCCTGGACCCACGCCGCAATTTCAGGTTGGGTCCTTGACCCCGACCGAAAGAAGATGTCGAAGTCGAAGGGCAACGTGGTCACGCCCCTTCCGCTGCTCGAGCGATTCGGTTCGGACGCGGTGCGTTATTGGGCCGCCAACGGACGACCTGGCACCGACACCGCCGTCGACGAAGGGCAAATGAAAGTCGGACGTCGCTTGGCGATCAAGATCCTGAACGTCTCGAAGTTCGTCCTTGGCCTCGCCGGCGACGAAGCATGGAACGGTGAAGTCACCGAAGCCATCGACAGAGCCATGTTGGCCCAGCTCGCCGATGTGGTCGCCGTGACCACCGAAGCATTCGAGTCCTTCGACTATGCACGCGCCATCGAGAAGAGCGAGGCGTTCTTCTGGCCATTCTGTGACAACTACGTCGAGCTGGTGAAGGGAAGGGCCTACGGCACAGGTTCTGAGGCAGCGGTGGCATCGGCCCGCCGCTCGCTGGTCGAAGCGCTCTCGACGCTGCAACGCCTCTTCGCACCCCACCTGTGTTTCGTGACCGAAGAAGTGTGGTCTTGGTGGCAACCAGGGTCTGTGCACCGTCAAGGCTGGCCAGAGGCCGATGAACTCAGGGCGTTGGCCGGCGAAGGCGACCCCGGAGTATTCACCGTCACCGCCGAAGTGCTCGGTGAAGTCAGACGTGCAAAGACAGAAGCGAAGCGATCTCTTCGAGTAGAGGCCGAAGCTGTGCAAGTATTCGACACCCCAGACCGTTTGGCTCTCATTGAACCGGCACGCGCCGATCTGATGGAGGCAGGTCGAATTTCCGACCTGGTCTGCACCGAATCTGAATCTGCCTCTGTCGATGTGACGCTCTCCCCGGAAGACTGAACCGGGACAACGCCACGGAGGAGGCCCGAAAGGCCACTCCTGTGACCAATCAACACCAACATGAGAAGTCAGCACCCCTGCTCGGCAAGATCCGGGTTTCGGGCGATGGCCTCATTGTTCGCGCCATGCTGCCGGCCAAGAAGCGGGTGTCCCGGCAGCTGGTCGGAATCGTCGCGAGCCTCGCCCTCATCGCCGTGCTTGCAACACCGGGGCTCGCGGCCCAAGGTCCCGCCGACCCATCGCCGTACTCGGTCGAGGGCGAGACGGGAAGCGAGGTGTACCTCTTCGGCGACGCCGCATTCCACGGATCGCTCGAACAGGCCGACCTCGAGACCGCCGTTGTCGGCTTCGGCGCACACCCGAACCAGCAGGGCTACTGGATAGCCACTGCTGACGGCGCCGTCAGTGCCTACGGGGCCTCAGACCATCATGGCGATGCCAACACGTACGACCTCGGCGGCGCGATCGTCGACATCGCACCGACCACCTCGGGCGAGGGCTACTGGCTCCTGGGCCAAGACGGCGGAGTCATGACCTTCGGCGACGCCGGCTTCCACGGCTCGACCGGCAACATCGAACTCGACGCTCCAGTCGTGGCCCTCGCTCCGACCCCTTCCGGAAACGGCTACTGGCTTGCGGCACGAGACGGCGGAGTCTTCACGTTCGGGGATGCCGGCTTCCACGGCTCCGGCGCAAACCTCGGCCTGACCCACGCCGTGAAGACGATCATCGCCACCCCGTCCGGAAAAGGATATTGGCTGTTCTCCCTCGATGGTGGCGTCTTCTCCTTCGGTGATGCGCGGTTCCTCGGCTCGCTGTCCGGTCAGCTCGACGGCGAAGAATTCGTCGACGCGGCGCCAACGCTCTCTGGCAACGGATACTGGATGGCAGGCGAGAGCGGAACCGTCGCCGCATTCGGCGACGCCTCGGAACATGGTGGCCTTGCAGCCGGCGGCGACGAACCCGTAGCCGCGATCGCGGTCACGCCTTCAGGCCACGGCTACTGGCTGGCGACCACGCCCGGCAGGACGGCCGATGGCGTAGCCGTTCCTGCCAACTCCGGTTCGGGTCGGCGCATCGTCTATTCGAACAGTGGCCAACGCGTCTGGCTCATCGCTGACGACGATCGGGTTGTCACGTCATATCTCGTTTCCGGCAAGGCCAACACACCGGCTCGCGGCACCTATCAGGTGTATTCGAAGTCACCCGTCGCCTGGGCAACCCACGACGGCATCACGATGGAGTACATGGTTCGCTTCGCCTACGGGAAGCGACTCTCCATCGGGTTCCACTCGATCCCGAAGTATGGCAACGGTGTTCCGATGCAGACACCGGAGCAGCTCGGCACGTACCAGAGTGGCGGTTGCGTCCGTCAGCACATCGACCAAGCCAAGTTCCTGTACGACTGGACCGACATCGGCACCAAGGTCATCGTCGTCGCGTAACCGGGTTCCTCGGTCCGCTGGTGCAGGGGACACCGAGTTCTCCTCACTCAGGGAGCCCAACTGCCTTGGAAACGCTGTGCAGAGCCTCCGTGGCGCTTGAACGGCACCCAGAGGAGAGCTATGGGCTACGTTCGCCGAATGGCTACTGATGCGACCTTGTATTCCGTCGATCATGGGATCGGCACCATCACGTTGAACCGCCCTGACAACCGCAACGCGTTGAGTGTCGACCTCGTGAACTCGCTCGGCGACCACTTGGAGGAGGCCATCGACGACCCCGCGGTGAGGGTCATCGTCCTGACGAACAAGGGCAACACGTTCTGCGCCGGGGCCGATCTGTCGGCCCCGACGTCGACAGTCGAGCCGGGGGCCAGGTCGAGGACATTCGTCGAGATCTTCGAGATGATCATCACGTCCGGCACGCCCGTCATGGGCAAGATCAACGGTCACTGCATGGGCGGGGGCGTTGGCCTGGCGGCAGTGCTCGACATCTCAGTGGCTTCCGACGAGGTCAAGTTCGGGTTCACCGAAGTTCGGCTCGGCGTTGCACCGGCGGTGATCTCCGTCGTGTGCCTCCCCAAGTTGCGGATGGCCGACGCGAAGGAACTGTTCCTCACCGGCGAGCGCATCAGCGCAGAGAGGGCGGCTTCGGTCGGGCTCATTAACCGCGCTGCTTCGCCCGACGACATCGACGACGTCGTCGCCAAGATCGCGGCCGATGTGTCACGTGGCGGCCCGGTCGGGCTCGCTGCGTGCAAGGAACTGATCGCGAAGGTGCCTGAAGACAACCGCGACGAGGCCTTCGAGTGGACGGCGAAGCTCTCGGCCGATCTGTTCAGGGGCGAGGAGGGTCAGGCCGGAATCGCCGCGTTCCGCGAACGACGCGATGCGCCGTGGGCGCCACAGGGTTGAGCGCTCTCAGCGGATGGTGCCTTGGCCGATGCGAGGCAGCGCTATCCAGGTGCGGCCAGGGTCGAGCTTGATCGGCGTGCCATCGACGAGGGTGTAGGTGGTGACCTCGGCCGCCGAGGACCGCGACCATTGACCCTCGATGATGTGGCCGTCAACGAGGATCCACACCTCACCTTCGCCCACGACAATGGCCTCAGGCGAGGCTGCATCGGCCGAGCTTCGTCCGTAGGCGATGAACTGCACGATGACGTTCGGGGGAGCGATCTGGACACCGTCAGCATCGACGTGAGCGCTGAACTCCTGGCTTCGCGCCCAGCCTCCGAGCTCCTCGTCCCAGTCATATGAGACGTTGAGGCCGCCGTAGTGAAGGTCTATGCCATTGATGGCTCTTGCTTCATCTGGCAACTCTTCGCCGTTGCGGCGGTATTCGAAGAAGACCGGTGGCACTCCACCCTCGTCTCCTTTGGCGACGAGCAGCTCAGAGGTCTCGGTCATGAGGTTGTGAGGAGCACTCCGCGACTCCTCGCGGTAGAACAGGTCGGGAAGTGCATTGACGTTTGCGTTCACCGCGTCGACGCCCCGAAGCAGGTTCAGCACCGTCGTATTGCCGCCGGAGTTGGCAAAGAGCGGGCGGTTGAAGCCTGCCAGGATGTCGAAATCGCTCGTGCGCGCAGAGCGGACAGGACCAACCGGGTCTGAGGCTGTGCTGTGAAACACAGCCGCGAATCGAGTGATGCGGCCTTCGACGATTTCCTCATAGACGATGTCGGCGACGTTGAGCCCCACCTGGGGGCGGGCCCGTTCGTGATTGTCGATCTTGATGACAAGCGCGGCGTGGGTCAGGAGCTCGTCGACAGGCTCACCGGTGAGTTGGGCAACCGGGCCGAGTGGTTCAGTGGTAGTCGTCGTGTCTGTTGGCAAGGTGGTGGTCGGCGGTTCTGTGGTGGTCGAACTCGAGGTCGTCGAGGTCGCGGCCGTCGGGAGCGGCGTGAAGTCGAGAGTGGTGGTGGGGCGGACCGTTGTCGGCGTCGCCGGCGCTGAGGCGGAAACTCCGCCACTGCATGCTGTAGCCAAAGTGGCGCACACAACTGCTATCGCACCCGCACGCGCCCGGCGATGGTCTGACAACTCGCGCTCCTGGAGGGGCCCTGCTCGAACGGCTTCGAGCGTAGTTGCCGACCGGGAGCATTCCTCACGCGCCCTTCCATGGTTCCGGCTCACACCCAGCACGGGATCTTCGGGTAGCGCCCATCGACGCCCGCCGGGATACGGTCTGCAGTCATGGCTGGCCAGGTACACCTCGAACGCGACGGTGCCGTCGCAACCATCGTCCTCGATCATCCCGAGCGCCGAAACGCGATCAGTCGCGACATGTGGCAGGGGATGCTCGATGCAGCGAACGAGATCGCCACCGACTCTTCGGTGAGGGTCGCTGTCATCCGGGGCGCCGGCGAGGTTGCCTTTGCGTCCGGAGCAGACATCTCCCAGTTCAGCGAGCAGCGTGCCGACGGCAACGCAAACACCGCGTACGACAACACCACAGCGCAGGCCACAGCAGCACTCACCAAGCTCCGGGTACCGCTCATCGCCGCGATTCACGGGTTCTGCATCGGCGGTGGGCTCGGAGTTGCGTTGGCTGCAGACATCCGGATCTCGGCCGATGACGGCCAGTTCGCCATTCCGGCGGCGCGACTCGGGCTCGGCTATGGCCACGCGGGCATCAGCGGCTTGATCAAACTCGTCGGTCCTTCAGAGGCGAAACACATCCTCTTCACCGCCAAGCGCTTCGACGCTGAACAGGCGCTGCGGATGGGCCTGCTGAGTGATGTGGTGGCCAAGGAAGAACTCGACGCCACCGTTGGTGAGCTTGCATCGACGATCGCAGCGAACGCTCCACTCACCGTTGCTGCGGTGAAGATTGCCGTGTCGGAGCTGATTCGCGATCCTGGTGATCGTGACCTCGGCAAGGCAGACGCCGCAGTGCGTCGTTGCTTTGACAGTGCCGATTACAAAGAGGGCGTTGCTGCATTCATGGAGAAGCGCACCGCCGACTTCACAGGAGAGTGAATGAGTCGCTCGTGGCCTGTGTAGGTCGGGAACGCAGCGACCAAGAGCGGAAATACTGTTGGTGCAGTCAACGACGGAGGTCGCGGCGGCCGCGGCGGCGGCGCTCGATCTCGACCTCGAGGTCGTCGAGTTCTTCGGTGAGTCGATTGAGGCCATCCATCCTGTCGATGTCGATGGCACCGATCTTCACTGCGTCGCGCACGGCGCAATCTGGTTCATCGCGGTGCAAGCAGTCGGCAAACCGGCACTGGCCGGCTGCGTCCCAGATCTCGGGAAAGACGCTCGGGAGGCCTGCGCCGTCCCACAGCTGAATTTCGCGCATTCCTGGCGTGTCGACCATGAGACCGCCGGCCGGCAGGGGCAGAAGATGGCGGCGAATCGTTGTGTGACGGCCACGTCCGTCGCGCTGGGTCGCGGCCACGTTCTGAACCTCGTCGCCGAGGAGTCGGTTGATGATCGACGACTTGCCGACGCCGGATGAACCGACGACGGCGGCGGTGACGCCTACAGGAACATGAGCCTGGACCTGATCGATGCCTTCACCGGTAGTCGCTGAGGCCACGACGACATCGACGTCGCCGGAAGTGGAGCGGACAAGAGCTTCGGCGCCGTGGGTGTTGTCGACTCGATCGGATTTCGACAACACGACGACGGGCCGAGCCCCACCGCCCCACACGACTGCGAGGTATCGCTCGAGACGGCGCGGATTGAGGTCGCCGTCGAGTGAACTCACCACGAAGACCACATCGATGTTTGCACCCACCACCTGTGGCTTCGGCTCGCGCCCCGGCGCCCGCCGCACGAACAGCGAAGATCGGTCGACAACGTGGTGAATCGCATGCGCACGGTTGGCACCGCCAAAAGGCTCGATGACGACCCAGTCCCCCACAGCTGGGAACTCGATCGGGCTCGCGACCTGCCGTCGAAATACAGGTGTGACCGCAGCACCCCCGGTCGGTTCGAGCGGATCATCGCCAAGCCCGAGTACGTCGTAGAAACCACGGTGCTCAACCGCGACTCTCCCGATCACCAGTGACTCGGGGCCGTCAACCGTCGAAGCGCTGTCGGACAGGTACGACTCGAGTGACTGCTGGAACGGCGCGGTCCAGCCAATGACCGCAAGATGCCGGTTTGCATCGTCGGCGGAGGTGCTGCTCATCCCTTGTTGAACGTAGCGGAGAATCACCGCTTCGCTTTGCGGAGACGAGAGTCGCAGAACCCAACAGAATCAACACTCTCTGTGGTGATATGTGTAATTTAACTACTACATGTGGTATAGCTGGCCAGCATCACTTGAGCAAAGACCCACTCGGCGAACACCAGAAGGAAGGAAATCGCGGTGCCAGTATCGGCAATCAACGGAGCATCCTGGCTTGTCCTGGGTCTCGCAGCAGTCGCAGTGGCGGTGATTGGTTTCACACTGATCCGGCAGCTGCGAGCGAAGCGACGCCGGGCCGAGCCGTGGACCAACCCTGATCGCGATGCCTCGATAGGGCTCTACACCTCCACCGGCCGTCAGCTCAGGGGAGCGAGGCGATCGGCGACAGCGAAGCGTCGACCATCACCTCCGCTCCTCCAATCCGAGAAGCTGACCAAGCCAGGAGCCGAAGATCTCGCCGATGGTGGTCCGCTCGCGAGCGCTCTGGGGCTGGCTGCCCACAGTCGAGACGTTGTTGCAAAGTCGGGCACTGCCCGCGATTGCGACAGAGTCGTTTCCGGCGACACAAGTCTTGCCGGGATCATCGCCGCATCCGACATGGCTGGCGATGATGTCGCCACCGGCCGGCACGACGGCCCGAGATCGGCTGATCCGATGGTCAGCGACAAGACTGCTGTCGAAACAGGCGCTGAAGAACGGTCCTCCGACCCACTGGCGGACGACGATGTCAATCCGTTGCCGAGCGTTCCAGCGTGGATCCTCGAGGCCCAAGCCGCACTCCACGGTGACGACGACAGCGACGCCGTCGACGTCGTTGAAGCCAAGGGTGAATCAGCCGGACAGCCCGAAGCCAATGCCGATCTTCGACACGAGATCAAGCGACTCGAGCGCAAGGCCAAGAAAGCTCGTCGCAATGCCAGAGAGGCTCGCGACCGCGCAGTGAAGCGCGCTCGTCAGAACCGACCGAAGGATGCACGAGCAGCTGCGCTCGTCAACAAGGAACAGCGCCAGCGAGCACGGAAATTCACCAAACGAGCAGAGAAGCTGAAGAAATCGCTCGGTACGTGATCAGCACGGCAGTCACCGCGAATCGACAGATGTCACTCACCCCGGACGAGCGCAGCGACCAGGGCGAACATCGGCACCTTGCACTCATCGATGACACCGACAACGTCCTCGTGCGACAACTCTGTTCCCTGGAGCCCGGCCGCCAGGTTGGCGACGATCGCCACAGCCGCGTAAGGAACGCCGAGCTCGCGTGCGAGAGCGACTTCCGGATACCCGGTCATGCCGACAACGGTGCCACCGAGGATTCCGTACATCTTGATCTCGGCGGGGGTCTCGAACCTCGGACCATTGGTGCAGACATAGGTCGCTGTCGGCGCGAGGTCGAGACCGATTGTTTCAGCGGCTGACGAAAGGCGCGACCGGAGTTCGAGGTCGTACGGCTCTGTCATGTCGATGTGCTGAACGTTCCCTGGCTCGTCGAAGAACGTCACATCACGGCCGGATGTGAACTCGATGTACTGATCGCAGAGAAGAAATGTTCCAGCCGGATATGCGGGATCGATGGACCCCACGACGTTGATGGCGACGATGCCATCGGCTCCGAACTCACGAAGGGCCCAGACATTGGCCCGATAGTTGATCGCGTGCGGCGGCAGACTGTGGTCTGAGCCATGGCGGGGAATGAACGCAACGTGTGAGCCGTCGAGCATCCCGCTGCTGACCGACACGGGTCCGTACGGCGTCGCTACCTCCGTCACCTTTCGTTCGGTGAGCCCAGGGACATCGTAGAAACCTGATCCTGTGATGAGCGCCAACATGGCGTCGACCGTACTCCCGATGCGTCAGAAAGCTGGCGGCGTACCTCGAGATGATTGCCAGAAGACTTCTTCAACTTGTCGACGACGATCCCACCTGCCACGATCGCCACATGTCCTCAAAGGCACAGCGCCTCATCGCGGACGCAGTCATCACATGCCGAGCTGCTGTCGAGGTTCATCGACCAGGTTTCATCGACGTAGATGCAGATGGCAGGGTCAAGCGATCAGGATCACTGGCCGACGCCCCACCAACCGAGGACGCCGTGACCAGAATGTCTGGCCTCCTGATGCCTGGTCTGATCAACTCCCACGCGCACGGACCCATGACGCTGTTGCGCGGCGTCGGTGACGGTCTGCCCCTGGAACGGTGGCTCACAGAAGCCATCTGGCCGCGGGAGGGCAAGCTCGCGCCTGGAGATGTCGCAGCAGGCATGTTGCTGGCGTCGGTGGAGATGCTTCTCGCCGGAGTGACGGCGAGCTGCGAGATGTACTTCGCCGATGACGAACTCCTGGACGCCGTCGATGCAAGCGGAGGCCGGGTGATGTGTACGCCTGGCGTGGTCGGTGTCGCTCACCTCGCAAACTTTTACGAACCGACTGGTCGCTTGGCCGAAATCGCAACGCTCCACGCCAGCCGGCACGAACCTGAAGGTCGACTTCGCGTCGGCGTCGCACCGCACTCGGCCTACGACCTTCCGCTCGCGGTTGTCGACGACCTCGCCGGCCTGGCTCGCGATCTCGACTGTCCGCTGCACATCCACATCGCGGAAACCGGCGATGAGGGCCGGGATCTCGAAGAGGTGCACGGAAAGCGAACCGTTGAGGTGCTCGCTGAGAGAGGTGTGCTCGACGGACACGTCCTGGCCGCTCACGGAGTGTGGCTCAACGATGCCGAGGTCGAGTTGTTCGCGAGCCACGGAACCCACGTGGCCCACTGTCCGAAGAGCAACCTCAAGCTCGGGTCGGGCGTTGCGAGGCTGCACGACCTCATCACTGCCGGAGTGAACGTGGGGCTCGGAACCGATGGGGTCGCGAGCAACGACGACCTCGACCTGTGGCAGGAGCTACAGCTCGCTCCCCTGCTCGCTCGCGGCACAAGTGGAGACCCGACCCGGATCACCGCCGAACAGGCTCTCCTGATGGCAACACGTCGCGGGGCCGAGGCCATCGGCATGCCAGACACAGGCACGCTCACGCCAGGCTCGTGGGCCGACATCATTCGCGTCGACCTCAGCCAGCCTGCGTTCACGCCCATCATCACCGACGACGACCTGGTCGATCGACTCGTCTTCGCAGGAGGCTCGCGATATGTCACCGACACCTGGGTGGCAGGACAACGCGTGGTCGAGGCCGGGGTCTCGACCATGGTCGACACCGAGACAGCTCTCGCCGATGCGCAAGCGCGGGCCGAGCGACTCGCAGCTGCAGTCTGAACCGCGTCAGCAGCAGCTGCACTCGAAGGACTGGTTCAGGCCGTGAGCCACTCGCCGGGACCGGGACCGTCAGGGAACAAGCGAGTCTGAAACCGGCGCATGCCACCGAGCCAGCGGTCGATGTCATCGGCTTTACGTTTTGCGTACGTCTCGACCTCTGGGTGCGGCAGCACGAGGAAACGCTCTTCGGCCATCGCGTCGATCACGACATCGGCGAGTTCGGCTGGGCTGAGAACGCCGTCACCTGACGCCACACCTGCGCCTGTACCCAACGCGCCAACGGAAGGACTGTTGACGCCGATGTTCGTGGCAACCGCCTGCGGGCACAGAACCGACACCTTGATGCCTTGATGCCCGTGCGTGACCGACAGCCATTCGCCCAAGGAAACAGCTGCGTGCTTCGTCACCGAGTACGCGAGCGATCCGATCTGGGTCAGCAGACCGGCTGCTGATGCCGTGTTCAGAAGGTACCCGTTGCCCCGTTCGATCATCCCAGGCACGACTGCCCTTGCCGCATAGACGTGAGACATCACATGCACGTCGAACATGTCGGTGATCTCGGCGTTGTCGACTTCAAGTCCTCCGACAGTCACGTAGCCGGCGTTCGAGACGAAGACATCGATGGGTCCGTGGTTCATCTCGACCTCGTCCACCAATTGCTTGATCGCGGTCTCATCACTGACATCGACGACGTGACCACTCGCGCCGATCCTCGCCGCCTCGGTGCCGACGAGATCAACATTCAGATCGACGATGGCGACATGGGCGGCGCCTTCGGCGATGAAACGCTCGGCGATTCCCAGACCGATACCGCTGGCTCCACCCGTGACGACGGCAACTTTGTTCTTGAGCTCCATGGCCGAGACGGTAGCGTCAAGCGCTCGTCTGGTGTCAGGTCGCCGCCACTCGGGGAAGGCTTTCATGCACGTCGACACCTATCTGAAACGCATCGGGTACGAGGGTTCGCCGCGGGTGGATGTGGCAACCATGTTCGACCTGCACCGGCATCACCTCGAAGCGATCCCCTACGAAAACATCGACGTACAGCTGGAACGACTCGTCGACCTCGACATCGGGCGCATCTACGACAAGATCGTGAACGACTGGCGTGGCGGTTGGTGCTACGAGATGAACGGCATATTCGGGTGGGCTCTCGGCGAGATCGGTTTTGACGTCACGAGGATGGGTGGAGCCGTCGGCCGTGAATTCAGCGGCAAGGACAATTTCTTCGGAAGCCATCTCATCCTCGACGTGAAGATCGACGGTGAAACCTGGCTGTGCGATGTCGGGTTCGGCGACGCATTTCACCAGCCAATCCGGCTGGTCGAGGGACCATTCGAACAGCGAGGATTCGTGTTCGAGCTAGTTCGTGACGACAGATACTGGCGGGTCAGGAACCATGTGTTCGGCGGGTCACCTTCATACGATTTCGTCCACGAACCCGTCGACGAAACATTGCTCCAGGTCACTTGCGACTGGCTCAGGACGGCGCCGGAGTCTCCCTTCACCGGATGGCTCGTCGTGCAGCGATTCGTCGCCGACGGTTTCCAGATCCAGCAAGGACTGACCGCAAAGCACATCACGCCAGGCGGAGTCACTGAGCACAGCATCGAAAGCGCAGACGAACTCGTGGAACGGCTTCGGTCCGTTTTCGGCCTCGACGTGCCGGAGGTGGCTGACTTGTGGCCGCGACTCTGGGCCAAGCATGCCGACTTCGTCGCCGAACGGGCTGCCCGTCGACGGAACTGACCTTCGGCAGCGCTCTCCGTCCGGGTCCTCGATGTCGGTGGGACAAGCCTGGTCGAGGTGACCACCACCCTTGGAGCAGCATGCCAAGAAGCTAGGATCACCGATCGATGCGGCCGTTTCTGAGACGCAAACTCGACATCCTCCTGACGCTCGCTGCGGCCGCCCTGATCGGTGTTGCCGCGATCATCGGAAGCGCGGTCGGTGATTCGGAGCGGGTCGCAGCAATCTGGGTTGATGCCGAGCTCACCGGAGGCGGCAAGCTGGCGGTATCTGAAGTCATCGACTACGACTTCGGACTGCAGAACCGGCATGGCATCTACCGCGACATCGACGATCTCGATCCCGATGCTGCGATCAGTGTCGTGTCACCAACAGCTCCTGACCAATTCGTGGTGTTCGACCATTCGTTCGCGACACAGCTCCGCAGTCGCATCAGGGTCGGAGATCCGAACGACACCGTCAGCGGTCGCCACCGTTATCACGTCGAGTTCCCACTCGACACCGTCGCCGCTGGCGGGATCCTGGCATGGGACGCCGTCGGCACCGAGTGGGCAGTTGGCATCGAACGAGTCGAGGTGCTGCTTCGATCGGACAGAGCGCTCTCGTCGACCGAGTGTCTCACCGGCCCAGCCGGAAGCTGGGACACCTGCGCGGTAGAAGTACTTGGACCTGGCGTAGTCAGCGTGGTGCTGACCGGTCTCGACGCCGGCGACGGGATCACGATCTACGCCGATCTCGGGGACCCGGTTGCGCTCGCACTCGCCGACGATTTTCTGCCAACCGGCACAGCACCCGACCCCGGCATACCCACGTCGGCCCTGGTCCTCGTCGCGATCATCGCCGCATTGCTCGCCTCGATCCCCATCGCGGGGGTCATTCGCAGACTCGGCCGAGAAAAGGTACACGTCGGAGGGCCCGTTGCGGCTGCCTTTGGAGGATCACTCGACGGAGTCGAGCGAGTCGATCACAGCGATCTCGCCGACATGGCAACAACTGCTTTCGCCCCTCCGCCCAACATCTCTGCCACCGAGGGGAGCGTGCTATATCTCGAGGCCGTTCCGAAACGATCGCTTTCGGCATTCATCATCGAACGTGCCATCGCAGGGGAAATCGAGATCGAGGGCGACGCCGACGGCGACTCCCTCACGCTGCTTCGCACCGATCAGGACCTTGAGGATCGGTGGCGCCCGACCATCAACAAGATGTTCGGCCAGCGCAAGAAGATTTCGCTCGACAAGTACGACAAGAAATTCACTGCCGGCCGCGCCCACCTGAAGAAGAAGCTCGAGTCGTGGCAACGAGAGAGCGGTTACTGGAACGACGAAGGTCAAGTGATGCAGATTCGCGTTCGCGTGCTCTCGGGAATCGGCGTAGGTGTCGGCATCGTTGGAGCGGCGGCCGGTGGAGCCGCGTCGGCCAGGTGGGGCGGAATCTGGGTGATTCTGCTCGTCATCGCCGCGGCCATCGCAGGAGGGTCCGCGTCGAGCATGGTCAGGTTGTGGGAACTCCTCGTTCGATCTCCGGCAGGGTCAGCCATGTGGATCCAGATCGAGTCGTTCCGCAGATTCCTCGAAGGATCGGAAGCACAGCACGTCGAGAATGCCGCTTCGATGGGCGTGCTCAGGGAGTACACGGCCTGGGCCATCGCGCTGGATGAGACACGGGCATGGACCAAGGCCGTGGCCAGAGCTGCCCTCGACTCGCCGGAGTTCCGGTCGGACTTCGCGAACGACCTGTACATCGCCATGGCTGCCCGCAGCATTGCGTCGGCCGCGTCGAAGACCAGCACCGCTCCTTGGTCGGACGGGAGTGGAGGCGGAGGATTCTCAGGCGGAGGATTCTCAGGCGGAGGAGGCGGCGGCGGGGGCGGCGGTTCGTGGTGAGACCGTCGTCGAGCGCTCAGCGCCCAGCGCTGTCGTGCGGGAGCGACCCGCGAGCTGCTCTCAGGTATCCATACGGCGTTTCATAGCGAAGGTTCGACGCTCTCGACGTATAGATGTCGGCGTATTTCTCCACCTGGCGTGCGAAGAGGCTCTTGTCGTTCCCGCCACGCATCAAAGGACCCCAGTCAGGGTGTCCGAGCTCCGAAGCGGCGCGAGCGAGCGGCACGATCTGCTCGTCGAGCGCGACGGCAGCCGCCTTCACTTCGTCGAGCCTGGCGCTCAACTCCCTTCCCCGCGAACGGTCGCGCTGGCGCGCCATCCGAAACTGGGCCTGTTGACGGTCGAGACTGACCTTCTCTTCCATGAGCGACTGAAGGGTGGAGAGCGCTCCCTCTGCCTCTATCGAGGCAAGGACTTCGGCCTCGATCTCGCGAGCGATCAGGGCGGTGCGCCAACGCAGGACATCCTTGGTCACATGAACGTCCCCGAACAGGTGATCACCGACGTACAGCAACTGCGCGCTCGCGAGTCCGAGACTCTCTTCAACGATTCGAGCGTTACCACCGAAGTACACGTGTCCGACTTCGAGCGGGCCAATGTGAGGAATCATCAACGACTGGTCTTCGTCGACGATTCGATAGATCTGACTCCTCTCGGAGAAGAACCGAGGCTTCGCCGCTGACACGATGACGAGGTCGAAAAGATCGCGCCATGTCTCACCGGACTCGCAATACCTGTCGAACGCATAGGCCATCATCTGCTTCGTGTAGTCCCACCCCGAGTTGGTGATGAGCAGCAACTTCTTGCCGGCAGCTCGCTGATCGCGAAGCGTCGAGATGATGTGCGGATCGAGGTCGACGAACCGTTCAGGGCTTGCAGTGATCTCGGCCTTCACCGCTCCTTCGAGATGACTGGCAGCCAGAGCACCGTCGATCGCGCGGTAGAGGTCGGCGTAGGTCAGTATCCCCGGAAGGGGACTTGCATCGTGGATCTCGACGAGCTGGGTCCAGAGGTCGGCTCTCGACAGCTCGAACATCGTGTTCATGAACTCAAAGCGTTCGAGACTGAGGTCGATCACCGTCTCGGCGTACATCAATCGCTGGGACTCGAAACTCATCGGCAAAATGCCGTGCTGCGCGCGGACGACGTAACCGAAACGAGTCGCTTTCACCAGGTTTCCCAGCTCGAGATCGAAGGTGAGGCCCAACGTGAATCTCGTCGGGTCGAACTCGAGAGATTCCACTGGCCAACTCATGTCGGACAGGTACGCCTTCGCGTGGTCAAAGGCGCCGCGCTCCCACTCGTTCACGTCGTAGTGAATGAGCGTGTAGTCCATGTCGTAGCCAAAAGCGCTAACCGACCGGAGGTTCAGCGTCCTGTTGACGAAGATCCCGTGCTCGGCCGGCTGGTCAGAGCCGAACGGCTCTTGCGCTCCGCCAAGCATTCAGTCGCTACTCCACAGAGGCTCTGGGGTTTCGAAGCCAACCGGCTGTCCCCACTGGTTTCGGTAGCTGACCTCATGAACCGGACGCCTCGGGGCAACTCCCCACTTGCCCGTCGGGTAGCCCATCGGGACACAACAGCTCATTGCCCAACCCGAATCGCCAGGAACGCCGAGAAGATCCGGCACCGCGTCGCCCTTGAATGCCAGCACGGTCGTGAGCGACGAGCCGACACCTTCGGCCCGCGCCGCGAGCTGGGCGCTCCAGATGGCGGGATAGATCGAGCCCCCGGTTCGATCGCCCTTCGAGAATCCGAACAAGAACAGCGGGTAGTCGGCGAAGTTGTCGACGGCTGACTCGACCGAGCGTCGCATTTTCAAAAACGGCGCGTTGCCGTCGGGGTCGGCAACTGCGGCCTCGGCCTGGTCTTTGTAGATGGTCTTGAACAACTGGTCGATGCACTCGCCGTACATCGTGGCGAGTTCGCCCTTGATGGCCGGATCGTCGACCAGAAGAAATGCCCAGTTCTGCTGATTGCCTCCGCTGGGAGCGCGAATCGCGGCGTCGAGGATCTTGGCCTGAACGTCCGTGGAGATCGGATCGGGCTTCACCCTGCGCATGGCGCGGGTCGTGTACAGAGCTTCGTAGATGTCCATCACGGAAACCCTACGGGCCAGCAAACCGCTCGGTCGAATTCAGCAAGTTCAAGATGTGCAAATTCAGGGTACCGTGGTCGGCATGAACGTCGAACCGGACTCGAAGCGGCGCATCATCGATTTCCTGAAACGTCGATCGAGCGCAACGGTCGCCGAGCTGACCGACCATCTCGCAGTGACCTCGACGGCAGTACGTCAGCATCTCGACGACCTCGAGCACAGAGGCCTGGTGTGCCGTCTCGACCCTGTGAACACCGGAGGGCGAGGTCGACCGAGAATGCCCTGGGCACTCACTGAGCTGGCTGCCGATCTGTTCCCCGATCGCCATGCCGACCTCACCGTCGAATTGATCACGGCGATCCGCGACAGCGTGGGTGAGGAAGGCCTCGATGCGGTGATCCTGAGAAGATCTCAGAAGCAGCGCGAGAGCTACGAGGCTGCCATCGCTGCAAGCGAGCCAGGCGATGTCGCCGCGACGGTCCAGACCCTGGCAGACCTGCGATCGGCAGAGGGTTACATGGCCGACGTGACCTCCGACGACGACGGCTCGTTGCTGCTCACCGAACACCACTGCCCGATCTGCGACGCGGCCGAGACCTGTCAGGGATTGTGCCGTGACGAACTCGAACTGTTCCGAGGGGTGCTGGGTCCCGATGTCACGGTCGAGCGCACGACACATCTGCTGTCAGGCGACCCGCGCTGTGCCTATCGGGTCACGCCGGTGTCGATCAAGTTGGCACAGCGCTGATCTCGATCCGGAGTTCTGCGAGGATGTCTTGGCCGAGTTATCGACGTTGACCGAGGGGCCACGCCGGATCGGCGTCGCTCCTTGTTTCGCGTCAGAGAGTTGCATCATGGACCTGCACAGCTGGATGGCCGACGAGATGAACGACATGCGAGGCCGACTGCAGTCTTCGGTGCTCGACCTGATCCCGCTCGAACGACACAAGGAACAGGTGGACAGCGGAGGCAGCACGATCACCTCGCTGGTGTGGCACATCGCCAGGCACCAGGACATCGCAATCAACGGCGTGCTCCTCGGCGAGCCGCTGGTTCACGACAGCTACGTTGATCGCTGCAACTCGGGAGGTCTCCATCCCGCTGACGGCCTGGCCGAAACCGAGTCGCAGGAGATCACCGCAGTGCTCGACCCGGCTGGCGTGGTTGCGTACTACGAAGCGGTGTGTGAACACACCAGTCAGCATCTCTCCGCCGGCACCTTCGGTGACCTCGACCGCCTCCCCGACTCTGGCGCCGCTCTCGAAGCTGCCGGAGTCAACAGGGACAACGTTCCCTGGTTGTTCAACATGTGGGAGGCCAAACCTGCTTCGTTCCACGTCAGGTGGGAAGCCATCTCGCACGGAGTAACCCACACGGGCGAAATGGTCTCGATGCGGAACCGAATGGGTCTCTCACCCTTCTGACAACGAGGCCGGACGTGGCCGTTGCCGGATTACGTTGCGCGATCCCGCCAACCAGTCGTAGCTGATAGCGGAGCGCTACCCGGCAGGACGGATCCTTCTGTCATCCACCTGACTCGGGGTTAGATCGATGAATCATGGCGTCTCACCCGACCGCTGATTTTGCTGGTCGAATGATGTGTGGTTCTGGTTCTCCGTGAGGCAGGATGATCCGATGCGGCGACCAAAGATCTTTCGTGGATGGAAGGTCGTCGGAGCGGGGGGCGCCATCCAGGCGCTGCAAAGTGCGGTGCTCATGCAGGGCTTTCAGCACTTTGCGGTGCTGCTTGAGCAGGATTTCGGCTGGTCCAAGACTCAGCTCGCGAGCGTCTTTTCGCTGAACCGCGTCGAGTCAGGACTCCTCGGACCGCTTCACGGTTGGGCACTCGACCGGTGGGGCCCAAAACGGGTGATGCGGATGGGCGCTGTCATCATGGGCATCGGATTCTTCCTCTTCAGCAGGATGCAGACGCTGGTGGAATTTTTCGCCTACTTCGTGATCATCGCTGTCGGAGCCAGCCTCAGCGGATTCCTCACCGTGACTACCGCAACCGTCCGCTGGTTCGAACGACGAAGGGCCCGCGCTCTGGCCCTGTCCTCGGCCGGGTTTGCGATCGGAGGAGCCTGCGCACCGATTCTCGTCTGGGTACTTCGAACATTCGGATGGAGGGACACATCGGCCGGGATCGCCGTCACGCTCGTCGTGGTCGTCTGGGTCTTGAGCGCGTACTTCGACGGCGCGCCGCACGACTACGACATGCCTGTCGATGGGATCGATCCGGCAGACATCACTGTCACCGAAACCCGAGCTGAGGGCGTCAGCGACATCAGTTTCACCGCGAAAGAGGCCATGAGAACCAGGGCGTTCTGGTTGATCTCGCTCGGCCACACGAGCGCGCTCTTCACCGTCAGCGCCGTCCTCGCGCATCTCTCGCTGGCGCTGACCTCCGAGCACGGTTACTCGTTCCAGCAAGCCAGTTTCGTCGCCGGAGCTGTTCCGACGGTCCAACTGTTCGGCATCGGACTCGGCGGTTGGCTCGGAGACAAGGTGAACAAGCGCCTCATTGCAAGCGTGGCGATGCTGTTCCACTGCCTCGGATTGCTGTTGCTCGCGTACGCTACCGGCGCAGTGATGATCTGGATGTTCGTCATCATCCACGGCCTTGCATGGGGCGCCCGAGGACCGTTGATGCAGGCGCTACGGGCCGATTATTTCGGAACCGCCAACTTCGGCCAGATCATGGGTTTCAGTTCTCTCATCGTCATGATCGGCATGGCATCTGGACCAGTCATCGTTGCCACCCTCACCGACTCCACAGGCACCTACAGGTGGGGATTCATCGTCGTCGCACTGCTCGCAGGCCTCGGCACGTCGTTCTTCGTCTTCGCGACACCGCCGAAGCCCCCGGTCCGAGACAGCCGGAAGTCGACGCCAACCATGGCCTGATCAGGCCGACTTTGGGGCAACGATCGTGCAGGTTCCCTGAGCGACACACACCAGTCGCCCCTCGTTCTCGACGTCAATTCGCACCACTGCGAGGCGCCTGGTCATCGACACGATTTCACCATGCGCAACGCAGGTGCCACCCGACACTGGCGCCAGGTAGTTGATCTTGAACTCGGTTGTCGCGGCCCAATAGCCGTCAGGCATGACCGGGTACATGATCACTCCGAGCACGTGGTCGCAGAACGCGGCCAGGCACCCGCCATGCATCGAGCCCATCATCGTGATCTTCTCGGCTGTCACCTCGAACTCGGCGTCGATCGTCCCAGCCGTCATCGCGGTGACCGTTGCGCCAAGGAACCCGTCGATGCCCTTCTTCGGGGTTCGACCAACCACTCGGTTCACGAAATTCTCGTTGAACACTTCGAACGTCGGTCGCTGGCTCATGAGGCTCTCTTCACAGATCGGGGACGAACACGCTGTGCACTGGCGGATCGGCATCAGACGACGACAGCCCTGCCAGCACTTGCAACAATGGTTCCAGATCGTTCATGCCCACGCTCACTCGGTGAAGCTCGTCAAATGGGTAGCGACCCGAGACGAGGAGGGCTAGCGCAGCCTCATAGGCAGGGAGATCGACTCCCAGCGCGCCAAGTATTCGGAGTTCCTTGTAGACGAGATGATCCGGATCATCGACCGAAACGTCGATGACGAGGTCAACGCCGAAACGTTCGGCCACGGCCAACCGAGAAAGATCACGCGGGCCGAGACCGGTCATGGCGACGAAGGCGGCCCCTGCCTCTTTGGCGGCGGCAGCGGCCGAGTCCGCGTATGCCGGGTCCGAGCACGGCGACCACGGCGTCTGGGCCGGTCTGCGGCAAGGTCGCGCCCCAGCGAATACCGGCACCAATCGGGTTGAACGCGGGTGCGAGCACAGGATCGAGGCCCTCGGGTACCGGCAACAGCATGGCGTCGCGGTCGAGTACCAGGTGGGTCGAGTATCCACCCCACAATCCGTGTTCGTGGTCGACGTCGACAAACCCGAACATGGTTCGCAGGCCGTTCCGGACGCAGCGGCGATACAGGCCACACCGGCATTGGTCACAGTCACGGCATGACTTGAACACTTCGACCGCCACCCGGTCACCAACCGCCACGCCCCACCTCCTTGCCGCTTCGCCAATCTCGTGCCCGGGCACGAACGGGAATCGCGATCGGATGTGGCCGCTGTACTGCTCGTGATCGGTGCCGTACAGACCGCACGCTTCGACTCTCAGCAGACTTGCCTCATCTGCGGTCACCGGGATGTCGAGCCACCGACGCTCGAACGATTCGGGGCCGTTGAGTACAAGTGCCTCGGCGCGCCTACTCACCACCACGGTAGGACGGCGGTCAACGGAAAGGGCGCCTCGAACTGGTGACCGACTCGGAAATACTCGCGATGGCGAGACCGAAGAACGAGTTGCGAAGCTTCGAACTGGGCCGACTGTGCAAACCGCGAGGATCTGCCGGTTGGCCGACCATCGTGAGAACTGATCCAATCGCGATGAGCATGATCCCGGTAGGAGTCAAGAGACGATCCCACGATCCGGTGGCGGCGAGTTCGTCAGCAGCCTCCTGCGAATCTGCTGTCGTGACGCTTTCGCTGGCGTCAGTATCCGTGTCGGCTTCACCGGAATCGGGATCTTCACCAATGACGGGAGCATCGTCGTTCGATTCTTGTGCCGTCGCCGAAGAACCCGCCATTCCGAGACCGCCGAGCATGAGCCCGAGAATCAACAGAAGCAACCCCAATCGGGGGCGCAATGTTCGCATACTTCGCCCTGCTCCAAGTGTCGACCACTCAACGTGAGATCGAAACGCCATTCAAGTGGTAAACGGTCAGCGATGTCAATTGTGTGACCGCTGAACACGTGCCCACATCCGCAGACAGCGGTGGAACTGCTGTTATGACTCGACCAACCCGGCATGGTCTCTGACCACGTCGATCAGGGATGAATCAGCGGGAAGTCCCAGGTCACGACCCAACGAGTCGTCCCATTGCGCTGGCCAACCAGTGACCACCGTCTCGATCGCGGGATTATTCTCGAAGTCGAGCAGTGCGACGGCCTCGTTGCCACCGATCTCGCGAAGGGCGTCGATCATCTCGGCCACCGTGACCGACAAACCAGGAAGTGGCACCGCTCGATCACGTCCGATGTCGGCAGTCGGTAGGTCGTGCAGAGCGACCAACGCGTCTGTCGCAGTCGCCGGTCCGATCATGACCACGCCAACATCGCCCGAAACCGGGACATTGCATCGCTCCCCGTTCAACGGCTCACGGAACATTCCGCTGAAGAAACTCGATGCCGCCGCATTGGGTCGGCCGGGCCGCACAACGACAGTCGGAAGCCGAGCACTTCGCCCGTCGAGAAACCCTTGACGAGTCGCATCGTTGACCAACATCTCGCCCATCGCCTTCGTCATGCCGTATGTCGACTGTGGCGTCTGTTTGGTCAAGGCACCAACAGGATCAGAAATGGCTTCGCCGCCGAACACTGCCACACTGCTCGCGAAGACCAGCCTCGTTGGCCCCTGGCGACCACGTGCTGCCTCGATGAGTCCGACCAGGCCACCGACGTTCGTCGCCACCGCACGGGACCATTCCAGCTCAGACTCTGCGCTCACCATCGAGGCGAGGTGAAAGACCGAAACGTGGTCGTCGCCGTCGATGATCGAGTCGAGAGCAGCGCCGTCAGAGAGATCAGCCTCGATACACCGGACACGCGCTTGTTCGCTCGAACCTGGGACGACATCGACGAGCACGAGGTCGTCCACTGCCTCCCTCTCACCTGTGGGTCCGACGAGTCCGCGCTCGAGTATGACACCGGCCAGTCTCTGTCCGAGGAAGCCCTGTCCCCCCGTGATGATCACTTGCATACCGGCGAGCCTATTCAGCCGGAGGTATCCGCGAATCACTCGCGCCGCGACCTACCAGTCGGGCCTGGTTGACTGGCGGAGTCACGATGACACCACACGGCACGGAGGCAGCAGTGAACACGAGAACCGCCATCATCACCGGAGCTGGAACAGGTGTCGGGCGCGCCGCTGCTGTCGCGCTGGGCGGCGACGGCTGGCATCTCCGCGCCATCGGCCGCCGATCAGAGCTGCTCGAAGAGACAGCCTCGCTCGTTCGTGATGCAGGCGGGACATGTGAGACGACGGCGTGCGATGTCACCGACGCAGACGCAGTCGCCGATCTGTTCGACGACGTCGGCGCGAAAGGAAGGCTCGATCTGTTGTTCAACAACGCAGGCACTGGAGCTCCTTCGGTTCCGATGGAAGAACTTTCGCTCGAGCAATGGACCACTGTCGTCAACGTCAACCTCACCGCCTCGTTCGTGTGCGCTCAACACGCGATTCGACTGATGAAGGCCCAGGACCCCTCCGGCGGGCGAATCATCAACAACGGATCGGTCAGCGCACACACGCCTCGCCCCAACAGCGCCCCCTACACGGCAACCAAACACGCCATCACCGGCCTCACGAAATCGATATCGCTCGATGGTCGCGAGTTCGCGATCACGTGTGGCCAAATCGACATCGGCAACGCGTCGAGCCCGATGACAGCGCGGATGTCGCAGGGAGTGCCACAGGCCGATGGCTCAATCCGAGCCGAACCGACCATCGACCCATCGACCGTCGGCCGAGCAGTTGCGTACATGGCCTCGTTGCCACTGGACACCAACGTACTGACGATGACTGTGATGGCGAACGGCATGCCGTTCGTTGGTCGAGGCTGACTCAGGCCGGACTTTCGCCCTCGACCTGAAGGCGGTAGATCGTTCGGGGCTCGTCGCCGTGATCGTGCACGGCGAAATGCAGCAGACACCGGTTGTCCCACATCACGAGATCGCCGACGGACCAGCTGTGCCTAGCCTGATACTCGGGCCTCACCGAATGATGGAAGAGGTACTCCATCAACGGACGGCTCTCGTCTTTGGTCCAGCCGACGAAACGCTCGGTGAACGCCCGACAGAGATACAGCGAACGCCGGCGAGACTGATCGTGCGTTCTCACCAGCGGGTGATCGGCCCGTGGCGCCTGAGCTGGATCTTCCCGGTACAACTGCGCCAAACCGGCAGCGCTGTGGTGAGCAGCGAGATTGTCGACCATCGCACGCAGCCCGGCCGACAGCGATGCGTAGGCGAGTTCCTGATTGGCGAACGCGGTGTCACCTCCGAACTCCGGCGCCTCGAGCGCGTACAGCATCGTCAGCTTTGGCGGCTTGTGCTCATATGTCATATCCGAGTGCCAGTGCTGATTCACGTCGCGACGGCGGCCCTTGTTGCGAAGCTCGATGATCTCCGCGTGCTCCTCCATACCGGCATACGGATGGCGCACGAGCGAACCCCAGCGCGAGGCAAAGGCGATCTGGTCTGCTGCGCTCAGCTCTTGCTCAGGGAACACGAGCACGTGGTGTTCGACGAACAGCGCGTCGAGTTCGCTCCACACATCGTTGTCAATCGTCCTCACGTCGAGTCCGGAGACCACGGCACCAACCGGTGCTGCCATCTTTCGCCACGACAACGACGTCGATACGTCGGTCACTGCAACGCCGCATTCGCTCCACCGTCGACAGGGACAGAGGTTCCGGTGATGAACTTCGCTTGCTCCGAGCAGAGGAACGCGACCACAGCCCCGAAGTCCTCTGCGTCACCGATGAAACCGGCGGGAATCCCCGTCGCAGCAGGCACGAAGTTCGGGTCGCCGCCAGTGAGCCGATCGGTGAGGTGCGACCCCGGTTGGACGGTGTTCACGGTAACGCCGTCTCTTGCGATCTCCCGTGCGACTGTCTTCAGAAACGACGTCGCTCCAGCGCGGGCGGTGTTCGACAGAATCAGCTGCGCCATTGGCTGGCGCACGCTCAGCGAAGTGATGGCGACAATTCGACCCCAGCCCCGTTCCTGCATCGGCGGCGCGGCGGCCTTCGTCATGGCCACGACGGACATGAGATTGAGGTTCACCGCTTCGAGGTACTGATCGACCTCAATGGATGCAAAGTTGCCGAGCGGTGGTCCTCCGGCATTGGTGACGAGGATGTCGACCTGGCCCAGCGTCTCCGTTGCGTTCGCGATGAATTCGGAAGCACCACCAGCGTTCGAAACATCGCCGGCGATCGGTATCGCGCCCGGAAGCTCAGCCGCGGTTGCCGCCAGACGAGCGGGGTCTCGCCCGTTGATGACGACCCTGCACCCGGCATCGAGCAGCGCCTTGGCGCTTCCACGCCCGAGCCCAGCCGACGATGCTGCAACTACCGCACACTTCCCTGCAATCCCCAAGTCCATGTGGCCAAGGTAATTGACCAGAGCGGGTCCTACTCAGCCAGAGGATTCACGATGCGTTTCGAAGCTGTGCCTTCGATGTGACCCTTCATGAACTCGAATGAGAACAGCAGTTCCTCGAGAGGCACCTCCGGGTGGAGGCCTGGGTTTGCGTGCAGGCGCTTGTCCTCGGAACCAATCGAGTCGAACAGCTCGAGATAGCCATCGCGGGGGAACAACTCGTCTTCCAGTTGCATGATGCAGAAGACAGGATGCGTGAGCTTCGAGGCAGCTTCCATCAACATCTCGCGCAGGTTGCTGGTGGCACCTGTCGTGCCGATCAGTCCGATCGTCGACACGATGACGTCATCACGCTCGGCCAACAATGGAATCCCGAACACCGAGCCCATCGAGAGGCCGAAGTACGACAACGGGCGTGGTCCGATGTCGTCACGGTTGAACGCAAGCTCGATTCCGAAGTGCCACTCCTCGACCATGTCGGCAACCGCCTCGGCTCGTCGGAGCTCGGCAAACAGTGCTTGCCTACCCCCAGGCTCCATGGCGCGAAGTCCATGTACCGGCCCGTCCAAGGACAGCACAGGACACCGAAGCTCTTCGACGAAGCGCTGCGCGAGCTCAGGAATCGGCGTCTGGTAGCGGTCCCCAGAAGCGCCATGGCCAAACAGCATCAGAGGAACATCGGGATTCGGATCATCAGGGATCCAGACGGCGCCAGTGACGTTCCTCTTGGCTGTCCGCTGTGCCACGAAGTCGAGAGTCGCCATGCCTTTGGTGTCATGTGACTCAATCCAGCTGACGCTGTCGCTCATCTAGTCTTCCTCACAGGGTTCGGGAGATTCTGCGAGCTAGGGAGCGCCGCTGCTTCTGGCGTAAGCGCCACCGGCAACTCCGGCACGGCAGCATCGTTGGTGACAGCCAGACGTCGCAAGCGCCGCTTCACCATCGGCAGACGGGTGAGACCCCATACAGCCGACAGCACCGCGCGGAGTCCTGGTCGCTGACCATTCTGGAAGCTCCACCACGTTCGCCTGGCCCGATATTCGAGATGCAACCGATGGTGCAGGAAGCGGTAGAACTCCGTCGAGTACGGACCTTCGAACAGCATCGCCAAGTCGTCGCTGTCGCGCCAGTTGCGTGTGTCACCGATCTGCTCAACGACACGCTCGTGGAACGGTGTGCCCGGAAGCGGATACGACACAGACACACCGACATCATCTGGCCGTGCGCGCCAGATGAGCTGCAGCGTCTTCTCTATCTGCTCGAGATCCTCACCCGGGTAACCGAACTGAATGAAAAAGGCGATCTTGTAGCCGGCAGCGTGAACCCGATCGGCAGCTTCGATGATCTGCTCGACCTTGGTGCCCTTCTCCATCGCGTCGAGAACTGTCTGCGAGCCAGATTCAGCCCCGATCCAGACGAACGCGGCTCCTGCACGCCCGAACTGCTCTGCAGTGTCACCTTTGACCATGAGGTCGGGTCGACTGAGCGCGTTGAAAGGCCGCACGACGTCATTGGCCTGCATGAGGTCTGCGAACTCCGCGATCCAGCCCGGCTTGAGACCGACGATGTCGTCGGCGAACCAGAGATGATCCGGCGAGTAGAGCTCGTCGAGCATCACGATCTCTTCGACGACGTCTTTGGGTGATCTTGCGTTGTAGCGCTGGCCCCAGATGGGCTTTGCACACCAGTTGCAGTGGTACGGACAGCCGCGAGTCGTCACGAGGTTCACCGAGAAATGACCGTGATGCTCCACCCATACCTCGCGGTACCTGCCCATGTCGATGAGGTCTCGTGCGGGGAATGGCAAGTCGTCAAGGCCCTTCATGTTGCGGCGATCGTCGGTCGACTTGATCGACTGGTCGCCGACGTAGGAAATGCCTGCGACGTCGACGAACGAGGTTCCGTCCTGCCATCGATCGAGCAGTTCGAGAAGCGTGGCATCGCCCTCGCCGCGGATGACGACCTCGGCTCCCGCTTCGAGGAACAGCGCCACGTTGTCGGTGGCATCGGAGCCACAGACTGCCGTCCGGCACCCGCTATCACTCGCGGCGGCAAGCATTTCGAAAGCCGCGTCGCGCATGTTGAGCAGACACATCTTCGAGAGATAGTTGAAGTTGTCCTCGAAGATCACAGCCGCTTCTGGCTGATGCTCGGTGAGCATGGCGGTCCACTCCGACGTCGAGTCGGCGAGCATCGCGTCGAACAGGACCACTTCGTGGCCGGCGTCCCTTGCCTGGGCCGCAGCGAGCATGGTGCCCAGAGGCGGATAGGGCCGCATGGCCTCGTGGAGCTTCGGGTCGAACTTCAGAAAGTACGAGTGACCGATGAGCAGCTTCATAGGTCTTGCCTCGTGTCTGCGTGGTGACCAATCGGCGCGACGAGAAGTGGCAGCGTCGCCAGTTCTCTGCCGGCGCGATACCCAGCGACCTTCCGCCTGATCGAGCGAAGCCCTGTTCCGTCGAGGTCGGTCCTTCGCCATCTGACCCCGCAATCAGCAAGATCACGATCGGTGAGGAACCCCTTCCCGGCATGGGCCGCAGGTTCCACCCCGAGACTGACGATGTAGTCGCTCATCGATTCGACCATCGCGACCCCGGCACTCTCCTGCTTGTAGACCGGACTGTCGGCAATCACGATGCGACCACCGAGCCGCAGGATCCGACACGCCTCACTGATCGCCTCACGGAGGGGGAAGTAGTGAGCTGCCGCGTTGAACACCACCATGTCAGCACTCGCCTCACGCAACGGGATCGCAAGACCATGCGCCCGAGCGACCTGAAACGATTCGGGATAGTGCCGGCTCGCCGCTAGGCCGTCGTGACCATCGTCGTTGAGATCGAGCGCGAGGAGGCTGTGACCCAGCTCTGCGAGACGTGCGCTCAGCCAACAGTTCCCCGCCCCGACGTCGACGATGTCGAGGCCATCGCCCTCAATCTGACCGACAAGAGCGCCGAAGGTCAGAGCCCGCCGCGACCACTGGTCGCGGAACTGCCCGGTGAGATCGTCGTGCGGGAGAGCACGGTAGTACTCGGAACTCGCGCTGGATCTTCCCTCCGCGATGCGCACTGCGGCGTATGTGGATGAGAACTCCTCGACACCGGCGAGCATGGTCGCGTCGACGAGCTGAGGAATACCGTTGACGATGGGATAGGTCTCGCCCGAAGCGCTCACGTACGAACTGTCAACCCACGAAAGCGGCTCGTGGGAGCATGGGGACACGAAGTCGAATGCCATCAGACGCGCTCCAAGACAGCGATCTGATGGTCACCCATGGCAAGTCGGCCGGCAAGGCGTGCACCGACCGCGTCGACCGACGCCAATGCAGCGCCGATTCGGGGCGCCATCTCCACTGCACGTCGCTGCGCATACGTCGGCAGTGCCCAACCGAGCGCAGATGCGTGCCGAAGCCGCCACCTTGCTCCGAGTCGACGGCTGAGCTGACGTGCCGACATGTACCGAACGCTGACACCGGGGTAGCCGTGTTCGATGGTCGGCTCCTTCGCAAAGCGACGACGCACCCTCGACAGATCTCCGCGGATCAGCCCGGCCATCTGTTCCCATGGAACGACGTGGCCCATCGGTACGAGCACGGCCACGCCGCCAACCTCGACACTCTGGGCCAGCTGCTCACCGAAGTCGGCAAGGTCGTCGACACAGCTCACCGCGCCGAAGTTCGAAATCGCCGCCTCGAATTGTCCCAGTTCAGCTGCCCACGAGCTCTGGTTGAGGTCGCGAACCACGAAGAGCGCAGGAGGGCCGACGCGCTTCTTGGCGATGTCGATCATGCGCGGTGAAACGTCGATCCCCGTGACGATGGCGCCGCGGGAGGCCATCCACGCGCTGTCGATGCCAGTGCCGCAGCCCACATCCAGCACGCGGGAGCCCGACGAGATCAGGGGTTCGAGTACCTTGTGCACTCGCCCTCGCAACAACACTCCCAGCCGCGACTGCGCGACCTCGTCGTAGTCAGCAGCAACTCGGTCGAAGGCCGCACCGTCGAGTGACGAACTCACAGGGCTCCGTTCCTTCGGAGCCGGTCACGCCAGGCGACTTCGATTCCTGCAGCGTTTCCGACCATATGACCCTTGCAGACGCTCGGCGAGAACGAAGATTCGTCTGGCTTCGCAACTTCCTCGCGGCGCGAAACGACCCCCTTCAGCTTCTCGATCTTACGGTTCATCTCCCAAGTCTCGAAGCGATCGAAGATCGAAAGACCCAGCAGCGCCTCGGCGAGTCGCCTCACAGGACCAACTCGCGTTCGAGTCAGCCGGGCACCTTCACCGAAGAGCTGAGCATTGGGTAGATGCTTCAGGAGCCAGTCGTTCGCGACGCGCATCTCGTCGAGAAACTCTGCACCGACGATGTCCACCATCTGCGCCAGCTCACGTGCCGTGTACGACGTCTGTTCGTCGAGCGCGAGCGAGTCGATCGCCACGAGATAGTTCGGGCAGAGGTCGACATGCCGCAACCGTCCGAGGTGCACCATCCCAACGCACAAGGCCCTCGCGGTCCACAGCCTTCCTGGCTCCGTGATGACCAGATAGTCGATGTCGTCGTGGTCGGCGACCGAGTCACACGCAAGCCCACCTGTCACCGCGATCGAACGAACGAACGGAAGTCGGCCCAGTCTGGCTCCCCAGCGAGCCGCTTCGCACCACATCATCTCGGCGCGGGCGACGCGTTCTGCATGAATCGGGAGCACTCCAGATCGCCCCGGGAGATGGGCGAGTCCACTGCTCATCTCCAGTCGACCTTCATCGACGAGGCGGTCGAGCGCATCGACGATTTCTTCGCCGGATGCCGACATCCCGATCAGGAACGTGCGGAGTCGCGTGACTTCGATCGGCATGTCGAAAATGTCTGAATACGCCACCGTCGCAACGACGGCTTCATCGAGGCTCGATGGTCGAAGTGGATCGGTGATCGTCATGACGTTCCCCTGAGCTTGTTGATAGCGCCGTTCACGGCAGCGGCAGTCGCGTCCCACGTGAGATGAGCGACGTTCCGTTGTGCGCGTTCTGCAACCTCGTTCGCATGGTCGCGGTTCGCGAGCAGGTCCCCAACTGCAGCAACCGCCTCGGAGACGGATTCGACGATCGCGACATCAGGGGCGAGGTGCTCCACCGCAGAAGGAACGGCCGAGCAGACGACTGGTGTCCCTGCGGCAGCGGCTTCGACCACAGGAAGACCGAACCCCTCGTGACGAGGAAGCCACACGAACACATCGAGCGCACGGTAGAAACGAGCGAGATCTTCGTCGCTGAGACGCCCGAGATCGTCAACGAATCGAGAGGTCGGCCGGTCGCTCACACCAAAGACACGTTGAGGCCCGTTCCAGCCGGCAACCACAGCAGACGCGGCACCAGCGGCCACTGCTGTCTCGAGAGTGGCGAGCACGTCATTTGCGCGCTTGCGCGGAATCGACGAGACCAGCCCGCCGATGAGAGGCGCCGTCACGTCGATCCCGTAGGACCCGAGGCCGAGCAAGCGTCTTGCTTCGACTCGTTCGACCTCTGCAGCGACGCGGAACCGGTCGTCGATGCCCGGCTCCGCTACAACGATGCGCGCCGGGTCGACCAAGAAGCGCTGCTTGACCTCGGCAAGCATCGCCTCACTGTCGACAACCACCATCGACGCCGACTTCGCCAGCGTCGGCAACAATGCTCGATTCGCCCAGCGAGCGCGGCGCGAAAGCCCTTCGGGGTCAATCAACGGCGCAACATCGTGCAGTGTCACCACATGACGTTGGTGCCTGATCGGCCCGCTCGTCGCAGGGCTCCAGAGCAGCTCACGTCGGGCTCGTCGTGCCAACAATGTCTGCTCCCAGACCTTGCCGACTGCTCCTCGGGCGAACCGAGGGCGGGGCGCGACTATCAGCGCTTCGTCGAGTCGCGCCGAGACTTCGACTGCATATCGTCTGAAGCCTCCTGGCTCGGCATGTTGAAACCGACCGTTGACGATCATCGCATCGCCACGTTCTCGACAACCTCACGGAGGACATCACCAAAGCGTCGCTCACCAAGGGGGTCGACAGCCGGAGGTGTCGCTCGGGTACCGAGGCCATCTCGAATCACCGTCGCCAGCTGCTCGGCGTCGCCAAAGTCGTAGAACCAACCATTCACTCCGTCGACCACGTGGTCGAGGAATCCTCTTGCTTCTGGCACCACTGACATGAGGCCGTGAGCTTGGGCCTCTATCGGCACCAGGCCGAAGTCTTCGGCCGACGTGAGCGCGACGATGGCCGCGTTCCGGTAGGCCCATCTCAGCTGACTGTCGGGGACGTCACCGAGCAGCCGGAGATTCTTCGGAGCTCGCGAACGCAATCGCTTGAGATCCGGGCCGGCGCCGACCTGCAGGACCTGGATGTCCTGCAGACGCTCTGCGGCGTCAACCAGCACGTCAAGACGTTTGTATCCGAGCGCCCTGGACGGGCAGAACACGAAGCCGGGGTCGACCCTCGCGATCGGATCGGTCCACGCATCGAGCGTAAGCGAAGAGCACGGAGGCACAACGGTCGCTGTTTGCCCGAACGCATCGAAGATCTGTCCGGAGATCACGCTGCTGTTGGCGATGATCTCGTCGGCCGCCATCATCGCCTGTGCATCTCTTCGCCGTGATCCCCGACCCAGCCACTTCGCGGCCGATCGCGCCACCGGGCCGAATCGGTCGAGGTAACGCTCCTGGTCGTGAAGCCAGCGTGCTGGCGTGTGGCAGTACACCACCTTGCGCCCCGTTGTCTTGACGTGATGGGCGAACCCGCTGCTCGAACAGACGACGACATCGGCGTCGATCACCCGACGCTCGAACGCACGCTGGAGCAGAGGGAGCGATGCTCGATGGTGGCGTCGCAGACCGGGCACGGCGTCGATCCCCAGCGGCACGATCGGGTGATCGCGGAAACCCTGGAACGTTGCTGACGCGTCGTGGAGAGCAGTGTGAATTTCGGCATCGGGAAAGGCACGGGCCATCGAGAGAGCAACGCGCTCGGCTCCACCTCGACTGACAAGAAAGTCATGTGCCAGAGCAACCCGGACACCGCCGTTGGTCGCCGTCGAGCGCCACCGTGGATCGATCGCGGTCACAACATCCCTCCGACAACTTCGCGGCACGTATCTGCGAGCGCCGTAGTGGAAGCACCGACGATCGAACGATCGCCAGGCTTCCATCCGTCAACCGAAGTGACGTCGCTGATGGCGACCGCTAGAGAGACTTCCACGCCTCTCGAGGCCGCAGCCGCGAACAGTGCTGCCCCTTCCATCTCGACTACGTCGGCGCCAGAAGCCAGCACGTCCTCAACGTCGAGACGGAAGGGAATCGAGGTCGAGTACGTTCGCCCTCGCTGCGCCTGAGTGGCCTCGATGACGCTCGCCGTGAGCGACCTTGAAGCATTCGTTGACGGAGCGTAGGCAGACGCCACCGCGTCGGAGGTGACAGCCTCATCGACGACGACGAAGGAGCCGGGCACGAGCGCCACATCGTCGCGTTGAACGGCGCTGGCGATACCCACGGCGACAATCGACGTCACGCCGAGTTCGGCGAGCAGCTCTATCGTGACCGCAGCGACTGCCGGGCCTGGCCCGAGGGGACCCACCGTCACGACCGACGGGGCACGGCGCGTGGCAACGACTCGACCGAAAGGGCCGGCCATCTCTCGACATCTGCGCGGAAACACATCGGGGTGCATGGCGAGAACAATCGCCCGCGGCAACTGAGGCAACGGAATCCCATTGTCGGCAAGATCGGCAAGGTACGCCTTCGCGTCGAGTCCTCGACTCATGATCTAGATCGCTTCGCGAAGCGTGATGCGGTGTGGGACCGCCATTCTCGGGCGCGCGTCGACAGCGATTCGCGGAGACCAACCCTGCGGCCGTGCCTCGCGTGACGTTCAACCACACGCCTGGCCGCTGTATCGGCTCGCGACCCATCGAAGATGTCATCTGCTCGGCAGAGCCGCAGGTCGTTACCTGGCACATCGAAGAGAAGATTCTGCTCGAGGGGGTGCATCATCGCTCCCCACTCTTGCACGGCATGACGACCCGGCCTGCTGGTGACAGCCCAACCAGTGCTGAAGTCTTCCGGGCCCCGGGTTCCGCGTAGATCGATCGTGACATCAAGTCCGTTCAATGCACTGACGCGGGGTGCCAGCCACCTGCCATCAGGCTCCATGAACTCGTCGTAGGGAATGAGCTGAGGATGATCGAGCCCGTGGAACTGCAGGTCAGCAGGCGCACGCTGGGCCAGTGGCTGTTGAAACGTCGCTGTCGAGGCTTCGAAGTGAACGCCGGCATCTCCGAAATTCACCGCGTGCGCGTGACGCGACAACAGATACCAACGGTCCTCGGACACCAGAGAACGGACGGCGTCAGGGAACCACTCGTCGTCTTCCAGGGCCGCGAACGCGCTCGGGAGCTCAACCGACGGCGCATCGGCACCGCCCCGGTGTGATTGCCACTGCTGTGGTGTCCACGCCATGCCGTGGAACCACGGAACCTTGGCGTAGACGGCATCACTACCGTCGATCATGGGCTCGAAGGGCGTGTGTCGGAAACCGTCGAACCGGGGACTTGACAACGAGATCCCTGCGACGCGCTCGTCACTGTCGGTGTGTTCGAGCGCGCTCCCGGCAAATCGAAGAAAGTGAGGGCCAACAACAAGGTCATCTTCGAGCAACACCAGTGGACCGAGCTCGTCTACGAGATCGCCGCACGCTCTGAAGTGTTCGACAAGGCCGAGATCGTCGCGTTCGATCACCTTCGAAGGACCATGGGTCCAACGGAATTCTCGTGCCAAAGTCAACGTGTCGTCTCTGCGGCGGCCTCCCCCATCGACCGAAATCACCAACTCGGTTCCGGCGCCGGCAACACAGTTGTCGAGGGACGCGAGCAGCCGGACGAGAGCAGCCGGACGATCGAAGGTGTTGACAACAACCGCTGGTTTCACGCCGATACTCCAGAGACGATCTGACCCTTGGGCAACCGAGCCCAGAGTCCCGCCAGAATGCCAAATCCAGCTGCCAATGGCGGAAACATCAGCGGCCACTCGAGCAGGCCTTGAGTGAGTACCGCGACGATCGCCGACCCGATCACCAGTCCTTCGATGCCGAAGCGGCGCAACCGACGCACAACGTCGATACCGAGAAGCGCGAGCAGTGTCAGAAACGGAACTCCACCCACCACTCCCCAAGCCGACAGCGGTTCGAGCACGATGTTGTGGGCGTGCGACACCGAGACAGGACGATCCGAGGCGGCGACATCATTCACGACGAACCGCATGTTCGCGGGGCCATGCCCGAACACTGGTCGTTCTGCGAACAGCTCCAGCGACCAACCCCAGATGGCGCGGCGATCCGGCACCGGTCTCGCCCGCACGACGGGTCCGCCTGCTCTAGCCGCCTTCGAACCGACGACGGTGATCCGACTGGCGGCCTGGGATCCATGCGACTCGAGGAAGAAGGCCTCGCGATCCACAAGCAGATCCCAGATCACGAGGTAGGAGCCGTCGGGGACCTGCTGGCGAACCTGGACGTTGACCTCAGCCCTCTCACCAGACGCGACGTCGTGGGGCAGGGGCCAGACCTGGGTCAACCACTCATGATCTTGCGAGAAGTTTCGCCACCGCGCGGTCAGTACGACCCGGTCGATACCGTTCGCCGGCCATATGTCCCCTGACTTGTTGTGCACGTCGATCGACACAGTCGTCGTATCGGACAGTGTGAAGTCATCTGGTGGACTGACGTGCGCTTCGAAACGATCAGACCCCACCACGCGATCCTGCAGAGCCGGACTGGCGGCGAACGCAACCAGGAGGGCGGAGGTGACAACGGCACTGATGAGCACGAACGAGTGCCGTATGGCAACAGCGATGGCAGCGACGCCTACTCCGACCGCGAGCAATCCGGCTCGGCTGGCGGTGAGCGCCACGAGGCACACGAGCCATGCGCCAAGGCAGGCGAGCACAGCGCGAGTTCGTTTCTTCGTCATCGCTGCTGCAGCAACGAATCCCACGGCTGCGGGAGCGAAGAACATCGCCGCGATGTTGGCGTGGCTGAAGGGCCGGGTGAGGCGATCCTTCTCACCAAGCAGTGTCACAGTCCCGCGGTAGCGATCGCCGAGTACGACATCACTGCCTGTGAGATATGCCAACGTAGCCACGGCAGCAGCAAGGATCGAGCCGCATCCGATGGTGAAGAGCAGCGCTCGACAGTCCTCCCCATCTCGAACGGTGACCGCGACCGCAAAGGCGGTGGCGAAGACGATGAGAATGTCGAACGTTCGCTGGTGAACGACCGCGCTGAGCTCTGCACCCCATGCCGCAGAGAGAAACGCAACGGTCGCGACAGCGATGGCAGCGGCGACAACGTGGTCCGAGCGGCGCAATACGTGAGATCGCCAGTCAGTCACGAGCCACCCAAGAGCCCCGGTAGCGGCGACGGCGGCTGCGATGTGGTGTGGACGAAGATTCACGCGTTCGATGCTGAGCACGACGTAGTCGCCGTCGAAGGCCACAACGAAGCACAGCACCAACAGCGCAGCCGTCGTGACCGCCTGCGGTAGCGCCGATGAGGCGTGGGACGTGACGCTGCCGCGGCTCACGTCAGTTGCTGTCACGGCGGACCGATCGTCGCCGTGGCGACACCCGCTCGGCTCATCGACATGACGGACCTCTCGTACACACACGCTGCGAGTGACGTCCTCAAGGTGCTGGACGGATCACTCCCGACGAAGGTAGTCCGGTGCAGTCCCGACTGCGAGATGCTTCCTCGGCTGACATCATCTCTGCGAGGCTTCGCCCGTGACAACTCGCTCTATCGGATCGAACGCACTCGCTCTTGCCGGGAGCCGCTTCATCTCAGCGACGGGGGCGATCACCGCGTCGGTCATCGCTGCTCGTTCGCTCGGACCAAGCGGCTTCGGTTCCTTCGTCGCCATCATTGCCCTTGCCTTCGTCGCCAACATCGTCGTGACGTTCGGCACGGACACCCTGGTCGTGCGTGAAGTTGCAGTCGACCCCGCAACGGAGGAGATCGGTGAGTCGATCGGGCTACAACTCGCCATCGCGTTGCCCTTGATCCTCGCCGCAGCTGTTGCGGTGACACTCCGAGCTTCGGGAGCACTCATGATCGCGGCCGTGGGGCTTCTCCCTGGCATCTGGTCGACCACCTCGTTGGCCATTCTCAGAGGGCGAGAACGGATGGAACTCGCGGCGGTGGCAAACATCGTCGGAGCAGCTGTGGCGGTTGGCGGCGCAGCAATCGCCGCCGCGAACGAAGCTGAGGTCGCCGGCTTCATCGCCACATCTGTCTGCGGTCTGACCGCAACAGCGATCGTGGCAGTCGCTCTGACGCGCCGACTGGTGTCCACGTCGTGGCGTCCTTCACTCAGCACTTGGACGTGGCGAAGAGCAGCTCCATTCGCATCGATGGTGGCGGCAACCGCGGTGGCATCGAGTTCAGGCGTGCTGGCCCTCGAAGTGTTTGGAGCAGAAGACGCAACCGGCCACTTCGGCGCCGCGAACCGCATCAGCGAAGGAATGCGTCTTCTTCCCGCTGCATTCTTCGGAGCCGCATTTCCCGCGATGACGCGTTCGGTTCACCTCACCGAGACCTATTCGAGGACCATCGTCAGGATCACTGTGGCGACAGCGATTCTCATAACCACCGTGGCCCTGGTCGCTCAGCCGATGGTCAACACGATGTACGGCGGGTTCGACGGCTCGGTCAGACCCCTTCGGGTGCTGTCCATTGGTCTGCTTCCTCTGCTTTTCCGACTGAAATGGTCGTTCGAGTTGATTGCACATGGCGACGAGAAGGCCGCCGCGAACGCATCCATCGTCGCTGCTGCCGTCACCGTTGTTCTGGCCACCACCGCCGCGCTCGTCGGCGGCCCGACGCTCGTCGCCACCGCCTCGGTCGTCGGCATCGGTGTCCACGCCGTTGTCCTCGGCCTCAAGCGGAGAAAAAACGCAGGCGTCGCCGGTGACTCGGCGCAGCAGCGTTGACATGAGGAAACGCGACATCCGGCACGCTGCGCTCGATGAAGTCGCACAACGGCTGCCAGTCGAGGTTCGATGTCTCGATCCGAAGCAGATCACCTGATCGACCTTCGAAGTACTCGCTGACGCCACGATGGTGGGCGTCGTGGACACGGCCGAGTTTTACGGCATCGAAGGTGCGGATGCCGTAGAGCCGTTCATGGACATCATTGCCGAGACGTCGGGTTCGACGATCGAGACGAGACAATCCGGGCCCGAACAGCCAGCGCATCGATTCAAGCCATTCATCCTTCGACCGCGTCGTGTGGATGAACTTCGAGCCAGGACACATCGCGTCGAGTCGGCCGTATAGAAACGGCACCGGATTGTCGGTGAACGCGGTTGCAGTATCGAGATGAGGATGACGGTCATCGTGTTGCCCGTCAGCGCTGAACAAGGACATCAACGCAACCGAGGTCGGCGCAGAACGCACTCCGAGAAGTTCGAACGCGCCGTGAAGCGAACTCGTCCCTGTCCGCGCCAGCCCGATGCCGAAGATCTTCGGATCTGCCACGCCTTCGTCTGACAGAGATGTCATCGACTGAACCTACAGACTTCTTCGAAAGTGGAACCTGGGCCGAGCGATTGGTCCTCTCATCGTCATGAAGCCGAATGTCATTCTCCGAGTCACATCCGCCTCGGTTGTCGTCCTGCTCGTGAGCGCTGCGGAGATTCCGAGAGCATCATCTTCGAAGACGACAGCTTCCCATTCGATCTCGAGTTCATCGTCGGCGATGCATCGCTGATCACAGTAACTGCCAGACCAATCGCCGTCTCCTGAGAGCGGCGCTAGCGTTGTGATCCGGGAGGACCACTTGACGCTGCAACGATTTGCTGCGACCGACACGGTCGAAGAGATGCTCAGTGCCTTCGACGACGACGGAGGAATAGTCGTCGAAGGGATGTTCGCCAAAGAGACCATCGAAGCCATGCACCAGGCTGTCCTCGCAACGTCCGCCGGCTTCGAGCCAGGAGCGGCGACGCAAGGCCTCGGCGAAGAGGGAAAATCGTTCGTCGGCGCACGAACGATCCGGTTCTCCAGCCTCGGAAGGATCTCGCCCGCCTACTTCGACATACTCGACAACCCTGTGTTCGCAGCACTAGCTGACGCCGTGCTACTACCGAACTGCGGGTCCTACTGGGTCAACACCGGTCAAGCCATGTTGATCGGCCCAGGAGAGCCGGCACAGGTACTGCACCGCGACGCCAACAATTGGCCCCAGTACATAGAGCCACTGTGGCCAAACTGCCCCGAGGTCACCATCAGTGCGATGATCGCCCTCGACGAGGTCACCGAAGAGCTGGGGGCAACTCGCGTCGTCCCGGGCTCGCACAAGTGGCCTGACCTCAAACGTTTCGAGGCCGATCTCGAAACCGTCCCTGCAGAGATGAGCCCTGGTGACGGCTTCGTCTACAGCGGCAAAGTCCTCCACGGCGGGGGTGCCAATCAGACCAGCGATCAGTGGCGAAACGCGATGCATCTCAGTTTCGTCGTCGGATGGCTCACGCCAGAAGAAGCCAACGCTCTCGACTACACCACCGAGGAGCTCCAATTTCGGTCGGTCCGAGTTCAACGAGTGCTGGGGCATCGCTCGTACGACCCTCGCCCGGCCGCAGACGGCGGCGGGTTGTGGCTCAAGCACGTGGCCGCCATCGAAGATCAGTTCGCGTAGACGATGAACCCAGCGGGTGGGGAGCTGTCGGTTCCGGTGATCGACGTCAGCGCTCTGTTCGACGACACCGACTCAGCGTCGTTCCTCGAAGTCGCCACCGAAATCGATGCCGCGTGTCGCACCTACGGATTTTTTTCGATTGTCGGGCACGGTGCCGACATGTCGATGTTGGCGAGGCTCGAGAGCGCTGCCCGAACCTTCTTCGGGCTCACGACTGCTGAGAAGGAGCAGATCGCGATGCCTCTCGGTGGCCTTGCCTGGCGAGGGTGGTTCCCGGCGGGCGGAGAGCTGACATCAGGAATACCTGACGGAAAGGAAGGCATTTACTTCGGCACCGAGTTGTCCTCCAGCGATGCCAGAGTCCTCGGAGGACTCCCGTTGCACGGAGCGAATCAGTTTCCTGCGAACCCGACCCAACTCGGGCCGTTGGTGCTCGGGTGGCTCGACGAGATGCGCGCCGTCGCCGTCGCCGTCATGCGCGGCATCTCCGTCGGTCTCGGGCTGAGCCACGAGTTCTTCGAGACCACGCTCACGGCCGATCCCACTGTGCTGTTTCGAATTTTCAGCTATGCGGCTGTTCCATCTGGTCACGAAGGCTGGGGCGTGGGAGAACACACCGACTACGGGCTGCTGACGTTGCTCGCCCAGGACGACACCGGAGGCCTCCAAGTACGCATCGGGGACCGATGGACGGACATCCCACCGCGCCCAGATGCCATCGTGTGCAACCTCGGCGACATGCTCGAACTGATGACCGGGGGAAAGTACCGCTCGACCCCGCATCGGGTGATCAGCCCGACAACTCGCGACCGACTGTCATTTCCCTACTTCTTCGACCCTACGTTCGCGGCCACCGTGACCCCGGTGGTCGACGCTGCCGAAATGGGCGCAGTGAACGACGAGCGCTGGGATGGCGCTTCACCATTGGCGTTTCAGGGAACCTACGGCGACTACCTCACGGCGAAGGTCGCGAAAGTGTTTCCAGAACTCTTCGCCTCGCTCGGGTCTTGACTCTCGAGCGACTCGAGACCCGACAATGACGCCATGATCAGCGACCCGAGTGGCGCTCTCGTCGGTCCGGTCGTGGCGGATCATCGCGGCTCGCGACTTCGTCCGGGACGAGGATCACGCTCGGATTCACGCCGAAGAAGGGCTGATGACAAACGCTATGACCACGTAGTGAGCCGCGACCGCTCCGATCACCAGTAGATGAAAGATCTCGTGGAACCCGAACCATCTCGGGTACGGATTCGGTCGTTCAGTCGCATAGATGACGGCGCCGACCGTGTGAAGCACCCCTCCGGTGAGCAGCAATCCGAAGCCTGTCACGCCGAGCACTCCCCACAGCAGATGAACGACGGGCGTTATCGCCCAGCCAACAACGATGTAGAGCGACACGATCAGCCGCCTTGGTAGCGATCGGCGGGTCAGCTGCGTCGCCAGTCCCATCACGGCGCCGGTCCACACCACGACGAGGATGAGGGTCGCGGCATTCCTGGGAAGGCTCGACACTGCGATCGGGGTGTAGGTCGCGGCGATGAGGACGAAGATCATCGCATGGTCGAGACGCCTGGCGAAGCCTTCGGCACGCGTTCCCCATAACACGGTGTGATATGTGCCCGAGACGAGAAACAACCCGATCACGGCCGCGGCATAGATCGCCACAGCAGTCCGCAGTCCTGGTGAGAACACAATCACGAGAGGGCACACCACGATCGCGGCCACGGCAGCAATCAAATGAGACCACCCTCGCAACACCGGCCTACGCTCGTCCGTCTGGGTCAGGCTTGCCTCCACCACACAGACCCTACGCACCCCTGACACATCGTTCCGTCAGGCCCCTTCCCACTCAAGACTCGCCACAAAGACGCCGATTCGACCAAGTTCCCGGAAAGGCATGAAAATGGTTGACTTTGCGAAGAAGGTCCAGAAGAAGGGGGCCGAGATGCTCCTTCCTGGTGAGACAGTGCTCGCCGCGGCACCGATGCAGCCGGTTGGTTCCTTCGGCAAACAGGTGTCGATGGGCGCCATCGGTGGTCTTGCCGGTGCGGCGATCGGCTCGCGTATGGGCAAGAAGGAGGACGGATCAGTCGGAGCGGGCGCCAGCGCTGAGTCATTTCCCGGTGGGAACCTCATTCTCGCTGTCACTGATCAGCGAGTGATCGCCTTCGAGCAGAGCTCGATGGGAGGCAATCCCAAGGCGATCGGCGGTGAGTGGCAGCGTGATCAGGTCTCCGAGCTGTCTCTGGTGAAGAAGAAGTTGACGTATCTCGCAGAGATCAGGTTTGCGGACGGTTCAGTGGCTTCCGGCGAGATGGTTCGGGCTGCGAAACCGGACAAGGTTGCAGCCGTCATCAACGGCTGACGCGGTTCAGGCGCTGCAGCGTCCCTCATCACTCCGGCGTTTCGGAAGAAGCGACACGATCGCGTACAAGCCCAGCGCCAGGCCGATGAGGCCCGCGTAGTGACTGAGGTCGTGGTAGCTGAAGCTCTCGATCACGAAACCAGAAGCCAGTCCTGCCATCGCGCCTGCCCCGACCATGAGCAGGTCTGCGGTGCCCTGCACCTCGACTCGTTTCTTGAGCGGTACCGAGGCGGTGAGGAGCGTACTGGCAGCTACGACACCGAAGCTCCAGCCCAGTCCGATGAAGAACAGTCCGAAGAACACACCCGTGCTGTGCTCTGCGTCGGTATGGGCCGCCAGTTCGGCGCCAGAGAACAAGATGCCACCGCCCATGGCCACAACGAGCTTTGGGCCGATGACGTCGACGAGCTTTCCGACAACCGGCGCAAAGAAGTACATCCCGACCATGTGCAGCGAAATCACGAAGCCGACGACTCGCAGTTCGTGGCTACCGTCCTTCATGTGGAGCGGAGTTGCTGTCATCACACCGACCATCACGACATGACCGACGATCATCGCTGCGCCGGCCAGCCTCGCGCTCGGGAGCGACCAGATCGTAGACAACGCACTCGTCGTCATTCGGCGCGGGGTCCCCTCGGCTGTCATACCGCCAGAGAGTTCCAGCGGATCGGGCCGCAACGATCGATTCGTGTAGAACGCGGCAAGCGAGAAGAGAACCATGGCGCACAGATACGGACCAGCAAGCTCAGGCAGTCGCAACGCCTCCGCTGCACGCGCACCCTGGTCGAGACCGAGCCATGGCCCGATGGCAGAGCCCCAAGCACCGGCCCACATGAGCAGCCCGATGGCCTGGGCCCGCGTGCTCTCTGATGCGAGATCAGCAGCGGCGTACCGGCTGGCGAGTGTTCCCGTCTGACCGGCACCGATTGCCATGACACCCGGAACGAGGAGCAAGTAGTTATCGGACAATGCGGCGAGCAGACACAACAGAGACCCGGCCAGGCCGACCAGGAATGCCGTCCTGATACCGACTCGTCGACCTTTCCGTGCCATCAGCTTCGCCAGTGGAACAGTGGCAAGCGCGCCCCCGACCGAGACGCAGGCCGCCACGAGCCCGCCGAGCGTATCGCTACCCGTGATCTCCTCGCCGAGGATCGCTGCAGCCGCGTACCCACCGGACATCGCAGCTCCGGCTGGAATCACGCCGACCATGAGTACCCGAACGGTCCGCTTCTGGATGGCCGCCAGCTGATCACGTTCGATCTGAGGTGCGGCTTCGACCATCCGCGCAACGTTACTCCCAGCGGCGTGACTACACGTCTGCCAATCGATGGGGAGCCAGACAGTTGTCCTGATGGCCATTCCGGGGTTCTGGGTCGACGATTACGAGTCGTTGTGGTGCATCATGAGCGACGTGGACATCGTCGAAGCACGGCAGCAATTCAGCCCCGACCACTGCTTTCTCAACACCGCAACTGTCGGGCTCGGAACGCGCGATGCGGCCGAGGCACTTGCGGCCGATCTCGAACTCTGGCGCTCTGGTCGAGTCGACATCTACTCCTATGACGAGATGATCCACCGCAGCCGGGTGGCCTTCAGCGAACTCGTCGGGGCATCCGACATCGATGGCATCGCCATCATGTCGCAGCTCTCGTCGGTGTCAGGGATGGTCGCGGCATCACTGTCACCTGGCGACGAAGTGCTCGCCGCGGAAGAAGACTTCACGTCATTGCTGTTTCCCTTTCTAGCCAGGGCCGAGGACGGGATTTCGACTCGTGTTGTCCCCCTGGATCACATCATCGAGGCGATCGGCGATCGAACGACGCTTGTCGCCGTGAGCGCGGTGCAGTCGGCCGATGGCCGGGTGATCGATCTCGATGCGCTCGCCGACACGGCCGATTCCATGGGGGCGATGACATTCATCGACTCGACCCACGGGGCCGGATGGCTACCGATGAACGCGGACCGGTTCAGCGTCACCGCGTCGACGGCGTACAAGTGGCTCTGCTGCCCACGCGGTGCGGGCCTGATGACGATCCGCCCCGACATGCTCGACCGATTCCGCCCGAATGCGGCCAACTGGTACGCAGGCGAACTCCCTTGGGACACGAACTACGGCCCGCCACTTCGTCTTGCCCGATCGGCCCGACGCTTCGACATCTCGCCGGCCTGGTCGTCGTGGGCTGCTGCCGCTCCGACGCTCGAGCTCCTGGCAGCAGTCGGAACGGAGACGATCCACGCCCACAATCTGGGGCTGGCGAACGCGTTCAGGGAGGGTCTCGGGCTCGAGCCATCGAATTCGGCCATCGTGTCGATGCCCATCGAGGGCGCGGCCGAGGCACTTGCAGCCGCAGACATCTCCGCCGCGGTCCGGGCGGGTCTGACGCGCCTTTCATTCCATCTCTACAACACGGTCGCTGACGTCGAAGAGGCGATCGCGGCACTCACATGACCTCTGGGCTACAGGCCGAGTCCATCCCAGCATCGAAGCAATGCAGAACGCGTGTCTCGCTGATGACACCCGGGACCGAATGCCGAGGTCAGACCCCGGCGTTCGGTGTGTGAATCACCGGACTCATTTCCCGGATGCTTCGCCACACCCGCTGAGGTGTCAGCGGGAGGTCGATGTGCTCGACACCACGGTTCGACAGGGCGTCGATCACCGCGTTGTGGGCAGCAGCGGTTGCTCCGTTGCAACCATTCTCGCCGATGCCGCGGCTGCCGATGATGTTCCGGTCCGACACCGCGTTCATCGTGGCTGTCGTCATCGTGCCCACCTCGACAGCTGAAGGAATCGCGTAGTTCGTGAGCATCGCAGTTTCCGGATTGCCGTCGGCATCGAACGACATGAACTCCCACAGTGCCTGCGATACACCCGCTATCGCTCCACCGTGTTGCTGGCCCTGGACGATCTCTGGTTCGAGAACGACGCCGCAATCGTCGACGGCGACGTGGTCGATCAGACGGACATGACCAGTGTCGGTGTCGACCTCGACGATGGAAGCGTGAGTTCCATACGGATGTGCCTCTCCGAATGTCGCGTCGTCGCGAATTGCTTCGAGGCAGCCGCGATCAGTCCCCGACGCGATGGCGGCCCACGTGACCCGCTTCGACGGTACGCCCTTGACCGAGAGACCCGCAGCCAACCCGGACTCGGCCGCAACCACGACGATGTCGTCCTCTGCTGCCTCGAGTTCGTTCGCCGCGATGGGGCGTCCGGCCTCGACAAGATCGTCGCACGCGTTGAGCAGCGCCGAGGCGAGCACCTGACTCGCTCGTGACCCGCCGGTCGTGAGACCGCGATCGATCGCAGCGGTGTCGGAATCGACGACGTCGACATCGAGTGGATCGACGCCGAGTCGGGTGCTCACGAGATTGGCCCACGTGGTCAGGTGACCCTGTCCATGCGAGGGCGATCCACACGCAATCGACACCCGACCAGAGGCGTGGATCTGCACCACAGCGGAATCAGTCGGGTTGCCACGTCCAGATGTCTGCGAGTAACAGGCGAACCCGATGCCAATCTCGTGCCGCGCCTCGGCAGATCGTCGTTCGCTCTGTTCACGTCGCCAGTGGTCGCGGCGAACGAGCATCACAGCGTGGTCAAGCGCTTCGACCGGATCAGCCGAGTCATAGGTGACTTCGCCGGCGGCGGTGAGCGGGAAATCGTCACGCGTGTAGAGGTTGCGCCGTCGAAGTTCGACCGGGTCCATGCCGAGCCGTATCGCTGCGATGTCGAGCGCTCGCTCTCGAGCGTGGTTCGCTTCGGGCTGACCAGCCCCGCGGTACGCACCGACAGGCGGCGTGTTGGTGAGCACGCTTTTGCCCTTCCACCTGAACTTCGGTGTGCGATAGAGGCCCGCGGCCTGGCGTCGGACCGACACCAGTAACCCGGCGCCACCATGGGCAGCCGATCCGGCATCGCCGATGGCCGCGAAGTCCATGCCGACAATGTCGCCGGCACCGGTCAACCCGAGCCGGACAGTCGAGTGGATGTCTCGGCCTTGGGACATGCCGGTGAGATTTTCGACCCTGCCCTGCAACCACCGCACCGATCGGCCGAGCAGAATCGCTGCCTTGGCGACAACCGTGAACTCGACAGGCAGGGCGACTCGGCCCCCGAAGCCACCACCGACCGCTGGTGCTCTGACCCGAATCTGTTCAGCCGACAGCCCGACGATGGCGGCGAGTTCGCTTCGCATCCCATGTACGCCCTGCGACGTCGCCCACACGTCCAATCCTCCGTCGGTGGGAGTGACGACGACACCGTCGTTCTCCATCGGAACCGATGTGAGGCGCGAGTTCCTGACGTGGACTTCCACGATGACGTCGGCGCCGACCACGGGATCTTCGGCACCATCGTCAATCTGGTGGACAAGGTTCGTGCCAGCGTCTGGGTACATCGGCGGCGCAGCTTCGGAGCGCTCCGGCACGACGATCGGTTCGAGCGGAGCGAGTTCGGCGAACACGAATTCGGCAGCGTCCTCGGCAGCTTCTCGTGTCTCGGCGATGACGACCGCCACGGCCTCGCCCACATGGCGAACCGTGTCCTTCACCAACGGGTAGCGGGTCATCGTCAGCGGAAGCGATGGCACGTGCACCTGGCGTTCGAGGCCGATCGTTTCACCCGTGAATACGGCAATGACTCCTTCCATCTGCTCGGCCTCGCTGACGTCGACGGCGACAACGTTCGCGTGAGCCTCTGCCGATCGCACAAAGTGCGCGTGGAGACAATCGGGTACCTCGAGGTCAGCAACGAACTTCGAAGCACCAATGAGCAGATCAGGATCCTCGAGTCGCATCCCTTTCACTCTCGCGCAGCTGGACACCCGGCGTTAGCCTCATCGCGTCGCAAAGGAGAAACTATGAACGTCGAGACCTACACAGGACTCGGTCTCCACCAGATGTTCGACGAGGAGCGAGTCGGGCTCACAGTCAACGGACGTGAAAACGCGGAACTGGCCAACGCACTCAACACCGAGGGCGATGCGGCATACCACCCTTGCCCTCAGGCATTCCGCGAGGGCGACACTTCTCGAGGCACAGTGATCCACCTCGAGGAGTGGACCCAGTCCGACATTTTCGCGAACACCACCCGCGGATTGGCTGTCTACCAACCTGCAGTCGTTCCGACAGGACCGGCTCCATTGATGGTCTTCAACGACGGACTCTGGTACCTGGACGAAGCCGGATCAGTCCGCGCAGCTGCAGTCCTCGACACACTCATCGCACGAGGCGATCTCCCCTCGATGGTTGCGATCTTTCTCATGCCCGGCCGCCCGCAGCCTGACCCATCAAGCACGGCCGACGACTACGACAGCGAGCAGCATGTCGCAGCAAGCAACCAGCGCCGCCACGAATACGACAGCCTGACCGACGCCTACGTCACCTTCCTCGACGAAGAACTCATTCCCAGTCTGGCCTCGCAATTCGGATTGGTAATCAGTGACGACCCCGCAGAGCGAGCCATTTGTGGCATCAGCAGCGGCGGCATCAGCGCATTTACCGCCGCCTGGTTCAGACCTGAGTCGTTCGGAAAGGTGCTCAGTCACTGCGGTTCATTCGTGAACATCCTGGGAGGCCACAATTACCCCTACCTGATTCGTAGTACCGAGCGGAAGCCGATCCGCGTGATGCTCACCAGCGGAGAGTTGGACGGCAACATCATCACGGGCAACTGGCCGCTCGCGAACCAGCAGATGGCCGCCGCGCTCGACTTCGCCGGATACGACCATCGATTCGAGTTCGGCAGAGGGGGCCACAACCTCCGTCACGGCGGCGCAATTTTCGCCGACTCGTTGCGGTGGCTGTGGCGCTGAGACCCCAACCGTGAGCATTCGCGGCACCTACTCGCCGAACTCGGCTGTCATCCGCGCTCTCGCCTACTTCGCGGTTTGCTGGATCATTGCGGGGCTGTCTGGGGTGACAGCGACCGTGTTCGGCGAAGCAATTGCGACATCGAGCCAACTCCAATCTGTCGAGTGGTGGATGTCCACGGTCGGATGTCTCACGGTGATCGTCGTCGCGTACGGCGTGATCTGGCCGAAGGGGACCGTTACTCATGACCGGCGCAGGCACACACCGATGGTCCTTGGTTTCGGGTTGCTGTGGGGCATCTCACAGGGTCAGCTCTATCTGGCCATTCGCATGGGGGCAGCTGAGATCAACGACAACAGGCTCGTCATCGGCGTTCTCACCTTTGGCGTCATCTCCACCGTCACCGGTCTCTGGCACGACCGCTACTGGGACCGCTTCGTATCTCCGCCACACAACATCCAAGCGTGGAACGGTCGCAAGGTTGTGTTCTGTCACGTGCCCAACCTCGTGGTCACGCTGACCTATCTCGCTGTGCACGACAACCACGCGATCTTCGTTGCACTTCAGACGCTCGCCCTGGTTCTCTCGACTTGGTTCATGCATTTCCCAGCACCCACCTGGCCCCTCGGCCCAGGATCGGGCGAGCCACGCGTCGGCTAGCGTTCCGTTCAGAGGAACGCCGTTTCACCGGGGAGCATCACGTGCCTGACGTCGTTGGATACCGAGCCAAGATCGGTGTGATCGTCCCGTCGACGAACACCGTTGTCGAACACGATCTGAACCGCATTCGGCCCGCAGGTGTCACATTTCACAGCGGCCGGTTCTTCGTCGAGGCAACCGACCTCAGCAGCGACGAGGCGTTCCTGTACTTTCTCGACCTGATCCGCGACACCATTCCAACCGCCGTTCGCGACGTGATGACGTGCGAACCGGACCACATCCTCATGGGCATGTCGGCCGAGACCTTCTGGGGCGGCAAAGAGGGAAATGCCGCGTTCGAGGCACGGGTCAGGGAGATCAGTGGCGACCTTGGCATCACATCTGGTGCTGATGCCTGCAACGCGGCTCTCGAACGTCTCGGCGTCGAGCGCATTGCGTGTATCACTCCGTATCAAAGTGTCGGCGACGAGCAAGTCCATGGCTACTTCACCGAATGCGGATACGACGTAAAGCGCGTCCACGGCCTGAAGTGCGCGACCGCAACGTCCATTGCCGACGTCACTCCGGAGACCATCGTGGACGAACTCCGGAGACTCGACGGCGACGACATCGACGCCATTGTTCAGTGCGGGACGAACCTGTCGATGGTCGAGGTCGCCGACCAGGCCGAGCGCTGGCTCGGGAAGCCGGTCCTCGCCATCAATGCCGTCTGCCTGTGGCACGCCCTTCGCACGATGGGATTCGACGATCAGTTCAGCGGCCATGGGATGATGCTGCGTGAGTTCTGACTCGTCGGGTCCGCATGTCGCCGTCATCGGAGCAGGGCCGGTGGGCTGCGTTGCCGCCGCTGTTCTTGCAGACCTCGATATCCGCGTCACCATCTTCGAGGCCGCGCCACAGCTTCCGCTCGAACTTCGAGCCTCGACGTTTCATCCCGCCACGCTCGAACTGCTGACACCCCTCGGGGTGGTTCCCGAAATGATCGAACGCGGCCTCGTCGCCGAACGATTCGCGTACCGCGACCGGCGTCACGGCCTCGTTGCCGAGTTCGATCTCGGATCGGTGGGCGACGTGACGCGATACCCGTTCAGACTGCAGTGCGAACAGTTCAAGCTGTGCCAGATCTTGCTGGACCGGTTCGCAGCGAACGAGGCCGTCGAGGTCCGCTTCTCCATGCCGGTTGCCCGAGTTGACCAGAACGACCACCGGGCGACAGTGCACTTCACCTCTGGCGAGTCAGAAAGCTTCGACGCCATCGTGGGCGCCGATGGTGCGGGTAGCAACGTCAGAAAGGCGCTCGACCTCACGTTCGAGGGGATGACCTACGCCGATCGGTATGTCGTCGTGTCGACGCCGTTCGACATGGCCGTCCATCTCGACGATCTCTCCTACGTCAACTACATCAGTGACCCCGATGAGTGGCTCGTGTTGCTTCGCACGGTCGATCTGTGGCGAGCGCTGTTTCCAGTCGGCGACGACGAATCGGACGAACAGGCGTTGTCGGACGAGAGTGCTGAACGCCGCCTGCAGAGCGTCGTTTCGCGACCCGAACGCTACGAGATCGCCCACAGAACGATTTACCAGGTCCATCAGAGGGTCGCGAACGAGTTCCGGGTCGATCGCGCCGTCATCGTGGGCGATGCCGCGCACATCAACAACCCACTCGGCGGCATGGGCATGAACGGTGGCGTCCACGACGCGGTGCTGCTCGGACGCGGTCTCGCTGGGCACCTCAACGGTCAGATCACCAGCCAGCAACTCGACCACTTCGCGACCATTCGACGCGACCTCGCCATCGACTACGTCCGACGCCACACCCATGCGAACGCGGTGAGTCTGGCGGCACCATCTGGTGAGGCCAGACAAGCGGCACTCGCCAACATGGCAGTCACTGCCCGCGAACCAGATGAGGCCCGCCAGTACGTCCTCCAGGCTTCGATGATCAAGGCTCTGTGGTCGATGGAAGCCGAACTCGACAGTGTTCACGCTTGGCCGGACGGGCTCGCGAGACCTCTTTCCTGATCTCGTTCACCGGTGCTGTCGGTGCAACGGTGTTTCGTTGACCGGAACAGTGTTTCGTTCTAGCCTCACCGCCCAAGCGACCAACGGGTCGAGACGGGGAGTTCCAATGTCGCGCAAAGCAACGTCCATCTTCGTACTTGTGATGCTTGCCATTGCCATAACTGGCAGCCCAGCGGCCGCCGATCACGGTGAGGGCCACAACGGTGAGACGATGGTGCTGTCGAACTCAGAGGGCCTGGAAGACGGCGAAACCCTCACCGTCGAACTCACGAGTTTCCTCCCCGGAGCCACGGTCACAGTCGTCACCTGTTACCGATATCCAGCAGCAGGACCTTCAGACTGCGAACTCAGCAATTACGGCATGCACACGGCAAGCATCGGCAATGACGGATCGGCGACAATCGAGTACCCCGTGTCACACGTTCCTGATCGGTGCGATGCCTCGACACCCTGCTTCATCGTTGCCGGCGACGGCATCGGCGCAAACGCCAACTACGCGGCAGTCGAAGTGACCTTTAGTGGTGCAGTGGCTTCCGAGACCACAGAGGCACCGTCCACCACTGCAGCACCGGCCACCACTGCAGCACCGGCCACGACCGAGTCACCATCGGCTGCCGATGGTGACGATGGCGGAACCAACACGGGGCTCATCATCGCGATCATCGCGATCGCGGCAGCCGTCATCGGTGGCGGCGCCTACGTCGCCAAGAGCCGCAAGGGCTGACCGACACAAGTGCGTCGAATCTGGCCGGCGTACACGCTGATCGCGCTCTTTGCGGCCTCGTGTGGTGACAGCGAGGGCGCTGCCCCGACCTGGCAGGCCCAGTTCGGAAGCCAGGAGGACGAGACTGCCTTCGCTGTGGCCTCGTTGAACGATGGGAGCGTCGTCACCGCCTTCTCGACAACGGGCTCCATCGGCGAATCGAACAACGGCAACCGCGATGTCGTGCTGATGCGCTTAGATTCTTCAGGGGACGAACTGTGGACCGTCCAGTTCGGAGGACCGGCCAACGATTCACCGCTCGGCGTCTCGGTCTCGAGCGACGGCCACATCTACGTCGGCGGTTACACCGAAGGTGATCTCGCTGGCCCGAACCAAGGGTCAGCAGACGTGTGGGTCGCGCAGTTCGGCCAGGACGGTGCCGAGCAATGGCGTCGACAGTTCGGCGGCGAGCAGTGGGACCGGGGTTTCGACGTCACGGCCTTCGACGACGGGGTGTACGTGTCTGGTTACACCGCGAGTGTGCTCGACTCGGCCTCCGACCGCGACGGCTTCGACGGGTTCGCGGCCCGGTTCGAAGCTGATGGGACCCAGAGTTGGATACGACAGTTCGGCACCGATAGCACCGATTGGGGACAGGGATCGGCACTCGCTCCCGACGGTGGGATCTATGTCACCGGATACACCGAGGGCGACTTCGGTGGACCCAATCTCGGTGACAAGGATGCGTTCGTTGTCCGACTCGGCCCCGACGGCAACCTGATCTGGGTTCGTCAGTTCGGCTCGGAAGGACTCGACTGGACTCAAGGCGTGGGCACTGCTGACAACGGAGGGGCTCTTGTTGCTGGATCAACCGAAGGCGACGTGGCCGCCGGCAATGCGGGGGGACGGGACGCTCTCGTCGCTGCCTTCCATGCCGACGGCACCCAGAGGTTCGCCACGCAGTTCGGCACCTCAGAGCTCGACACGGTGTTCGGCGTCAGGCAGGTCGGCGATCGGATCGTGGCAACGGGGTCGACGGCTGGTTCTTTGCCGGACACGATCGGTGCCGGCGATGCAATGCTGCTATGGCTCGACTCGGAAGGTGAGATCGTCCACAGAACGATCATCGGTTCCGCAGCCCTGGACGAAGGGACGGGTCTCGACGTCACCGGGTCCGAATCCTTCGTGTACGTCGGATACACCTACGGCGATGTGGCCGCCAAGAACGCCGGCGGGGCAGACATCATCATCGGCGTCCTCGCGGGGTAGCTTCATGACGTGGCGGTTGTGAACAGCGTTCCGCTGAACGGAACAGCGGCTCTCCATGGCTGAGACGGACATGTCCGCCGTTGGGCGACGGGGCCGCCTGGGCGTGATCGCGCCCTCGACGAACACCGTCGTCGAACATGATCTGGCCATGATCCGGCCAGACGGCGTGACCTTCCACACCGGCAGGATGTACATCGAGAACCCCGCGCTCGACAGCGACGAATCCTTCGAGTTGCTGCTTGGTGAGATACGCCAATCGATTACCACAGCGATCCGAGACGTCATGACCGCGAAACCGACTCACCTGCTCATGGGAATGAGCGCCGAGACGTTCTGGGGCGGCATCGCAGGGAACGCCGCCTTCGAGAAACGGGTGCACGACCAGAGCGGCCTTTCCGTCACAACCGGGGCGCGGTCATGCCGAGATGCGTTGTCAGCGTTCGGTGCCGAACGCATCGGAGTGTTCAGCCCATATCAGCCAGTGGCCGACCGACAGGTGTCGGCCTATTTCACCGAAGCCGGATTCGAAGTAGCCGCCGTCACAGGCCTCCGGTGCGACTCGGCAACGTCCATCGCCGAAGTGCACGAGCCAGAGATCAATCACATCGTGGAGCAGGTTGACGGACCCGATGTCGACGCGATCGTCCAGGTCGGCACCAACCTGTCGTTCGTTCGTCAAGCTGCCGCACTCGAGGCGGAACTCGACAAGCCAGTACTGGCCATCAACGTCGCAACCCTGTGGCACGCGCTGCGGACGACCGGCATCGACGACCGCATCCACGGGTTCGGGAGGATCCTTGCCGAACACTGACTCCGCACGCGCCACTGGCGAACTACTGATCGACGACATGACAGACGCGGAACGCGATCGCGCCCGTAGCGTCGACTCGGTTCTCCCCGCGCTTGCCGCAGCCGCGGCCAGAGCAGACCGACTCGGCGAGTTCCCCGCCGAGCACGTCGCAACAGTCTCCGCGGCCGGGTTACTCGGTCTGCTCGTCCCTGAACAATACGGCGGCATGGGGGGCGGGCTTCGTGACCTGTCGGCCGCAACGTTCGCCATGGCAACGGCATGCGCATCGACGTCACTCGCTTATTTTTTCCAGTGCAGTGGAGCTTCTCGTGGCCTCCTACCCCTCGACGCCATCGAGGCAGGCCTGTTCCCTGAAGACGACATCGAGTCGGTTCGACACTTCGGCGAACTGGTCCTGCGACGCATGGGTGATGAGGGCCGCTGGGTCGCGAACTTTGCCTCGGAGTCCGTGCGAACGAAAGGCGCTGCGATCACCATCGCCACAGAAGCCACTCGCACCGACGGCGGATGGGTTCTGAACGGCGTGAAGTCGTTCGGCTGCGCCACAGGTGTGGCAGACGACTACCTGGTCACGGCCAAGCTCGACACCGGGGACACTGCCGACCACCTCGCCATCTTCCTCATTCCTCGCGACACGCCAGGTGTCGGTGAACGCACCAAGTGGGACGCTGTGGGCATGCGCGCCACAGCTACTCACGGCATCGTCCTCGAAAATGCCTTCGTCCCGACCGGTCACGCGCTCACGGCCTTCGGCTCGTTCGTGAAGATGACCCAGGTGAGCCGAGGCAGCTTCGTCGGTAACCAGGTAGCGCTGTCGTCGGTGTACATCGGAGCGGCTCAGGCCGTGTACGACTTCGCCATCGAGTACCTCAGCACCACGACGTATCATGAGTCGAAGGAGGCGATCGGGACGAGTCCCCTTCACAAGCAGCTCATCGGGAAGATGCGCGCTCACCTCGACACCGCCTACCTCTGGGCTCGCCGCCAGATCGAACTCGAGACAGCAGTTCCACACATCCTGCCGAAGGACGACGTGGTGGCCACATGGCGGATCGCCAAGGGTGAGATCGCCGACAACTGCTTCCAGGTCGCCGTCCAAGCGTTCAAGGCTTGCGGCACATCGAACACCGGGATGGACGGCATCATCTCGCGGTCGCTACGCGACCTCTCGATGGGCCTCGTTCAGGGTTTCCCGGCCGAACGTGGGCGGCTCGAAGCTGCCGAGTACCTGATCGCCGGTCGAGAAGGCGCACAGTTCGGCACCACAAAATGAACCGAATGATCTCTCGACCTTGGTTCGTACCAGGCCTAGCCACCCTCGGCTACCTGGCCGGGTTCAACGATGAGGCGCTCCACCTCATCGGCCAGTGGTGGCTCGATCTCGGTCGTTGGGTGCAAACTGCTGTAGTTGTTGTGCTCCTTGGGCTCATCGTCTATCTCGCGGCAGACCGACTGAAGGAGCGAAGAAGTGCCCACGCCGCAGCTGTCCGTGCGACAGGGGCGTCTCGACCGAACATGCCAACCATCGCCGATGAGGTGTCCACATGACCACGCTCACCCGCACCGCGCCGATGTCGGTGCTGATCATCGCGGTAGCTCTGTGTGCTGCTGCCTGCTCACAAGCCGGTGACAGCACCACTTCGACGACCACCTCGACCGCTGAAACCACAGCAGCTGGTACAGACGACCTCGTTCGAGCTGGAGCGGACACGCCTGGCGTCACCGACGAGATCATCACCCTCGCGTTCGTAGTGGTCGACACCTCGAAGGTCGCCGCAGCATTCGGGTGGGACGTGCCAGATGAGGGCGACCGCGTGGCTCAGATCGAGGCGCTCGTCGCTGACGCCAACGCCAACGGTGGGATCGCCGGAAGAATGATCGACGCCAAGATCCATGTCTATGACGCCATCACCGACGGCCCAGTCGCCGAAGAGCGTCTCTGCAACGCGATCACCCAGGACGACAAGGCTTTCGCGGTGGTGCTTTTCGGCCAGTTCCAAGAGAACGCGAGGCCGTGCTACGCCAACGCCAAGACGCTCATGTTCGACGCGACGCTGTACCCCATCGACCAGACCGGGTACGACGAACTCGCGCCCTATCTCTGGTCGCCGTTCCTACCGTCCTACGACGACATCGTTTCTGGCCTCGCCACCGGCCTCATCGACAACGGCTGGTTCGACGAAGCGACTGTCGGCGTCATAGCCATCGAATCCGACCTGAGTCAGCGCGTCTACGACGAGCAATTCCTCCCTCGGCTGACCGCAGCCGGCGTCGAGGTCGCGTCGTACAACACCATCGATCCGACCGACGGAACTGCGTTCAACAACGACCAGCTCCAGGCCATCGTGAACTTCAAGCAAGCCGGGGTCAACAAGGTCGTCGGGATTGGCGGTTCCCGGCTCGTTTCGTGGTTCATCGATACGTCGATCACGCAGAACTTCGCGCCCGCCTATGCGATCACCAGCCACGACGCTCCCGAGTTCAACGTCTTCAACTACCCAGAGATGCTCCCCGGCTCGAGCGGAATCTCGGTGCTCCCCGGCTTCGATGTCAATGACGATCAGTACGCATTCCCCTCCAACGACGCCGAGGCACAATGCCTCGACACGTTCACCGCCGCCGGCCTGCCGTTCGAGAGCCGGGCGAATGTGAGGAGTGGTCTGTTGTTCTGTGACTCGATCCGACTGCTGACCATCGTCGGCTCTGACCTCGATGAGCTCTCAGCCCAGGGTGTCAGCGAGGCCATCTGGCGTCTGGGTGCCGGATTCCAGTCGGCGGCAGCGTACGACGTCACGTTCGAAGAGGGAAGTTATACCGGAGCCAGCGCGTATCACTCGTTCGCTTTCGACGAGGGCTGTCAATGCATGGCTACGTTCGGCGACACGATGGTCTTTGGCGAGTGAGCGGTCGGTGGCGACACGACACTCGACGAGTGACCGATTCGTTCGCCACCAGCAGCTGACGGCAATGTCGTGACTCGGTTCGGAACATTCGCCCTCGGGCTACATGCCTCGACGGTGGCCATGGTCATCTCCATCCTCGTTGTCCACCGATCTGACATCAGTGGCGATCTGGGCGCGGTCGACGGCCTCGTTGCCGAGTCGGCCATCTTCGCGGCGGCTGCGCTCGCGGCGGCGGTTGCCGTTGGTCGCCTTCGTGACATCGTGCCGGCCGGTCTCACCATCTTTGTCGGCGCGATCGTTTCGACCGTCGGCCTCACGCTCATGGCGTGGACCATCGACATCACGTGGTTCACCTCGGGAGGCGTCATGGTGGCTGCCGGGGCAGCTCCTGGGCTCGTACTCACGCGAATCCTGATAACGACACACGGCACACGGCACACTCATCGTCGGCTCGCCGATCGCGTGTGGGCCTCGATCGCACTCGGGGCCGCGACTCCGCTCATCATGGACATGTTGTTCGACATCGCGCCGAGCACGGCGCTGTGGACGGCGATGGGCGTCTCGTGCCTCGCCGCTGCTTCGCTCGCCCCTCTTGCCCTGTTGCACGACGAAGACGATCATTGCGCCAATTCGATTCGCGCCTTCGACACCCCATGGATCGTCCGTAGCCGGCTGCTGGCGGTCTCCGCAGGAGGTGCGATCTTCGGCGGTGGGGAGGCGGCCCGACGTCTACTCGAAGGTGAGTGGCAGCGCAGCCCGACGCAGACCGCTGCCGTGCTCGCCGCGGGACCCCTGGCCGCGGCTGCGGCCACGACACTCGGCCGCTGGTACCACCGCCTCGACGACCTCAACGGAAGTCAGCGAGCCGATGCTGTCGGACTTCAGGTGTTCGTGGCAGGGACGGCGGCCACGATCGGCGGACTGTCGTTCACCTACGTCGGACTCGTTGTCTCGTGGGCCATTGCGGGAGCTGCCCTTGGGCTCGCGGTTGGCGGCATCGATGCAGCAACGAACTCGTCAGTTCACCCCAGCATGCGACGCAAGGTCGCAGTTCGGCAGTTGATCGACATTGCCGTCGGGGGCACATTCGCCTCTGTCCTGAACGCGCACGTCATCGGTTCGTGGTCGGATCAATGGAAGATCGCCCTCACCGGTGTTCCTCTCGCGCTCGCAGGGTGGGCGATCAGACGGTTCGCAGACCCGGCCAGAACTGAAGACACCGACGAGATGATCGCAACCGCGACGTCGGTACCGCGCCGAGTACTCAGTTTCGACAACTCACCGATCCCTGCACTCGTAGTCGACTCCCTGGACGTTGCCTACGGATCTGTCCAGGTGCTGTTCAGTGTCGGTCTCACTGTCGAGGAAGGCCAGATCGTAGCCCTGCTCGGCACCAACGGCGCCGGCAAGACAACTCTGCTGCGAGCTATCTCAGGGCTCGAGCCCACCATCGGCGGACGAATCATCTACGAGGGACTCGACATCACCCGAACCAGACCGACGTGGCGCGTTGGCATGGGTCTCCATCAGATCGTCGGAGGGAGCGCAGTTGCCGGTGACCTCACCGTCGCCGAGAATCTACGACTGTTCACCCACCTCGTTCCAGCCGCGGAGCGATCGGCTGCTCTGTCCGAGGCCTACGAACTGTTTCCGAGGCTCGCCGAGCGACGCGGTCAGGTGAGCCTGACCTTGTCTGGCGGCGAGAAACAGATGCTCGCCCTCTCGAAGGCGCTGATGCACCGGCCGCGACTTCTACTGATCGACGAGTTCTCGTTGGGATTGGCACCGACCATCATCGCCGAACTACTTCCCGTCGTTCGTCAGATCGCGGACCGAGGCACTGCGATTCTGCTCGTCGAACAATCGGTGAACCTCGCGCTATCGATCGCCGACCATGCCTTCGTCATGGAGAAAGGCTCGATCGGCCACCACGGGCCGGCGGCCGAGCTGAGGAACCAACCGGATCTCCTCCGGGCCGCTTATCTCGAGGGCCTCCACACGATCGTGGCCGACCACTGATGGGCAGTTATGACGTCTCGTCGCCACTGGTTCTTCTTGGCCTGATCTTCGGGACCGGCTACTCGCTGCTCGGCATCGGGCTTGTGCTCGCCTATCGATCCAGCGGGTTCATCAACTTCGCGCACGGGGCGACGGGACTGTTCACGGCTTCAATGATGTCGGTTGTCGTCCGCGACTACGGGGTGCCGTACTGGTTGGGGTTCCTCGGCGCCTTGGTTGCAGCCGCATGCATCGGGGCCGCGCTCGAAGTGGTGATCGTGAGAAAGCTGAGCGGTTCGCCGAAAGTGTTGGCCATGGTCGCAACGCTCGGCACAGGCCAGGCATTGCTACTACTCGCGCTGTCGTTCTCAGGCGGCGGACTCGGAGGCGGCAATTTTCCTCAGCCACCGTGGTTCCCGGATTTCGACCTTGATGCATACGTCTCACCTTCTGCGACAGCGCTCCTCGTGCTCTCGCCGATTGTGGTCGTCGGGCTCTACCAGTTCCTGCAGCGGTCGAGATTCGGACTGGCGATCCGGGGCGCAGCATCCAACCCCGACGCGGCCACACTCGCCGGCGCAGATCCGCACTACCTGGCGATGCTCTCATGGGCGCTGGCTGGAGCCATCGCCGCGTTTGCCGCCATGCTCATCATCCCGAATCAGAGTACCGTCACGCCAGACACGCTCGGCCCCGACTTCATCATCCGAGGTCTCGCCGTCGCCGCGCTCGCTCGATTCGCGAACCTTCCCGTTGCCCTTGCTGCCGGTCTCGGAATTGGTGTCGCAGAGCAGCTCATCGCAACGAATCCCGACAGTTCCGGCTATTTCGAAGTGCTGCTCTTCGCTCTGATCTTGGTTGGCGTAGCACGCACGTTCTCTTCGCCACGCGAAGAAACCGAACCGTGGACCACAGTCTCGACAGCAGACCGTCTGCCCGATGAATACCTCGACATCTGGCTCATCAGACACCTCGGCTGGGTTGCGGCAGCGGTCGCGTTGGTCGCCGCGATCCTGATACCGATCTGGGCCAGCAACGAGTCGGCTTTCATCTGCTCGACGGTGCTCGCGTTCGCGATCATCGCGATGTCAATCAGCTTCCTCACAGGACTTGGTGGACAGCTCTCCCTCGGCCAGGTCGGGTTCGCAGCCATCGGGGCGGTGGCAGCGGTCGAGGTCTCGTCGCGTTTCGGCACACTCATCGGCGCCATGCTGGTGTCAGCGGTCGTGGGCGCTGCTGTTTCGGCGGCGGTAGGGTTACCGGCTCTCCGGGTCAGGGGGTTGCTCCTCGCCGTGGCGACGCTGGCGTTTGCTCTCGTCACGTCTTCGTGGCTCCTCCGTCAGGACTGGGCATTCGGCGCTGGTGCTTCGACGCGGCCCATCACTTTGCTCGGGTCCGAACTCGAGACGTCACGCGGGTACTACTACGTGGCGCTCGGATCGTTCGTGGTCGTCGCCACGCTTGCGACCATCGTTCGCCAATCGTCCATCGGCCGTCACCTCATCGCTGTTCGCGACAACGACAACGCTGCCCGCGTGTTTCAGATCGCGAGTCGGCGAACGTTGCTCGGTACCTACGCCCTCGCTGGAGCCATCGCCGGGGTCGGCGGCTCAGTGCTGGCGTTCAACAACACGTTCGTGAGTCGGGCGATATTCACGCCGTCGGCCAGTGTCGACGTCGTTGCGATCGCCGTCGTGGGCGGACTTGGCGAACTCATGGGCCCACTGCTGGGTGCCGCATACCTGATCGGTATCCCTGAGTTCTTCGACCTCGAACTCTCGGCCCTCGCCGGTCTCAATGCAGCCTGGCTGATTCTGATCCTCGAGCAACCGCGGGGACTGGTGGGCCTCTTCTCCTCGACGAAGCGCCATGTCATCGATGCCATCGCCCGGCTGCACGGCGTCACGGTCACCGATGACATCGAACCGGTTGCCACTCCCGCCACCTCAGCGCTCTCCTTGCAACCGGCGTCAGCACCCCAAGCCGACCAGTCCGGTCAGCCGCTTCTCGAGGTCATCACACTCACCCGAAACTTCGGCGATCTGATGGCAGTCGACAACGTTACGTTCAAGGTTGCAAGGGGCGAGACACTCGGACTCATCGGTCCGAACGGGGCGGGAAAGACGACGTTGTTCGAGCTCGTCAGTGGCTTCATCAAGCCCGACGTAGGACGCGTCATCTACGACGGTGCCGACATCACCTCGCTCTCCCCAGAGGCACGTAGCCGACTCGGACTGGTGCGATCGTTCCAGAACGCCACGCTGTTCCCTACGATGACCCCCCTTCAGGTCGCGATGATGGCCACCCAAGCGGCCACTCGTCGGCGGCTGGTGCTGGCCGGCGGGGCCGCTGAGCGCTCGATGGAGAAGTCGGCGACGGAGACACTCGCTGCCTTTGGCCTCGGCGAGATCGCCGACGAGCCGATCTCACAGCTCCCGACAGGGACAAGACGTCTCGTCGAGCTGGCCGCGAACGTTGCGCTGCAGCCCCGACTCCTCTTGCTCGATGAACCCTCAGCCGGCATCGCGCAGGCCGAGACGGAGGCACTTGGTGCTGCCATCATGTCGATTCGAGACAGCTTCGACATTACGATCGTCGTGATCGAGCACGACATGCCTCTCCTGACGTCGATCTGTGAACGCATGATCGCGCTCGAGGTCGGCGCCATCATCGCCGAAGGCACTCCTCACGAGATCCAGCGCCATGAGGCGGTCGTCAGGAGCTACCTGGGTACCGACACCGACGCGATCGCAAAGTCAGGCCCCGTCGACCTCCGCGAATAGATCGCGCTTGTTGAACGCCGCTGTCATGAATCGGCGGCTCGCCTTGCGGCGTGTCAGCCAAGCAATCCGTGCCCCGGAAGTGTCGGCGGCGAGCACCTGGTCGGCGAGCCAAGGAGTCACGGTGTGGACGTCATCGCCCAGGATGTTGAAGATCTTTTTCGCCTTCTCCCATTGCTCGGACGTGAGGTCGTAATCGCCGACCAAAAGGTCCGTCACGACGATTCCTGGCGAGAGCGTGCATATCTGGACCGGCGTGTCGGCCGTGTCCTTTCGCAGTGCCTTCTGCATGTAACGAACTGCCCGCTTGGTTGAGCCGTATGCGGCCATTCCTGCCTGCGTCGCACCGTCGGAACCGAAGCCTTCGGTATTCCACAGCTGACCGTGTCCCTGATCGAGCATGTTGGTGATCGCAACCTTCGATGCGAGAAGTGCACCGGTGATGTTGGTGCCCACGACGGCTTCGATCGCCTCGTCGCTCTGCTTCCACAGCGGTTTACGCTCGATCGACATGCCGGCGTTGTTGATCCACACATCGACGCCACCGAACTTCTCCGAAGCGACGTCCCAGACCCCTTGGAGCTGCGACGAGTCGGTCACATGACAGACCGAACCGGCGACACGACCTTCGCCGTAGTAGCCGCCGAGTTCGGTGACAGCAGCCGCCACCGACGACTCAGACCGCCCGGTGATTGTGACCTGGCACTCTCGTTTCAGAAACTCACGGGCCAGCCCGTTGCCGATTCCTCGGGTTCCGCCCGTGATGACGACTCGTTTGCTCATGTCTTGGCTCCAGCCACGCCGTCAGCGCCTTGTGAAATTCTGTACGCCGCCGTGATCGGCGAACCCATCGAGGGTCTGACCGTCCACGAACGTACAGATGATGTCGGCGAGCAGATCGCGCGCCTCGACATCGTCACCGCGCAGATCAGGCTCGAGAAATGCTCGTCCGGTGGTCTCGTCGATCGGGTCACACATGGTGAAGTGGTTGCCGTCGACCAACTCGATGAGATACGAGTCGTCGTCGTGTCGGTCAATTGCCTCATCGAAGGTTCGGCGTACCGGATTGTGTTCGCCTTCGTCGGATCGGTAGCGGTCGCGACTGGCGGCGATGACTGCGTCGGACCCACCACATACAAGCAGCACCGGAACCGCCGAGGGCACCGCAACCACCGCAGTTTCACCGTGGCCGAGCGCCGTGGCCGTCATCGTGTGAGCGCCGTAGACGGCGACTGATCTGAGCCCGGGAATCCATGCGGGATTGGTGTTGTGCAAGGCAACTGTTCCGCCTGCCGAGTGTCCGACCAGCGACACTGCTGCGAGATCGCACACGTCAGATCCGACGTCAGCAAGTGCAACGAGGAGAGGATTGATGGCCGACGCTGAGCATCGTGTTCCGACGACGCCGGGAGCGAGGGCCATCATGTCGAGACCTGGTGTTATGCCAACGCCGGCAGGTCCGAGTTCACCGATGGTCGAGTAGGTCACAGCACAGTTGCCGGCCTCGACGAGCCGAACCGCCAGCCATCGGTACCCGTCGGGGGCAACGTTGATGCCGGGCATGATCAACACTGTCGGACGAGGAGGCTCATCGATGGGTGGCACTTCACCTGTGAGCCGTGCCTCTTCCATTCGTTCGTCGTCCGCGGCGTAAAAGAGCGTGCCGACTCCTGCCTCGGACTCCGGAGCGTCGAACGCGAAGTGGCGGCCTCTGACGATCACGAAGCGGCGGTGTAATCGATGGTCGTCGCCGCTGACATCAGGTCGAGAACAACCGCCCTGACTTCGAGGTGGACCGCATCTGATTCGTAGGCGTGGTAGGCCTCGAGATCTGTCCACGTCGTCGTGAGCGCAATGTCGGCCGAGTAGGCGCCGGCCAACTCGTTGACATCGACCCGCAGGTCGATCATCCCGTCGACCTTGCCCCTCATCGACTCCATGACGTCTTGGCAGCGTTTGGAAGTCCGAGGATCGGCGAGGCTGACGAGAACGGTGTGTACATGCATGACGAACTCGTCCTGAACTGCTTGTTCCGCTTGGGGGAACAGGGTTTCTCTCGGCGGACCAGCAATCTACGATGGCCCCGTGAACAGCGTCAACCGCGACTACGGACCCGCCAGCCCCCGCCCATACCAGTGCTTCATGGGTCGATGGGAGGGATTGTGTAAGAGCTTCACGCCTGATGGCCAGTTCCTCGATGCCTCAGCGGTCCACATGGACGTCTATTGGCTCGACGAGCAGACGTGGCACCTCCATGAGCACTTCGAGAACCTCTACGAGGTCGGCGAGACGACCTACGACACTCCGATCTCGGTCGACGGAAAGCGGTGCTGGGCGACGAGCGACATGATCAACCTGAATGGCACAGAACTCACGGCCTTCAACTACGTGTTCACGATCGATTCTGCTGTCAGCGGCACCATCGTCTACAACAACCACTACTTCATCGACACCGACACGCGGCGAATCATCACGCACAAGGTTCGGGACGGCGCCACGCACCTCTTCCAGATCCAGGACTTCGTAAGGATTCAGCGACCATGATCGTGCAGAGCAGTTCCCCTGATGGCACCCACTTCGTCATCGCCATGCAACAGCACACCACGTTCGCTGGACAACTCGCCGCCCACTTCGGCAACGACGACTTCGCGGCCATCGCACCCGCCGAGCCGATGCAGTTCATCGTCGACAACCACGATGCCGGATGGGCCAACCTCGATACCGAAGCGCCCCAGAGCTCCGAAACCGGTCTTCCCTACAACCTCACGGCGACACCCTTGCCACAAATCATCAGCACCAGTGCCGGCTCACCGGCACTGAACGAGGAGCACCACCCGTTCTCTGGGATCATCTCGTCGATGCACACATACGGGTTGTATACCGGCCGCTACGGACTGTCGGACAAGATCTTCCTCGACGCAATCCCCGCTGACCTTCGGCCAAGCGTCGACGGGATGCTCGCCGCCGAAAGTGACCGACAGGAGCGTCTCAAGGGCGTGCTGGCCCTCTCTGATCCCGACTATGCCTCGGACGACTTCTTGTTCCACGCATACAAGCAACTGCAGTTCTTCGACACCCTGTCGCTCTACTTCCACATGACACCGGAGGGCGAACGAGGAGAGGCCGAATTCCTCAACGTTCCACGGTCGGTCGGCGACGACGTGTCGATCACGGTCACTGAGCTCGGTAACGGTCATTACGATGTGACGCCATTTCCTTTCGACACCGATGGACTCACCGTCGGTACCGAGGGCCGCTATCTCGCGCCGCAGGAGTCAGGAACACCGCTGCCAGGCGTGCTGGCCACCACTGCTGTCTCCGAACAGGTCGTCACGCTCACCGGCGCTTCATGACCGCGGGCGGGACAAAGGGCTCCCTTTCCAAGGGCAGTTTCTCCAAGGGAGTCGGCCAGTGGATCGGTGCCGCTGAAGTCTTCGACGGCGACGGCCAGTTCTGCGGACACGGACGAGACGAACGCACGGTCGTGGCCGACGACGGCGCGGGAAGCGTGAGCGTCGAAGTCAGCTTCGAGGGGCCCTTCGCACTCGCCGGCAACTACACCATCGTCGACGGAGGTGACCACCGGCGTTACGAGGGGCCACTGAATCACGGGTACGCCGAAGTTCTCGGCGATGGCCTCGTCACGGCCAACAACTACTGGCCTGACCTGGGCCTCTCACAGCGGTTCTTCCTGATGGTGCTACCCGGCAACTCGACACAGCTGTCTCTCGCGCTCATCAGCCGCGGCGACAGAGCCCGCTGGACCGTTGCCGGCGAATACCGGCGCCAAGTCGACACAGGAGAGCCAACCCCACTTGCTCATGTGCCGATCGACCCTGGCTCCGTTCGCAACGATGCGACCGCCGGACGTGGCGAGGTCATGTTTCATCGGGAAGGGCGGTGGGTCGGCGCGCTGACACACCTCGACGGCAACCTCGGCGACCCAAAGAGTGACGACTACACCGAAGTCGTAGAGTCGAACGGAGACAGCGTCCACCGCTCGATTCAGGGGAGCCGGTTCGTCGCCGACCACAACTTCATTTCGAACACCGATGGATGGTCGGAATGGTGTCCGACCGGCGGTGTTGTCGGCAGCGCATCGCTCTGGGGTGGCAGAGCCCGCTCGGGTCAGCTGATCCATCAAGCCAGCGGGCTTCGGGTCTGGACACGAAACATCACCACACTCGATGGCACGATCAGAGCCGTGGTCGACACCTGGTTCCGTGGCGAGGATCGCATTGGCGCGACGTTCGGCGTGCTGACCTTCGAGCCGGCATGAGCGATGCGACGCCCCGGGACGACTTCGATGGCGCGTGGATGGTCAAGGAATACGTCCACGATCCTGGCGGTGAGCTGATCGGAACAGTTTCACAGCGACGCCTCGTCGAACCAGCTGACACCGATCGGTTTCGCGTGACACAGCACTGCTCCGTCTCTGACGAACTCCGCGATCACCCGATGATTCGGTTCGAGGGCACGTGGATGTTCGACCTCGCAATCGAAGGAGCACAGCGCCACTACCTCGGCCCTGATGTCATCGGTATGGGAACCCAGTGGGCTCCTGGAGCAATGACTGGCGTCGGCCAGTGGCCCAGGTTCGGTCACGATTTCGAGTCCTATGCCGTCCTCATCGCCCCAGATCGGCAGCTGACCGGTGGCTTCTTCTCGACCGCCGGCCAGTCATTCGTTGACATCATCGGCATAGCCGTGCCAGAGGTACTCGGCGTCGAACCGCAGCTGGAACTCACCGCAGGAGCCCCCGATCTCGACCGCGACGCCTGGCCCGTTCAGCGGGCCGTTGGGCCCATGCGCATCGGAACAGCACAAGCGACCCCGAACCTACGCCGTCGATGCTGGACGATGCATGACGTGCTCGGGGGTTCAACCATCACGATCGTCGAGACCGTTGATGCCGGTGGCGTGTCGACCACCATCACCGCTCAGCCGAACTGACTCATCTCGCCGGCCTGACATCGATCACCACTCCGCCTGGCGAGACCATCCTGTGCGGAGACGCGTCCCGAACGGTGAACCCGACCGCCTGAATCCCTGCCAGATCAGCGCCTGCAAAGTCGGCACCATCGTGACCGACGAACCTCAACAGCTCGAACCGGATGGGGTCGTTGGCAGCGTTTGCGAACATCACCATCTCGAGTTCGATCGTGGTATCCGGCAGACACATGAACGCGGCCACTTCTGAGGAGCCGAAAGCCAAGTCCATCCCACGGGTTGCGCCGCGGTCTTCCCACCATGGCGCTTCGGCAGCTCGATCTGCGACTGCCCACACCAGGCTGTGGATCTGCGAGTGAAGTTCGTCGGCGTTGTCGTCCAGGAGGCTCGCTCGACGACTCGGACTTTCGATGAGCACGACCGGGACGTGGTCGGGACCCCAGATCGTGACTTGACGCATCGAGAACGGTCCGATGTCGATCGTGGCGATAGGGCCGGGATCGCCCCCGGCGACCACGGCTCGCTCGACGCTCTCCTCCATCGCAGTCGTGTAGATGTCGAGACCGCGGGGCCCAAGGTCGTAGCCGGTGAGTCGAGATCCCTCCTTCGCCTCGCTCAACACCAACTCGGTCGGGTGCCCAGAACCGCGGCCCATCGTGACTGAGTCGGCGTCTGCGGCTTCGACGCCGAAGTCGAACGCCCCGAAGAAGCGGACCGTGGCGTCGATGTTGGTGGTCCCGATCACCACATGGCTGGCCGACCCGAACACGGCTGAAGAGCCGACTGGCCACTGCTCAGTCATCCGCCGCCCAGGTCAGCGGGCCGAACACGAAGTCGGTGAGCTGATCACCCCACGAGATCTTCCATGCAACGGCCATCGTGTGATCGCGGTCGATGAAGAACTCGCGACCCTTCACTTTCCATGGCTCCTTGCAGTGATGTTGGGTCGTGTACAACGCCCTGCCGTACCCAATGGCATTGCCGAACAGGTCGGGCCCCTCGTAGGTGTGGCGATTCGAGTTGCGGGTACGCGTGTAGGTGAACCTCCGATCGATGGATCCACCAAGCGTCCAGGTGTGGGTCGCCCGAACGAGGTCGATCGGTTCGTGGCGTATGGACACCTCGACTTCACCCTTGCGCTCCTGATCGGGGCCATAGACCTCGCACACGCCTTTCCAACTTCCAGCGGTGCGGTCTGGCAGCACGTGCGGGAGGGTGGCCATCTCGCGTTCGGCCTCGAGAAACGCGTCGATGCGGGCCTTGGTGTCCGGATTCGTGTCGTAATCGTGAGCGTTCTGGTACACGCCGTTGAAGACCGAGAACAGTGTCGGGCCCTCGTACAGCAGCGAGGAGTACACCTGGGTGATCCCGTCGGGAAGGATCTGGTTGAGCGTGTTGAGATCGGCTCGCCACGCCGGCGAGTAGTAATGCGAGTCGACGATGGAGCCGTACGGATGGCCACCACCGAAGAAGTCGGGGCCGAGGTAGATGCGATTCGCACCCTGGTCGTCGACACCGAACGCGAAGTTGTTGATCTCGAATCGGTTACGCAGCGGACCCGTGTTCATGAAGTTGCAGTGCATGTAATAGGTGGTGATGCCGTCCTCAAACACTGAGGACCGGTTGACCTTGTTGAAGCCGGTGTGGCCTCCTTCTGCGTCGAACACTGACGGAATGCCGTACCACTCACCGGTGATTCGCTGTTGCCATTCGCTGACTTCTTCGCTCACATCAATTCCCCTCGTCGATGAGACTGGCTTGGATTTCGGCGCTGACCTCTACACCGAGAAGACGGTCGACTTGGGCCCACACCGGATCGACGTCTGGATTGAAGATCGAACCGCGATTCGCCCGGTCTCTTGCCTCGAGCTGAGCGTCGGTGACACCAGCCATTGCGCTCACCGGAACGCCTTCGGCAACGAGGGAGAGCCAGTGATCGCGATAGGCATCAACGGTCGCGTCGATCGACGCGAAGGCATCTGCGTCGGCACGGTGAGCCAGCATCCACGCCGACATCAACTGCCACTGCCGAGGTGAGAGGTGCGCAGGCGTGAGGCCTTCGAGTTCCAGCGCATCGTCGTGGGCCTCGGTGAGGGGCACGAAGCAGTGATCGAGGTAGGCCAAGTTCGCGCCAGGGTCGACTCTCGGAATCAAGTCGAGGTGGAACGCATAGTGCTGGCCGGCGTGCACAGAGTCGAGGGTGAAGTGGGGGACGGCGCTGTGACGACCGGTGAAGGCGAACATCATGTGGCTGTCGAGGCCGAACGCCTCGACCGTCATCGACACGTACACGACGCGAGCGTCGATTCCCTCCAGAACTCGATGGACACCGACGTCAGATCCGTCCAACGCCGAGCTCAGCTGACGGTCGAGCGACGTCTCGAGGCCGAGTGTCCGCGCCACGTGGTCGATCGTTCGGCCGCACAGATTGCCGGGAAGACTCATGTGTCCATCTCTTCGACGGTCGGAAACACCCATGCGTTGGCAAGCTCAGGATCGGAGATTCTCGCGGGCGAGGCGATCACTGCTGCTGAACGGCGGGCTTGTTCGTCGGTCGGCGTCGGAAGACCCCAGCCCTTGTCGAGTTGAGCTTGACGCCATCGGCGGTAGGCCAGCTGGATGCCGTCGGATTTCACGTGCAGCTCGGCCGACAGATCGAATGGCAGCAACTCAGGTCGCTGCGACTCGACCGTCGGCTGGTCTTCGTTGAAGATCTTCAGCGTGCGTCGAATCGAGTCCTTGTCGGCCCATCCACCGGTGAAGAAGGTCCGGAGCATGATGAACTTCGACGTGGTGTGCGACTCGTCGCGCGGAACAGCCGCGGTGAAAATACGAATCTCGCCGAGAGGCAACCGGACGATCAACATCGACACGTTCGGGGGATAGAAGCCCGTCGTCGTGGTCACCGGCTTGCGTTCTTTGTTCTTGCCGATCACCGCCCAGATGCCGGAAGGCACAGGTGGGTGGAGGTCGACCGACGCGGTCACCACTGCCAGATGGTCACCGATGGTGAGTTCTTCGATCTCGAAGTCGGCGATCTCTGGTTCGTCGGGGTTGCCGAACGAGCCGGCGTGGACGAAGGGCGTGTGCGAGATATCGACGGCGTTCTCAAGGACTCGGTCGTAGTTGGCGACCCAGTCGAAGTCGCCTTCCACGGCGCGGTAGCCATCGGCTTTCGCGTCGAGCGCCAGATCGAGACCCTCCAACTCCGGCATCGGTGGACGCTGGTCTTCGGCAAGGTCGCCGAGAAACACCCACACGAAGCCATAGCGCTCGATACATGGGTAGGTGTCGACCCTGGCCTTTTTCGGAATGGCGAGCCCTTCACGATTGGCAGGGATAGACACGCACATGCCGGAACTGTCGTACATCCACCCGTGGTACGGACACTGCACGCAGTTGCTGATGACCGTGCCACCGGCAAGCGAGCCGCCGCGATGGACACACAGGTCGGACTGCGCGTTGACGGTGCCGTCCTTCGAACGCCACAACACGAGATCGTGGCCGTGAACGGCGACGGCAACTGGTTTGTCGGCAACGACCGACCCGAACTCGATCGCATACCAGTGGTTCTTGATCAACATCGTGATGTCAGGTTGGTCGAGGGAGTTGACGATCGCCACCCCAAAGGGCGGCGACGAGACGGCTGGTGAGGTTGTCACCGAAGAACCGAACGGCCATGACGTTGGCCGGATCGCGCTCAGCGATGTTTCTACGACGCGTGAGATCGTCGGCGGCCAGCTGGACGCGCCGCTCGGCCGGAACCGGCTCTGCTTCGTCGACGAATGCAAGCCATTGGTCGACCCGCGTATGCGCGAGCTGGGAGATCTGGTTCAGGCGCTCTTCGCTGTACGTGCGTCCGGGGGTGGTGAAACAGATTGCTGTTTCAGACAGCGCTTGACGAACGTAGAGCGCTTTCGATGTGAACGGCGCAAGACCCTCATCGGCACGTAACTCGAGGAAGTCGTCGTTCATTGGTTCGAAGTACTTGTCGAGCGAGTCGGTGTCAAGCATGAGATCGGATCTGGCGTTGAAGTCGATGTAGAACCACAGGTCGGGCAGAGTTCCCCAGGCAATGCCGAGATGCGGCACGTCGATCTGGGGTCCGAGCCACGCCGTGAGGTGCATGTTTGTGAAACCGAGGGTCGGGTTGCCAATCCACGAGTGGACGAGCCAGTCGATCTCCGGGCCGGAGTAGGCGGCCAACCGGCCCGCCGGATACTCGTTCTCACCGCGGTACGACTCGAGATCGTCGGTGCTCGGGTCGCGGGTGAGTTCGAACCTGGCTCGGATCTTTGTCATGAGTTCTTCGGTGATCGACCACAACCGCTCGAAGGTGGCCGAAGAGTCAGTTGGTGCACGCTTGTCGAAGATTTCCTCGACGCCTTGAAGTGTCTCTTTCATCGTCTCCTCATGGCCTTCGAGTCCAGTGTTCAACAATCCCAGTATCCAAAAAACCAGTACCCGACAAACTCAGTGTTCCGAGGAGCGGAACGATGTTTCGTTGGGTGAGAAACGTTAGCATCGGCCCTCGAACAGGGGTCAGTCGAGCAGGGAAGATGACGAGAAGCAGTCTCTATGTGCCAGGCGATCGGCCCGCACGCTTCGACAAGGCGCTGGCATCGGGCGCCGACGCCGTCATTCTCGACCTCGAGGACGGTGTTTCAGCCGACAAGAAGACCATCGCTCGGAGCAACGTGTGCTCGTGGCTCGGCGCCAACGGGACAGCCGCTGCTCTGGTCAGAGTCAACAGCGGAAACACGGGCGACAAGGACATCGAAGCCCTTCGAGCTGTCGGTCTTCCGAGGCTCGTCGTCCCGAAGGCGACACCAGAGACCTGCGCCATCAAAGGTGCCGTGGTCGTTGCGTTGATCGAAACCGCAGAGGGCGTCGCTCGGATCGACGAGATCGCCCAGCTGACCCAAGTGAGGCGCATCGCCATCGGCGAGGCCGATCTCGCCGAAGACCTCGGCATGTGGCCATCGCACGACGGCCGAGAGTTCGCAACAATTCGCGCTCAGATCGTCGTCGCGTCTGCTCACCGAGGCCTCGAGGCGCCGGCTGGACCGGTGCCGACCGACATCGAAGACCTCGAAGCACTCGAAGCGAGTTCGGATATTCTCCGCAGGACAGGGTTCGGCGGACGCTCGGTGATCCATCCAAGGCAGGTCGAAGTCGTCAACCGGGTATTCGAGCCTTCGACGTCCGAGATCGAATGGGCGCGCGGGGTCCTCTCGGCAGACCGAGCATCGGGTGGCCAGATCGCTGTCTACGACGGCGGGTTCGTCGACGCCCCGATCGTCGCTCGCGCCCGCCGGATCCTCGACAGAGTCGGCGAGCCGAACTCGTGAAGGGCTACGACAACTTCGTCCACAGCATTGTCACAGTCCCCGATGTCGGGACCGGACTGCTGAGGGGCGTCAGCTGACGAGAGGAGCCGAGGCTCTCCATGATCGGCCCCCAACCAGATCGGTGTTTTTCGAAATCTCTCTGGCCAACGCCCGGATCGGGTGAAGCGAACCCAGTACAGGCCCACCGTCGGGCGAACGAACGCGCTCAGGAGTGTTGATCGTCCCGTCGTACTCGGACGAGCGCTGCGGTGACCAGAGTGAATCGAGCGGCGGGTTGAGGATCATCGACGCCACGTCGTGTTCGGAACTCGAGCAGGCGACGAGGCACAACCGATTCTCGGCCGCACGTTCGCGGATGCCCAAATCACTCTCCCACCAGTTCGTGGGCTCGTATGAGACCAACGCGATGTGGGCTCCCTCGATCGCGGCCAGCCGGAACGCTTCAGGGAAAAGATGATCATCGCCGACAAAGAGGGCGACCGTACCGAAAGGGCTGTCCCAAAGCGAAAGCTCGCCGGCGAGATCAGCGTCATCAGCGGTGGCCGATGAGCTGTGGATCTGCCGTTGCTTGTGCACCACGCCTCGGCTCGACCACACGGAGGCGGTCCGGATTCCCCTGTCAACAGCAGTCGACATCAGATAGACACCGTCGGGAATCGCTTCGGGCGGCGCGACGCCTTCAGCCAGCACCACCAGCTGCACACCGTCGGCCATCGCATCGACAGCCTGCTCGGTCGAGGTGATTGCGGCTACAACGACATCCTCTGGAACATTGCCGCTGGGAACGTTCGACCGCGACTGTCCAAGCGGCGCGTACAGGGCAGGCCGACGACCAACGAGTCGGCCGTGGTCGACGGCGCCGAGATCGACATCAGCCCACACCACTGCCTCACCTGTTCGTGAGGCCTTGGCCAGAATCGTGCCGTCTGGCCCGACGATCTGGCTCTCGCCAGCACCATCGAGCGCTGTCCGCGGAATCCCGAGCGCTTCACTGAAGACATCGACTTGCTCTACAGGCAGGAGCGGACCGACCTTGTTCGCGGCGACCACGAACACGCCGTTCTCGACAGCGCGGACAGGAATGTGCAGGGCTGCCTCGTCCAACGCAAACGAGTTGAGGCTGTTCGTGAGCAGCCGTGCGCCTCGCACCGCGTAGCTGCGTGGCGTCTCAAACGTCACACCGTCCATGCATGCGTACAGCCCGATCGGACCGAATCGAGTCTGGGCCAGGTCGTTGACGCAGTCTCCGCCGACGAGGTGGGCACGCTCATTGCCCATCAACGTCTGCTTGGGAACGGCTGCAATGACCGTGCCCAGGTCATCGATCAACACGCTGGTGACCGTCACCTCGTCGTCGCGCGGGGTGGTAACGGTGACGGCAACATGGAGCCCTCCCGCACGCGCTCTTCTTGCGATCGAGCCGAGCCATTCGCCATCCAGCGAGAGGGCGACAGCTCTACAGTGATCCCGATCGCGGTACACCGAGATGTGATTCGAGAACTCTGGAAGAACCAGGAGATCGACCTCAGACGCGATGGCGTTGTCGATCAACCGAAGACAGCTGGCGAGGTTCTCGTCGAGATCCTGCGTCGCGGCGAACTGCCCTGCCGCGACACGAAGTCGATCGATCACCGATCGGCACCAACTCGGGCACCGAGTTGTGCCGACAGCTTCCGAGTCGCAGCGACGACCTCTCCGGCCACCATCAGCACCTCATCACGGAAACGATCGACAGGCCCACACACGCTGATGACCGCTATCGGGGTGTTCGTGTGATCGAGGATCGGAGCCGCCACCGAGCCGGCTCCGGCCTGACGCTCGCCAAGTGACACCGCGTAGCCGCGGTCGAGGATCTCAGCCAGCTCATCTCGTAATGCTGACTCGTTCACCACGGTGAGGTCGGTCAGCGCATCGAGCGGATGAGCGGCGAGATAGCGATCGATCTCTCCTGGCGCCAGCCATGCAAGGAATGCTTTCGACGATGCTCCTGCGTAGAGAGGGAACGAGGCCGCCAGTTGCACGGTCATCTTCACTTCGCGTTGCGGCGTCACCTGATCGACATACACCCTGCGATCTCCGTGCATGACCGACAAGGTTGCGGTCTCGTTGGTTGCAGCAGACAACCCACGCATCGCTTCGAGCGACAGTGAACGAACGTCGAGTTGATCGAGGTAGGCGGCAGCCAACTGCAACACGGCAGGGCCAAGCGCATAGCGACGGGTCTTCGGGTCGCTGATCACGAGTCCGTGCTCGGCGAGCGACGTCACGATGCGGTGAACAACCGCCTTCGAGATGCCGAGGCTCTTCGAGATCTCGGTGATACCGACAGTGCCGTCGGCCTCCGCAAAACAGAACAGCACATCGGCAGCCCGTTCGATGGTTGCCACGCTGCGTGAGTTGGGACTGTCAGTCACTCGCGCTCCCATGTCGAGTAGCGATGGTGGCAGCGTAGCCACCCGGCGAGCGCTGTTCCGCCTAGCAAAACATGCTGATGACCGTTTGGCAACGCCAGGTCACCGGTGATTGCGGCATCGGTGTCGACAGGTCAGACTGCACAATATGTTCCACTCACGGAAACGCTGTTCCGCTCGGCCGACCATCGGGGCCCGAGAGCGCTCGTGACCGCCTACCTCGACAACGGATCGACCGACGCCAGGTCGGGTCCCCTGACCGACCTGAAGGTGCTCGACATCTCGACGGTTCTGGCAGGGCCATTCGCGGCACAGGTGCTCGGTGACTACGGAGCTGATGTCATCAAGATCGAGCACCCCACCAAAGGCGACAGCCTGCGTGGCCAGGGGACCCAAGTTCGCGGCGAAGGTCTGTGGTGGAAGATCGTCAACCGCAACAAGCGCAACCTGGCGCTGTATCTCGGCCATCCCGACGGCGCAGCGATCTTCACCCAACTGGCCGCCACAGCCGACGTCATCATCGAAAACTTCAGACCAGGCACGCTTGAGCGGTGGGGCCTCGGCTACGACGTGTTGTCGGCCGGCAATCCTGGACTCGTGTTGTGCAGAGTCACCGGCTTCGGGCAAACGGGTCCATACTCAGGCCGGCCGGCGTTCGGCACCCTCGTCGAGGCAATGAGCGGGTTCGCTCACATGACAGGAGAAGCAGACGGACCTCCGACACTTCCACCATTCGGACTGGCCGACAGTGTGGCTTCACTGGCGGCAGTGAACGGCATCATGATGGCCATCCACGAGCGCTCGAACAGCGGGAAAGGTCAAGTCATCGATCTGGCGATTCTCGAACCTCTCGCCGCTGCGCTCGGCCCGCACATCGTCACGTACGACCAGACCGGCTCGATCGTCAGACGCAACGGCAATCGATCCTCGAACAACGCGCCCCGCAACACATACAAGACCAGTGACGGTCGTTGGGTCGCGGTGTCGTCGAGCGCCGACTCGATTGCCAGGCGAGCCATGGAACTCGTCGGGCACCCTGAAGTCTGTGACGAACCGTGGTTCGCCACAGGGGCAGGCAGAGCAGAGCACGCAGACCTGATCGACGACCATGTTGCGGCATGGATCGGTGCCAGACCGCTCAAGCAGGTCATCACCGAGTTCGCGGCCGCCGAAGTGGCGTTGGCACCCGTGTACGACGTCGAGCAGTACATGGCCGACGAGCAAGTTGAAGCACGCAACGCCGTCGCCACCGTTTCCGACCCGATCCTCGGGGAGATCAAGATGCAGAACATCCTGTTCGGCATGTCCGACACGCCTGGCGGCATCCGCCACACGGGCAGGGCCATCGGCGCCGACACCGACTCGATCCTTGACGAACTCGGCTTCGACACCTCGCACGTCGAAAATCTCCGAGCCGCGGGAGTCATCGCATGACCGCACGACAGCTACTCGACGCGCTCGCAGACGCAACGGTGATCGACCTCGGCCGACCGATGCGAAACGGTATGGCGCAATCGCCAAACCACCCGCCGTTTCGACACTGCCTCGATCGTCGTCACGGCGACAAGGTGCGTAACGACGGAGGATCGGCCGCGGCCGACCTGCTGACGACCGGGTGTCACGTCGGCACCCACGTCGACGCCCTCGCCCACGTCAGCCACGACGGCCGACTTCACGGTGGCGTCGACGCATTCGAGGCTCAGTCGGAGGGGGTGTTCCACTCGCTCGGCATCCACGAACTCCCGCCGTTCGTCGGCCGCGGCATCATGCTCGACATCCCTGCGCTGCTCGGGGTCGCCGTGTGCGAACCCGGGTACGAGATCACGGTGTCCGACCTCGAAGCCGCTGAAGCTGCTCAATCCACACCCATCGGCGGTGGCGACGCTGTCCTGATCCGCAGTGGCTGGGGCGCTCACTTCGACACAGCCGAGCATTACCGCGGAACGTCGTCCGGTGTGCCAGGAGTCGGGGAGGCTGGTGCGACCTGGTTGGCTGATCGCGGAGTTGCGCTGGCCGGCGCTGACACCATCGCGTTCGAGTGCCTTCCAGCCGGCGCCGGCCACGCACTGCTTCCCGCACATCGGGTTCTGCTTGTCGAGGCTGGCATCAACATCATCGAAGCCCTCGATCTCGAAGGCATCTCGGCTTCTGGAATGCACGAGTTCATGTTCGTGCTCGGCCATCTCTCGATCTACGGGGCTACCGGCGCCCCAGCGCGGCCGCTCGCCATCGCATGAGCGCCCCAACCACCACACCGACGATCATCGAGGCACTTGCCACGATGGCGGCTGGCCCTGTGCCATCCGATGTGATCCGTGCGGTCCCTTCCAGGGTGATCGACATCGTCGGCATCGCGGCGAGGGCAACCACACTCGACACGAGCGCAGCCGTCGTCGGCTTCTCGATCGACCAACAGACCGCGCCACGGGCGACGGCGATCGGCGCAGAGCCCGCAATGTCGGCAGCCGAGGCTGCGTTCGTCAACGGCGTCCTCGCACACTCACTCGACTACGACGACACGCATCTTCCTTCGATCCTGCACCCGAGCGCTTCTGTGGTGCCTGCGGCATTGGCCACCGCAGAGCACGCTGGCGCCGACGGAGCTACCACAGCCGCTGCGATCGCCGTTGGCCTCGAAGTAGCGGTCCGGCTCGGCATGGGTGGGTACGACACGGAAGGGCGACAATCGATCTATTTCGAGCGTGGCCAACATGCGACGTCGATCTGCGGCGCCATTGGTTCGGCCGCAGCGGCGGCACGGATCCTGAGCGGAGAGTCCGAGGCGTTCATCGGCCACGCGATGGGCATCGCCGCCAGCATGGCCAGCGGCATCATCGAAGCGAACCGGGCCGGTGGAACAGTCAAGCGTCTCCACTGCGGGTGGGCAGCACGATCGGGAGTCACCGCGGCACAGTTGGCAATAGCAGGCCTCACCGGGCCCCCGACAGCAATCGAAGGGCGGTTCGGCCTCTACTCCGCGTTTCTCGGCGACGAGGGAAACGTCGACGCGACAGTCGACCGGATCGGCGAGCACTGGGAAAGTCAGCGCATCTTCATCAAGCCGTACCCCGCGAATCATTTCACGCACACAGCCATCGATGCAGCGATTGCGCTTCGCGAGGCCGGTGTGCGGCCGGATGACATCGCGTCGGCCACCTTGATGGTCGCAGCGCCGACGGTGCGAACCATCGGCGACCCCCTTCCGACCAAGCAGCGCCCGGAGACCGGATACCAAGCGCAGTTCAGCGGGCCGTACGCCGTTGCAGCCGGACTGATCGGTGGTGGGGGACTCGGGCTCGGGCTGGCCGACTTCACCGACGCGCTTGCCGTCGATCCACAACACCGCGCGCTCATGGCGAAGATCAACGTCGTCGGTGACCGCACCCTCGACGAGATCTATCCGTTTCAGTTTCCTTGCCGGCTTCAGGTCACGACCACCGACGGTTCGCAACACCAGTGTGACGTGCTCACGAACCGCGGTGGCCCCGAACGGCCCCTGTCGGTCGACGAGCTGGCCCGGAAGTTCTCGGACAACGTCGAAGAACTGCTTCCTCCAGCCGCGATCGAGCAGCTCACCGAAGGGCTTGCCTCATTCACAACCGTGCCTTCCATCACCAGCGTGCTTTCGCCACTTGGCCGCATCACCACCCGGATCGAATCGACGGCATGACCCTCGACCCCGTGACCCTGGCCGTCCTCCAGGGACGCCTCGAGCAGATCGTCGACGAAATGGATGCCACCCTCTTCCGCTCGGCATTCAATCCGATCATCGCGGAAGCCCATGACGCTTCGCACGGCATCTACGACGCAACGACAGGGGCGACTGTCGCCCAAGGAAGCGCAGGCCTCCCCGTGTTCGTCGGTTCGATGGCAGGAGCGGTCGCGCTCACGATCGATGCTGCGAACGCGTCTGGCGGACCGAGCGAAGGCGACATTTGGATCTTCAACGATCCATACCGAGGCGGCACGCACCTCAACGACATGAAGCTGGTGCAGCCGTTCTTCGTCGACGGTGACTTGTTCTGCTGGCTCGCATCAGTCGGCCACTACACCGACGTCGGTGGCTCTGTGCCAGGCAACTACAACCCCGCGGCCGTCGAAAGCGCTCAGGAGGGCGTGCTGATTCCTCCGATGAAGCTGCGCGATCGAGGCGTGCTCCGTGACGACGTGGTGAACCTCATCCGGTCGATCTCGCGAGTGCCGGTGAATGCGTACGGCGACCTGCAAGGCCAGCTGAACTCGCTCCATCTCGGTACCGCCCGGTTCACCACACTCGTCGACGACTTCGGAGCAACGACCGTTGCCGAGGGCTTCTCCGAGCTGACAGCGCGGGCAGCTGAACTGATGCGGAGCAGGATCGCCGGCCTTCCCGACGGCACATATTCACTCGACGACCATCTGGACAACGATGGCAACACCGACGAACTCATCCAGGTCGCTCTCGACCTCACCATCGACGGTGACGAGATGGTCCTCGACTTCTCGCGAACATCAACTGCGGTTGCAGGCCCGGTCAACATCTCGCGATCGACGGCCATCGCCGCCTGCTACGTCGCACTGAAGCACATCTTTCTCGACGTCCCCGCAAATGCTGGTTGCCTCGAGCCGATAGACATCAGGATTCCCGACGGGTCGCTCCTCGACGCCACCTGGCCACGGCCGGTTGCCGGTTACACCGAAACGATCCTGCGAGTCATGGACGTCATGTTCGGTACCCTCGCCGAAGCCGACCCGGCCATCAGCAACGGCTCCTCATACGGCACCATCAATGCCTTGTCGATCGCCGGCGCAGCCGACCCGGACAACCGCTGGGTGATGTTCACGTTCTACGGCGGCGGGCTTGGCGGTTCGCCAGTGAGCGACGGTCTCAATCACGGAAACGCTCCCCTGTCGACGGCGACGATTCCTCCTGTCGAAGTGCTCGAAGCGAGCTACCCGGTTCGTTACACCCGATGGTCGCTTCGACCCGACTCAGGAGGCCACGGCGAGCACCGCGGAGGCCTCGGCGCAGAGTATGAGATTGAATTGCTCGACGAAGCTGCCGACGTGTTCGTGTTCGGTGATCGTGCCCGAGTCGGCCCTCCCGGCGTGGTCGGGGGCGGCGCGGCGGCGACAAACGACATTCGTTTCATTGTCGACGGCAAGGAGATCGTGCCCGATCTCGGCTCGAAAGCCATCGGGGTGGTGCTACAACGTGGCGACCGAATCGTGATGTCGACACCAGGTGGGGGCGGCTACGGCAACCGAGCCGACCGAACTGACTCCGACATCGAGCGAGACCTCCGCCTCGGCTACGTCACAAAGACCGAACAGTGACCAACTCTGCGGGCATCGTGATCGGCATCGATGTCGGCGGTACGTTCACCGACATCGTCAAGGTCGACGAGGCGACCAGCGAAGTACAGATCGCGAAAGTTCCTTCAACCCGCGGCGACGAAGCGAGCGGATTCCTCCGAGGCATCACCACTGTCGTCGACGACGTGAGTTCGGTGTCGGCCATCGTCCACGGAACGACGGTCGGCACCAACGCAATCCTCGAACGCAAGGGTGCAGTGACCGGCATCATCACCACCGCTGGCTTCCGCGATGTGCTCGAGATGCGGCGTCGCGATAGGCCGAGCACATGGGGGCTGTGGGGCCAGTTCGTCCCGATCATCGATCGCGATCGCCGCTTCGAAGTCCCTGAGCGCACTGGTGCCGACGGATCGATCGTCGAAGCCGTCGACCTCAGCGCCGTCAGGCAGCGGGCCGCGGAGTTGCTCGACGCTGGAGCAACAGCGTGCTGCGTGTCGTTCATAAACGCACACGCCAACGCGGACAACGAGCGCGCCGCCGTTGCGGCCGTTCGAACGATGTGGCCCAACGCCCACGTCACCAGCGCTGTCGAACTGCTGTCGGAGATCAGGGAGTTCGAGCGGACGTCGACCGCTGCCCTCAACGCCTATCTGCAGCCTGTCATCGGCGACTACCTCGAACACCTCGAACTCTCTCTCGGCGAACACGGCTTCAATGGCAGCTTCCTCATCGTGCAATCGAACGGCGGAGTGATGACGTCGACCGCAGCGAGGGCACTCCCTGTCCGCACAGCACTCAGCGGACCAGCCGCAGGTGTCATCGCCGCCGCGCATCTCGCCGGCGCGGCAGGGCACCACAATGTGATCACGTGCGACATGGGTGGCACCAGCTTCGACGTTGCGGTCATCGCCAACGGCGCGACCGTGACCAGCGCTCAGACATCTGTCGATTTCGGCCTGGTCGTGCGGACACCGATGATCGAGATCTCGACCATCGGTGCCGGTGGCGGCTCGATCGCTTCGGTCGATGAGGGTGGAATCCTCAGGATCGGTCCCGAGTCGGCAGGTTCAGTCCCTGGCCCTGCCTGCTACGGCCGGGGGAACGATCGACCGACAGTCACGGACGCTCATCTCGTCCTCGGTCGACTGAACGGCGATGTGCCCATCGGTGGGCTCGAATGTCTGGATCAGGACGCGGCCGTAGATGCGATCGACCGATACGTCGGGCACCCGCTCGACCTCGACACCGACGAGGCGGCCGCGGCCGTACTCCGCGTAGCCACTAGCAGGATGGCGGGCGCTATCAGGTTGGTGTCGGTCCAGCGCGGGCACGATCCATCCGAATTCATCGCCATGCCATTCGGTGGCGCCGGCGCGCTGCACGTATGCGGCTTGCTCGCCGACATCGGACTCTCCGCAGCGCTCATTCCAAAGTACCCGGGTGTCATCAGTGCCTTCGGAGCGACCATCGCAGACACCAGGCACGACCTCGTCCAGACAGTTGGCCAGACTGTCGCCGCCCTGTCCGGTGACGACCTCGCCGCCAAGCTCGCGGCAGCCGAAGAGGAGCTCCGGGCCTTCGTTTCCGACGCCGACCTCGTGTTCGACGGCATCGCCGTACGCCACGAACTCGACATGTCTTACGTCGGCCAGACCCACACCGTGGTCGTTCCGCTCGATGATGTCGACCAAATCGACTCGACATCGGTTCTCCACGCCTTCGACACCGCCTATCGCGCCACCTATGGACGAACGCTCGACTCGATCGCGGCGAGGGTCATGTCAGCCCGATCGATCATCGTCGGCCGCCGACCGAAGCTCCAACTCAACAGTTCGGCGCGTGAGACACATAGCGGGACCAGGTCGGCTGCTGTCCGTCGAGAGGTCTACTTCGATGGCGCCTGGACATCGACGCCTGTTCTGCAGCGACTCGACCTTCCGACCGGATGGACGGCCGAAGGGCCAGTCATCCTGGAACAATCCGACGCCACCATCGCCATCGAACCGGGTTTCCGAGCCGCTATCGACGATCACGGCAACGTTATGGTGACCACGACATGAGCGGCGAGCCTCGGCGGGCCCTCCTCCTCGTCGACCTGCAGAACGACTTCATCCACCGGCAGGGAGCCTACGCTCGGGGCGGAGCCACCTCCAGAGCCATCGCGGAGGTGTCGTCGCGAGTCGGTCCGCTCGTCGAGGCAGCCAGAGCCGCGGAAGTTCCCATCGTCGCAACTCTGTTCACCCTCGTCCAAACACCTACCGGACCGTTGATCGGAGACCACCTCGCTCGGCTACGCCCGTTTTTGGCCGCTGGCGACTTCGCTCCCGGGTCGTGGGGTCAGGATGTGGTTGCCGAAGTCGCCCCGGCCGATGTGACTGTCGAGAAAGTGGCCTACTCGGCCTTTCACCAGAGCCGCCTCGACTTCGTCCTGAGGCAGCTCGGGGTGACCGACTTGATGGTCACCGGCATCGTCACGAATGGAGGCGTGGCCTCGACAGTCCGAGCTGCCCATGTTCTCGACTACTCGACTGTGGTCGTCTCCGATGGATGTGCGGCGTTCTCCGACGAAGCCCACGAGGCGACCATCGCCTCGCTGGCAACAGTCAGCGAGATCACGACAATCGAGGACGCCCGTGCGTCATTCTGATGTCGCCACCGGAAAGCCGCCTGCTTTGGCCACGAGGCTAGGAACCTCATGACCGAGTTCTTCTTCCAGCCAGGTGCTGGTTGCTATGAGGGCATCGAGGTCGAGTCCGGTGTCGTAGCTCATCTCGTGGAGCATGTAGACGACATCTTCGGTCGGCACGTTGCCCGTGGCGCGAGGAGCGAAGGGGCAACCTCCGACGCCACCGAGGCTCGAGTCGAACACCTTGACTCCTGCACCGACCGCTGCGCCGATGTTGGCCAGCGCCGTGTTGCGCGTGTTGTGGAAGTGGCCTCGGAGAGCGGCACCCGGCATGGCCTCAGCCACCAGCCCGAACAACTCGACCACCTGCGACGGAACTCCGACCCCGATGGTGTCAGCCACAACGATTTCGTCAGGCTCGGTGTCGGCGATGATTCGGGCGATGTCGGCGATCTTCGAAGAAGCGACTCGTCCTTCAAACGGACACCCGCAGGCAGCCGAAATGGTGACAGCCGTTGCCGCACCCGCAGCGCGGGCCGTGTCGGAAATCGTTCGCCAGCGAGCGATGGCCTCCTCGATGGTTGCGCCCTGGTTCCGCTGCGAGAAGGTTTCGGTCGCCACGATGACGCCGTTGATCTCGTCAGCCCCGGCTTCGATAGCCCGTTCGACGCCACGCTGGTTCAACGCCAACGCGCTGTATCTCACGCCGGGCACCCTATCGATGCCGGCCATCACGCCTTCACCGTCGGCCATTTTCGGCACTGCCTTCGGGCTGACGAAACTCGCGGCCTCGATACGGGTGTGGCCGGCTGCGGCAAGACGGGAAACCAGCTCGATCTTGGTGGCCGTACTCAGGTCGGCCGGATCGGCCTGGAGGCCGTCCCGCGGCGACACCTCGACGATCTGAATCCGATTCCCCATGATGTGAGGAGCATACTGACGCAATGTCTGGCGCCCTGAGTGACATACGCGTGATCGAAATGGGAACCCTCCTCGCAGGGCCCTTCTGTGGTCAGCTGCTGGCCGACCACGGTGCAGAAGTGGTGAAGATCGAACCACCGGGCAACGGCGATCCAATGCGGGTCTGGGGCCAGGAGAAGGCAGAGGGCAAGGGCCTGTGGTGGCCGGTGGTCGCCCGCGGCAAGAAGTCGGTCACGATCAACCTGCGAGAAGCAGCCGGCCAAGACCTCGTGAAGCAACTCGTCGGCGAGGCAGACATCCTCGTCGAGAACTTCCGACCGGGGACAATGGAGCGCTGGGGCCTCGATCCCGAGACGCTCCACGCCATCAACCCGCGTCTCATCATCACCAGGGTCAGCGGCTACGGCCAGACCGGCCCGTACTCGTCACGACCGGGTTTCGGGGCGATCGGTGAAGCTCTCGGAGGCATCAGGTACACCACCGGCGAATCCGACCGTATGCCATCACGTACTGGCATCAGCATCGGCGACTCGCTGACAGCAATGTTCGCCACCATCGGCACCTTGAACGCCCTTCATGCTCGCACCAGAACCGGATCTGGTCAGGTGGTCGATGCTGCGCTCTACGAATCCGTACTTGCGGTGATGGAGTCGCTGCTGACCGAGTTCCACGTGGCCGGATTCATCCGCGAGCGCACCGGATCTCTCATCCCGAACATCGCACCCGCGAACGTCTACCCCACCGCGGATGACAAGATGCACCTGATCTCCGGCAACCAGGACACGGTCTTCCGTCGGCTTGCGGTGGCGATGGGGCAACCCGAACTCGGAACCGACGAACGATTTGCGACCCATCTCGGTCGCGGTGACAACCAGTTCGAGCTCGACGACTTGATCAGAGAGTGGTCGGCAACGCTGACATCGGAGGAACTGCGAGAGGTACTGAACGAAAACGCCGTCCCGAACGGACCGATGTACCGCGCCCCGGAGATGCTCGAAGACGAGCACTTCGTGGCCAGAGAGGCCATCCGCTGGGTGGAGAGCGACGACTTCGGCGATCTGCCGATGCAGAACGTGGTCCCTAAACTCTCTGACACGCCCGGCAACATCCGTTGGGCTGGACCACGACTCGGCGAACACAACGCCGAGGTTCTCCGTCACATCCTCGGCCTCGACGACGAGGCCATCGAAGCACTTCGCGCCAAGAACGTGATCGAATAGACGCCATGACAGACGCACTCGCCGACGACTACCTGAGCGCAGGCTTCAGCGGACGCCTCGGGTTCGGGCAGCGACCAGCGCTGGTCGTCATCGACTTCTGCCGCGCCTACCTCGACCCCAAGTCCCCACTTTACGCTGACGTCGAGGACGCCAGAGCATCCAGCGAGCGCATCCTTGATGCAGCACGATCGGCCGGAATCCCGATCGCCCACACGAGGGTCGAGTTCCAGCCTGACGGCGCAGACGGCGGCGTGTTTTTCCGAAAAGTCGATGCCCTCAGGTGCTTCGTCCGTGGAAATCCACTCGGCGAGTATGGCGAAGGGCTCACACCGATCGACGGCGAGACAATCGTCACGAAGCAGTACGCATCGGGCTTCTTCGGGACCTCACTAGCTTCGATGCTCACCAGTCGCGGCATCGACACGCTGATTCACACGGGGGTGTCGACCAGTGGCTGCGTCAGAGCAACCGCAGTCGACGCATGCCAATACGGCTTCATCCCCATCGTCGTACGCGAGGCCGTCGGCGACCGCGACGATGCGATTCATGAGTCAAACCTCTTCGACCTCGACGCGAAGTACGCCGACGTGGTCGGCGAGGCCGATGTGATCTCCTACCTCGCAGGCCCCGCCAGCAGCTAGGCAGGGGCAGCGCACGATCGTGTCAAGGCCTTCGCGGGCCTCGAACCGACGAGATCCGTGAACACAACCATCAAGACAACAACTCTCGTCTCTGATGTGCCCTCCGTCAACGGCCAAGACCGGACTGGTCGTGTGACCCGACCGCCCGCTCGACGAGAAGCGTTTCGACGAGGGAGAACAAGTGTCCCGACCAGTGGATATGGTGGCACCCAGCAACTTCCCCTCAGAGAATCCGGCCGCCTGACCGTCGCCGGACCAAGGCAGGAGTTGCCATGATCAACGATCATTTTCCGAACCCCATCTTCGAGGGCACGCGTGGACGCGTGCTCTCCGTTCTGTGCGGAGCTTCAGACAGGCTCTCCGGTGGCCAGATCGCCAGCGAAAGCAGGTCGACGCGATCGACATGCCATGGTGTCCTGCGCGAGCTAGTCGACATCGGCATCGCTCGTCGGCACGACCATCCATCTGTGACGATGTTTGAGCTCGAGGACAACGCCATCGCTCGGGCCATGGACACCCTGCACGACGAACACGCTCATCGCGAGACGAAGGCCGCTGCCGTGCTGATTCTGCGTCACGTGCTTCCGGAATGGGCCGGGAAACGCGCTGAGTTGAACTCGATCGCGGCAACTGCTGCATGACTGACCGCGCCATGATGCCAACATGAGCATCAGGCGCGTACATGCGCACATCAAGAACAACCGCGCCGGTGAGGAGATCTACACGGTCACGCCGGCTCGGTTGGCCGATGCACGGCAACGGACTCGTGACCGCACCCCTGACCACCGAAACGAGGGCCTGCTCGACCGACGCCGGTTCGGTCTCATGAAGGCCGGTCTGATCAACCCAAGGTGTGGACTTCCAGATCCCCATCGGCATAGCGCTGACGCAGAACCTTCTTGTCGAACTTGCCAACCGAGGTCTTCGGTACCTCATCGATGAACGTCCACCGCTCGGGAAGCCACCACTTGGCGACCTTGTCGCCAAGGAACTCGCGAAGCTCAGACGGCTCGGCATTGGCGCCGTCGACCAGCACGACGCACGACATCGGCCGCTCGTCCCATCGCTCGTCAGGCACGCCGACGACGGCCGCTTCGAGAACCGCGGGGTGAGCCATCAGCTCGTTCTCCAGATCGACAGAGCTGATCCACTCGCCGCCCGACTTGATGACGTCCTTCGCCCTGTCCGAGATCTGGATGAAGCCGTTCGGCTCGATCGAACCAACATCGCCTGTGCAGAGCCAACCGTCGTGGAACTTCTCGTCGCTCGGGTCGAGGTAGTACGAGCCGGTGATCCACGGTCCACGAATCTCGATCTCGCCCTGGGCCTCACCGTCCCACGGCAGAACGACTCCGTCGTCGCTACAGATCCGCACCTGAACACCGGGAAGGATTCGACCGGTCTTCACCCGCCAATCGATCTCGTCATCCGGGTCCGAGGCCATGGGCGGATGCGCAAGCGCGGCCAGCGGACTCGTCTCGGTCATACCCCATCCCTGCAGGATCGGCACGCCGTAGTTCGACTTGTACGCCTCTATGAGCGCACGCGGAACGGCCGAGCCGCCGCAGATGATGTAGCGCAACGAGCTCAGATCTGCGTCCGGTTGATTCACGAGCACGTCGTTCAACACCGTCGGTACCGCTCCCGAAATCGTTGGTCGTGTCTCCGCGATGATCCGCGCAATCGGTTCGGCCTGCAAGAACTGCTGCGGCAAGACCATGTCGGCCCCGACGGCGAATGCGGCATACGGAATACCCCATGCATTGGCGTGGAACTGCGGGACGATGAGCAGTACACGATCGCCCTCTGCCACGCCAAGTGTCTGGCGAGCCATCACACCAAACGCGTGAAGGTAGGTCGAACGATGCGAGTAGGCGACACCCTTGGGGTTACCTGTCGTGCCGCTGGTGTAACACATCGCTGCCGCAGCTCGTTCGTCGAGTTCCGGATACCGGAAACCGGGTTTCTGTGCGGCGATGAGCTCCTCATAGTCGATGACATCGCCCAGACCCGAATAGTCGCCCGGGCCACACGAAACGAACAGTTTCACGGTCTGGAGCTGATCACGCACCCGCGCCAGGAGTGGCGCAATCGAGCCGTCGACCAGCACGATCTTGTCCTCGGCATGATTGATGACATAGGCAAGCTGATCGGGGAAAAGGCGAATGTTCAGTGTGTGCAGCACCGCTCCCATGCATGGAACGGCGAGGTAGGCCTCGAGGTGGCGCTGGTTGTTCCACATGAACGTGCCGACGCGGTCACCTTGCTCGACTCCGAATTTTTCGAGAGCGGCAGCGAGTTGATCGGCCCGATCCGCGACCTCGGCAAAGGTTGCAGTCGCGATGTCGCCAGGCCCGTTGTAGGTGAGAATTTCGGCGTCGGCGTGAATTCGCCTTCCGTGTTCCATCAGCGCCGCGATAGTGAGCGGGAAGTCCTGCATGGTGCTCTGGATCATCCTGTCGAGTCTTGCTCAGTCAATCGGCGCTGTCCATCCGCCGACGACCCACTTGCCACCGTGATCGCAGAGCAACACATCGCTTCGCGTGCTGGCCGTGCGCGGTGAACCCGGACGCCCGTGATCAGATCTCGAGCATCCGTGAGCTAACTTTGGCCCGCACAACATCGATCCAACTCTCCGAGGGGGACCCCACATGGCAGTCATCGCTGTGCTCACCTACGACGTCGACGATGCAGACGTTTACAAGACCTACGTACCAGGAAGCCTTGGCACGATCATCCCCAGCATCCAGAAGCACGGCGGCGCGCCGATCTTCTCCGGTCCCGCCGACACCCGCGAGGGCGGAGCCAAGACAATGCACGTCGGCATCAAGTTCCCCGACGCAGACGCATTCGACGCATGGCTGGCCGAGCCCGACTACGCCGAAGCAAAGGCCATCCGCTTGTCATGCACGAGCAACTATCACACCTTCGTGATCGACGCCCTCGGCTGATCACCTGAATCGTCAGGTCAGACCGCCGCGATCGGTTCGGAGCGGCATCAGTCCGGCCGACGTCATCGTCGACCCCTCGGGACGTACTCGCGACCCACGTCGTATCATCCACGAGCGCTTGGTCCGCCGACTGCTCTACGATCCTCCGATGCCTCAGATCAGTCTCGCTCAGATCGAACAGACCACTCGCCGAGCGCTCGAAGGTCACGGCGCGTCAGCCGGGGTAGCGGGAGCGGTCGCTCACGCCGTCCGAGTCGCCGAGGGAAACAGCAACAAGATCTGCGGGCTGTACTACGTGGAGAGCTATTGCCGACAGCTCGAATCCGGACGCGTGAAGGGTGATGTCGAGCCAACGGTCATCACTGACAAGCCAGGTGCCGTGCGGGTCGACGCCAAGCTCGGATTTGCTCAACCTGCGTTCGCGGCCGGCTTCTCCGCCGCTGTCGATGCGGCCCGGGAGAACGGGATCTGCGGCTACTCGATCGAGCGGTCGCACACGTGCACCGCAGTTGGCTATTTCACCGAACAATTCGCCAAGGAAGGTCTTCTCGCCATCGGGATGACGAACGCAACCGCCGTCGTGTCGCCTCCAGGTGGATCGGAGCGTCTTCTCGGGACGAACCCGATCGCGATGGCTGTCCCCGACGGACAGGGTGGCGTCGCGTTCCAGTTCGACTTCAGCACCAGCGCGATCGCCCTCGGGAAGATCACGATGGCTGCCGCGGCAGGCGAGTCGATTCCGGAGGGTTGGGCCGTCGACGCCGTGGGGAATCCCACCACTGATCCAAAGGCTGCGCTGGCCGGTTCACTTCTGTCCGCTGGCGGGCACAAGGGGTTCGGCATCGGTCTTCTCGTCGAGTTGCTGGCTGCCGGCCTCACGGGCGGGCGACTCAGCACTGACGTCGCGCCGCTGAAGGCCGCCGATGGACCAGCGCATGCCCTCGGCCAGTTCTACGTCGTGATCGATCCGGGTGCTTACAGCGGTGACGGCTTCTACGACCGACTCGCCGCTCTCGCTGCCAACGTCGAAGCACAAGACGGGGCGCGACTGCCGGGCGCGGCAAGAACCACGCCCGACGAAGTCGATGTCGACGACGCGGCGTGGGACGCCGTCAACGCACTCGCCAGCCGAGGATGACTTCAGATCCTCAAGCGCCGACGTTGTACTTCTCGACCGAGGAGTTCGCGACCCGACTCGCCGCAACCCGCGAGGCCATGGAGGCCAGCCGTCTCGACGTCCTCATCGTGCACGATCCGTCGAACATGGCTTGGCTCACCGGATACGACGGATGGTCGTTCTACACACCCCAGTGCGTGGTCATCGGGCCCGACGGCGATCCGGTGTGGTTCGGCAGGGGCATGGATGCGGCTGGGGCAAAGCGAACGACCTACTTGTCAGACAACGACATCATCGGGTACGCCGACCACTTCGTCATGTCGACCGAGCGTCACGCCATGGACGACCTCACGGTTCGTCTCACGTCGCGTGGCTGGGCCGCTGGGCGAATCGGCGTCGAGATGGACAACTACTACTTCTCGGCGAGGGCATTCGCCTGCCTCTCGACCGGACTCCCCAATGCAGAACTCGTCGATGCGACGGCACTCGTCAATTGGCGCCGACTGGTGAAGTCGGCGGCCGAGATCGAGTACATGCGAATAGCAGCCCGCATCGTCGAGGGCATGCACAGTCGAATCCTCGATGTCATCGAGCCTGGGGTCCGAAAGAACGACCTTGTCGCCGAGATCTATCACGCCGGCATCACGGGAACCGAAAGTCATGGTGGCGACTACCCGGCCATCGTGCCAATGCTCCCCACCGGGGTCGATGCTTCTGCCGCCCACCTCACTTGGGATGACTCGCCCATGCAGCGCGGCGCGGGGACGTTCTTCGAGATCGCGGGTGTACACAAGCGCTACCACGTGCCCTTGTGCCGAACGATCTATCTGGGAGAGCCGCCACAGCACTTCTTCGACGCAGAGACAGCGGTGGTTGCCTCGATCGCGGCAGGTCTCGACGCGGCCCGACCTGGTAACACGTGCCAGGACATGTCCCGAGCGTTCTTGACCGAACTCCGGAGCCACGGCTTCGACAAGGAGAGCAGAGCCGGCTACTCGATCGGTCTGAGCTACCCCCCCGACTGGGGCGAGCGGAACATCAGCATCAGAGAGGGCGATCACACCGAGTTCCGTCCAGGGATGACGATTCACTTCATGCCGGCCCTGTGGCAAGACGACTGGGGCTTGGAGATCACTGAGTCGATCCTGATCACTGGGAGTGGGGCCGAGCCGCTGTGCGACGTGCCACGCCAACTGTTCGTGAAGGACTGACATGAGCGAAGAACGATTCCTGGTGACCGGTTCGATGGGATGCATCGGCGCATGGGTACTCCGCAATCTGGTTCGCGACGGCATCGAAGTGCTTGCAACCGATCTGTCGACCGACCCGACAAGGCCATCGCAGGTGATGACCCCCGCCGAGCTTCGGTCGATCCGGTTCGAACAACTCGACGTCACGGACCCCGACACTGTGCGCTCCGCGGTCGTCGAGAACGGCATCACACACGTCGTTCATCTTGCCGGTCTGCAAGTTCCGTTCTGCAAGGCCAACCCCACGCTCGGTGCCCAGGTGAACGTGGTCGGCACCGTGAACATCTTCGAGGCAGTCCGTGCCGCACCGGAACAGGTTCGAGGCATGTCGTACGCCAGCTCGCTCGCGGTGCTCGGGCCTGGCGAGATGTACGCCGACCTACCGATTCGCGACGACGTGCGACTCGCCCCAACGACGCTCTACGGTGCCTACAAGCAGGCGAACGAGCGCACCGCCAAAGTGTTCTGGGAAGACTGGGGTGTCGGCAGCATCGGTCTTCGTCCCTATGTCGTATACGGGGTCGGACGCGATCAGGGTATGACCGCCGATACCGCCAAGGCGATTCTCGCAGCCGCGGCAGAGCGAACCTACGAGATTCGCTTCGGTGGCGAGGTCACGCTGCAGTACGCCGACGACGTCGCCAAGATGTTCATCGAGTCGGCTCGTGCCGAGCACGAAGGTGCTGCGGTGTGCAATCTGAGGAACACCGTGATCGCGGTCAACGACTTCGTGTCCAAGCTCGCTCAGCACGTTCCGCATCACCAGGTGACCTACGACTCCGAGAGTTCGCTGGCGTGGCCCGCTGACATCGACGACTCGGGGCTCCGCTCAATTCTCGGAACGCTTCCCCACACTTCACTCGATGACGCCATGGTCGAGGCGCTCGCGATGTATCGAGACTTGTTGAGAACCGGAAACATCGACCTGGCACAGCTCGAGACCTGACCCAGCCGAGAGCACGGTCAACTCGCGTTTGTGAGGCGAGCTCCACGCGGCCCGAGATCTGCTTTGTCGCCGGCAACTTGACCAGCGAGAAAGCCGGTGCCATTCGACAGGCTCGGCCGACGAGACGTCGTGCGCGGAAACGCCTCGCGCACCGCGTCGCTCACCTCCATCTCGCGGGAGGCGAGCACAGGCAGTACGTCCTCGCCGACCTCTTGTGTTGCTTCCGCGGCTGCAATGTCTCGAATGTCGCTGAGTCGCTTCGCAACCCTGGCGCCATAGCCGATGAAGAACGCCGCGCGGAACGACTTGAGCCGCGATGGGTCGAGCCCTCCAACCCGTTCGGCTTGCATCATCTCACTGCCGGCCTGGACCAGAAGCGACGTGTACAGAAGTTCGACCGCCGCGAGATCGTGCTCGAAACCGAACACGGTCGATGTCGTTCTGCCTGACTCGTACACGGCGCGGCACGAGTTCGGTCGCGAGATCTGCGACAACAACGTTGCCTTCTGACTCGCGTACGGCGAGTCGTGAACGATGCACAACGACCTTGCACTCGTGGAGTGCGCGTCACCCTCGAGTAGTGCCTGCTCGATGGAGTGCTTGCTCATGAGCCATTGGGCCTTGGCCGTGAACGCGTCGGCTTCTTCCGGGAATGAAGACGCCTCGGCCTTGGACAACAAGGCTCGTATACGTTCGAGAATCTTCTGATCGGTGCTCTCGGGGCGGGTTGTCATGACGGCCATGCTTCCCGAAAGGTGGGACACAGAACGAGTGACCGCACCCTAACGAGACGCGGGCCGAAATCCAGGAGGCAGAGCAAGGCCCATCGTGGGGAGCGACGACAGACACCGGAGTTCCGCATCGATGTCTTCCGCTTTCTCGCAGACCTCAGATAAGCGAAGCAACGGCGCTTCGAACCTCCTCAGTCACACGTCGTCGACGAGACCTTCGATCACATACCACCCGTCGACGGCTGTCGTGTTGGTGGCTTCGAGGTTTCCCATCGTCCGCGTGCACCGCCAGGACGAGCACCGCAGAACTACGGTTGAGCCATGACGTCGACAACTTCTGACTTGGGATTTCGAGACACGATCAACTCGCTCGCCGAACTCACCGAGCACTACCGCCGACCTTCGAAGCTGGTCCAGAGCAAGGCGACTCCGGTCATCGACGAGGGGTGTCGCGACTTCATCGCCTCATCGACCTTCGTCCTTGTCGGGACCGCCTCGGCCGAGGGATACCAGGACGTGTCACCGAAGGGTGGCCCGGCCGGGTTCGTGAAAGTGCTGGACGAGAAACGCCTCGTCATCCCCGACATGAACGGCAACAACCGCCTCGACTCTCTCCGCAACATCGTCGAGAACCCGAGGGTCGGTCTCCTCTTCCTCATTCCTGGACTGGGTGAGACGTTGCGGATCAACGGCGGCGCGTACATCACCACCGATCCGGACGTGCTCGACGTATTCGCAGACGAGCTCCGTCGGCCGAAGACGGCGATCGGCGTGACAGTCGATGAGGGCTACATCCACTGCGCGAAGGCGTTCAGACGGGGTGGTATGTGGACGCCAGACGAGTGGCCGGCCACGACACAACGCCCGTCAGTGGGGAAGATTCTCATCGATCACGCCGGCTACCAGACCGACATGTCGGGCCAGGAGTTCGAGGACTTCCTCGAGGCCAGCTACGTCGAAGATCTTGCCGCGGACACGCCAGAGTGAACCCGAACGAAGCAGTCGGTCCGCGGCGTGTGTCGCGGTTGGTCGAGCCCTTCCACGCCATGACCTACTACACGCCGGAGATTCTGAGAATGCGTGACTACGGGTTCAAAGGATGGTGGCACGCGTACTTCGCGTATCGGTCGTCGGCCATGGGAGCCGTGAGCGCCGGCACCGTCGCGGCGGCGTTCTTCAACTTCGCGCCACGGATGGTCGAGCGAGCAGTGCCGAATGTCTGGGACATCATGCCGCCACATGAGGTTGCAGAGATCAGGATGGGACTCGTCGATGAAGCTCTCCGCCGGTCATTCGGGGATCTCATAGCTTCGCCCGATGTCGTGGCAGCCGCCGAGTTGGCACGCCGAGCCATTGACGGATGCAACGGGGCTGCCCGGCCTGTGTTCGGCGCGTACACAGGCGTCGCCTGGCCCGAAGAGCCCCACCTCGCGCTGTGGCACGCGTGCACACTGTTCCGCGAGTTGCGGGGCGACAGCCATCACATCGCACTCGCCGCCGCAGGCATCGACGGCGTCGAGTGCCACGTGCTGATGGCAGCCAATGGCCATGGCAACCGGGACACGATCCTGGGTATCAGAGGGTGGAACGAGGCCGAATGGGCATCGGCTTCGCACCGCTTGACCACCCGCGGGTGGCTGACGGCCGGCGGGCAGCTCACCGAGCACGGACGCGAGCAACGCGTCGGTGTCGAGCGACACACCGACGAGCTCTCCAACGAGCCGTGTGACCGACTTGGCGCGGAAGGCGTCGATCGGTTCGAGTCGTTGATGGCACCCCTGGTCGATCACCTGGTCTCAACCGGAGAGATCTCCCTCGGCTGGCCGCCGCCGAGCGTCTCCAAGTGACCAACGACCAAGCCATGGCCGATTCCTTCGTCGAGCTATTGGCCCTTGATCGAGCGGGAGATGACACTTACATCGGGCCACCGGCGCCTGAGCTCGACGGCCGAATGTTCGGCGGCCAGCTACTTGCACAAGGTCTCGCCGCGTGCGCGATGTCGACTGCCGATGATCGCATCGTGCACTCGATCCACGGTTACTTCCTGAGTTCGGGAACAGTCGACGATGCCGTGACGATCTCAGTTGAGCGCGTTCGCGACGGCCGTTCGTTCAGCAATCGATCGGTGTCGATCGTGCAGAACGAACGGGAGCTATTCCGCGGTCTGGTCTCGCTGCACGTTCCTGAACCGGGGTTGCGGTACTCGCCAGTTGGCATGCCAGAGGTCGCTCCTCCCGAAGAGGTCTCGATGACCTATGCCGACTTCTGCAAGCTGAACAACCCCGACGACCATTGGTTCGGCGTGGTCCGGCCGATCGACATTCGCTACGTCAATGCACCGCTCGACGGCGAGGGTGTTCCGGTGACCGAGTCCCAGAAGACGTGGATGCGGATCCCTCCCCGACTCCCCGACTCCCCGTTGCTCCACACCGCCGGTCTCGCCTACCTGTCAGACGCAACGCTCATCGATCATGCGCTGCTCCCTCACGGGTTTCGCTGGCAGGACGATCGGCTCACGGGCGCGAGCCTCGATCACACGATGTACTTCCACGAGCCGATGCCCGCCGACCAGTGGATGCTGTACGACCAGTTCATCGAGTTCACCGGCGGAGCCCGTGCCGTGGCCCACGGGACCCTGTATTCGGCCACTGGCGACATCGTGGCGACATGCCTCCAAGAAGGCCTCATACGCTGGGATGCCTGACCTTCAGGAGCTCTCACCAGCTCTTCAGCTCGGGGAGGACCTCTGTGGCGAACAGATGCATGCTGGCCTCGGCGTCTTCATAGGCAATCCCACCGAACCGGAAGCAGGTGGCGAGTTCGAAGTCGCCAAGGATCTCTTTGCGTGCGCTGAAACGTTCGAGCACCTGGTCGGGTGTGCCGTATGCGTTGGCGGCCTGAAATCCGGTGACGTAGCCCTCGAAGCCGACCTTCTTCAGCACCTCGGCCTGGCGGCCATAGCCCTGGTAGCCCTCGATGTCTGCGAAGTGGTCGCTCATCAACTCGTAGTGCTGGAGCAGAGTCGACAGATATCGGGCCAGGTGTTCCTCTGCGACTTCCTTTGCGTGGTCGGCGTCGTGATGGATGAAGGTGAAGTCGGCGGTCAGCGGCGGAGGCGCCGGTGTGCTGTGGAGTTCGAGGAAGAGCTCACGGTGCCGCTCAATCGACTCCATGCGTCGCTCCCAGTTCGTTTCCGCGAACATGATCATCCTGCCGCCGATGCGCGCACAGGACTCGACCGAGTCCGATGAGTTCGCGACCGCGTAGATCCTTCCGGCGAAGGAGGTTTCCGGTCGAGGCCTCACCTCGATGCGGCTCTGCGGGTAGAACGGACCTTCACCCTCGACGAATCCGGTTTCGAGTCCGTCGACCACCATCTGGGCTGCCTCGTCGAATCGACCTCGTGACTCATCCATCTCGATGTTGGTGAACGGCGCGTATTCGCGACGTGACAGGCCTCGTCCGAACCCGAGCCTGACCCGACCACCGGAGAAATGATCGAGCATCGACACCTTCTCGACCACCCGCAGGGGATCGTTCCACGGCAGGATGACCGCGGCCGTGCCCAAACCAATCGTGCTCGTGCAACCAGCGAGGTAACTCAGGAACTGGAGGTTGTCGGGGCAGAACGAGTAATCGAAATAGTGGTGTTCTGTTGGCCAGACGGCATCGAACCCGAGATCTTCGGCCTGTCGGGCGAGCGAAAGCTCCTCCTCGTAGACCTTGCCGTCGGTCATCGAGTCGTCCCAACCGCCGGACGAAAAGATCAGCTGCAAGCCGGCTTCCATGAGCACCTCCAAAACGTCGTTGGTCGACCCTATGGCTCCGGATGGCGCGACAGCGAGCTGAGGCTGTTCTCGATTGACGATCAATCGGAGCTGTCGCCATGCCGAGGACAGAAGTATGGATGCTCGAACGGGCCACGGAATCGGAATGCTCGCATGTCTTCTCGCCATTGCCGGCTGCACGTCGAACGCCGAAGGAGGCGTCGTCGGGCGCGCCGACGACGTCGTAGCGCAACCCTCCCCCACCGCGTCGGCAGACCCGATAGCCACAAGCTCGACAACCACAAGCTCAACAACCACGTCGACGAGCTCAGCGCCGATCGCGACAACAGCCCCGGCATCGGCATCGATCCTCGACACACAGATTCTGGTTCCCGACGTGGTCGGGTTCACCCAGGCCGAGGCCGTCGAGACGTTGGCGGCGCTGAACCTGGACTCGCCGGTCGTTGTCGAACGGGAGTCGTTCAAAGAACCGGGTCTGGTCATCCGCCAGCACCCTGCGCCAGGAGTCGTTGCCCGCTTTCCGGTCGAGCTGGTGGTGGCCGTGTCCGTTGCCGACGTCCCTGACTTTGCAGGATCGGCAGCTTCCGAGGCGCGCAGATGGGCCAACGACAGAGAGATCGCAAACAGTTACAGCACCCTGTTGACGCTCGACTTTCCCGACGGATCTGTCATCTCTCAGACACCCGCTGCGGGCGAGGCAGCCCAACGAGAGCTCGCACTCGTGGTGGCGCAGGCTCCCGCGACCATGATGCTGGCCGACCTTGCGGCTGAGGCCAGCGACGACTACGGATCGTCTGCAATTCGGCTTGCCGGTGTCGAACATCCTGCGACGCCGTACTTCGACCTCGGGACCAACTTCGTGTCGAACGAGACCGGCTTCGTCACGTTCGACATCGAGACGGGTTGGGTGCGGTTGCTCATGACACTTGGTATCGACGACACCAACAGCGCCGAGTCGACGGTGCAGATCGACGTGTTCATCGACGGTGTTCTCCTCCACACGGAAATCCTCGTCATCGGGACAGCAGTCTCACTCGACTTCGACATTGCAGGAGCATCGCGCCTCCACATCTCCGCCACCGCTCTGGCTGGCGGAAACGACATCGACGTGGGACTCATAGACACCCTGCTGGTCGGTGATCAACCGGCTGCGCCGTAGATCGCCGAAGCTCGACCGGCGAGTAACTTCGATGTACACCATGAATCGCGCTGCGTACATCGAAGGACTCAACGTCGACGGGATGATGCCCGCCGACATCGAGGTCTTCATCAAGATGCTGCCGAAGCGAATGCCGATGGGAGTCAAGGACGAACAGGTCGACCTATTGACCTCGAGTCGCCGACGGATCGTCGACATTGCTGTCAGCGTCGGTGTGCCGGACGTATCGGATCTCGCGGCCAGCGACGTCGAATCGGTCGTGGAGGCCATCATCGGTCAGATGAGCCAGCTGAAGCGCCGCCACTGGAAGTCGACGAAGGCCGGCGACCGTCTCATCGACACCATGCGTGAGTCGGTTGGCCAGATCTCTGCCGATCTCCACGAACTCGCCGGCCACTGATCGCTTCAGTCCCTCGGTCGATCGGCGCGACGGCGTTGTCGACTGCTCCTGCGTGTGGCTATTCCAGCGACAAATTCTCGGACCGACGAACGAGTTCATGACATTCTGGGCAGAGGCCTCTCTGACCGAGAGGGACGCAACTCAGCAGCAGACTCGTCGTCTCGGTCACAGACCCAACCCTCTTGGTGACATAGTCGTTGAGTCGTTCACGAGGAGGCACTGATGCAAGCTGCAGAGATCGAGGAGTTTTTGCGCCGCAGACCCCGTCTGGGAAACCTGGTCACCCTGAGGAAGGACGGGAGTCCGACGGCTGCGCCCCTGTGGTTCGAATGGGACGGCTCAGCAGTGCGACTCTTCACCGAGAGCACGTCGACGAAGTTGACGCGAATCGCCAACGACCCGAGGGCGAGCTTCATTGTTGCCAACGATGTCGGCGAACCGGAGGCGTGGGTCGCCTTCGACGGACCAGCGACAGTGAGCAATGCAGGAGGATTCGAACTCGCCGAGAGACTGGCGTCGAGATACTGGGACCTCAACGATCCTGGACCGGCAAAAACGCTGGCCGAGTGGCGTCAGGCAGCCGAGCACCTCCGTCTGGTCTCGATCGAGCCCACGAAGATTCGGTCCTTCCCCTAGCCATCCCGAGATCTCGGGCTCGACCCACGACCATGACGCCGCCGATCTCGAGGTCATGCTGAGAGAAATCTCGGTTCACCCAGCACCGGCGCCTTCAACCGAAGAAGCTTTTCAGCAGCGCTGACCTGCGCTCGCTGAGGTGATCGTCATCGTCGCTCACTCGACGAGGGCGGCGAACAGTTCGGTGAACTGAGCGTTGGGCATACTGGCCCGATGAGGATCGCGCTGCTGTACGAGCATCCAGCGTGGTCGACCGCGCTCGTCGATCGCATGATCGAGCGCGGTGTCGATGTCACACCGATCGATGTCGGCGCTCTCCTGCTTCCAGACACCGATTTCGACCTCTGGGTCAATCGTGTCAACACGATGCCGTCCGAGGGCAGGCCGCCATCAATCGTTGCCTCCACCATGCATCTCCTCTTGACCCTCGAAGCGCGGGGTGCTTCGGTCGTGAACCGACACCGATGTCACGCCATTGGCTGCTCGAAGGCTGCCCAGTCGGCACTGTTCACGACCATCGGGTTGACAACTCCGTCCTGCGTCTCCATCGCATCACCCGAGGCCGCGGTCGGCGCCTCTGGGGACCTCGGGTTTCCGGTCCTGACGAAGCCGAACATCGGCGGTTCTGGCGTCGGCATCGTGCACCATGACTCTCGTGCGGGTTTGGCAGAGGCCGTCGAACTGGGTGCTGTCGATCTTGGCATCGACGACACGGGTATCGTTCAAGAGTTCGTCACCAGCGCCGATGGCTTTGTTCACCGCATCGAGATCCTCGACGGTCAGCTGCTCTACGCCAGTCGGCAGAAGATCCAAGACGGCTTCAACTACTGCGCGGCCGACGGCTGTTCGACCGACGGCGATGCGATCGAACTCGTCCAACCCGAAGACGCCCTGGTCGACATGGCTCGCTCGGCCGTGCTGGCAGCAGGCGCCGACATCGCCAGCGTCGAGTACCTCATCGATGCGGCGTCGGGCGAACCCACGTTCTACGACCTCAATCCGTATTCGAACTTCGTGTCCGACCGCGACGAAGAGCTCGGCTTCTCACCGATCGACAGGTACATCGACTTCATCGCATCGAGGTGACGACCTGCGCGAACAAACCCACCGCACTCTCTGCGCTCGCGCCCTGCAGCACAAACTCCCTAGACGGCCAAGGTCTCGAGAAGTGGCAGAAGATCCATCCCGAGGGCCGCCCGGTAGGTGTTGTGATAGTGGTGCAACGCCGGCTCATTGCGGCCGAACACCACGTGCTCCATGGCCCCGGTACTTGCGCTGCGCTGCTGACTTGCGCTGGCGACATAGTCCTCGTCGCGGATGATCTCTCCGAATCGCTGACCCATGTATTGCAGCATGTCCAGCATGTGCTGTTCGTTGTTCTCGACGATCTGACTTCGAAGATAGAACGACACCTGGCTGACGTGGCGAGCCGGATCGTCAGGATCCGGATACGCCCTCACCAGCTGCACGGTTCCCTGGCCCAGGATCAGTTGAACGTTCGGGAAGAGCCAGTACACCGGTGTTCCTGCGACTGAGATGTCCCACTCGTCCTCGGGAAGCTCACGCATCTGATCGATCTCACGCTTGCACAGGATCATTCGATGGTTGCGACCGAATGTGTCGTAGCACTGGACGTTGCCGTGGAACGCGGGGGCCAACGTGTCAGCGTGCAGAACCTCGAAGTGATAGGTCTCACCGAACGTGTCCATGGCGAGCTTCCAGTTACACGACGTGGCGTAGGTGTCGCAGGCGATCCAAACCATCTCGTCGAAGGCCCAGCTCTCAAGCTCGGCAACGAGTTCTTCGCCGAGCAATGCGTCGACGTCGATGACTCCATCGACCTGAGGATGCACGAACAGCATGCCAAGACGCTCAACCGACGGCAGCTCGACCAGCCCCATGCAGTCCTTGTCCACATCGCCGAAATGCTCTGGTTTCGGAATGCCGACGAGCGCACCGCCGATGTCGTAGGTCCAGTTGTGGAACATGCAGCTGAACCTTCGGGTGCTGCCTCGGGACTCACTCTCGAGCACGACACCGCGATGGCGACAGATGTTCAGGAACGCTCTGAAGTTGCCGTCGCTGTCTCGGGTGGCGAGGATCGGGATCGAGAGGTCGTCGACCGTCACGAACGAGTTGTTGTCGGGCAGGTCGCCGCTCATTCCGATGATCTGGGCGTGGTTCTTGAAAAACGCCTCTTGCTCGTTACAGGCGAGGTCGCGGTCTCGATAGACGAGCGTCGGGTTCTTCCGGAAACCACCGGCGTCGACATTCGTCCCGGAGTCGAGCCTCGCGAGCAACGTCTTCATGAGTGCAACTTGGTCGACGTGCCTCATCTCATCCCCTCGGAAGCAAAACCATCTCAGTAAACCCTACGGAAGTCGACTGGCGCGGACGGGCTCTGCGGCGAAAGAACATGGGACGTGAGCTCTGCTTCCGGTTGATGGCGGACGAGCAGGTCTTCGAGATCGGCGACCGCCGATGCGATCATCTGCTCAGCGTCCTCGTGGAGTGCTTCGATGGTGAACAGCACTTCGGTGGTGTCGGACTTCGCAGCACTCTGGGCGCTCTGGCGCCAGCACCACCGTCGAGCGCTGACGATTCCGAGTTCGTCGACGAAGATCACCTCTCCGGGTTCCGGATTCACCAACCGTTCTGAGCCGAGATCGGTGAACTGCTCCTCACCTGTCGCGAACCGAATGGTCGTCGAACCCGTGACCGAACGTTGATCCATCACAGCCACAGGTACCGCGAATCTCGTCGAGACGAGATTCCCCATGTCCACGAGCGTGTTGATCGACGGGATCTCGCTCGTCTTGCTGAGCCGACGGAGCAATGCCTCTGCCGCAACGCGATGCTGGGTCGGCTTCACGCCGAATGCGGTGAACGCCCTCCGCCAAGCCGCTATCGAAGGGATCGCGGCAATCGTTGTTTCCTCCAGACGAGCGAGCGCCTCGGTTTGTGTCGCGACGAACTCGTCGCGCAGCTCGGTGGAACTCGGTTCGTTACGGAGACCTGTCCCGCGAACGACACCGGCGCGAATGGCGGGGAACCGCTCGATCAGGGCTGGGTCATAAGAAAGCACAGAAGGTCACATTCTCGGCAACGGACGCTGTCCCAGCGGGTTACACGTGGTAGTCGCGGAGTTCGGCGATCTTGCCGTCGCTGACGGTCAACATCTCAACACCCTTGGCCTCCACCTGCATCGTCTGACCGTTCGGCGTACCGGTGAACACTGACTCCGCTGCCGCAGAGCCATCAGATCCGCACACCATTGTCAGGTCGCAGAAGCCATCTGGATATGTGTCGAACATGAACGCGTACCGTTCGCGGATCTCGGCATGTCCACGGAGCCGATCGCCGACGGTGTTCAGAATCTCCGCATCTTCGGCAAAGGACTCCATCACGCCATCGAGGTCATGGCTGTTGAACGCCTCGAAGTAGCGCCGTACGACTTCGGCTTCTTCGCTCACGAATCATCCCCCTGGCATCTCGTGCCGACCCGACGCCCAACAGACCGCGATCAGATCGTAGTTCCATTCTGAGGGGGGCGAGCGGCGGCAGTGGGGTTCGCTATCTCACTCAGACGGGAGAACCAAGCGGTTTCAGATGCGGCGCGAGATGCAGGCTCAGTTCGGGTGCGGCGAGCCCGCGCCGTCAAGTCGGTCGCGGAGGTAGGAGGTTGACCTGATCCACGAACGCGACCTCCTCGAACTCGCTCACTCGTCGAGCACGGTGTTCGCCACTCCTTCGGCACCGACGAACACGGCGAGAATCTCGACCGGCTCATCACCAGCCGTCATCCCGTTGTGTGAGGTGCCGAGTGCTTCGACGAAGGCCTCCCCTTCGATGTAAGTCCTCGTTCCGTCAGGCCCGTAGTCGACCGTCACCGCTCCGCTGAGGATGTACGCATAGAGCGGTGCATCGTGATGGTGCCAGCCAGTCTGCTCACCCGGCTGAAACGTGAGGACAGCCGATGTCACCTGCGCCTGACCCTCCGGATAGACAATGGGCTGCCCGATGATCGTCGTTTCCAGAGCCTCCAAAAGGGGCTGACTTCTTGGCGCCACGAGCTCGTTCGGATCACTTCCACAACCTGCAGCGACAAACAGTGCGGCGACGATCAAGCCCGAGACCGTTGTCTTCATCGTGATCACTCCGTGTTGTCAGCGTTGGCGCGAGCATCCGTCCCGCCTGCGGCTCCCCCGACCTCAAGAGTCAAGCACAGGTTAGGACAGATCGGAAGGTAGCAAGGGAAGCCAGTGGACCCCCGGTTACGGTGGCAAGATGGTCGACTATGTGATCGTCGGTGGCGGCGTGTACGGGTGTGCTGTCGCATGGGGCCTCTCTCGTCGCGGCCACTCCGTGCGAGTACTCGAGTCGAATCATGTCGCATCCAGGGCATCGGGAGGACCGGGACGAAGAGGCGTGCGTGCCAACGGTCGCGATCCGCGGGAGCTGCCGCTGATGACGGTGGCGTACGACGTCTGGCCGACGCTCCACGAAGAGCTCGGCGCTGAACAGTTCTACGAACGAGTTGGTCAGCTCCTTCTGTTGGAGACTCCAGACCAGGTCTCCGCCGCCATCGCGAGATGTCGGATGCAGGAAGCACTCGGCATCGAGTCACACATGGTCGAACGCGACGAGCTACGCGAGATGGAGCCGGAGCTGAACGACACGATCGTCGGGGCACTCTTCTGTCCGAGGGATGGCGTGGCCGACCACGCGGCAACAACCAGGGCCTACGCCGGTGCTGCGATGGCGATGGGCGTCGAGTTGACCGAGGGTTGCTCGATGCGCTCGATCGAGGTCACCGGTGGCCGAGCCACCGATGTGATGACCGACGATGAACGCATCGTGGTCGACCGGGGCGTGATCCTGCTGTCGAATAGCGAGGTAGCCGAGCAGGTGCACGCGCTCGGCGGCCCTCTGCTTCCGGTGTGGAACGGCTGTTTCCAGGTGTTGATGAGCGAACCTCTCGAATCGTTGCCTCTCCGGCACCTCGTCGGCCACGTCGGCAGAACTGTCTCCTTGAAGGCCGACACCGGCAACCGCTTGATGATCTCCGGCGGATGGACAGGCGCCTGGGATGCTGCGGCCCAGACGGGCCGTCCGAGGCAGGCCGCGGTGGAGGGCAACGTTTCGGAGGCTGTCGCGGTGTATCCGAGCCTCGCCGGAATCGAGATCGGCACCGTCGATGTCGGTCATCTCGAGGCGGTCAGCGCCGACGACGTTCCGATTATCGACACCGTGCCCCACGTCGACAACCTGTGGTTCGGCACCGGTTGGTCCGGTCACGGATGGGCCATCGCTCCCGTGGTGGCCGACTCGCTCGCGGCCTGGTGTCACTCTGGCCAGAGCCAGGAACTGCTGAGCCCGTTCTCGGTCGCCCGTTTCCATACCAACTGAAGACCGCGAGGGTCTCGCTCCCGTGGGTACGGAGACGAACATCGGGCAGATCCGGGATCCTTTCGTCGAACCTGACCGTCAAGATCAACCGACGCAAACTAGCCTCGAAATCGCAGCGTGGACCAGATCAGCAGAGGCACTCATGAAGCAGAGGCACTCATGACAGGACGACGAGCGCCCGCCGGAGGCTTGCTGGCCATTGTGGTGATGACGTTCGCGTTGGTCGGCTTCACGCCGAGTGCGGGAGCGCAGTCCGATGATCCGTGCGTCGAAAACATCCCTGATCAAATCCCGATCCAAGACCTGAGCGACGATCCCACCGTGGACGGCGCTGGCGGAACGTTGCCATCGGTGCTCGACAGCGATCAGGTCGCCCAAATTTTCGCCCAGGTGTACGCCAGGCTCCCTGACACCGACGGCAACGGGTTCCCGAACGTTCCAGACGACGCCAACGGGGACCCCGACTTCGACGAACTCGATCGTCTGCTCGGCGATCCAGGAGTGCGCGATCTTCCGCCAGGTGAGGATCTCAATGTCATCACAGAAAATGAGGACGGAGAGATCACCATCATCGCCACACCCGAACTGAAGGTACTGGCCGACACACAAGTACGTCGATCTGGCTGTGATCCCGGTCTCATCGCAGGGTCCGGGTCAGCATTGTCAGGTCCATGCATGGGAGTGGCATGGTCCTATGACGCCGACGGAGAGCCGCTCGACCAGGCCGCCGACTGGAGCTTCGTCAACGCGCCGGTCGACATGTATGGCGACGGCGAAGGTGATTTCGCCTTCACCTCCGACAATCCGTACCGGGTCGACGCCAACGGCTTCGTGATCTACACCGGTGTGGCTGGCGGCCTCGAGCCCGGCTCGGGACCTCTGGACCACGACTGGTTCCTGCAGATCAAGTTGTTCGGCACCGGCGCAGAACTCGATGCCGGTGGCGACCCGAACAACTCCGGCGAGAATCGCAACGCAGGAGCCGTGAACCTACGCGACGACCTACCAGGCCCTGCCAAGATCAACGCAGTGCTCGGCGCCAACGGAAGGATGGAAGCCAACGACGGTTTCCGTTGCGTCGGTTCAGGGTTCGTCGATTTGCAGGGTGGCCTCGATCCGACAGTTCCGGGCGTCGCATTGGTCGCGCTCGCAGCAATCGGGCTGCTGTTCAATGCCCGACCGGCTCTCACCTGGGGGGGTGCGTGATGGCGGCTGCAACCGTGAAGAGGAACCACCCGATCAGAGGAGCATTCTACGGCGTGATCCTCGGCCTCGGCCTCGCGCTGATGGCCGTCGGCCTCAAGGTGGTGAACCTCGACTCGATCATGCCGATCGTCCTCGTGGTCGTGGGCGTCATCATCGGCATCGTCTGGGGCATGGCCGCTCCTGCCAAGAAGGCGAAGGGACCCGCTCCCCTTCAGACCCTCGATCCCGAGCCGGCGGATGCCGCTCTCACCTCATCGTTCATCGGCGCGGGCGACGCCGAGCTCGTCGACGACAACGGAGACAGCTTCGAGGCCGACAACTCCCACGAATAGTAGGAAGACAGCCAGTACTGGTACGTCGACCGGAGCTTCAACCACACCGACTTCGGCCTCACGAAAGAGCAGGTCGACGGCATCGACGGTTCCACGAACCGACACCCACCGGAACCGTGTACGCGTTCGACACGCAGGCGAACGTCGCCGAGGACCACTGGTCGACTCTGGTTCAGAGTTCCATTGGTCACTAATGGACTGTGGGCTCAGGCGAACGAGGCGACCGCGCGTGCGACTTCGTCGGGTTGTTCGACCGGGAGCATGTGACCGGCCTCATCGATGATGCGGAGATCGGCCTGCGGGATCAGGCGATCCCACATGTGGGCGTAGGCGAGATCGATGAGACGGTCGCTCCGGCCCCACAGCAGCAGCGTCTCGACGCCGATGCGGTGGATGCGTTTCGACAGCCGCCGATTCGGGATCGGAAACAGGATCTTGCCGGCGGTGCCGAGACGGCGAGCATTGCCGACCATGAATTCGGACAGTGCTTCGTTGTCGCCGAAGTCGACGCCGCCCATCATGAGCTTCTCCCCGACGACAGGATCGTGGAACAACACCTCTGCCATCTCGAACGGCAGCATGGCGAAGAGATCCGGGCTCGGGTTGTCAGGATCCCACATGCCGGCCGGTGCCATCAGCACGAGCCTCGAGAGGTCGTGGCGCGCCACCGATGCCATCTCGGCGGCGATCATCCCGCCCATCGAGTGGCCGGCCAGGACCGGTGGTCCTTCGAGTTCGAGTGCGTCGACCACGTCCCATCCGTGGAGCGTGAAATCGAGCATGTCCTCAAGCAGAGTCTCGGTCGCGTCTGGGCCGAATCCGGGCCATACCGGAGCATGCACCGTGTAGTTCTCGGACAGCCGGTTGAGCAGCGGATCACCGGCAACGACGCCGCCGGCGCCGTGGAGGAAGACGAGGTCCTGGCCAGAGCCTCCGGTGTGGACATCGCCTTCGATGCCGCGTCGGGTGGTGATACGTCGGGTGTCGAGCGACATCAGATGTCCATCCCGGTTTCGCCAGGCGGTATCTGCCGGGCCGTCTCGACTGTGTACTCGGGCTTGACCCTGTCAGCCATCGGATGACACCACCAGCGTTCGTCAGCCTCGAGCTCCGGCCAGATGTTCTGCAACCCTGGCATCACCTTCTCGGCGAACAGCTGGGTGCTGAACCTGGTCTTCCAGTCGGGCATGTCGCCCATGTGGAACAATCCGAAGACGGTGCCGATACGAAGCGACTTGATCATCGACTCCATCTGTTCGCGAACGGTCTCCGGGCTGCCGGCGATGACGAAGCCGCCGTCGACCAGATCCTTCCACGTGAGGTTCTGGAACATCTGCTGATTCTCACGACGGAGCTGGTTGAGCTTGCCGGCTTTGATGGTGTTCACCGTGCGGTACCCGGGTGGATCGGAGAAGCCCGGGTACACGTGGAGGCACCGGTTGTAGAAGTAGAGGATGTGCTCCGCATAGAGCTCCTCGGCTTGTTGATCGGTGTCGGCGACACAGATGATCTGCGCGAACGACGCCCGGCCCGGCGACTCGTCCTTGTCGAGTTCGGCAACTCGATCCCAGTACCCGTCGAGAAGGATCTGGCCGCCCTTGTATCCCCCGAAGGAGAGGTACGAGTAGTTGTAGTCGTGCTCGAGACAGAAGTCCCAGGTCTCGATCGAGCCACCGCCTGGGACATAGATCGGAGGGCGAGGCCGTTGGATCGGCTTCGGCCAACAGTTCACGTACCGGAGCTGGTTGTACTTGCCGTCGAAGGCGAACGGTTCGTCCTCGGCCCATGCCCTGATGATGAGTTCGTGCGCCTCGTCGTACTTGTCGCGGGTCAGTGCTGGAATCTGGCCATAGGTGAAGTTGGTGTCCATCGGCGTGCCGACTGGGAACCCGGCGACGAGTCGGCCACCGGAGATGACGTCAAGCATGGCGAACTCTTCGGCCACCCGGATCGGCGGGTTGTACAGCGCAATCGAGTTGCCGATCACGCAAATCGCCGCCTGGCTCGTTCGTCGAGCGAGACCGGCAGCGATCAAATTGGGAGACGGCATGATCCCGTAGCCGTTCTGGTGGTGCTCGTTGACGCCGATACCATCGAAGCCCATCTCGTCTGCGAACTCGAGCTGATCCATATAGGTGTGGTACAGCCCGTTCGCCTTCTCGGGGTCGAACAGCTTCGAGTCGATGTCGACCCACACCGAGCGATGGTTCTCCCTGAAATCGTCAGGCAGATATGGCCATGGCATCAAGTTGAACCACACGAACTTCACGAAACGACCTCCCCCGAGAACGCTCGACTGACGCTAGCGGTGAGGCATCGCGAGGAGCGAATCGTCACTCCTCGGTGCCGTCGGGTGGCTCAGGGAGCGCTGCTTCTCGCTCGCCGGAATCGGCGCCGATCTACCATGACGACACATCGACGACGAGGGGACCGGCCGATGACGACATATGACGTGGTAATTCGGAACGGCACCGTGGTGACCGCCGCGGAGACGACGCAGTGCGATATCGGGATACGAAACGGCAAGGTCGTGACCTTGGCCGACTCGCTCGATGATGCCGACCGCGTCATCGACGCGACCGACAAGCTCGTGATGCCAGGTGGCATCGACAGCCACTGTCACATCGAACAGGAGTCATCGGGAGGCATCCAGAGCGCAGACGACTTCTACTCCGGCACGGTCTCGGCGGTGCACGGGGGCACGACGACGATCATCCCGTTCGCAGCTCAGCATCGTGGCCAGTCGCTCGTGGACGTCGTGCAGGCCTACCACGAACTCGCCCGCCCGAAGGCCGTCATCGACTACGCGTTCCACCTCATCATCTCGGACCCCACCGAAGAGGTGATCGCCAAGGAGTTGCCGGCGCTGATCGACGACGGGTACACCTCGTTCAAGGTCTACATGACATACGACGCACTTCGGCTCGACGACCGTCAGATGCTCGACATCCTCGCCTGCGCCCGTGAAGAGGGCGCCATGGTCATGGTGCACGCGGAGAACCACGAGATGATCCAGTGGCTCACCTCCCGGCTGCTCGATCGGGGTCACATCGAGCCGAGGTACCACGCCATCGCTCACGCCGGCATAGCGGAGGGCGAGGCCACGCACAGGGCCATTCGGCTCTCGGAGCTGGTCGACACGCCGATCCTCGTGGTGCACGTGTCCGACCAGAAGGCGATCAACGAGATCAGGGCTGCGCAGGCCGCTGGCCTTCGGATCTACGGCGAGACCTGCCCGCAGTACCTGTTCCTCACTGCCGAGGATCTCGATCGCGACGGCATGGAAGGCGCCAAGTACTGCTGCAGCCCTCCTCCGCGTGACGATGCGAACCAACAACTCGTCTGGGATGGGTTGGCCAATGGAACCTTCCAGGTGTTCTCTTCTGATCATGCGCCGTACAGATTCGACGAGACCGGCAAGCTTTCGGCTGGCCCGAACCCGCCGTTCACGAAGATCGCCAACGGCGTGCCTGGCATCGAACTTCGCCTCCCGTTGTTGTTCCGGGGGGTGAAGGAGGGGCGGCTGAGCCTGCAACAGTTCGTCACCCTGGCATCGGCGAACGCGGCCAGGATCTACGGCCTGTATCCCAGAAAGGGAACCATCGCCATCGGCTCCGATGCGGACATCGCCATCTGGGACCCAGAAGCCGAGATGACCGTCTCCTACGACCAACTCCACGACGATGTCGGCTACACCCCGTACGAGGGCATCCAGCTGACCGGTCTCCCCGTCACGATGTTGAGCCGCGGCCGGGTGGTCGTGGACGAGGGCGAGTTGCTCGTCGATCGTGGCAGTGGCGAGTTCCTTCGGTGCGAGCGCCCCGCGATGGCGCGCCCGCTTGGACGACTGCTTCGAGAGGTGGACCCCAGTCGCAACTTCGGTGCGGACATCCTCGACGAGGACATGATCAGCGGAGACGCCGGCCAAGGAGCGAGCTGATGGGCCGGCGACTGAAGGTCGCTTCGGCTCAGCTTGGCGCGGTCGATCTCGCGGACAAGAGGGAAGACGTCGTCGTTCGGCTCGTCGACATGCTGCGCGAGGCAGCCTCGTCGGGCTGTCGGCTGGTCGTGTTCCCCGAGTTGGCGCTCACGACGTTCTTCGCCCGCTACTTCTACGAGAGCCAAGAGGACGTCGACCGCTGGTTCGAATCAACGATGCCAAATGCCGCGACCCGGCCGTTGTTCGATGCCGCGGCCGAACTCGGCGTCGGTTTCTACCTCGGGTATGCCGAACTGTCAGAGGACGACGGCGTCGAGCGCCGGTTCAACAGTTCGGTTTTGGTCGGGCCCGACGCAGCCATCATCGGCAAATACCGAAAGGTCCACCTTCCGGGCCATCAGGAGCCGCTCGAGGGTGCTCTGTTCCACCATCTGGAGAAACGGTATTTCGAGCCAGGCGATCTGGGGTTCGGGGTCTGGCGGGCCTTCGACTCGATCATCGGCATGTGCCTGTGCAACGACCGACGCTGGCCGGAGACGTATCGGGTCATGGGCCTCCAGGGTGTCGAGATGGTCGTCCTCGGCTACAACACACCGACCACGAACATCGACCAACGGCCGGAGCCAACCCATCTCCGTTCGTTCCACAACCACCTCTCGATGCAAGCAGGCGCCTACCAGAACGCCACCTGGGTCGTCGGCACGGCCAAAGCAGGCATCGAAGACGGCCACGGCCTCTTAGGGGGGAGCTGCATCATCGCGCCCACCGGCGAGATCGTCGCCCTCGCCACCAGCACCGACGACGAGGTCATCACCCATAACTGCGACCTCGACCTCGGCACCTACCTCAAACAGACGACTTTCGACTTCGCTCGCCACCGACGCACCGAGCACTACTCCCTCATAACCGAACGCACCGGAGCAAGCCTGCCACCCGGATAGCCCGCTCCCCCAGAGACGCTGGGCGCAGGCGATGAATGATCAGCTGAGACGGGCAGTCAGGCGAAGGCCGCCGAGATTACCTCCAGAAAACAGGTCGTTGATCGACGCATAGAAGTGGTCGAGGCCGTCGACGAGTTCTTCGCCGTGCCGGTCGATCATCAGAGAACGCGCGGCGCGGAACTCGGCAAAACGATCAGCGACGAAGAGCCGCCATGCCACGGTCACGTCGGTGAGTTCGATATCGACGAAGCCTGCAGCCGAAAGTTCGGTCTCGTATTCGGCAAGTGTCGGTACGCGATGACAGAACACATCCTCGGCCAGGATGCGGACCTCGTCCTGTGACAACGTGCCGAGTCGGTGATAGTCCTCGACATACATCGATCCACCTGGACGCAGCATCCGAGCGCATTCGCGGTAGAGCAGAGGCCGGTCCGCGATGTGCAGGAAGGTCAACCAGCTCACGACAGCATCGAAGACGCCTTCTCCGACAACGCCATCGAGCGCGTCACCCTCGATGTGATCAACCAATTCACTCAGACCGCAGCGGGCCGTGAGGTCGGCGGCAAGCGAGTTCAGGTCGGGCTGCAACTCGATCGCACTCACATGACATCGGGCTGCACTTGCCAGACGACGGGCCGGACCTCCGATTCCACCGCCGATCTCGACCACTGCTGACCCCGGTCCGAGCGACAGGCCATTGATCGCTTCGTCGACGGCGTCCGTGCCGAAGTAGTGGTACTGGTCAAACCGAGCTAGTTCGTTCGCATCGAGTGCACCGTCGAGCCCGAATCCGGCGGCGGCAAGATCGTTCAACACCCGGTCCACCTCGTGATACAGCTTCATCGTCTTGATCGGCGTGCCATCTGTCACCACCGAAGTCTGGCACCGGCTGCGGCCCTCGAGAACACTCGAGAGGGTCAGGTCAACGCGCCGATGGCCAAAGTGACTGCGGCTTGGGTTGGGTCGACCACGGGCACGCCCACGATGTCCTCGAGGCGACGACGGTACGGAGCCATCCCGGTACAGCCGAGGACGATCACATCTGCACCGTGCTCGTCCCGTAGATTCTCGGCCACCCCGGTCAAACGATCGAATGTCCTCGCTTCGTCGGCAAGTTCGAGCACTCCCAGATCGAGCGGAAGGTCTGCAGCCATCCGCGAGCTGAGTCCAAGGCTCTCGACATAGTGAAGATGGCGTTCGACAGAACCGTCGAACAGCGAGACCACACCGAACGACCGACCGAGGCTCAGCGCCATCGACATAGCGCTCTCGGAGATGCCGAACACCGGCACGTCCAAGCGTTGTCGTGCCTCGGCCAGACCGGGGTCGCTGTAGCAAGCCAGGACCATCGCGTCGCAGCGATGTTGTTCGGCAGCCATCAGTGCACACAACGGTTCGACGACATCTCGCACGTGCTCGTCGGTCTCGATCGCGGGTGGTCCCTCGACGAGCGTCATGCACTCGACAACCGGGCCATCACTGAACCGAAGCCCGTCCAGCGCATTGCTGATCCCATCGGTCACCGCAGGGGTGGAATTCGGATTGATGACAACGATGCGATGGGCCATCAACACATCATTGCCCGATGTTCGTGGTCAGCGCCGGATTCGCCAAGACCACGGTGCTGACCCGACTGACAGCGATCCGGCTCTTCGCCCTACAAACCTGCTGGCAACTCGCGGCCCATCTTCACGAGCCGTCGGCCGAGTCGGTGGATCAGATAGTCGAGTTCGGCGAGGTCATCGGCGTCCATCGACGGTCCGGGCGACCGAGCTAGGCCACAGGTAATCGCACCTCGTCGACGCAGAATCTCCTTGCGGATGGCGAGCCCGAAACCGATCTGCTGCTCGTGACGGATGAGTGGCAAGTGAGCGTCATAGAGGTCCTCACCAGCTTGGGCCTCGCCGCGGGCGAACATGTCGTACACCTCGACCAGCATCTGCGGGAATGCGAGTCCTGTCATGATGCCGTCCGCTCCTCGCGCCAACTCCTGGGGGACGTAGAGGCCGCCGTTGCCGACGACGATGCTGACCCGACGGTGGCCATCATGGGGCGCCCGGCGCAGCGCCGTGAGTTTGCGATGGCCAGGGCAGTCCTCGTGTTTGAACATCACGAGCGTGCCGAAGTCATCGATCAGCCGGTTGACGACAGCGGTCGAGATCCACACGGTTGTCGTCGGCGGATAGTCCTGGAGACAGACCGGGATGTCGGCAAGCCGCCCGATGACCGATGCAAAGTAACCGTAGACCTGATCGTCTGTCTTGAGTCCTGGGATACCGGCAATCATCACCCCGGCTGCTCCGGCGTCTGTCACCTGCTCTGACAGCGCAGCGAGGTTGTCCATCCCTGAATTGCTCACACCGACGATCACCGGAACTCGACCGTCGACCCGATCGATTACCCGAGTCGCGAAGGCCAGTTGCTCTTCGGCGGTCAGTTTCGGTGCCTCACCCATCACGCCGAGCACAGTGATGCCGTGCACGCCCTCGGCGAGGTAGAACTCGACCAACGAATCAGTGCTGAGGTCGTCGACTCGACCGTCCTCATCGAAAGGCGTCACCGAGATCGCGAACACTCCAGTCGCATCTTCTGACAGCTTCACGTGCTTCCTCCTCGTGGTCGTCGGGTAGATCTCTCAGGTTTCCACACCCGATGGGGAGTCGTCTCGGCCAAGCGACCATGAACCGGTCCCTGAACCTCTTCAGGAACAAGGCCTGGCGGTCGCCCCCTGAAATTCATCCGGCACGGCGTCGCCTCGAACAGAGGAACGATCGAATCCACACGTCGAACCGACAGCGTGCGAAGATTCGACGCGTGACCGAGCTACCGAAAGCGACCGTTGACCTCTTGATCGAGGGCGCGACAGTGATCACGATGGATGCCGATCGCCGCATCATCGAGGACGGATCGGTTGCCATCAGTGGTGACCAGATCGTGGCAGTCGGACGAAACAGTGAGCTGCATGGACTCGGTGAACCGCGACGGACAATCGACGGCACGCGCATGGCGGTTCTCCCCGGTCTGATCGATTGCCACGGCCACGCTGGTCACGGACTCGTGAAGTCGCTCGGCACTGGTGTTGACGACGGGGTCATGTGGACTCAAGCGGTCAAGCAGATCTACACGATGGGCGCGAGCGAAGGATTCTGGGGCGCTGAAGCCGCGTTGAGCGGTCTGGACCGCCTGAAGGCTGGTGTGACCACGGGCGTGTCACTGCTCGGCGGCGGCGATGACGTACATCGGGTCGACGATCCCGCTTATGCCGCCATGCACTGTCGGTCGGTCGAGAAGCTCGGAACGCGGAGCATCGTTGCAGTCGGGCCCGGCAGGCCGCCGTACCCGCACCGCTTCGGCACCGATGAAGCCGGGAACATTCGCAGCGTCAGCTTCGAGGACGAGATGCGCGTTGCAGAAGAGGTCATTTCCGAGTGGCACGGCGAAGCATCGGGCCGTATCTCGATCGCGGTCGTGAGCCCCGTCTTCCGGCCCGACGGCGAACGAAATGGCGCCGACATGTCCACGGTTCGGAAAATGGTGCTGGCGGTGCGCGAACTCTGCGATCGTCACGACCTTCTTTTGACTCAGGACGGACACGCCAGCGGCTCCCTCGAGTTCGCTGCGGAACTGGGCGCGCTCGGCCCTCGGGCCGTGATGTCGCACTGCGTCGACCTCACCCCAGGCGACATGCAGGCATTGAAGGATTCCGGCACCAGCGTGGCGCACAACCCCAGCGCCATTCGCTCGATCATGGGCCGCTGTCCAGCTCCCGAGCTGATGGACCTGGGTGTCATAGTCGCCATTAGCTCCGACGGCGCCGCGCCCGATCGTGGTTACGACATGTTTCGCCACATGGCGCAGTGCATGCACTACCACCGTCGCCACTTTCGTGACCCGACAGTCCTCCCGGCCGAGACTGCTCTCGCCATGACGACGATCGATGCTGCCCGGGCCCTCGGGCTCGGCAGTGAGCTCGGGTCGATCGAAGTGGGCAAGCGAGCCGATCTCGCCATGATCGATCTCTACAAACCACACCTCGTTCCGATGAACATGCCGGTCATGCGCATCGCCCACTACGCCAACGCCGCCGACGTCGACACTGTGATCGTCGATGGGAAGATCCTCATGGAAGGCCGCCGAGTGCTGTCGGTCGACGAGGATTCAGTTCTCCAAGACGCCGAGCGTCAGGCTGCGACCATCATCGATCGAGCTGGCCTGAGTCATCTCCTGACCTGAGCTGGAAGGAGACCCAGGTTCAACCTGATGTTCGCCGGCGACGAGGTATAGCAATGCCGATACATGACGTCTCGGCTCGACACGGTGTTGTTCGACTGGTGCTCGAACGGCTTCCACGTCAGCATCTGGTGGCTGTTACCACGTACCCGCAGATCTTGCTGTCGAGATCGGCAGGTCCGAAACGTTGCCTGATCGCGTTCGTAGCGGCCTCTGTCGCCTCCATCAAGCGGGCCGGATCCCTCGCCTCGATCTCATTTCGCAAAGGCGTGCCTTGGCAATACGCGACGGCGGGGACCTCGCAGGAAACGGCTCGGCTGCGGGCCTCCAACGCCTCATACATCGCAGGAGCCGAGAAACCGCCGGCCTCGACGTCAGCTTGGATGGCCGCTTCGTCGTGATAGCCGTGTGGCGTGCGGGCCAGGAACTCAGGCGGATCATCGGGCCAGAGACCTCCAACCGCTCGCGTCACGACATCAGCGAACTCGTTGTCCTCGATGCGGCCCCAGACGTTGAACAGGAATACGCCACCCGGCCGCAGCACCCGCGCCACCTCGGCGTACGCGGCAACGCGATCGGGAAAAAACATCACGCCAAACTGGCACACCACTGCGTCGAACGACTCGTCCTCGAATGGGAGAGCCATCACATCGGCAGCTCGCCAAGTCACCGGCATGGCAGTGCCAACGGCGACTCCGCGATCGATCATGGCCTGGTTCAGATCGGTCGCGGTCAAGGCAACCGATCCGGACAGCGCTGATGCCATCGCCCTGGTGACCACACCGCTCCCTGCCGCGACCTCCAGCACCGAGGACGGATCGATGGCCTCCAGCCGGGCAACGAGGTCGTCGGCGTAAACCTCGAAGATCAGTGGTACCAACAACCGGTCGTAGATCTCGGGTACCGAGCCCGCGAAAGCTGAATCAGAATCCTGCCGATGTTGCACACGCACCTCGCCCATGGTCGGCTAGATGTTCTGGCACTCATCCGAGCGCTCGCCAGCGCCAAGCATAGAAGAGGCCTTGCTGTGACGCAGAGACCCAACATCCTCATCATCCAGGCCGATCAGTTCGCCCCGCAGGCTGCTGCGCTGCACGGAGGACCAGCCAGAGTGCCTGCGCTGGAGGCGCTGGCCGAGCGCGCATCGGTGTTCACCAACGCGTACTGCAACTATCCACTGTGCGCGCCGTCGCGGTTCTCGATGCTCAGCGGGCAGATGCCGTTCTCGATCGGCGCGTATGACAATGCGGCCGAATTCGCGTCGTCGACACCGACGTTTCTCCACCACCTCAGGCTGGCGGGTTACCACACGTCTCTCAGCGGCAAGATGCACTTCATCGGCGCCGATCAGCTCCATGGATTCGAACAACGCCTCACCACCGACATCTACCCTGCCGACTTCGCATGGCTCCCGAACTGGGAGACCCGCTCACAGAACTGGGCTCCGATTCGAGACAGCGTCGAGCGAGGCGGAGTGTCGGCATACAACATGCAGCTTGCCTTCGACGAGGACGCGACCTTTCAGGCCGTCAGGAAGATCTACGAGTACGCCAGATCACCCGAGCAGCCGTTTTGTATGTTCGTCTCGCTCACTCATCCGCACCATCCGTTTCTTGCTCCGCCCCGCTACTGGGACATGTACGAGGACGACGCGTTACCCGGCCCGACGGTCGAGAGGTTGCCCGACGATGCCGTCGACCCTCACAGCGCCCGCGCCAGGGAGGTGATCGGTGTCGCCGGTTCCGATGTGACGACGGAACAGAGTCGAAGAGCGCGCCACGCGTACTTCGCTGCCATCAGCTACTTCGACGACAAGGTCGCCGATCTGCTGGGCGCGCTCGACGCGTCCCAGATCTTGGATGACACGGCCATCGTGGTGGTGTCGGATCATGGTGAGATGCTCGGAGAGCGCGGATTGTGGGCCAAAGACTGCTTCTTCGAATGGGCGATCCGAATCCCGATGATCGTCGCTCCACCGGGCGCAGGTCCATCCATTGAAGTAGAAACGCCGGTTTCACTGCTCGACCTCTTCCCCACAGTTCTCGACCTGGCAGGCATCGACCACGACGACGTCGAAGGCACTTCGATGCTGTCCCCTGGTGGCGGCTCCAGCGATGTCGTCGCCGAGTACTCCGCCGAGGCTGCGATTGCGCCAGCAGTGATGATCCGCCGAGGTCGGTACAAGTACATCCACTGCGACGCCGATCCTCCGATGATGTTCGATCTCGACACCGACCCGCATGAACTCACCAACATCGCCGATGACCCTGACCACCACGCGATCCGGGTCGAACTCGAGGGCGCAGTCGACGAACGCTGGAGCCTCTCCGACGTCGACACCGCGGTGCGTCGCAGCCAGAAGGAACGGGCAGTTGTGAGCGATGCGCTGCTCATTGGTGAACAGACCTCATGGGACCATCAGCCGCGACCCGACTATTCAAGGCTCTACGTCAGGGGCCGCCAGGGCGGCGAATCGGCCGACCAGCGAGTCCGCGTTCCGGCAAAGGACTACCCGTGGCCGTGAAGACAGGGGTGCAGTGGGTGGAACCATCACGACGTCGTACACGAGTCGAGGTCCACTAGGCCGCAGAGCGAGAACTGTTCGAACTGCTCACGGGAACAAAGTCTCTCCGCCTTGTCGAGTGGAGGGCAACGATCCAGGCGGTGACAGGCTTGCACTCTGCAGCTCAGAGCTCGCCGTTCAGCCACACCTCTGGTCGGGAAGCGGTCAAGGAAGGGTGAACACTCTGTCGTGGGTGAGCGCTGGGACGCGTTGTCGGGCGTGGGCAACTTTGGCCAGGTCGATCTCGGCCATGACGAAACCCTCGCCCTCGCCACCGTCAGCCAAGACCTCTCCCCATGGGTCAACGATCAGAGAATGGCCGAAACACTGGGCACCGCCCACCAGGGTGCCGAACTGGCAGGGAGCGATGACGAAGGCGCCACATTCGATGGCACGCGCTCGATTCAGAACATGCCAATGCGCCTGGCCCGTCACTTTCATGAATGCCGCAGGAACGGCGAGAATCTCGGCTCCGGCATGAGCAAGTGCCCGATAGAGGCCTGCGAATCGGAGGTCGTAGCAGACCGACAAACCCATTTTGGTTCCCGATGCCGAAGCAACGACAGCTGTGTCACCTGGGGCGATCGTGGCCGATTCCTGGATGTTCTGACTCTCTCCGAGGTTGACATCGAACATGTGGATCTTCTCGTAGCGCGCCGCCACTTCGCCTGTCGTCGAGAGCAAGTAGCTCCGATTGAAGACTCGACCATCGGCAGCTTTCACGCCTACCGATCCGAGAAGGATCTCGACGCCCAAGTCACGGGCCAGCCCAGCAAACGCAGGTAGCACAGGATGGTCGTCCTCGCTGAAAGCCACGGGGATGATCCGCCCGTTCTCGGTGGTCAGGCCCGAAAAATACTCAGGAGTCGTGATGAGGGTCGCCCCCGCGGTCGCCGCCTCGGTGACCAGGCGTGCGCAGATCTCGATATTTTGCTGCACATCGTCGGTCGCACAATTCTGGATACAAGCGGCCTTGAAGACTTCAGCCACAGACAACCCTCCGAACTCCGCGCTTCGAGCATTGTATGCACAGGCAACTGGCACCGGGCCGCCGCCAAGACCGAGTACAACCTCGCTGTGCCTCTTGGTACGATCCGCACACGCATGCGCCGTACTACTGAGATGACAGGCGATTGTGGTGACTGACTCGTACCTCCCGAACAGCACCCATTGGGGACCGTTCGTCGCCAAGGAGCACGACGGCGTGCTCGCCGTGCTACCCCACCCCCTCGACCCCGATCCCTCTCCACTTCTCGGCAACATTGCTTCAGCCACCCACCACAAGGCCAGAGTCGAAACGCCGGTGGTCAGGCGAAGCTGGCTTGAGAACGGGCCAGGTCCCCTTTCGCGGAACAACGATGACGAGTTCGTGGCGGTCGGATGGGATCGAGCCATCGAACTCGTCGCCACCGAGCTCGACCGAGTGCGGGCTATGCACGGCAACGATGCGATCTTCGGTGGTTCTTACGGTTGGTCATCGGCTGGGAGGTTCCATCACGCCCAGAGTCAGGTGCACCGGTTCCTCAACCAGATCGGTGGGTACGTCAGATCGGTGCACTCGTACAGCAACGGTGCTTCTACGGTGATCCTGCCTCACATCGTAGGATCGGGCCAGCTCGTGCTGAGACAGGGTCCGACGTGGGAACAGATTGCCTCGCACGGCGAATTGGTGGTCAGCTTCGGTGGGATTCCGGCGAAGAATCTGTCGGTCACGCCGGGCGGAATGACAAGACACCTGTCGAGGGATCGCATCAGGCATGCCGTGGCGAAGGGCGTCGAGTTCGACATCTTCAGTCCCATGCGCGCCGACATTCCAGATGAGGTCACGTCCCGCTGGCACACGCCGTATCCGGGTACCGACGTCGCGGTGATGCTCGGCCTCGCCCACGTGCTGTGCGCGGAGGAACTGGCCGACGTGGACTTTCTCGATCGATGCTGTGTCGGCGGCGAGGAACTCGTCGCCTACGTCACCGGAGAGGCGGACGGGATCGCGAAGTCGCCGGAGTGGGCGTCGTCGATCTCCGGACTCCCCGCCTCGGACATCATCGACTTGGCCAGACGAATGGCCGCTTCCCGAACCGTCGTGAACGTCACCTGGTCGCTGCAACGCACCCAACACGGCGAACAACCGATCTGGATGGGCCTCGCTCTCGCCGCACTGCTCGGCCAGATCGGACTACCAGGCGGCGGCTTCGCTCACGGCCTCGGTTCGATGGGCGACAGCGGCGAACCGATGTGGCCGGGCGACGCGCCGTCTTTGCGGCAGGGTCGGAACCCGGTCTCGGCGTTCATCCCAGTCGCCAGGGTCGCTGACATGCTGCTCAACCCGGGTGCACCTTTCGAGTTCAACGGCGACACTTACGAATACCCCGACATCAAGCTCGTCTACTGGTCGGGCGGCAACCCGTTTCACCATCATCAGGACCTGAACCGACTCCGAGAGGCGATGGCGACGCTCGACACATCCATCGTGCACGAGCCCTACTGGACGAGCGCGGCGCGTCACGCCGACATCGTGCTGCCGACCACGACGACGCTCGAACGAGACGACATCGGGTCTGGTCGCAAGGACAGCCATCTGATCGCGATGCGCAAGGTCGTCGAACCATTCGGCGAAGCGAGGAATGACTACGACATCTTTGCCGACATTGCGTCGCGACTCGGAGTGGCCGACGAGTTCACCGAGGGTCGCGCCGCAGACGAGTGGCTCGAGCATCTCTACGAGCAATGGCGATCACGTCTGGAAGCGCCAGGCGAAGTCGCCGGCTTCGCTGAGTTTTCGGAGATCGGGCACGTCGAACTACCTCGGCCCGACACTCCGGCCCCAGTGCTGTTCGAGGCGTTCCGAACCGATCCGAACGGGCATCCGTTGAAGACGCCGTCTGGCAGGCTCGAACTGTTCTCCGAGACCATCGCATCCTTTGACTACGACGACTGTCCGGGCCACCCCACCTGGCTCGAACCCGAGGATTACCTCGGTTCGCCCCGGGCGGCACAGTTCCCGCTCCACTTGATCGCCAACCAACCCACCACTCGCCTGCACGGGCAACACGACATGGGAGAACTCTCCCAAGCCGAGAAGATCGCCGGCAGGGAGGCCGTCGGCATCAACCCCTGCGACGCCGACGCACGAAGAATCTCCAACGGCGATGTCGTGCGCGTCTTCAACGACTGCGGCTCCTGTCTGGCCGGTGCTGTGATCCGCGACGACCTCATGGCCTCGGTCGTTCACCTCCCCACAGGAGCGTGGTTCGACCCACACGAGACCCCGGATGGGTCGTCCATGTGCATTCACGGCAACCCCAACGTGCTCACGCCCGACCGCGGCACCTCACGCCTCGCCCAGGCCTGCACCGGTCAGCACGCACTCGTCGAGGTCGAACTGTGGACTGGCGAAGCACCTCCAGTTCTCGCCCACGAACCACCTCGAGTCGCCAGGGGTGCGAACGCTGCGAAGGAGAACTGAGCGTCTCGGGTCGTCGCGTACAGCCATGGAAACCCAGTCAGGACCTGAACGTGCTCGACCGAGTCGACGATGAGAGCCGACGTTCCTTTTGGAGGCGTGTGCGCTGGGATTGACCCGTCGAGTCGCAGGTTATCGATCGTTCCCGATCCGCTTGGCGGTGCCACCGAATGTCGTGGCGATACGTCCGTACCGGTCGAAGTTCCCTGACCGTCTTTGCTATTCGATCACGTACATCTCTGTCGTGTCGGTGTAGTCAGAGAGCAAGGTCACACCTGACTCGGTGAACAGCACGCTGTCCTCGGCGTGATACAGCTCGTCGCCGTCGGTGGTGATGTGTTCGATCTGCATGACCATGCCCGGTTCTGTGAGCCGATCGTCCTCAGGCGTGATGAACGGCCGGTCATGGATGCCGAGGCCGATGCTGTGGCCGAATCCGACCACGTCGAGGTCATCTGGCAGCTTCGGCCCTGTGATCTCCTTCATCTTGGCCGCGATCTCGTCCATGGCCTGTCCGGGACCGAGCCAGTCGATCACCTCGTGCTGGCCCTCGGAGAGCGCGCCGTACACACGTCGTTGCCTGTCGTTCGGAGGGCCCACCACCGCCATCCGGACCAGATCCGAGACGTAGCCGTCGAACGATCCGCCATAGTCGACTCTGATGATGTCGCCGTAGTCGACCGGGATCTCTTCTCCGAGGTGATGCCCCAACGGGGTTCGAGAACCAGCCGCCATCACGTTGGCAAACACGAAGTCCGCACCCAACTTCGTGACCGCAAAGCCCATTCGATCGATGATCGACTTCTCCGTGTCGCCGGGCCGGGCCAGTTCATAGGCATTCGCGATCGCCTTCTCGGTCTGCACCGAGGTGAACCTCAGTTGCTCGATCTCAGCAGACGTCTTGACCATTCGTATCTCATCCATCACATAGTCGCAGCCGACCAATTTGGCGTCCGGAAGCTGAAAGCGCAGCTGATCGGCGTGGTACGAAGGCAAGTAGAGCGGCTCGTATCCAATTCTTCCGCTGGTCAGACCCATCTCGGTGAGGACATCGCGGACCATCTCCATCGGATGATGGTTGAACACCCCATCGAGCAACTTGTAGCCACGAATGTCGTCGATGAAGCTCATCTGCCCGTCGCCGGCCGCCCGCCGGTCCGGTACGACGAAGACCGGATCGCCTTCTCGAGGCCAGACCACCATGCAGATGCGGTCCGGCAGGATCCGCAGGTCCATGTTGTAGAAGCCAGAGCAGTAGACGACGTTCTCCATCTGGGCAACGACGACTGCATCCAGGCCGTGTTTGGCCAGAGAATCGTAAATTCGCTGTTTGTTCGTGAACGCAGACCGGTCTTTGATTGTCATCAGTTCCCCCATTTTGCAAGAATGAAAGCCGTGGTCGACGGCTGTCCCCGTGAAGGGGACAGACTCATTTCATACTCGATGAAATAGCTGAGTGCGCCAGCGCTACCACTTTGTAGGGATCCGATGGGCAACCAACGACCCAACCTGCCACTCATCTCGCCAGCCAGCACCGCGCAGACGTCATGGGTTGTGCCGGCAACGACATCGTCCTCACGCCCCATCTGAGCCGATTGACCTCCGCAGGCGTCCGCTTCGATCGGTAGGACGCACCCTGGCTACAGGAGCGGTCGTGATGTTGGTGGGATCGGTGCAGGCAGGGAGGACTCCCCAGCGAGAGCGGCATCAGCTGCAGCAGCACAAGCGCGACCTTCGGCGATGGCCCACACGATCAGGCTCTGACCGCGGCCCATGTCGCCACAGACCCACACGTTGTCGGCGTTCGTTGCGTACTGGTCGTCTCGAGCCACATTCGAGCGGTCGTCGAGGTCGATGTCCAGCTGATCCAGCAGCCCACTCGACTCGGGGCCAGTGAAGCCCATGGCGAGGAAGACTCGCTCACATTCCAGTTCGAAGTCGGTGCCTTCGATCTTCTCGAAGCGGCCGTCGACGAACTCGACTTCGTGAGCTTTGAGGCCGACGAGATTGCCATCGTCATCACCGACGAAACACTCGGTGTTGACCGAGTACACACGCTCGCCGCCCTCTTCATGGGCCGAGGTGACCTTGTAGACCATCGGGAAAGTGGGCCACGGGTTGCGGTCGGGGCGCTCGGCTGGCGGGCGGGGCATGATCTCGAACTGGTGCACCGATACCGCACCCTGACGGTGGGCGGTGCCGAGACAGTCCGCACCCGTGTCTCCGCCGCCGATGATGACCACTCGCTTGCCAGCAGCCGAGATCGGGACCTCGTCGACTTCGAGATCACCCTCCTGGGCCTTGTTGGCCCACGGTAGATACTCCATCGCCTGATGGACACCGTTGAGCTCGCGGCCGGGGATCGGAAGATCACGAGCCTGGGTCGCTCCACCGGCGAGAACGAGCGCATCGAACTCGACGCGGAGTTCGTCGACGTCGATCTCGACGCCGACGTTCGAGTTCACCCGGAACTCGGTGCCCTCGGCCTCCATCTGCTCGATGCGACGATCAAGGTGACGCTTCTCCATCTTGAACTCGGGAATGCCGTAGCGAAGCAGGCCACCGATGCGGTCAGCTCTTTCGAACACAACGACCTCGTGACCGGCGCGAGTCAACTGCTGGGCGCACGCAAGACCGGCCGGACCCGAGCCGATGACGGCGACCCTCTGGCCCGTCTTCTTCGACGGGACCACCGGCTGGACCCAACCCTCGGCCCAGGCCCGATCGATGATCTCGACCTCGACCTGTTTGATGGTCACAGGGTCTTCGTTGATACCGAGCACACACGCCGATTCACACGGCGCTGGGCACAGCCGGCCTGTGAACTCCGGAAAGTTGTTGGTGGCATGCAGCCGCTCGATCGCAGCCTGCCAATGACCTCGGTACACGAGGTCGTTCCAGTCAGGGATGATGTTGCCAAGCGGACAGCCGTTGTTGCAGAACGGGATGCCGCAATCCATGCAACGGCTGGCCTGGGTGCACAACGATTCCTCGTCGAAGGGCTCGTACACCTCGTTCCAGTCGAGCAGACGAACCGGCACCGACCGCCTCGTCGGCAACTCCTTCCCATGCTTCATGAACCCCTTTACGTCACCCATGAGCGGCCGCCATCACTGCTTCGTCCACGTTGCGGCCTTGTTCCTCGGCGAGGGTCATGGCTGCGAGGACTCGCTTGTAGTCCTTCGGCATCACTCGTTTGAAATGACGGACCTGTTGGTGCCAGCGGTCGAGGATGCGTTTGGCCACCAGCGAACCGGTCTCGTCGACATGGGTCAGAATCGCCTGCCGGACCCAGCTGGCGTCATCGGGCTCGAGCTGGAGTTCGAGGTCGACCATTTCGCCATTGAGGTTCCTGTGGAAGACGTCTTCGGGGTCGTAGACGAACGCCATGCCGCCGCTCATGCCGGCACCGAAATTGCGGCCGGTCGGGCCGAGTACGACGACCTTGCCGCCGGTCATGTACTCGAGGGCATGGTCGCCAACGCCCTCAACTACAGCGGTGGCGCCGGAATTTCTCACACAGAACCGCTCGCCGACCATACCCCGCAGATACAGCTCGCCCGATGTGGCGCCGTAGAGGATGACGTTGCCGGCCACGATGTTCTGCTCGGGCACGAAATCGGGGTGGCTGTTCTTCGACGGAGTGATGACAAGCCGCCCACCAGACAGGCCTTTCCCGACGTAGTCGTTGGCGTCGCCGCTGAGCCGCATCGTGATGCCTTTCGGCACAAAGGCACCGAAGCTCTGACCCGCCGAACCCTCGAACGCGATCTGGATCGTGTCGTCACCCAGCCCACTGCCGCCATGGGCCTTGGTCACCTCGTGACCGAGCAAGGTGCCGACCGTGCGATTCCGATTCGAGATGGGCATCGCTATGTTCACCGGCTGCCGGTCGACCAGCGCCGACTCGGACAGACGGATCAACTCGTTGTCGAGTGCATCGTCGAGGCCGTGATCCTGCTCCTGTGAGCAGAAGCGATCCTGCTCCCATGGACTCTCTGGTACGTGGAGGATCGGTGAGAGGTCGAGCCCTTCCGCCTTCCAGTGATCGACTGCGGCCGACGTGTCGAGCATGTCGACCCGGCCGACGGCCTCCTCGAGCGTGCGGAACCCCATCGACGCCAGCAACTCGCGCACTTCCTCGGCGATGTACTCGAAGAAGTTGACGACGAAATCCGGCTTGCCGGTGAACTTCTTGCGCAGCTCTGGGTTCTGGGTGGCCACGCCGACCGGGCATGTGTCGAGGTGACAGACCCGCATCATCACGCAGCCGCTGACGATGAGCGGTGCCGTGGCGAAACCGAACTCCTCGGCACCGAGCAGTGCGGCGATCATCACGTCGCGGCCCGTCTTGAGTTGACCGTCGGTCTGCACGACTATGCGGTCGCGGAGACCGTTCATGATCAGCGTCTGCTGGGTCTCGGCCAGCCCAAGCTCCCACGGGCCACCAGCATGCTTCAGCGAATTGAGCGGCGAAGCACCAGTGCCACCGTCGTGTCCGCTGATGAGCACCACGTCGGCTTTGGCCTTCGACACACCGGCCGCGACCGTGCCGACCCCGACCTCGGCCACCAGCTTCACGTGCACACGAGCTGATGGATTCGAGTTCTTCAGGTCGTGGATCAGCTGCTTCAGATCCTCGATCGAGTAGATGTCGTGATGTGGCGGAGGTGAGATGAGCCCAACCCCCGGCGTCGAGTGCCTGGTCTTGGCAATCCACGGGTACACCTTCGAGCCAGGCAGCTGACCACCCTCGCCCGGTTTCGCGCCCTGGGCCATCTTGATCTGCAGATCGTCGGAGTTGGTGAGATAGTCGCTCGTCACTCCGAACCGACCAGATGCGACCTGTTTGATGGCCGACCGGCGAAGATCGCCGTTCTCGTCTGGCACCCAGCGCTCTGCATCCTCACCACCCTCACCGGTGTTCGACTTGGCGTCGAGCCGGTTCATGGCGATGGCCAAGGTCTCGTGAGCCTCGGCCGAGATCGATCCGTAGCTCATGGCGCCGGTCGAGAACCTCTTCACGATCTCACTGGCGGGCTCGACCTCGTCGATCGAGATGGGCGCCTGCACTGTTCCGTCCGAACCGGTGTCCATGAAACGGAACAGACCACGAAGCGTCGCCAGCTTCTCCGACTGATCGTCGACGAGGCCGGTGTATTCCTTGAAGATGTCGTAGCGGCCGGTGCGGGTCGAGTGCTGCAACTTGTAGACCGTCTCGGGATTGAACAGATGATGCTCACCGTCGCGGCGCCACTGGTATTCGCCGCCGGACCACAGATCTCGGTGCGCCAGCTCCTCTGGTCGATCCATGTAGGCGAACCGGTGCCGCAGCGCAACCTCCTCTGCGATCTGGTCGAGGCCGATGCCCCCGATGCGGCTGGTGGTGCCGGTGAAGTAGCGGTCGACCACGTCCTGGTTGAGGCCGATGCATTCGAACACCTGGGCACCCGTGTACGAAGCCACCGTCGAGATGCCCATCTTCGACATGATCTTCAGCACACCCTTGGTGCACGCTTTGATGTAGTTGCTTTTCGCCTTGGCCTCGTCGACGTCGGTGATGACGCCGCTCTTGATGAGGTCGCCGATCGACTCGATGGCCAGATACGGGTTGATGGCGCCGGCGCCGAACCCGATGAGCGCAGCCATGTGGTGCACCTCACGGGCGTCACCACACTCGATGACGAGGCCGACCTTGGTGCGGGCCTGCTCACGGATCAGGTGATGATGCACAGCCGCCGTGAGCAGCAACGAAGGAATCGGAGCACTGTCCTCGTCGCTGAACCGGTCACTGAGAATGATGACCTTGGCGCCGAACTCAATGGCCGAACTGACCTTGGCGCACACCTCGTCGAGCGCACGACGGATGCCCTCTCCCCCATCTGCCACTGGATACAGACCGTCGATAGCGAAAGGACGAAGGTATGGGTGGCTGTCGTCCTCGTTGACGTACATGAGCTTCGCCAGCTCTTCATTCGACAGGATCGGTGACGGCAACTCGACCTGACGACAGCTGTACGGGCCGGGCTTCAGGAGGTTCTCTTCAGGGCCGATCGAGCTGGCCATCGACGTGACGAGTTCCTCTCGGATGGCGTCGAGCGGTGGGTTGGTTACCTGGGCGAACAGCTGCTTGAAGTAGTCGAACAGCAGTCGACTTCGATCGCTGAGAACGGCGATGGGCGTATCAGTGCCCATCGACCCGATCGGCTCGTTGCCGGTGCGAGCCATCGGGCCAAGCAGGATCTTCAGCTCTTCGGTGGTCCAGCCGAACAGGCGCTGGTGCTTCACGACCGAACTGTGCTGCGGTGTGAGGAGGAACCGCTCGGGAAGATCATCGAGGTGCACCATGCCGAGGTGCAGCCACTCGCCGTAGGGGTGCTCGTCGGCGAGTTCCTTCTTCAGCTCCTCGTCGCCGATGATGCGACCCGCTTCTGTGTCGACCAGGAACATCTTCCCCGGCTGTAGGCGGCCACGCTCGACGATGTCGGCCGGCTCGATGTCGAGAACGCCGACCTCGCTGGCCATCACGACCAGGCCATCGTCGGTGACCCAATAGCGGCTGGGTCGAAGGCCGTTGCGATCGAGCACAGCACCAATGACACTTCCGTCGGTGAACGCTATCGACGCAGGACCATCCCATGGTTCCATCAAACTGGCGTGGAACTGATAGAAGTCGCGCTTCCAATCGGGCATCGACTCGTGGTTCTCCCACGCTTCAGGCACCATCATCATCACCGCGTGAGGCAGGCTGCGGCCACCGAGGTGGAGCAGCTCGAGAGCCTCGTCGAAGCTCGCCGTGTCGGATGCGTCAGGCGTCATGATCGGCGCCGACTTGGTGAGTCCGTTCTCGCCGAACAGGTCGCTCTCGAGGCGACCCTCACGAGCCCGCATCCAGTTGCGATTGCCCATGACGGTGTTGATCTCGCCGTTGTGGGCGATGAAGCGATAGGGGTGGGCCAGCGGCCAGCTCGGGAACGTGTTCGTGCTGAACCGGCTGTGGACCAGAGCAAGCGCGCTGTCGAGGCGCTCGTCGACGAGATCCGGATAGAAGTTGCTCAGCTGATCGCAGGTGAGCATGCCCTTGTAGTTGAGGGTGCGGCCGGACAGCGACGGGAAGTAGACACCTGGGTTCGTCTCGTGCTCGACCCGCTTGCGCACCACGAAACAACACCGTTCAAGATCGAGACCGGTGATGGGGTCGCCCGGGTCACGTGACGCGATGACGATCTGGCGGAACGTCGGCATGGCGTCGATGGCCATCGAACCGAGGCTCTCGGGGTTCGTCGGTACCTCACGCCAGCCGACGACACGGAGGCGTTCCTCTTCGATGATCGCCTCGACGTTCTTGATCGCGAGGTTCAGCTCCTCGGCGTCACGTGGGAGGAAGGCGGTGCCGACGGCATACGTGCCCTCGTCGGGCAGGTCGAACTCGCACACGGCCCTGAGGAAGGTGTCTGGAACCTGCAGGAGGATGCCGGCCCCGTCGCCCACGTTCGCCTCAGCTCCGGTGGCTCCCCGATGGTCGAGGTTGTGCAGGGCGGCGAGGCCCTGCTGGACGATGTGATGGCTTCGGCGGCCGTGCATGTCGACGACGAACGACACGCCGCATGCGTCGTGTTCGAAGCGAGGGTCATAGAGGCCCTGAGCCTCCGGAAGATTCATCGAGTTTGCGTCCCGTAGATGTCGTGAGGGCTTCACACGCAACGTTGGGACATCGTTGGCCCGTTGCAGGCAGTCCCACATCCTAGGTGGTCAGTGACGGTTTTCGAAAGCGGGACTCCCGATGGCCAAGAACAGTCGCACGGCTTCCTTCCATGATGTTCGGCGAGATCCTCGTGGCCGCGTTGGCCTTCTCGCACCCTTCATCGGGTTCGCAGGGCTTGCCGAGGCCTTCCTGTCGAGTCGTGCATCACTTCGAGATCCGATCTCGAGGTCTCCCGAGCGTGGCAGCGCACGTTGTTACAATTGGAATGATTGAAACACCGCGCCATCGCACGGCTCCGAAGCGCTCACACATGACAACTGGCGATTCGGGAGTCCCTGCAGACGCCGACCGCTGGCTCGACGCAGCCCGCGCAGGTCAAGGTGACGGCTTCGACGGGCTGTACCGCTGGCTTGGCGGCTCGATCACGTCATTCGCCCGCTCACGTCGGGCCGCAGACCCCGAAGGCGTCGCCAATGACGTCTTCCTCAAAGCGTTCAGATCGATCCAGACATTCGAAGGAACTGCCGCCGCGTTTCGATCGTGGATCTTCGCCACCACGAGAAATCACCTCATCGACGAGATCCGAAAGCAACAACGGAGACCCCAGACCGCAGATGGCGTCGCAGCAGACGTGGCCACCCCGGACACGACAGAGGCCGGCGCGTTCTTGGCCATCGGAAACGAACGGGTCGAGATGCTCCTGTCGTGCCTGACCGATGCACAGCGGGACGTCGTCGTCCTGCGCATCATCGGCGATCTGAGCCTGAACGATGTGGCCGACATCGTCGGACGACCGATCTCGGCCGTGAAACGACTTCAAGCAAGAGCACTACGACGCCTCGAGCAGCAAATTCTCGACGAGGCGGTCTCACAGTGACCGACGATGACGTTCATGGGGACAACATGACACCGAACCACCACTCCGACGAAGAGCTCGAGCAGATGCTCATCGGCGCTCCCGAGGCGCCGACCGACACCTCTGTTTCGAGCGCTTTCGGGGAGATGCGCCGATCACTCACCTCAGAACCTTCCCCGGCACCATCGCCGGGATTGGTCGAATACGTGGGTGTCGGCACGGCCGCTGTCGTGGCAACCGATCATCGTGTGGAACACATCGAACTCGTCGATGTCAGGGCGTCACACGACCCAACCCGTAGGAAACTTCACATGTTCACTTCACTCACCGCCCTGGCCGGTACCGCTGTCGGGAAATTGGCCTTCGGTACCGCGATAGCGACCGCATCGGTGGTCGGGGCCCATTCGACAGGCGTCGTCGATGTCCCGATGCTCCCGGACATCGGTGGAAGCGAGACAGTCCTCACCGCAGCATCGTCGACGTCGACAACCTCGACCACGACCACCATCACGACCTCGACAACAGAACCGTCGTCCGACGAATCCCCGGCAACGGTCCCGACGTCGTCGACCAGCTCCACCAGCTCCACCAGCTCCACCACGTCAACTTCGATCGCACCTCTGGCCGATGGCACCTATGGGTTCACCGTCCCCGGCGTCGGGAGTGTCACTGTGGTGGTGACCGACGGATCCGTGTCTCCCGGCACGATCAGTGGGGAAGGTGCATTCTCGGGCTCGGTCCATGAGGTAGGTCTCGGCGAGGTCGAGTTCCGTTTCACCGACGGCACCACAACGATCGACGTCGAGGTCGAGATCGAGCACGGCCAGTGGAAGGTCAAGATCCACAACCGGTCGACCGGTGAGCGGACGTTCCTCTGGTTCGACGACGACGGCAACCCCATCGGCGCTCCAGCAGACGACGACGATGATGACGACGACGACGACGACTGCGACAACTCCGGACCCGGAAACTGCGACGACGACGACGATGACTGCGACAACTCCGGACCCGGAAACTGCGACGACGACGACGACGACGACGACGACGACGACGACGATGATGACGATGACGATGACGACGACGACGATGACGACGACTCCGGACCCGGAAACGACGACGACGACGACAGTTCAGACGACGACTGAGTGAACCCACTCCGCGGAGATGTCCCCCGCGGAGTGGACAGGTGTCTGACACTTGTCTCAGCTAGCAGCCGCCACCATTCGCGATCCGCCGCCGAAATCTCAGGCCCAGTCCTGAGATTTCGGCGGCGTCGTCAGATGGCGATGCAACAAATGTCACAGCAACCCTCGGTGAAGTAGCCATGGCCGATAAAACCTCATCATCGACGAACGTCTTCGAGAGCGATTCGTTCCGGGGCAAGAGGTGGCTAGCTCACCTCGACACCCAAGGCGTCTGCGACCATGAGCTGAAAGTGATGCACTGCGTGTTCACTCAGTTCGGAACGCCGGTCATCGACGACGAAGCGACCCTGGTTGTAGCCATTTGATCGAAGACCGCGCTGGACGCTTTCACAGAGTCCTACGTCCTCCGGCTGCAACACGTCGCGCTGATACTCCATGGCCGATTCCAGCTGAGCGGTTGGACGGCCAGTCGGGCAGAACCAGTCCTGGTATTCGATGCAGCGCTCTGCCTCGGTAGGCAACATCTGCAGGACTGACACGTGAGCATCCCCTGGATAGATCCAGATCGTGAGGTTCGGCCAGAGGAACCAGCCTGCGTAGCTGAAGTCGACCTTGCCCTTGGTGAACTGATAGGCAGAGTTGCCTTCGGTCGGCAAGCCATCTGACACATGACTCGAGTACATCCTGTGCACGACCGACCGATAGCTGGGCATGTCGACCAGATCGACGAAGTCCCGGTGCGCAGGAGCACAGTGGTAGCACTCCAGGAAGTTGTCAACCATGGTCTTCCAGTTGGCGGCCACCTCGAACACATCGCGTCTGGCGAACTCGATCTTGTCGATCTCTGGGCAGTAGTGGCGCAGTTCGTCCTCCAACCCGGGTGCCTGACTGGCCAGCGAACTGGCCTCGGGATCGAGGTTCACAAAGAGAAAACCGCAGAGACTCTCGACCTGAACCTGGGAGAGGGCAAAGTCACAATGATCGAATCCGGACAAGTCGCCGGTGTTGCGGGAATGCTTCAGCGCGCCGTCCAGTCCATAGACCCACGCGTGATACGGACAGGTCAAGGCCTTCACGCGACCGTGACCCTGGACCAATGAGTGCCCACGGTGTTTGCACACGTTGTGGAATGCGTTGATCGCATCGCTGTTGTCACGAGTCACCAGAATGTCTTGGTCGTACACAGTGGCGGTGAGATAGTCGCCCGTGCTCGCCACCTGGCTCACATGCCCCACATAGAACCATGACTGTTCGAAGATCGCGGTCCGTTCTGCTCGGTGGACTGACGGATCCGTGTAGTACCGGGCAGGCAGTGTGAAGGATTCCGCGGGGTTCCGCCGGAGCGGTCGATCGGCAATATGGACACTGCGTTCGAAGTTCGCTGCCATGATCCGAGTCTTCCACTAAACGACGTCGCGACGTCACACGAGACTGCCCTCGACAGCAATGAACCTCTCGATACACGGGAGACCCAACGCGGTCAACCAGATCGCATCCCGACGTGACCGTGCCCGTCTTGTCGATCCTTTCTACGTCGCGATCGATGCCACGGCCGCTCCGGTGAGACGGATCAGGTCGGTCGGGGCGAGGCTCAGGTCGAGGCCGCGCTGGCCACCGCTGACGTAAATTCGGTCGCAGATCTCGGCTGACTCGTCGATGAATGTTGGATGGGTGCGTTGCTGACCGAGAGCGCTGATACCACCGGCGATGTAGCCAGTGGCCCGTTCGGCGTCGGCAACCGCAGCCATCGACGCTCGCTTTGCACCAGCAGCACGCGCCAACGCTCTCAGGTCGAGCATGCCGGCAACTGGAACGATGGCGACAACCAGCGGACCACGATCTCCGTCGAGGCGAACCATCAGGGTCTTGAACACCATTCGAGGGTCGAGTCCGAGTACTTCGGCCGCCTCCATCCCGAACGAGTCGGCAGAAGGATCGTGGTCGTAGCGGTGAATCTGGTACTCGACGCCATGCTGGTCGAGAAGCACGATCGCGGGAGTGGCCACGACGTCAGTCCACCCGCTCCCACTGCAGAAGCGTGAACTCAGGATCCGCGTCGAGATGGTGCTCGAATACACCACGCACAGACGCCCCGATGTCGAGCGACTGCATCGGGTCGCCGATGAGGTTCCCGACAATGTGCACCCCGCCAGCGTCAGGTAGTTCGACCAGAACGATGATGTGCGGCCCTTGCTCGGCCAGCGCGGGGTGAACCGGGTGCCAGACCCGCTGGTGACTGAAGATGACGCCTTCCGCCGGTGTCTCGTCGAATCGCAGATCGAACGAGTGACACCGGTGACAGATCCACTCAGGACCCCATTGCCATCCGTCGCACAGGTTACAGCGCTGAATCCGTAGCCGACCCTGGGCGAGTCCGTCCCAGAACGGCGCATCCAGGCCATCAGGGGCCGGTGCTGGTGCCGGCAGACCGGGCTTGAGGTAACCGGTCACAGTGCGGCCTCGCTTCCGAAGATGCACGTACTGACGGGCGTCACCATCGGTCCCGCAATCATCATCGACACGTCGACCGAATCGACCTGGCTGCTGGACTGGCCCCACACTTGGCGTACCGCTTCGATGGTGAGGCCGAGTCCGTGCATGTAGCACTCGGCCAGATTTCCGCCGCTCGTGTTCAGCGGAAGGCTGCCGCCGTCGGCGATGAGGTTGTCCTTCCTGAAGAAGCTGTTGACCTGGTCAGGAGTACAGAAGCCGTGCTCGACCATGGCCATCACGACACCACCCGTGAAGTTCTCGTAGCTCTGTACGACATCGACGTCGGGCGGCCCGACTCCTGCCATTTCGTAGAGACGAGGCGCAACGGTGGCGAAGCTCGACGTGGCATACGTCGGGTCGTTGTGGACGGGTGCTCCGGCTCGACGGTGCGAACCCGAGACCGCTCCGAGCACGAAGCACGGGTCGTTCGGGAAGTCGTTGGCCCGGTCGGCGGACACCAGGATCATCGCCGCCGCGCCGTCGTTCTCCTGACAACAGTCGTACAGGTGGAACGGCTCGACGATCCAGCGTGACGAGTCGTACTTCTCCTCGTCCAGAGGTCGGCCGTACATGAGAGCTCGCGGGTTCGACTGAGCGTGGTGGTACGACGCAAGCGCCACCGCCCTCAGCGCCTCCTGTTCCACGCCGTGATCGTGCATGAATCTCGTGACCCGCATCACGAACTGCTGCGCGGCCGACATCAGGCCATACGGAACGGTGTGGGCGCCAGGTCCTGCGACATGCGACCGGCGAGGTCCCTGACCGAACCGACCGAACTGGCCTTGAGCCAACGCCCGAAACACCACGACACACTCGGCCTGCCCTGTGGCGATCGCGGCTGCCGCGTTGGCAACCGCCCCGGCGGTTCCCCCTCCACCGCCACCCCACTGCATCAGTGCCACCCGCAAATCGTTCACGTTGAGCGCAGCTGCGAGACGTGACGCGTCGTTGCGATCATTGCTGTACGACGAAAACCCATCGATCTCATTCGGCGAGATGCCGGCGTTCTCACACGCCGCAACGATCGCCTTCAAGGCCAGCGTGAACTCGGCGTCCGGCGACTGGCCATGCTTGTAGTACTCGGTTTCGGCCGCACCGACAACGGCGACCCTTCCCCGCAGTGTGCGATCGATCATCGGGCCGCCGCAGCAGTATCGGGCTGATCGAGGTACCTCTCAGGAATCTCGAATCCGAAGACGTTCACCGCGTTCAACCCGAGAACTCGCGCCCGCTCGCTGTCGTCGAGTTGGCCCATCGTCCGTTCGATCGCCTCAGCCGAATGAGGCCACGTTCCCTCGTGATGCGGGAAGTCGTTCGCCCACATGAAGTTGTCGACGAGACCGTGTTCGCGGGCCAGATCGAGTCCGACCTTGTCCTCCTGGAAACTGGCAAAACCCTGACGCTTGAAGTATGCGCTCGGCATCATCTCGAGTTTCGGGCGAACGAACATGTGGTGCTTCAGGTACGCCTCGTCCATGGCCTGAAGCGCCCAGGCCACCCAGCCGATGCCGGCTTCGATACTGCCAAACCTGAGGGTCGGGAACGATTCGGCGACACCCGACGCGCAGATGTTGATCAGCGGCTCCATCGTCGGCGCAAGCGAGTGCACCGCATAGTTGATGACAGCGCCACCGCGGCTCCGAGACGCCCTGGGATCGCGACCAGTCGACACGTGGAACGTCACAGGCAGATCGACGTCGGTGATGCACTCCCACAATGGATCGAACTCGCGAAGGTTGTAGTTCAGGTCCCCGTGATCGGGTGGACCCCAGATCGGCTTGCACGGCAGCGTCAGACCTCGGAATCCGAGGGTGGCACAGCGTTCGATCTCGGCGATGGCCGTTTCGAGATTCGCGGGCGCTATCGCGGCCAAAGGAGAGAGGCAGTGGTTGAAGTCGGCAAACGTCTCCCACGCCCAGTCGTTGTAGGCCCGGCACATCGCCGTCGAGAACTCGGCATCGGTCGTCGCCCAGATGGTGAGGCCCTTGTTCGGAAAGAGGATCTCGGCATCGACACCATCGAGTGCCAGATCGGCGACCCGCTCCTGTGGGGTGCGACCTGAACGATTGCGCAAACGGTCCTCACCGTCGAACTTGATATCGCGGAGCTTCAGCGGTTGCCTGAATCCCTCGGTTTTCTGATATTTCTCACCCTTCGACCCGAGCGTGATGCCTGGAAGACGATCGCGATACTTCGAATCGCAGCGCTCGAGCCACAAGTCGTTCGGCTCCTGGACGTGCCCGTCTGCCGACACCATGAAGTACTTGTTCGGAGCCGTCGGCCTGACGGAACGCGGCCAATCGGTCGCACCAGGTGTGTCGAGACGCCACTCGTTGTTGGCATCAGGAACCGAAGTGTCCCCTGCAAGCGTCATTGTTCCCCCATCTACTCTGCTCCCATCTGAACACACGCCCGGTCCCCCGGCCCAACGGGGGCGGCTGTTCTCGCTCATCCAGCGCGTGCTCGACGTCGAGAACGCCCTGTATCCAGGCAGCTATGTCGACATCGCTCCCTCGTTTGTCATTTCGTCGGTCACCTACGTCGACACCGACGGACGCGCTGCCAGGTTCTTCGCCGACAGGGAAGGCATCGACGAGTTGATCGCCGATCCCCCTGGCGGACCGGGCTCGCCGGACGTGTCCTTCATCCACGGCGACACTGCGCTCGCGGTTCTCGATCCTCGGCTCAACCTCTTCGGCGTCGTTCGCTCACGCAACGGCGACTACACGGTGACGCCGGACAGCCTCGACACATATCTCGTTCCGAAGTCCGACTCGCCCGTGACTCGCGAACTCATCGAGGAGACCGGTAGAGGCGTGGTCTACACCCGCACCGAATTCGCCTACCTCTTCGAACGCATCAGGTAACCGACCCAAGATGAGACGCGGTGTCTAACACCGTGTCTCACCTTCGGGTGGACGAGGCGCCTCAGAAGAACTGATCGATGAGGATCTGGTTGCCGTCGGGGTCGGTGAGCATGAGGTGATCGGGGCCTGACTCGGTCGCCGTCCCACGTGTGAGCTCGACACCGGCGTCTCGTAATCGTCGTTCGATCACCCGCACGTCGGTAAAGCCTTCGAGCGGACCCGGCAGGCCCTCTTCGTCCCCCGGCCCGGCGATGACACCCTCGTCAGCATAGTCGGGCCAGTTCTGCGGCAGCCCCGGGTTGAACGTGAGGATGTTGCCTTCGAAGATGCCCGTGAACGCGCCGATCTTCGTGGTTCCGTTGCTGAGGATCCGATAGTCGCCATCGCCGCCGATGACGCTGAACCCGAGCGCCTCGTAGAACTTCACCGACCGGTCCAAATCGCGGACAGCGAGACTGACCGAGAAGCATCCGAGGTCAACTGGCCCTTTCATATCGGCGTCAAGGGGTCTCATACCGTCATCTCGTCAGGGATCGGGTGATCGCAGCCAAAAGGTAATTCGCCTCGGTCTCGATACCAAGCAGATGTCGCGGCCGGGTCGGGACATCGGAAGAACGATCTGCCGATGCCAGTGACTTTCTCCATCGGGTCCTGGTGAGGTATCAACCGAAAACGTCGATGGCGACTGGATCCCAGACGCCGATATCTCCGTCGACGAACACTGACACGCTCGAGAGCATCTCTTCCATCCCGTCGAGCCGACCTTTGCGAACAACTGTCTCGGCCAGGATGTCGACGTACGGTTTCATCGACTCGATGATCTGGTACGACTTCGATCCTGGGTTCGGGTCATCGAGGATGGTGAGTTTGAACAGGACCTGCTGCACCTGTTCGTCCCGAACCAAGTCGAACACCGCGGGTTCGATCGGTTCTGGTGAAGCATGTTCGGCGATCTCGGACATGACGAGATTGCGGGTGACCCTGGTCCGCACTCGATTCACCGACGGCAGGTCGAACGACATCTCGAGGAAATCAGGATGGCGGAGGATCAAGAATGTGAGTTCCTCGACCTTCTTTCGGTCGACTGTGACCGAATTCCCATCAGCGAAGACGACCGTGGCCGCGATCGGGTCGTAGTCAGGCGCGGCCGTGGTCAGCGGGATTGTCGTCTCGATCGGAACAACGGTTAGCTCTTCGCGGCTCAGCCCCGCGAACAAGAGCCCCGCTGCCAGCGCGGCCATCAGAACCACCGACACATTCCGGCGCAGCGGATTCGACTGGGCGATGGCCTCGTGAGCCTGCGCTTCCGGAGGCCGATCATGCCCGGTCATTCGTCGGCCTCATTTCCATTGTCACCCTCATCGGGCTCATCTCTTTCGTCGTCGGCAATTTCGGCGTCGAGGGAGCGGAACGCCTCTTCATAGTCGTCCTGTGAAGGATGGGCTTCCTTTCCGGCAACGACATCGGCAATCGCACGCTCAGGCAGCGGAATGGCTTGGTTCATTCGGGTTCGGTCTCGCTCGCTGACAAAGAGGCTGGGCGGAAGGTGATTCTCGAACGACTTCAGGTAAGCGTCCTTGTGTTTCGCCATGCGGTCCCAGCCGTTCGACCACAGCTCGCCGGTGGGGCCCGCCATGTGACGGGCTGCTTTTCCGAGGTCGTTCGGACCCATCTTCTTTCTGCCTGAACGGCGCGCTGCCCACTCTCTGAAAAAGTTCCGGACCTTGCGACGCAGAACGCTCATCTCAGTCGTCCGTATGGTCGTCGCCGTCTGGGTCGGTGAGCGATTCGCCCCAACCAGAGGCACCCTCGACAACCTCAGACTCGCCGATGAAGCGATGTACGGCCTCGGCGTCGATCTTCCTGAACTCGTCTTCGTAATCAGAGAGCCTCGGCTTGTTGACCGAGCCGGCAACGACATCATGGATAGCGCGTTCGGACAACGGCATCGCCTGGTGGAGACGGGTACGGTCACGTTCGCTGACGAAGAGGCTGGGCGGAATGTGGTCGTCGAACGACTTGAGGTAGGCCGCGCCATCGGACGCGACCTTGTCGACGGACTTCGTCAACATGTAGCCCGTGGGGCCAACGATGTGACGTGTGGCTTTCCTGATGTCGGAGTGGTTGATCGGACGGCGTCCGGCCCGGTGCGCAAGCCATTCCTTGAAGAACCGTTGGATTCGTCGCATGTCGCTCCCGACCCCGGGGTACCGGACTCACGTCCGATCTTACTGAGGTCACGTGGTCTGCGTCCCCGCAGACTCCGGCCTTGGACCCTGCTGAGGACGACCCAAGCTCTCGACGACCAAGACATGGCCGCCCACCCACCTGATTGGCTCAACGGAATGGACACATCGCGGGATTCGCTCGTCGCACTCTCATCGAAGCGAACATCATCATGGTCGACGCCCTCGGGTACGAGGGTCTCCAAGGCCTGCTCATCGGTTCAGTAGCGAACTGGATTCTCGGCCACGAACCACCGTTCTGATGCCGGCGGCCGGCTGATCTTCAGCCGTTGGTGGTTCGTGGCTGGAGCTCGATGACCGTCAGCGGATAGATGGCCTCTGTCTCGATTGGATCCGCCGTGCCGGCGCGGCCCTCACTGTCGACCCAGGTGACGACCCACTTGACCGCGACACGGAACGGCCACCTGCCGTCGGCGCTGATCGACGAGACACGATCGTACGTGTGACCGCAAGCTGTCGCTGGGTCGATGTCGGGCGTGTAGGGCACCGGTTCGAGGGAGCAGTCGACGGGTTCGCTGCCATCGCCGGCGTCGAGAAGGAGCCGATCGGCGGTGGCTGTGGCTGTCACCGACAACCCTGGCACCTCTGCAGTCACCACGACGGGGTCGATCGCCACGCCCTCAAGCCACACGAACGTGGTCAGCCCGACGAGGTGGTTGACATGGGCACCTGGCGAGAACTCGGCCACCGGCGCCGGAGCGACCTCGATCATCTCTTGTCGAGCGCCACCGATCAGATCGCCAGAGGAGGTCTCGATGATCCATATGAAAGCCCAATCGGGTGACTCGTCGACGGTGTGACAGGAGTACACATAGAGAAACGAGATCGATCCGTCAGCTTCTCCACGCTCGACGAAACCAGCCGCCTGAGCCGGCGGAACGTAATAGTTGCCCCCTGGAATCGCGGCGACGTCGCCGACCGTGAGCTTCTGATAGACGCACGGCGCTCCGCCGACGTTGATCTCGAGTAGCTCCCCATCGTTCGCAGCTACGACCCTGATGGTGTCCTTGAACGTCTCAACGGGGTCCCCATCGACTCCGCCGTTATCAGCGGCGTCAACCAAGCCTGAGCCGACGAGGAGCACAGAGCCCGTGATCACCAACGCGGCAAGGACCCTCAACAGCCTTCTCCGTTGCTCCGCGTAAGCGCACTCCGGCTGACCTGTCGGAAGTCACCGTCGTTCAATTCAACGATGGATGTGATCGACAGAGAAACGACCGAGTCATCGATGATCGAGCCGGTTGCCACCTCAATCACGACCACGTCGCTGATGAGGCAATAAATCACGAGCGCCGCCTGCTCATTGTCGATCAGTGCAACGCTCTCGACCTCGACGCGCTCGAGGTTTTTCGAACTCCGTCGCACAGCTGTCCCATTCTCAGCATGCTCTCGAACAGAGCCGACGACATCGGATAGCGCATCACCGTCGAGGTACATCTCGAGAGAGCCGACGTCGGCCTCGATCGGACTGGCCTTTAGATCGATCTCAAGGTTGCGAGCCCCATTGAGGAATCGCCCCAGATCGGCTCGAAGCTGTTCGAGTGTCGCCGCGGCGGTTGACGCCATTGTCGTGCTTCGTGATGTGGCCGGTGCGGCCGCAGTGGTCGGCACAGACGATGTCGTCGGTGTGATCGCAATTGCCGCCGTGGTGCCCGTGAGTGGAGTCACTATCTCGCCGTCAGCGGAACTGCACCCACTGAACACCTGAACCAGAACCACCAGCACAACGCCCCAGGCAACCCAAGAACGCTCCGCCGCACCAAACATTGTCACGCACCGTAGTTGAATCAACCGACAACCACCCACCGGGGTCATTTGGTTCCTCCGGAACATCAGTCAAATATATCGAAAGATAGTGAAAAATATCAAGACACTATTGCGACCAGGGTCAACGCGTGCGTGCCCATGCAATACACCCGAGAGATGGCGGGATGGACGCACCGAGGTCGGTACGCGCCAACTCGGCGATACGAGCCGCATCGCCGACAAGTCGACTCGAGGTAGTCCGAAAGCTGCATTCACAACTCCCGTCGTGCACGTACATCCTGACCGATGTTCACGTCGTTCACAGCGAACAGCGCCAGTAGGGTCGGTCGAACATGTCCACACCAGACACCGGCCGATCTCCGCTTCTGGAGACACTGCGGGGCCTCGTCATACCGGTGTACTTGCCATGGATGACAGGCGGCCTCGGCGTCGCGATGCTGGTCCCGGTTCTTCCGGTGTACCTCAAGGATTCCGGCCTCAGCTTCACACTCGTATCGGTGGTGCTGGCGGCAACCGGTGTCGGAGCGATGCTCGGTGGCCTCCCGATCGGCGCCTTGCTTGCGAGAGTGGGCGAAAACCGAGTGATGCTTCTGTCCCTTGTGCTCATGGGCGGCGCGACCGCAGCGCTGGGGATCAACACGGCAGTCATCGGGCTCACCGTCCTCCGGTTCGTGCACGGTGCAGGTTCGGTGGGCCTGCGCCTCAGTCGACAAACGTTCGTGACCCGCAAAGTTCGGGCCGACGTGCGGGGGCGGTCGCTCGCGCTGATGGGTGGATCGATGCGGTTTGCGACCCTGATCGGTCCTGCCATCGGCGGCGTGCTCGCCGATCAAGCCGGATACCGATGGACGTTCGCGATCAGCGGCATCATCACGCTCGTCGGCCTGATCCCAGTGTTGGCGAGCGGGATCGACAAGGACTCCGACGACAAGGGTTTCGACGACAAGGGTTTCGACGACAAGGGTTTCGTGGCCACGGTTGACGGCGACAACGAAGCGAAGCTCGGACTCGTCGCTGCCCTACGCAAGCACCGGCGCGCGCTCGTCATCGGTGGAATCGGCCCCGCCCTCGTCATGAGTGTTCGCCAGGGACGACTCATCATTCTCCCTCTCATGGGCAACGCCCTCGACCTCAGCAACACGTCCATCGGCATCCTCGTTGCTGTCGGTACGGGTGCAGATCTACTGCTCTTTCCGGTTGCCGGACACCTCATGGATCGCTACGGGCGACTCACCGCGATCGTGCCTGCGTTCAGTCTCATCGGCATCGGACTGCTGATGTTGTCGACCGCCGACACTGCGGCGACGGTCACCATCGCGGGAGCAGTCATGGGCATCGGCAATGGCATGAGCGCCGGCACGATGCTGACGCTCGGCACCGACCTCGCCCCCGACGACAGTCCCGGGCAATTTCTCTCGGCGCTAGCGTCGGTTCAGAACCTCGGAAGGATCTTGGGTCCACTCGTCGTCGGGTGGTTCGCCGACGCGGTCGGCTTGCGAGCTTCCGCCGTGGCCCTCGCGGTGGTCATGTTCCTGGCGATCACTTGGATCGTGGTCCTCATCGGCGAAACCTCCGAAGGTCACCAAGGTCGATTTCAGCGACGCTCACTCGACAACCGGAGCTGACCTCTCGAACCGCGTCGCCACCCACCCGTGCTGTTGCTGACCTGGCCTGTGATCCACGCCGCGTCGTCGGTCAGCAGCCATGCAATCAGGTTCGCGACATCGCGAGGCTGACCCCACCTCCCTGCCGGGAAACCCCACCTCACCTGTTCGTGGGCGACACCTGTCGCGTAGGCAGTGTCCACGGGGCCAGGGTTGATGCAGTTCACCGTGATGCCATCGTCGACGAGAAAGTCCGACACCGACAATGTCATCGACAAGATCGCGCCGTTGCTGAGCGAAGAGGTGATCTCGTTCGCCATCGGGCCCTGATGCTGACCGCTGGCGAAGAACACGACCGGCCTCCCGACCGTGGATCACCACGTTGCTCGCCGAACTCCTTGGCCAACAGAAGCGCTGCACGGGTGTTCACGGCCCAGCACGCATCGAGTTCCTCGGCCCTTTACTTTCTCCAAGGGTCAGAACGCGCTTCACATCATCCTGGCAGCTCCACCCCAACGCGCATTCGTAGCGCGTCAAGAACACCCTCGAACGACTCCAAGGTGGGGTGGGTTACGTCAGGAGCGCAGCGAACTGGCGACGCCATTCGACGCTGGCTTTGTCGGCCTGGACCGAAACGACGCCGGTGCGGCCCATGGGCAAAACACCGTCGAGCCGTTCGAGCATGAGCTTGTCCTCGGCCCCGATGGCCCTGTCGAAAGCGGCGACCTCTTCGACCGGCACCGAGAAGTCGTCGTTGCGCCACATCACGAACGTGAAGTACGACGTCTCATCGTCGATGGGCGTGGCGAGCAGCAACAGGATGTGCTCGAGTCCTGTCTCGTACAGGATCGTGCTTCGCACGGTCATCGGTAGAACGAAACCGGTCGACATGTGACGGTGCACCACGTCGTCGGTGACCCCGGTGGTTGCGATCGCGTCGTCGGGATTGCTGGCATCGACCTCGTACTTGTAGCCGTAGAACTGGTCGTCAAGCTGCTCGAGGTCGAGCTTCGGAATCAGAGGATTCTGGGCGCCGCCGAACGTGCCGACATGAACCCACGGGAAGTGCGAGAAGTCGAGAAAGTTGTCGGTCATTCGCGTTGCAGAAGTGGCCCACTCTTCGACCGGGTTGTTGATGCGGCGATAATCGTCGAGGTCATCCCACGGCATCGTCGGAATGTCGGCCACCGGCTCGTCGAGGCAGAGCCACACAAGCCCGTAACGCTCGACAGCATTCACCACGCCGAGATGCGCGGCCGGCGGAATCGGCAGAGTTTCTTCCGCCGACGGAATCCGCACGCACCGGCCACCATCACCGAACGACCACCCGTGATAGCAACACGTCAGACACCCGGCCGACACCGAGCCCGCCGAGAGCGGAGCCTCGCGATGCGGACACCGGTCGGGCGCAGCGACGACATCTCCCGATGGGCTCCGCCACAGAACGCAAGTCTGGCTCAGCAGCGTTCGTCGATAGGGGCCGTCGACGATCTCGGAGCTCTCCGCCACCGCGAACCAATAGCCGCGTAGGCCGGCATTGTCCCCGAATATCTGGGTATGTGTCCCATTTGCGCTCATCGAGCCAATTCTAATTCGGTTTCGGTGGTCTGACCATCGGACCACTGCTACGTTGGCTTTGGGTCGAAAGATCCGGGAGGAGAAGGCGATGACCGTCAACTCAAGCGGGCCGCCGTCAGCACGGTGGACCCATATGGCGCTGCGGGTGAAGGACATCGACGCGACCATCGAGTTCTACACCGACTTCACCCCGATGGAGTTGATCGACAAGCGGGAGGACGACATGGGCTACGGCGCATGGCTCGGCCACACCGACTCTCCTGACAAGCCTTTCATCCTCGTGATCGCCCAATTCTTCCCAGAGACCGATCCGTTCAAGGACGCGCCGGCTGCGGTTCTCGCACCGTTCGCGCACATCGGCATCGAGATGCCGAACCGCGACGATGTCGACGCCATCGCCGAGCGGGCCAAGGCAGAAGGCATCCTCGCCATGCCGCCAACCGACATGCCGCAACCCATCGGCTACATCTGTATGGTCTCGGACCCCGACGGCAACATGGTCGAGTTCTCGCACGACCAACGTGTGTACGACACCATGCAGGAACTCGCCTCCTGACGCCCAACGAGGTCGTCGAGAGCTACCTCGCATCGTTCTCGTCCCGCGATGTCGAGAACATCTGTTCGCACGTGGCCGCCGGCTTCGTCAATCGTCACCACAGCCAGCTCGGAGATGGATCGACCGGCATCGATGAGTACCGCGAGCGGCTCCCCGGTTTCCTGGATATGTTCGACGGGTTGGCCTACGAGGTCGAATCGCTCATTGCCGATGGCGGGTCGGTGATGGCCGCCTACCGGATGACCGGCACCCACGAAGGCCACGCCATCGACATCCATGGCGTGATGGCCGTAGGGGTCATCGACGAGCAGATCGCATCGCGCACCGACTACTGGGACTCGCTGACCTTCCTAGCCCAGACCAACCAGGCCTGAGCTGGTGTGTAGTTCACTGGAGCGATGGCAAAGCTGATCATCACCGGCGGGGACATCGTGACGATGAATCCCGGTCGGGAAGAAATCGTCGGCGGTCACATCGTCGTCGAGGATGGACTGATCACGGCCCTCGGGCCTGGCCAGGGTGTTCCGGACCCTGAAGCGGTCGTGATCGACGCTGCCGGGTGCGTCGTCACGCCAGGCCTCATCAACGCTCATCAGCACTTCACCGGTGATCCGCTGGTGGCGTGCTGCATCCCGGACACGATCACGTCCAACGAGGCGATCTTCGAGTGGGCCGTTCCGATCCACGAGCACCACACGGCCGACGACGACGAGGTTGCCGCGACGTTGACCGCGCTGCAATGCCTCCGCACAGGGACGACGACCGCTGTCGAGGCTGGGACGGTTGCTCACCCGGAACGGGTCGCAGCGGGAATGACGGCGGCAGGTATCAGGGCGACTCTCGGACGGTGGGGCTGGGACGTTCCCGATGTGCCGTACGGCGCTCCGGCGGACGAAGTTCTCGCGCTCCAGCGCTCACTTGTCGCCGGCTGGCCCGCGGGGGGCCGCGTCGAAGGATGGGTCACGCTCGTCGGCCACGCGCTCGCGTCAGACGAACTCCTCGCCGGTGCGGCCGAACTCAGCCGCGAGCTCGGCGTGAATCTGACGATGCACATGTCGCCGACACCAGACGACTCGGCCGAGTACCGAGAGCGATCGGGCAAGAGCGCCATCGAACATCTGGCCAGCCTCGACGTGCTCGGGCCGAACGTTCTGATCGCGCATGCGGTGCACCTCGACGATGCCGAGCTCGATCTGCTCCTCGAACACGACGTATCCATCGCCTACTGCCCGTGGGCATATCTACGCCTCGGTCAGGGTGTGAGCATCTCCGGGCGCCACATCGAGTTCGTCGAGCGCGGCGGGCGGCTTGCGCTCGGCGCAGACGCAGCCAATGCCGGCGACCATCGAGATCTGTTGTTGACCGCTGCCGTCACCGCCGGGTTGGCCCGCGACATCGGCTACGACCAGTTCGGATCGGCGAACGCACTCGCTCACGCCACCATCGAAGGAGCCCGTGCGGTCGGAATGACCGACCGAGTCGGCTCGCTCGAAGTCGGCAAAGCGGCAGATCTCGTTGTCTTCGACGCGAGTGGCCTCGACTGGGGGGCACGGGGCGACCTCACGATGCAACTCGTGTGGGGCAACATCGGGTCAACGGTTCGTGACGTGATCGTCGATGGTGAGCTGGTCATCCGCGATCGAGCCTCGACCAAGGTCGACGAAGCCGAGCTGATCGCCGAGTCCCGCGACCGAAAAGCATCGCTCCTACGCCGCGCCGGCATCGACCGCTGACCCGGTCTACGGAAACCACATCTCGAGGGGGTTTCATACAAACCTTTCCGACGAGGCCAGCAGCTGCCGGCAGCGGGAGGCCACCGTCGACGGGTGACGTGTCGACCACCTTCAACTCGTCGTTCAATGCCCGTACCGAACTACCGCTCACAGCCGAACTTCACCAGCGCGCAGAGGGTCGAGTAGATCGACGCGTCATCGAGTCCGAACCCCATTCCGGAGGTCGAGCTAGATGATGGGGTACTTCGATTTGTCGGGGAGACCGGAGCGCTGGGTGATTGCTTCGCCGGCAGCCTGCGATTGTGACCACAGGATCTGCTCGTCGATGGTGGTCATGCGACCCGCGTCGACGATCTTGGCGCCGCCGACGAACACCGTGTGAACCCCACGACCATCTGCCGACCACACCAGCTGGTTCATGACGTTCAGCAACGGCCGCCACTCGGGTCGATCGGTGTCATGCACGACCACGTCGGCGAACTTGCCAGCCTCGAGCGAGCCGATCTCGTCTTCCATCAACATCGTGCGGGCTCCACCCAACGTGGCCATCTCGTATGCCTTCTCTGCGGGGAACATCTGAGCGTCCATGCGGGCGTCCTTGAACAACCCTGCAACGAGATAGGTGGCCCGATACATGTCGGCGTAGTTCGATGCATTGTTGCCATCGATGCCGATGCTGACGTTGATTCCGCGCATGACCATCTCAGGGATCTTGCCGATCTGCGTTACGCCATAGGCGACCTTCAGCGCCGTCGTCGGGCAATGCGCAACGGAACATCCCGCGTGAGCCATGACATCGAGTTCGTTGTCGTCGACATGTACGCAGTGCGTCATCGACGTGTCGTCGGAAAGCACACCGAGCTCGTTGAGATGAATCATGGGACGTTGGCCGAACTCGGCGATGAAGCCTTCAGGGTCGAGCTTCGCGGGGCTCATGTGGAAGTTCAGACCGACACCGTGATGATCGGCAGCCTCTCTCGCGGCCCGCCACAGCGGATCGGACGCCGTGGTGTGGCCGACCAGCATCGACCAGGCGCTGATACGCCCATCGGCGACATCCGTGCACCGTTCGATCGTGTCGTTGATGTTGGCGATCGCAGCGTCGGTGTTCTGCTTGTAGATGTCGGGCTCTGGTGGAAGATCCCACACCCACTTCCCGACCCGACCCCGGATCCCGACCTCATCGAGCCCGTCGACCACCTCGTCGATGCAACGGATCGTGCCTGCTTCGAGGAACGTGGTCGTACCGGACTTCAGCATCTCGACCGATGACAGTTGAGCCGAAAGGCGTTCCTCCTCTGCGGTGTATACCGAGTAGAGGGGGCACAGCCACTGGAATACGTTCTCCTCGAATGGTGTGTCGTCCGGAACATACCCCCTGGTCAGTGGCTCGCCAGTGATGTGGATATGCGTGTTGACCAAACCCGGGGTCACGACGAATCGGTCGCCACCCAGTGTCTCGGCGGCCTCGTACTTCGCTTCGAGCACGGATGCCTTGCCGACCTCCACGATCTTGTTGCCACGGATGGCGACAGCTCCGTCGCGGATGATGTCGCGGGTCTTGTTCATCGTGACGACGTACCAACCCTTGACCAAAGTGTCGATGCGTTTGGTCATGCCTTTGTCCCTCTCATGATGCGGCCGGTTTGGTGGCCACGTAGCAGAACTGAAATCCGATCGGCTCGATCAGTCGGAGCGCCTCGAAGCCAGCAGCCCGCATCCAATCGGTGACCTGCTCGCTGCTGATCGGGAATCCGTTGACCGTGCTTGTCATCATGGTCATCCCCATCAACACGGCGTGCGGGTTGAACTTGCGTTCGAAGTCGACGAAGTAATCGGCGAGGATCAGCCGACCCTCTGGCTTGAGCGAGGCGTAGGAGCGCTCGATGAGATTCCGCGCTCCCTCGGGACCCTCGGTCCTGCAGATGTGGCCGAGCACGACGATGTCAAAGTGGTCGTCTTCGAGGTCGATGGTGTGAAAGTTGCCCTCGCGGAACTCACACCTATCGACCACGTCGAACTCGGCTGTCCTGCGTTTCGCAACGTCGATGACTCCTGCCAGATCGTTCACGATCGAGGTCGCTTCAGGGCACGCCTGTAGAACTGCAATCGACCACGGCGCTCCGCCTGCTCCGAGGTCAAGCACCTTCGGCGCGTCGAGGGCGCTGTACCTGATCTTGAAATCGGCGCGAGATGCGGCCCGCCATATCGTCGTGAAAGTGCCTTCGACAAGCGGCACGTAGAAGGCCGCCGGGTCATCTTCGATCGGGGTCGCCGGAGTCCCGTTCCTGATCGTGTCTGCCAGACGGGTCCAGTTCTCATGAGGACCAGGCGCCACCGGAATCAGATCGGCCATGGTCGCGGCGCCATCACTGGTGAGGTAACGGCGCGCTGCGTCGTTCAGGTCGTACACATCCTGAAACTGCTCGAGCAGCTCGAGAGCCACCAACGAATCGAGGAGCGCCTGCAGGTGGGGCTCGGACACATCGAGGTGCTTCGCGATGACATCGACCGTCTTCGGCCCGGTCGCCTGCAGGGTGTCGAAAAAGTCGAGTTCCAACGCGGCAACCAACACGTAATACCGCGCCAACCCCTCGATCGCGGCCCATACCGGCGCAGCAGCCGGCGGCTTGAAGTCCGTCCACGGCCGCCCCACGTGCGCCATCGTGTGTGTCTTCTTCAGCTCGGGATAAGGGGGATCGCGGGACTCGGTCACGGTCGAAGCACGATCTTGCCGAAGAAGTCGCTGCTCAACATCTTCTCCTGGGCTTCGCCGGCGTCCTCCAGGGCGAACTCGGAATCGATGATGACCTCGAAGTCGCCTTCGCAGAATGATTTCCAGACGCCAGCCATTTCGTCGGGGCGGTATGGGTCGGAGCCGAGGATCTTGATGCCGCTGTGGAACAAGTAGCCAAGCGACGGGATGGTGGCCTCGTCTCCAGATGAGTTTCCGCAGTTGACGAGACGACCGTGAACACCGAGCGCGAACAACGAAGGACCGAACAACGCTGTCCCAACGTGATCGAAGACGACGTTTACGCCGGCACCATGGGTGATGCCCCGGGCCCAACCAGCGACATCGCCGGTGCGATTGTTCAACACGTGATCCGCACCCAACTCGAGCGCTCGTTCACACTTCTCGTCGGTACCGGCCGTGGCGAACACCGTCGCTCCAGCATTCTTCGCCAGCTGGATCCCGGCGACGGACACGCCCGACCCGGCCGCATGGATCATCACCGACTCGCCGGCAGTGAGTTCCGCGACCTCGAACAGTGCGTGGGCGGCGGTGAGGTAGGCGGTCGGGAAGGTGGCGGCATGGGCGAGGCTGAAGTCGTCTGGAACAATGTGAACGTGTGACGCAGGGGCGAGACACAGCTCGGCGTATCCACCGTCGACGGTTCCGCCGATGATGCCGAGGTCGCCGAACAGATCACCGCGACCAGCAAGGTTCGAATTGTCGGCAACACCTGCAAGCGACGGATCGACCACCACCCGATCGCCGACGCTGACATTGGTCACGGCTTCCCCTACCGAGTCAATGATCCCGGCCACATCCATCCCCGCAATGTGCGGGTACTGGAAGCCGGGCATCTGGAACCAGCCATTTCGCTGCACCAGATCAAGACGGTTCAGCGCGCACGCATCGACCCGCACCACGACATCACCTGCCCCCGGCTCGGGGTCGGGTACGTCGACGTACCGCAGCACTTCCGGTCCGCCTGGGTCGTGGTACAGCATTGCCTTCATACGCAGCTCCGTTCTTGTCATTCAGTTGTGTGCGACGTACAGACTCAGGGCCTGACGCCAGCGGTCTTGGCTTGAAAGTGCTGTTATTTCAGGCCGCGGACGAACGGTCGGGCCAGCGCCACGGGTGGTCGAACCCGATGGGCAAACACGGCCATACCCAGAATCGTCACGAGGAACGGCAACGACTGGAGCAACTCGCTGTTGATGTCGTAGCCACTTAACGAAAGTCTGAACGAGAGTGCAGTGGCGAACAAGACGCAGCCGGCGATGGTTCCTCGTAGTGTCCATCCTCCGAAAATCACCGCTGCGATGGCTATGAATCCACGCCCACCGACGATCGACTCGTTGAACTCGCCGATCTGCACCAGGATCAGGAACGCACCGCCCAGACCCGAAGTGAACCCGGTGTAGTAGATCGCCTGACGACGCCGTTTGTTGACATCAATGGCGTTGACATCGGCGGACTGCGGGTTCTCGCCAACGGCCCGGAGCTCCAGGCCCCATCGCGTTCTGAATACCAACCACCACGAGAACGGCACCACCAAATATATGAGGTAGAAGGGCCATGGCTGACCAAAGAGCGCCTGGCCGATCAGCGGGATGTCCGAGAGCAACGGGATGTCCCAAGTCGAGGCGAGCCTCACGTCGGGAGCGATCTCCCTGTCAAGGAATGCGGCGACACCGAAAACGAGAATGTTCAACGTCAACCCGACCACAAACTGGTCAGCCGCCATCCTGTGGCTCATTTCGGCCTGGATACTGGCGATGATCATGCCCCCGATAGCACCTGCGCCGATGGCGACGATCGGCGACGACGTGATGTCGTAGCCAATCGCTCCCACGAATGCACCAGACAGCAGCATGGCTTCGACCGAGATGTTGATCGTGCCAGCCCGTTCGGCCACCCACTCCCCAGAGGCGGCCAAGACCAGTAACCCTGCGAACAGGGCCGCAATGACGTACGTCGCATCCCTGGAGAAGATGTCCCAGATCGCTTCGAAGAACTCCATGGTCGCCCTTACGTCCTTGCCGCTGACACGGCGCGGACTCGTCTGCGATCGAGTATGAACATCACTGCTGGGGGCATCAACAGAGCCAGAACCAACAGGCCTTGAATCACATCAGTGATGCGACTCTCGACACCGGTCGCCGCAACGAACCCTGAGCCGGTCCTCAGTGCGGCGAACGCGAACGCAACCGGTATCGCGGCCAGCGCTCGCTCGCGTGCCACCAGGGCCACAAGCAGGCCGGTCCACCCGATGTTGGCGCTGAAGCCAGGCACCAGTCGGTAGTTCCCGAACGAGAATTCACCGCCGGCAAACATGGCTGCTCCTGCCAGACCGGCCAGCGCCCCTCCGATCATCAGCGCCACCATCCCGTATTGACGTTGTGAAACACCTGCCCGCTGGGCGGTTCTCTGATTCTGACCAAGCATCCGGAGCCTGAATCCCCACACCGATCTAGCGAGCATGAATGCGATGAAAGCCGCTAGCACAAGGGCGATGTAGACCGTGATCGGGAACTCGTTGCCGAAGATGTCGGGCCGGGGCAGACGGTTGTCCGGTGCGAGCTGTTCGCTCACCTGATTGCGATTGCCGCGGCTGGCTTCATCGGCAAGAAGCAACGAGCTCTTCCTGAGGCCATAGGCGACGGCCTGGCCGGCAACCGTGACGAGCAGCAAGGTCGACAGCACCTCGGGAACGCCGCGCCAGAACCGGAGTACCCCCGCCACCCCAGCCCACAGGGCCCCTCCGAGCGCGCCGGCCAGGAGAAGAATCACTACGTTCAGAGGCCCCGGACCGCCGATCAGGAACGAGAAGTACACAGCGAAGGCGGCTCCGATGGCGAGCTGGCCCTCTTGACCGATGTTGATGAGGCCTGCCTTCGCAGACACGACCACGCCGAGCGCTACCAGCAGCATCGGGGCAGCCACGCCGAGGGTCTCACCCCAGCGGCCTGGGTTCTGAACACTTCCGTCGACAAGAGCATCCATGACCGGTCGCCAGTCGCCGCCTGTCGCCTCTACGAGGATCGCCGACACCGTCAGCGCGACAAGGACGCTGACGGTATACATGCCGATCCACTCGCCGAGCCGCGCGGCGCGACTCGGGGGCGCTGAATCGGGCGCCGAAGTCCGAGCGATGTCGAGCTCGCTCAAACTCCTGCTCCTGTCATCAGCAGCCCGATCCGTTCGAGATCGGCACCCGCGCGTGGCATCTCTCCGACGATCCGGTTCTCGTGCATGACCACTATGCGATGCGCGAGATCCAGGATCTCCTCCAGCTCACTGGAGATCAGCAGCACGGCGACGCCTTCTGCTGCCGCGGCACGTAGCCGATCTGAGATGTACTCGATAGCGCCCACGTCGAGGCCACGGGTGGGCTGGGCGGCGACGAGTACCTTCGGATCGTTCGAAAGTTCGCGGGCGAGTACGACCCGCTGCTGGTTACCTCCACTGAGCGACCACATCGGTGCGTTCGGTCCGTCGCACTGGACGTCGAAGTCGTAAATCATCTGGCTCGCGACATGACGGGCCTCATCGAGATCGATCACGCCTCGGTTCGACACACGCGACTGATCGACAAGCATCAGGTTTTCGGCGATCGACATCTCGAGGACGACACCCGAGTCGTGTCGGTCCTCGGGGATGACCGCGACGCCGGCACGGCTCATGGCGCCAGCTCGTGAGGTCGAGATCTCCTCCCCTTCGATGCTCACCGAGCCGGATCGAAGGGGGACCAGGCTTGACAACATGTCGGCGAGCGTTCGCTGACCGTTGCCTTCGACCCCTGCGACGCCAACGATCTCGCCAGCACGAACGTCGAGGTCGAGTCCGTCGAGGAGCTTCACGCCTCCCTGATCCTTCACTGATGCGCCGCGGATCGAGAGAACGACGCGACTCTCGACGTCGATTGCTGCAACTGAGTGTGGTTTGGCAGTCATTCCGAGTGCAGCACTCTCGGACCGCAGCGAGACCTCGCGGCCGACCATGGCTCTGGCCAACGATGGGGCGTCTGCTTTGGTGGTCGGCAGGCGCTCGACGACTCGACCCTGCCGCATGATCGTGATCTCGTCTGTTGCAGCCATCACCTCGTCGAGCTTGTGGCTCACGAGTACAACGGCACGGCCCTCGGCGGCGACGACGTTTCGCAGTTGATCGAACAGTTGAGCAGACTCATCGGGAGTCAGAACAGACGTCGGCTCGTCAAACAAGACGACAGACGGATCGCGTCTGAGGCATTTGATGATCTCCACTCGCTGACGCAGGCCGGCGGTCAGGTCGCCAACTCGAGCGTCGGGATCGATGGCGAGCCCGTACTGGTCGATGATCTCACCAATGCGGACCCGCACTGCGTTTGGATCGAGTGGTCCCGATTCGCCGAGCGCAACGTTCTCCCAGACCGTCAGCGGCTCGACCAGACTGAAGTGCTGATGGACCATTGCTATGCGATTTGCCGCAGCCATCATCGGATCGAGGTGGTGATGTTGCTCTCCGCCGATGGTGATCGTCCCCGCGTCTGGGACGACGAGCCCGATCAGTACTTTCATCAGCGTCGACTTACCGGCCCCGTTCTCACCGAGGATGCCGTGGATCCGGCCGTGGAACAGCGAGAGGTCGACGTCATCACACGCGACAACGCTGCCATATCGCTTGGTGACACCCGCCAGCTCGACCGCAGGGGCCGACAGCGCAGTGCCGTCGGCCCCTGTCGAGTCGTTATCGCCAGGCGTCACCCGCTGTAGGCCTCCCCGGAAATTCCGCCGAGCGCGCCCATCAGATCACCGTCGAACGATGCCAGCAGACCGAAGGCGTCTGCGACGATCGCGTCAGCCTCAGCGGACGCTCCGCAGAGCTCGCCGCCATTCAGGCCCTGTTCGGTCGGGAACTGGAACGTCTCACCTTCAGTGAGATCACCCGAGATGATCAGCTGGATGGCCGTCTCTGCATACCGGCCGCCGTCGAACACGATTGTTCCCGTCCAGTCGATGCTGCCTTCGCGGCTGCAGATGTCACCTGGTCCTGCCGCGAACGAGGCCATGCCGAGGTCGGTCGCCAGCTGCCCGGTGCATTCGAGCGCTCCACCAAGATAGGCGTACACGAGTTTGGCGCCGTCCGCCTCAGCCGCGGTTAAGGCCGCGGTCGCGTTGGCGCAGTTGTCGAAGTCGAACTGGAAGTCGCCAGAGCCGACATAGTCCATCGTCAGGTCCGGATTCACTGCTTGCAGGCCGAAGACGGTGGCGTTGTATGCCTCCTTCTCGAAGTTCAGGTCGCAGCAGCCGATGAACACGGCCTTGCTGGCGCCGGCCTCCTCAAGCACCGCTGCCATCGCCGCCCCCGCTGTGTAGTGAATCGCTGCACCCCAGTCTGTGGCCTGCGCAAGTCCCGGCAGCTCCGTGAAACCGGCGCCGCAGTTGCAGTACCAGAAGATGTCGGAGAACTGCTCGGTGAGGTCGGCCAACGGCTCTGCGATCTCGCTGGCTCCGACGAACATGATGTCGACACCCTGCTGGGCGAGGTCGGACATCGCTTGGGCAGCTTCTTCTGCTCCGATGTTGTCGCGAACGATGGGGGTCGCGAAGTTGTTGTCCGCAGAGAACTCCTCTGCAAAGTTGATCAGCGACTGGTAGTAGCCGTTGTCGTCACGTGGTCCGGCAGCCGCGACGCCGATCGTCACCACACCGTCACCGGTGACATCAAACTGTTCAACCAGTGGGTCGGGTGCGGCTGTCGTCGTCGGAGCAGCCGTTGTCGGCGCCGCCGTCGTCGCGGCCGGCTCGTCGCTGTCGCCGCATGCTGCCGCAACAAGCGACAAAGCGATGACGATGGCGAACAGCCATCGAGTGTTCTTCTTCATGATTCCCCTCCCAGAGAATGTGATGGGTCTTTTCGATTGGCTCGATAACGATCAACAAGCCAGCGATTGAAGTAGAGGTGTGTTTCCTCTTGCCACGAGTACCTACCGCGTGGCGCGAATCGTGAGTTCAGACCGCGCTGCACCTTGGTCGTGGCGTCTTGGTCCTGAGCAACGAACACCTGAACGCCCGCGTCGCTCATCTCGAGCAGATGGTCGAACATCGGGTGTGCAGGAGCTTCTTGGTGGAGCAGGTAACCGATCTCGACGTCGATGGTCTGAGCCGACGTGGGCCTGATGATGAAGAAGAAGGCCTGATCTGGTGCCGTCCCGATGCACAACGATGGTGGTAGCAGAGCAAACGTCGAACGCCAGCGTTCTTCTTCGGTGAGGTCGGGGAAGATCGGCAGGATCGCCTTACGGGTCGCGTTGAATCCGCCGTCCTTGTGGATGTAGCCGGCCTCCCGGAAGATGACGTTGCTGTCGGGCGTCCAGGCAACAGGGAACTTCGACAGCTCCGATGGGCAGAAATCCTGGATGAGAGTATGCAGTCGATTGGCGTGATAGCCGTCGTTGAAGTTCTCGAACATCACCTTCCAGTTCCACGGAAGGCCTTCGAGGGTAAAAGTGCCAGGCGAGAAGCAATTTTCGAGATCGTAATGCTCGAGGTACGGCTCGTAGTCGGTCAGTGTCGGAGCCAGCGGAGCCGGATCGTCGGCCAGCGACACGAAGATGAAGCCCTGCCAGATCTCGACGGCGAGGTTCGGAAGACCCCACTCGGACTTGTCGAAGTCGTCGGTGCGTTCCATGGCGGGGGCACCGAGCAGACGACCGTCGAGCCCGTAGATCCAGTTGTGGTACGGACAGGTGAAGGTGGTGTTGTTGCCTTCTCCGAGACACACCTCCATTGCCCGGTGCTGACACACAGAAGAGAACGCTCTGATCTCGCCGTCCTTGCCGCGAGCGATGATGACCGATTCGTTGTTCACCGTGGTGGTGAACCAGTCACCCACCTCGGGGATCCGGCTGGCGGTACCGACTGCCAGCCATTCCTGATCAAAGAGTGCCTTGCGCTCGAAATCGAGGAAGTCCTCAGATGTGTAGAGCTCCGCCGGGAGCGTCGCGGCTTTCGACAGTTCGGCAATGGACGAGTCGAAGCTCTCAAAGAGGTCATTGGTGAGGGACATCACGACGCGACCTCCATTTCCGCAGGTTCTGCTTCGTCTCTGAGCAGAAACTTCCGGATCTTCCCCACACTCGTGCGAGGTAGGGAGTCAAGAACAGTGATGGTCCTAGGCTGCTTGGCTTTGCTCAGACGATCTTGGCACCACTGTGTCAGCGAGTCCAAGTCGATTCCTGTGTCAGGGTCGGCTGCAACCACGAATGCAACGGGAACCTCATCGCGAATGTTGTCAGGAGCACTGACGACCGCGACCTCGAGAACAGAGGGATGCTCGCTGATGACAGCTTCGATCTCGACGGTTGAGACATTCTCACCGGCCACCTTCAACACGTCGGAGCCGCGGCCCGAGAAGTAGAAGCGGCCGGCCTCATCGCGAGTGGCCCTGTCACCGGTGAGGAACCAGTCGCCACTGAAGCTGGCCGCCGTGATCTCCGGATCATCGAGGTACCGGGCGAACAGCGTGAGACCAGGCTCGCCACGGACAACGACTTCGCCTTCCACGCCATGGTCCACAGGCTGGCCGTCGACGTCGCGGATCTCGACGTCGCATCGGTGCGAAACCGAACCCATCGTCATGGGCGCGGCATCTGGCGCACGTGTGGTGAGCACAGCCGGGATTGTCTCGGTCATGCCGTAGAGCTGACGCGGTCGACAACCGAACCAGTTCGAAATGGTGTCGTAGTCGCTGGTCGAGATGTTCTGAGCGAACCAGCAGTGCCGAAGCTTCGTACCATCGACCGGGCCACCTCTCGCGAGGATCATGCGAAGCGGAGCCGCAAACAGGCTCGCGCACGTCGCTCGGTGCCGCACCGCCTGAGGGAGGAAGCCGCTGGCCGAGAACGTGTGCATCAACGCAACACTCGCGCCAACAGCGATAGCCGACGTGAACGAGTAGTACTGCGCGTTGGCGTGGAACATCGGCAGCACGACGAGTTGACGGTCGTCTGCGGTCAGCGCCGATTCGTGAGCCATGACCTCACCGGCGAAGGCGTAGTTGGCCTGGGTGATCTCGACACCCTTCGGTCGTCCGGTCGTGCCGGAGGTGAACATCACGGCGAGGAGCGCCGTGGGGTCGGAGTCGACATGGACCGAGGTGGCGTCTGGAGGAAGGAACTCGAACCCGGCGTCGGACTCGTCGACAGCGATGTAACCGAGCGATCCAGCCGCGGCCAGGTAGGTCGACTCGCGATCCATCGAGCAGAACCCGAGCTTCGGCGACGTGCGTTTGATGTGACCAGCCAGTTCGGCTTCGCGGCCCATCGGATCAGACGGCACGATCCAGGCGCCCATCTTCGTGGCGGCGATCCACACGGCGATGAACGTGGGGCTGTTGGTGAGCGCGAGATGGATCGCATCGCCGCGATCGACGCCGTTGGCGGCCATGTAGGCCGCCATCCGGTCGGCCAGTAGATCGAACTCGCCATACGTCCACTCGCTCACATCGCCGGTGGGACCTTCGAAGACGAGGAACGACGACCGAGGAGCACGCGCCACTGAGTCAGCCCACAGGGCAGCAAGCGTCACCGGGCCCTCCATCTCAGCTTCCGTTCCTGTTCGAGGACCCGTAGCCGCCACCACCAGGAAGGTCGAGTCGCACGACGTCGTCGGGCTGCAGCGTGATTCGCGCCTGGGTCTTCACGTTCTCGCCGTTCACCGTGAAGCTGCCGGCCGCACCAGGTTCTCCGCCGAAGATACCTTCTGGCGGAAGATCCAGACGGCTCGTCACCGCGTTCAGCTGCCAGGGTCGCGTGGTGTCGACGGTGAACTCGACCGTCTGGCCGAGACCGCCCACCTGTTCGCCCGCTCCACCCGACCCGTTGCGAAGTGCCTTCTGCGTGAAGCGGATCGGAGCCGACGCTTCGACCACTTCGATCGGCACCGCAGACACGCCGGTCGGGTACGAACAGGCCGAGAGACCCGGCTTGGTTGCCCTCGCGCCGACGCCACCCGCGTAGGTGAACATCGCGGTGATGAAGGGGCTGCCGTCGTCGTGGTTGCCGTTGACCTGCATCGTCCAGACGGCGCCGGATCCTTCGGCCATCGATTGGTCGGGCTTGATCTGGGCGAGCGCCTTCAGCAGTGCGTTGGGCAGGAACATCCCCACGACGTGGCGGGCTGTTCCTGGCTGCGGCGTGACCGCGTTCACGATGCTGCCGGCGGGCGCTTCGAGTTTGATCGGTTCGAGGCTGCCGTGGTTGTTGGGGATGTCAGGGTTCAGCACTGATCGAACCGCGAACGTCGTGTACGCGTGGGTGTAGTTCTTGACGACGTTGATGCCCCACGGACTCGCTTCCGAGGAGCCCTCGTAGTCGACGAGAATCTCGCCGGCGTCTGGATCGACCGTTATGGCGCACACGATGTCAATGACGCTGCCATCGGTGAGGTCGAGTTTCGCTGACGCCGAATAGGTGCCAACCGGAAGCTCGCGAATCGAGTCGCGGGTGGCTTTCTCTGATCGCTCGATGATCTCGTCGGCGAGGTCTTCGATGTCGTCGAGGCCATGGGTGTCACACAACGTCGTGAGCCGCTGAGCTCCGACTTCGCCAGACGCCATCTGGGCGTGCAGGTCACCTGCCATGTGGTCGGGTTGACGAACGTTGCTGAGAATGAACTTCCAGACGTCCTCACTCCGCTCCGGTTCGCCTGCGGCGTTGCCTCGCATCAACTTGCAGATGGGAATCCACAGACCTTCCTCGAACACGTCACGCCCACCTGCGCCGATTCCGTAGCCGCCCACATCGGTGTGGTGAATGGTCGAACCGAAGAACGCGATGACCTTCCCGTTGCGAAACGCCGGGTACAGCACCGTCACGTCGAGCAACTGACCAGCCGTCTTGTACGGGTCGTTCGTGATGAGCACATCACCTGGCTTGAGCGAGTCCGGCGGGTACTCCTCGAGGATGTGGGCTGCGCCGAGGGCAAGAGAGTTGATGTGACCCGGCGTCCCCGTGACAGCCTGGGCGACCATTCGGCCCCGGCGATCGAACACTGCGTTGGCGAGATCGCCGGCTTCGCGGACGATCGGGCTGAACGCAGAGCGCTGGAGCGCCCGCGCTTGCTCGTTGACCGTGGCGATCAACGACTGCCACAGGATTTCGAGCTCGATAGCATCAAACCCTGGCGCTGACATCGCGGTAGTCACGCAGCACCCTCCCTTCCATCGGCATTGCGGGTTTCGGAGATGTTTCCGGCCCTCGTGGCAACGATGCTGCCGTCCGATCCGACATCGACCGACCAGTCCGGTCGGATCACGACGGTTGTTTCGCGCTCCTCGATGATGGCCGGACCCTCGAACGAGGCGCCTGGTCCGAGGGCGGATCGTTTGTAGATGTCGACATCGTCGACTGCTTGCCCACGGCCGAACACGACCCGCCGCCGCGACGATGGCGCTGGTGTCGAAGTGAGAGCCGCTGGATGCGCCGGCTCGACTGCATCGGCGTCGGCGTAGGCACTCAGTCGCCACGTGACGGCCTCGATGCTGACATCGGGAATGGTCAATCCGTAGATGCGGCGATACTCCTCCCCGAAACGGTCGTAGATGGTCGCGTCGTCGACTGGCCATGTCGGACCCTCGCCGAGCCACACAGTGATCTCGTTGCCCTGCCCGGCATATCGGGCATCGATGCCGTAGCGATACTGGACCGCGTCACCGGCCACACCGGCGGCCGACAGCACCCTCGCACCCTCGACTCTGAGCTCGTCGAGCAGCGCATCGCGCTCGGCAATGTCGATGGCGTCAAGGGACCTCGGCATCGATCGCGCAAGGTCGATGCGGACGGGCGACACCAGCGTGCCGAAGGCTGAGAGCACCGATGCGTTGACGGGAAAGATGACCCTGTCGGATTCGAGAAGCTCGGCGACACCACAAGCATGCACCGGGCCGGCACCGCCGAATGCGATGACAGGAACACCGCGCATGTCGAGGCCTTGCTCGACCGCGTGCATTCGTGCAGCGGCTGCCATGTTCTGATTCACGACCTCGTGTACGCCGGCGGCGATCTCGACGGTTGCGAGGTCGAGCCGGCTGGCTACCGCTGCAAGCGCTGCGTCGGCGAGGCAAGGGTCGAGGGGCATGTCTCCACCGAGGAACCCGGCAGGGTCGAGCATGCCGAGGGCAACGTCGGCGTCAGTTACCGTAGCCAGCGTTCCACCACGACCGTAGCAAGCCGGTCCAGGGTCGGCACCTGCGCTCTGGGGACCCACCTTCAGCAGGCCGAAGTGGTCGACACTGGCGAGACTTCCCCCGCCGGCGCCGATCTCGACGAGATCGACGGACGGCACAGACACAGGGAATCCCGAGCCCTTTTTGTGTCGGTAGGCGCGAGCGACCTCGAAGTCGTTCGTGAGTTCGGGCTCACCGTCGTCGATGAGGCAGGCCTTGGCGGTCGTGCCGCCCATGTCGAAGCAGAGGAGACGGGGCTCGTCGTGGCGAGCGGCGAACCACTTACCGGCAAGAACGCCGGCGGCCGGCCCTGACTCCACGAGGCGAATCGGTGTCGTGGCCGCGTCAGAAGCCGAAACGACGCCACCGTTCGAGAGCATCATCAGTACCGAACCACCGAAACCCTCGGCTGCGAGCCACTTCTGCAACTCGTCGAGATAGGGGCCGATCACCGGCATCGTGGCCGCATTGCAGGCAGTGGTGACCATCCGCGGGTATTCGCGGATCTGCGGCGACACTTCGCTCGACACGCAGACAGGCACACCCAACGCAGCCTCGACCCGTGATGCGACAGCTCGTTCGTTGGCCGAGTTCACGTAAGAGTTGAGGAAACAGATGGCGACGGCTTCCGCGTTCACGGCTTTGAGCTGCGCTGTCAGCGTGTCGATGGCGGCATCGGTCGGCCTGGCCAGCACAGAACCGTCCGCACCGGTCCGCTCGTCGAACTCGAAAGTGAGTTCCCTGGCTATGGGCGGCGCAGGGAACTCGATCTGCAGGTCATACATGTCGTAGCGATGCTCGTCCCGGATCAGCAGCGTGTCGCCGAATCCCGTTGTGGTGACGAGGCAAGCTCGACCGACCTTGCCCTCGATGAGAGCGTTGGTGATGAGGGTCGTCGCGTGAACGATCGGCGCTTCGACTTCAGATGGCGTGACGCCGACCCGCTGCAACAGCGAGGTGACACCGGTTCGCACCGCGTCGAGCGGAGCAGACGGCGTGGTCAGCGTCTTCTCGACTTCGACTTCGCCAGACGCAGCATCGAGCAGAACGACGTCGGTGAACGTACCGCCGATGTCGACAGCCAGTCGCCAGTCGCGGCTCACGCGGATTCCTTGCCTGCAGCCATGGACGCGCGTTGCACTTCGTCTTCCTCGACGAGATCAGCTCGCGGGGGAGCAAACACGTCGAGGATCCAGCATTCGCCGTACTCGTCGTCGCCGATGAAGTTGGAGTCGCCGTGCCAGACATTGCGCGGCGCTATGTACACATCGCCCTCGCCGAGGGTGACCCGCTCTGTGGTGTCCTTGTCAGTCGAGATGCGGAAGTCGAGACCACCGCGATAGATGATGCCGAGTTGCTCAGTGTCATCATGTCGATGAATGAACGACCCGGAGACCCCACCCGTGATACGCCAGAAGCAGAGCTGAACCTCTTTGGAGGTGATCACTCTCCTACGGAACCCAGGACGACCGGTGTCGATGAACTCGTCGTCGTCGAAGAAATGGCAGTACTGGTTGGCCGGGTTCATGTCTGACTCAAGTCTGCGAATTCGGCCTTGTCGGCTACGAGGTCGAGAGGTTCGATTACGGCGGCGTGAGCTGCGTCGCCCCACCGATCCGGGGGCACGAGCCACATCACCTCGAATTCGAGACCGTCTGGATCAACGGCGTAGAGACTCTTGTTCACGCCATGGTTGCTGGCGCCTCTCAACACACCGGCTGTTTCGAGTCGTTCCTTCATCGCAGCGAGCTCGTCAAGGCTCGGGACCTCCCATGCAAGGTGATACATACCGACTGTGCTAGCACCCGCCTCCGACTTCCCTGCGCCGTCCCCGATAGAGAAGAAGGCAACGTCGTGGTGGTTCTCCGAGCCAGGAGCACGCATGAACACATACGCGCTGTCCGGGTGTGTGATCATCGTCTCGAATCCGAGCACTTCTTGGTAGAACGCCTCGTGACGGGATGCATCACGGACATAGAGCACTGCATGATTCATGCCGGTGATGGGCACGATTCTCCTCCGGTATCTCCCGTGAAACGATCAGATCGTCGAGATTGGTCTGATGGTCTGACCACTACTTGGAGACTCTAGCCGATCCTGGGTGCACTGGTTCCAGTTAGACGAGCTTGTCGAGCATTCGTGCTTCGACGTCGTCGAGGTGAGCGGCGGAAGCAGCCAACACAGCCGCCGGGTTCCGCGCCATGATCGCATCGATGATGGTCGCGTGATCGGACGAAGCATGCTCGACGATGGCCTCGACCTCGCTCTTGTTAGCCGACGCGTAGAGCAGCGAATCGAAGGCCTCCGATTGAAAAAGCGCGTCGAGGACCTTGCCGTACAACTCCATCAGCAGCGGGTTGTCGCAAGCCGAAGCAATCGTGGTGTGAAATTCGCGATCGCATTGCCTGAACTCATCAAGGCTGAGTGGTTCGTCGAACTTCGCCGCGATGGCCAGCATTCGTGCCAAGTCGTCGTCATCGGCTCGGCGGCACGCGAGCTCGAAGATCGGGAGTTCGAGCACTCGACGAGTCTCGAAGAGTTCTCGAACATTACGTTTGCGTTCGTCGTCTTCGTTGTCGACCCGAAACCCTGGAACCAGTTCGGCGACGTAAGACCGGTTGCCTCTACGTTCGATGAGACCTATCGATGCGAGTCCCTGCATAGCCTCCCGGACCGAGGTTCTGGCCACACCGAACTGGGTACACAGGTCGCGCTCGGACGGAACGCGAGCTCCAGGCGGAAGATCGCCGGACTCGATGCGCTTCAACACCTGCTCACGAATTTGTTCGCTGATCGTACGACGCGACACTGGCTCAAAGGGCGGATTGGTCGCCATGCCGCGTCTCCCCGAGATCGTTTGGTCCGTTGGTCTGACAGTTGACCACATACACGTCAAAGCTGCGCATTCGGCTCACGCGGAAAACCCGCAGCTGACGTCCTAGGCTCGGCTCCAATCCGGGCAACCCATGAACTCACACCAAGACGACGAGCTACTGATCTGGTCGGAGTCATCCATAGACGCGGGCCCAGTTCCATCCGGCAGTCGGTCATTCGGAGACCCCGGTTCTTGGTTAGGACTGGTAGGGCTCGTCATCTTGGTGGTCGGCGGGGTCTGGTTCATCGGCCGAAGCGACAGCGCGGTAATAGCGCCGACACAGCGTGTGTCAGGCGCTGCAGCACCGCTCGTCAACGAGCTTCGATGGTCGGGACCGTTCCAGGTCGAGGGCGCTGCCGACATCGAACATCTACTCGTCGAGCACAATGTCGTGTACGGACTCGTCGACGGGTGGATCGCGACCACCACAGACTTGCTCCTCTGGGAACATCTACCACTTCCCGCAGCCCTGAATCGAGACCAGTACAGCGACGACATCCTCGCGTCGTTCGACGGATTCATCCACCCATCCTTCACACCGGTACTCGGTGGCCAGGTGCTCGACTACGACGTGCTCGGCGACGTGGTGATCGCACTCGTCGTTCCTCCGCTGAGAGTGATCGACCCTACTGCCGAGTGCTTCGTCCAGGATGAAAGACCGGTGATGGACTTGTACGTCTCTTTCGACCGCGGCAACAGCTGGGACGAACTTGAACTGCCCGGAGTTCGACCCGTGGGAGAGCTGTTCTTCACCTCCGGCAGTGGTGTTGTGGCGACCGATGGAGTGACCGCCATGGCCAGCATCGCCATAACGCGAGTGCCGAGCCCGGCGTGTGTTTCCGAGGCCTTCGGTGTATCCGCCAAGAACGCGAGTGCCAGCAGGTCCGGCGATGAGATCATCTTCATCGATGCAGCCGGTAATCGAGGTGCGATCCCCACCGACGTTCTGTCAGACGCAGACCGGGCGGTTCTGAGCGAACCTGAGAGGATCGCGTCTCACTTCGTCATCAGTCCCGAGTTGACGACAGCTCCCGCAGTCGGACGGCCGGGGCCGCTACTCGAAGCCGATCGCGACGAGTACATCATCGGATTCGGTGGCATACCGGCGCAGCTGTCGAAGAACCACGGCCAATCGTTCGTGGTACTCGATCGCGATCGCGGCCTGTCGGTTCGGCGAGACATCGTCCTCCAACCAGCTGGCGGCGGAACACGGATCTCAGCTGATTACGGCGTCACATGGACCGCACCGCACCTTGACTTCGCTGCGACACTCGACGCCGTCCGGTGGAACAACCGTCTGTACGTGCTGACCACATCAATCAAGCCGGGCGGGCCGGTCGAGCCGGGCGGTGTCACGCTTCACAGCACGCAGCCGGGCTCTGAAGTGACAGAGCAGCTGGAAGAGTTCCGACCGGTCGGGATGAGCGCGCTGACGATGTACAACGATCGTCTCGTCGTCCTGGGAACGACGACAGGAGATGACGGGTCGCAAAGCCAGATCGTCTACTTCGGCGACCGTCCGTTCACCGCTTCTTAGGCACGGCGCGAGCTGATGACTCCCGTGTCGAAGCCTGCCAGGTGAAGTCCGCCATGAAATCGGGCGTGTTCGATCTTCAGACAACGATCGGTGACGACGTTCAGACCCGCCTGGTGTCCGATGTCGGCGGCCTCGTCGCTGTGGAGCCCAAGTTGGGCCCAGAACGTCTTGGCCCCGATTTCGACCGACGCTTCAGCCACGCCTGGCAGGTCGTCGGGTCGGCGAAACACGTCGACGATGTCTGGAGTGCCAGGCAGATCTTGAAGGCTCGGGTAGACGGGTTCGCCGAGAATCTCGGATTCACGCGGGTTGACGAGCCAGACCTCGTACGACGCCGACGAGCTGAGCAGATACGTGATGACGAAGTTCGACGCTCTGGCGGGATTGCTGGACGCGCCGACGATGGCAATCGTCTTCGACTCTTCCAGGATGCACTTACGGTCGACAGCCGATGGCGGCGTCCATGCGGTGATGATGTCGGTCATGACGTTCTCCCAGTTGCATTCATGAGAGCCTGATCGAGGTCCCAGATGATGTCGTCGATGTCTTCGAGACCAACCGACAATCGCACCGTGTCCGGCGTGACACCGCTGGCGTCGAGTTGTTCGTCAGTGAGCTGCTGATGTGTCGTGGAACCAGGATGGATCACGAGCGTCCTGGCGTCGCCCACGTTGGCGAGATGACTGATCATCTCGAGCGACTCGATGAAGGTCGCTCCCTCGTCACGGCCGCCATCGACACCGAAAGCGAAGATCGCTCCAGGTCCGCCGGGAAGATATTTCTTGGCCATCTCGAACCAGGGCGACGCGGCCAGGCCGGCGTACTTGACCCAGCCGACGCGCTTGTCAGCGTCGAGCCACTCCGCAACAGCCTGTGCGTTGGCGACGTGCTGACGCATGCGAAGGCTCAACGTTTCGGTGCCCTGGAGCATGAGGAATGCGTTGAACGGCGACATCGAGGCGCCGACATCTCGGAGTTGCTCGACACGAATCTTGGTGCAGAACGCGAACTCGCCGAAGTTCTCAGCAAACTTCAAGTTGTTGTAGCTCGGAACAGGTTCGGTGAAGTGAGGGAACTTCCCGTTGTCCCACGGGAACTTCCCGGCCTCGACGATGACGCCACCGATCGACGTGCCGTGCCCTCCGATGAACTTCGTCGCCGAGTGGATCACGATGTCGGCACCGTGCTCGATCGGTCGACACAGATACGGCGTCGCGAACGTGCTGTCCACGACGAGTGGGATCTCGTGGCGATGGGCGATTGCACTCAGAGCCTCGAGATCGGCAATCGAGCCTGACGGGTTGCCGATGATCTCGGTGTAGACGAACTTCGTGTTCGGTTGGATCGCGGCTTCGTACGCTGCCGGATCATCCTCGGCCACGAAGGTCGTGTCGATCCCGAGTCGGCGTAGCGTGACGTCGAACTGCGTAACCGTTCCTCCGTAGAGCGTGGCCGCTGAGACGATGTGGTCACCGCTGTCGCAAAGTGCGATTGCGGTGAGGAACTCGGCGGCCATGCCGCTCGAAGTTGCGACGGCGCCGATGCCGCCTTCGAGGCTGGCCATGCGCTCCTCGAAGGCGGAGATCGTCGGGTTCGAGATACGCGTGTAGATCGTTCCGTACTTCTGCAACGCGAAGAGGTCGGCGGCATCCTGGGTGTCCTCGAAGACGAACGAAGTCGATTGGTACACAGGAACGGCTCTGGCTCCGGTTGCCGAGTCAGGTTGGCCACCGGCGTGCAGCGATCGGGTGCTGAACCCCCACGCTCGATCTTCAGCCATGCAGTCTCCCTGGTCGTGCCGTCCAGCAAGCATGGCGGAATTGAACGCCGTACGCACAGCCATGACGGTGTAAGACGCCACCATCTTTACGATGGCGCCATGACAAAGGAACTTGCGGCCAAGCTCGGGACGATGACGGGGCCGGTGCACGGCTTCATCTACTTCGCCGAGGAAGCTACAGAGGAGTACGAGGCAGCCGGACTCCCTGCTGTCTCGCACTACTTCGGAAGTCGAGCCGCTCCCTTCGGCGCAGTGTCGGCCGAGGTCGTCATCGCGGCGTTCTACAACTTCAAGCCCTCGGCAGTTCGCGCCGCGATCCCCACAGCGTGGGAGTCCGCAGCGCCAGAGGTGATTCAGCAGGCCAGGATGACCGCAGCAGGACGGGCACTGGCCCCGCACGCCACCAGGGTGCCAGGTGGCGACATCGCCGAGGCCATCGAAATCGCAACGCGGATCGTTGAAGGCGTCGGCTACGAGGGTCGTCCGCTTGCCGCCGCCAACATGACGGTGCCGACACACGACGACCCTGTCACGCACCTCTGGCAGCTGACCACGATCATCCGAGAATGGAGGGGTGACGCGCACATCGGCGTCCTCATCGAAGCCGACATCGACGCTGTCGAAGCGCTGGCCCTACACGTCGGCATAGGCGCGTTCCCAAGAGCCATCGCGCAGGCCACGCGTCGCTGGAACGACGAGGAATGGGAAGCAGGAGTCGAGCGCCTGGCGAGCCGCGGACTGATGAACGACGATGGCTCGACCACCGAGGCGGGAAGCGAGTTCCGGGCGGCGATCGAGGTCCGCACCGACAAACTGTGCGACCGCCAGATCGCCACAGTCGGTGAAGACGCCTCGCGACGACTGATCGAACTTCTCCGGCCGCTTCGAAAAGGGCTGACCGATGAAGGTCGCTTCAGTCGCCCACCCCGAACCTGACGAGAGCAGTCGAGCCGTCAAGCGATACCGTCTGAGCAGCATTCGTCGGTCAGCCCGAAGGGGAACAAACCATGGTCGAGCCCGACTTTCTGCGATTCGACACACTGAGCCTGCACGCAGGTCAGCATTCTGACCCGGTCACGGGCGCACGGGCCCAGCCGATCTACTACACGACTTCGTACGAGTTCCCCGACACGGACGAAGCAGCGGCCCTCTTCAACCTCGAGCTTCCAGGTCACATCTACAGTCGCATCTCGAACCCGACAGTTGCGGTCTTCGAGGAACGCGTTGCCGCCCTCGAAGGCGGCGTCGGAGCTGTTGGCACGTCGAGCGGCATGGCCGCCATGCACCTTGCACTCGCCACGCTCCTGAGCGCCGGAGATCACGTCGTCGCGTCGAAGAACGTCTACGGCGGCTCGTACAACATCCTCAACCTCACGATGCCAAGATTCGGCATCGAGACGACGTGGGTCGATCCTCGTGACCATCAGGCGTGGAGCGACGCCATACGACCGAACACGAAGATCCTGTTCGCGGAGACGCTCGGCAACCCCGGCGTCGAGGTGCTCGACATCGAAGCCGTTGCCGGCATCGCACACGACAACGCCATCCCACTCATGGTCGACTCGACGTTCGCGACGCCCTACCTCATGCAGCCCATCCGGCACGGGGCCGACATCGTGATGCACTCGGCCACCAAGTGGATCGGTGGCCACGGCGTGGCACTCGGCGGCGTGCTGGTCGACGGAGGGCGTTTCGACTGGGTCGCGTCCGGAAAGTTCCCGACGATGACCGAGCCATACGCCGGATACCACGGCATCCGATTCGCCGAGGAGTTCGGCCCTTCGGCGCTCGGCATGCGGGCAAGGGCCGAGGGACTTCGCGACTTCGGAGGGTGCATGAGCCCGATGAACGCATTTCAGCTGCTGCAAGGTCTCGAGACACTTCCGTTGCGTATGCAGAAGCACGTCTCCAACACAGACGTCGTGCTCGACATGATGCAGGCGAACGACGCAGTGAGCTGGATCAAACACCCGCGCGTCTCGACACACCCAGACCACGAGCTGGCGAAGAATTTGTATCCGAAAGGGGCCGGGTCGATCTTCAGCTTCGGCATCGCAGGGGGCCGCGCTGCCGGGCGCAAGTTCATCGAGGGCGTCGAGTTGTCGTCGCACGTTGCGAACGTCGGAGACGCCAGAACCCTCGTCATCCACCCAGGATCCACGACGCATGGTCAGCTCAGCCCCGAGGAACTCGAGCGTGGTGGCATCAGCGAGGACCTCGTCCGCGTCTCAGTCGGCCTCGAAGACCCGCAGGACATCATCGACGATCTGTCGCGAGCACTGAAGGCGAGCCAACGATGATGTTCGACGTCGATGGCCACGCCGTCCACGCATCGACAGGCGGACTCGACCTCGAAGGGGACGATCCGGTCATCGTGCTCGTCCACGGCGCCGGCATGGACTCGACGGTGTGGCAGTTGCAGACCCGCTACATCGCGTATCGCGGCTACAGGCCACTCGCGGTCGATCTGCCCGGCCACGGGATGAGCGAAGGCCCCGCCTTGGAATCGGTTCCCGAGATGGGAGCGTGGCTGAACCGATTCATCGACGCCGTCGGATGGGGTCCTGCCGCGGTCGTGGGTCACTCGATGGGCACCTTCATCGCCATGGAGGCTGCCAAGAACCGACCGGAACAGGTCGCCTCGATGGTGTTGTTCGGCTCGGCGACAGCGATGCCCGTGCACCCCGATCTGCTCGACAAGGCCGCCAACGACGTCGAGGGCGCGGCAGCACTGATGGCGGCATGGAGCCACGCCAAGCCCGCCCACATCGGACTCAATCCGACACCGGGGATGTGGATGATCGGTGGTCAGCGTGCGCTGGTCGAACGGTCGTCGGCCGGAGCACTGTCGACCGACCTGCAGGCGTGTGCCGCATACGAAGGTGCGCCAGAGGCCGCGGCTGCGATCTCGGTGCCGACGACGCTCGTCATCGGTTCTGGCGACAAGATGACCCCGCCTCGGGCCGCCCGCGGCCTGGCCGACATGATCGAGGGCGTGAACGTCGTCGAGTTGGCGGACACCGGTCACGACGTGATGTTCGAGAACCCACGGGCCACCAGAAAGGCCATTCTCGCAGCGGTCGGCCAGCCTGCGTAGATCGTCTAGGAGAGGCGCGACTCGTACTGGCGCAGGTTCTCGTCGTCGAAGCAGACGAAGGTGACCTTGTCGATGGCGTCCGGTCGTGCGGCGACCCACTCCGAGACCGCGCCGATGGCAACGCCGGTGGCGCGTGCTTTCGGGAACCGATACACGCCAGTGCCGATGTTCGGGAACGCGATGGTGCCGACCCCGTTCGCCGCGGCCAGATCGAGCGATGTCGTGTAGCAACTCGCCAGCGTGACGTCGTCGTCGTCAGGTCGCGTACCCGTCCAGACGGGACCGACGGTGTGGATCACGAAGCGGGAGGGGAGCAGACCTGCCCCGGTGATCACCGCATCGCCTGGCGCACACTCGCCGTGCTCCGCGACGATCTCACGGCACTCGGCGACGATGCTCGAGCCTCCTGCTCGATGAATTGCTCCGTCGACTCCCCCACCGCCCATCAAGGAACTGTTGGCGGCGTTCACTATGGCATCGACCTCGAACGTCGTTATGTCGCCACGAACGACGCGAACACGTGTCACCGCGGTTCGCCAACTACTCGATCGTCCACCCTGGGGGGAGCTTCACATCGTCGGACGCGGCATGAGTCTCCTCGTCGCGTTCGATGTCGAGGTGCTTCCACAGGTTCAGCTGATTGCCCCACGGATCCAGGAAGGACGAGCTGCCGCCCCCGAACTCGGTCCAGAAGTGGTTCTCCCACAGGATCGTCGCACCGCGTTCGCGAGCTGCTTCGATGATGCGCTCGAACGAGTCGTCCTCGCTGATGAGGATCCACACCCGGATCGCGCGTCCATCTCCCTTCAGGAACGTGGGCTCCTGAGGAGATTGGTCCGGGTGCGGCCGAACGTTCGCAGCGTTCGAGATCCCCATGTGGAGGTTGCCGATCTCCGAAGGCGATCCGTCCTCGTTCTTGTAGTGACCGCCCGGCACGATGCGATGGAACACGCCGGGAATCCGTTCCTCGACCTCCCAGTTGAAGACCTCGCTGTAGAACGTGTTCGCGGCGTCGACGTCATCGACGGGTATGTCGATGAACACCAATGTGTTCGGGTGTGTCATGTGTCCCCCTCCGGGCGGTCAGTTGTCCGACATTCTCACAGCATTGCCCACGTCGCACGAAAGTCCGGCGAGCTGGATCAACCCGACCGGTACCGTCTCGTGCGTGGTCGAGACGGAGCGGACCGACGAGCAGGACCTGATCCGCAGGGCGCTGGCGATTCTCGCCGGCTTCGTTCGCGCGCACCCGATGCCGTTCGCCACCTCGGTGTTCGGGTCGTTGATCATGGCGATCGGGACCGTCTACTCGGCCGTGGTCCTCGGATGGCTGACCGACGATCTCATCCCTCCCACCTTCGAGGGCACCGAACCGGGCCGAACCCGCACCTTCGTCATCCTGAGCGTGGTCGGTGTCGCCGCCGCCCGATCGACAGGGGTCATCATCCGCCGCTACTTCGCAGGGATGATGCTGGCCAGGGCCCAGAACGACATGCAGACGGCTCTCGGCGACCACTACCTCGACCTCGCTCCTGCCGAACTCCGCTCCGTGTCGAAGGGGCAGCTCCTCGCGCACGCCGACAGCGACGTCGAGGTCGCAGTCGGGATGGTGCCGTTGGTTGTCACGCTCAACCGCTTCAACGCCACCATCGCGACCTGCAGCGCGTTGCCGCCGGTCGGACGATGATCTCCATCGCACACCGCCTGTCGACAGCCGAGCAAGCCGACCTCGTGCTGGTGTTCGATCGGGGCCGACTCACCGAAGTCGGCTCACACCTCGAGTTGGTTGCAGCCGGAGGAGGGTACGCCAAGCTGCACCGAAGCTGGGAGCGCACCACCGGCGCCACCTGAGTCCGGCGTTCGCGCATCGACAGGAGACAACTGCCCTCGACTGGTAGGAAGCCGATGGGGGACACCGATGGGTCAGTGGGGCATGATCGCTTCGTGCGCCACGTTCCCGCCGATACTCAGCTGACGCGCGGCGAGGCGTGGACGATCGGGTTCACGTACTTCACGTTGGCCATCACCGTCTCGATCGTTCACAGCACCGCTGGTACCGAACCCTGGGTGATCGTGGTCGCAACGCTCATGGTCAATTCCGCGACGGCAACTCTCGCCTACGCAGCTGTCACATCAGCAGGGGGCGGGACGGTGGCCGGCGTCGCGAGCGGATGGTTGGTCTCGACCCGCTTCGGTCTCATGGCTGCCGCACTCGGTCCGAGGCTCTGGCCGAGCCGCTGGAAACGGGCGATCGCCGCCTTCGGTGCTTTCGACCCGAACGTCGCTCTCGCTGTCAGAGAACAACGAGACACCGACGTCAGGCGCGTCTACGTCAGCGTCACGCTCTGGTTGGTTCTACCGTGGTGGGTCGGGGCAATGCTCGGAATTCTCGTCGGCGAGCAGATTGGTGACCCGCAGCGTCTCGGTCTCGACGCCATGTTCCCAGCCATGTTCGTCGCCATCCTGTGGCCTCAGCTGAAGACGAAGACCGCCCTCACCGTCGGATTGCTCGCCGTGATCGTCGCGCTCGCTCTCGTCGAACCCTCACCAGGCGGTCTGCCGGTGCTCCTTGCGGCACTCGCAGCACTGCTCGCCGTCAAGGACGCACGCTGATGCTCACCTGGGGGGTCGTCGTCGCGCTCGCCATCGGCGTTTACTGCCAACGACTCGTCGGCGCCATAGCGCTCGATCCTGCCCGGCTCGGAGCGCGTGCCCAAGCTGTCGTGAACCACATCCCGATCGCCATCCTGAGCGCCGTGATCGCTCTCCAGACCCTGAGTTCCAACGGCGAGTTGACGGGCGATGCGCGGATCTTCGGCATCGGGACAGCAGTTCTCCTCGCGAGCAGGAAGGCGCCGATGTTCGTCACAGTCGTCGCGGCGGCGGCCGTCACCGCGATCGTCAGGACTCTCGCCTGAGGGCCCCTGTCAGATGACGCCGCTGTCGGAGAGCGATTCGAGTTCGGACGTGGAGAGACCGAGCAGGTCGCCGTAGACCGATCCGTTGTCCCAACCGATCGGGTGACTGGGATCGAGTTCGAGCAACTCACTTCCGTGCCATCGGATCGGACTGTGAGGAAGCGGCACCTCGCCGAGCTCTGGATGATCGATCCACTGGATGGATCTGCGTGCTATCGAAGGCTCGTCTCGCACGACCTCGTTGACGTCTCTCACCGCAGCCACAGGAACGTGTGCGGCGCGGAGCACCTCTGTGATGTCCTCCCTCGAGAAGCCCGACGCCCAGCTGGTGATCACGCCGTTGAGCTCAGACGTGTGCGCCGCCCTATCCGCATTCGTGACGAAGCGAGGGTCGGTGGCCAACTGGGGCTGGTCCATCGCGTCCACCAGCGACTTCCACTGCTTGTCGGAGATCACGATGATGGCGAACCACCCATCGGCGCAGGCGAACACGTCGTACGGGGCGATCGTGCCAGCCGGATGCGCGTTACCCGTCCTCGGCGACTCACCCGTCTGGTACCACGCGGAGAGACACGTGGTCAGCGTCATGTACGACGCGTCGGCCATCGTCACCTCGACGGAGCGACCGCGACCTGTCCGTTCACGTTCGAACAGCGCAGTGGTGATCGCTCCGTAGAGGTGTGTTCCGCCGATGAAGTCGACGAAGGCCACCCCGGCCTTCACCGGCGGACTGTCCGGATGGCCGGTCACCGCCATTGCCCCTGTGTGAGCCTGAACGGTGATGTCCATGCCGGGAACGGAGCCCTCAGCGTCGAGACCGAACGCGGTGGCGTGGGCGTACACGATCGAGGGATTCACCGCCGACACCGACTCATAGTCGATACCGAGCCGAGCGGGCACCTCGGGCGAGAAGTTCACCAGCATGACCTCCGCGTGCTCGGCGAGTCCGAGCAGCATCTCCACGCCACGGTGTTCCTTGAGGTTGAGGGTCACGCACTCCTTGCACGAGTTCAACATCGCGAACGGGAGACTCGGGCCCCTCGTTCGAAGAATCTCCCCCTTGGGTGGCTCGATCTTGATGACCCTGGCACCTGCCATCGCGAGCAGGAACCCTGCATACGGGCCCTGGTAGACCTGACCGAGATCCAGCACCGTGATGCCCTCGAGCGGCAACGACCTGTCGCTCACGACGAGACCCACATGCCGCCATCGACCGGTAGCGAGATACCGGTGATGAATCTGGCTTCGTCGGAGTGGAGGAACAGCGATGCGTTCGCCACGTCCCAGGCGGAACCCATCTTCCGCCCGAGCGGGACTGCTCCATCGCGTTGCGCGACGACCTCGTCCCTCGGGGTGCCGAGCGCCACTCGACCCTCGACTGCCATCGGTGTGTTCATGAGGCCGGGAAGAATCGCGTTCACCCTGATGCCGTGACGGGTGTTCGCGGCCGCGAGATTCTCGGTGAGTCCGAGGACGGCCACCTTCGTCGTCTTGTAGCCCACGCCGGCGAAGGCGTGCTTGGCCGCCATCGACGAGATGTTGACGATCGAGCCCGATCCTGCCTCGCGCATCACAGGCACGACATGACGCGCGGCCAGGTACATGCCCTTGACGTTGATCTGCCACAGCCGGTCGAACCCGTCTGGGTCGAGTCGCAATGCCGTCGAGTCGCCTGCACCCACTCCGACGTTGTTGTGGAGGATGTCGATGCGCCCGTGCGTCTCGAATATCGCGTCGGCGAGCGCCGCGTGCTGCTGGTCGGAACTGACCTCGAGTTCTGCTGCACTTGCGCAGCCACCTTCCACTGAGATCATCTCTGCGGTCTCGTTCGCCGAGTCGAGATCGCGGTCGGCGCACACGACAGCCGCTCCAGCTCTCGCGAGCAAGATGGCCGTTGCCCGGCCGTTGCCGATCGTCTCCCCTGGCGTCTGTCCTGCACCCACGACGACGGCGACCCGGCCGTCGAGACGGTGCTCGGTCGAGCCGGCAGCTTCAGGAAGTTCGGCAGTCACTTGAACGAGCCTCCGAGGATCTCTCTCGCCATGATCAAGCGCTGCACTTCACTCGGTCCCTCGCCAACGCGCCTTATGCGAAGCTCGCGGTACCAACGCTCCAGCGGCAGGTCCTTCGTCATCCCAACACCGCCGTGAATCTGCATCGCTCGATCGACGACGCGACCAGCCCCCTCTGACGCGATGAGCTTGGCCATGGCGGCCTCGGTTCTGAACCGCTCACCTCTATCGGCGCGCTGAGCGGCATCGAGCACGAGGAACGTGGCATGGCGGATGTCGATCTCGTTGTCGACGATCATCCACTGGACGGCCTGCTTCTCGGCCAGCAGCCCACCAAAGGACTCGCGGGACTTGGCCCATTCGATCGCCATCTTCTGAGCGACGACAGCGACACCGATACATCCGGCCGCGTAGGGAATCCGCTGGCGGCTGAGTCGGTCGTTGGCGATGGCGAAGCCGCGGTTCAGTTCACCGAGGATGTTCGAAGCGGGAACACGGAGTTCCTCGAACTGGAGTTCGGTGGCGTAGTGAGTGGATCTGAGCGTGTGCACGACTCGCCGAACGTGGAACCCTGGCGAGTCGGTATCGACTATGAACGCCGTGACGCCGTTGCGGCCAGGGTCATCGGATGTTCGGGCGAACACGAGCGCAAAGTCGGCCTTGTCGGCGCCGGAGATGTAGAGCTTCGATCCGTTGAGCACCCACTCGTCGCCGTCCTGGATGCCGCGGGTCTGGATCGCTCTCGCCGGGTCACTTCCTCCGGACGGTTCGGTGAGCGCGAAGCAGCCAGTCTTCTCGCCCTTGAGCGTCGGATAGAGGTACTTCTGCTTCTGCTCGTCGGTCGCTTCGTAGAGCTGCGCCAATCCAGCTCCGCCGAAGGTTCCGTAGCACGGGTTGTACAGACCACCACGGTGCTGGCTCATCTCGATGGCCATCAGCGCCCGCGTGGTGACATCGATTCCAGGTCCACCGAACTCCTTGGGGATGTCGAGTCCGTAGAACCCCATCTCCTTGGTCTTGTCGACCAGGCGGGCATGATCGGCCGGATGCAACGCGCCTGCGTCCGGGTCGAGGTCGGCCTCGAGCGGCACGATCTCGTCGGCGACAAACCGGCGAACCGTCTCGACGATGAGCTCCTGCTCTTCGGACATGCGGTGATCCATCAGCGAGTTCCTCTCTTCCTGTCTCCGCAGGTGGACAACCTTGCAGCCAGCCAGGAGAACAGACAGGACGCCCAGTTAGACCCGCCCGACGTAATGCCAGTCACCGTGGCGAGCGAAGGGGCCCGGCTTGGAGCGATCATGGGCTCAAGGTGCCGATCCGGTGGGCGTCGGCTGTGTTGAAGGCGGGCAGCGAGCCGGTGCGGGCAACATGGGCCATCAGCAGTTCGTGCCAACGAGTCATGTAGCCGTGGGTGATCTCGTGGCGAAACTGGACCGCGCCGGAGTCGAGCTCTCTCATCAGCGCTGTTCGGAGCCCGAACGGCTCACACCCTCCCGCGTATCCGATGTGGACGACGACGCCAGCGGCATCAGCGACCTCGTAGACGCCAAGCTGGGCCGGAAGAGCCGCGATGGCCTCTGCGCTCAAGTCGACCATTGGTTTGTCCAGATCGATGGCGGCCATCACTGGCCCTTGAACTCCGCGGTCCGTCGGTCGAGGCGGGCGGCGATGCCTTCCTTCACATCCGAACTGGCCCTCGCAGCATCGACCATGGCATCGACATCGTCGTGGGAGATCCCGTCGCGAAAGGTCATTTGGCGGGTCAGGACTCCCTTCATTGCGCGCAGGCTGAGCGGGGCGTTGGCCGCGACCCGGTTCACGACTGCCGCCACGGCGGCGTCGAAGTCGTCAGGCTCGGCGACTCGGTGAATGAGCCCAAGGTGGGCCATGCGAGTCGACGAAAGTGGGTCGCCGAGAAGCAACATCTCTCTGGCAATGACCGGGCCGCACACCTCCAGGATCTTCTTGGCGAGAAACCAACTCGGCGCCAAACCGATCTGGGCGAGCGACATCCCGAAGCGCGCGGTTGACACCGCAACAACGAGATCGCTGTGGAGGGCGAGCTCGTTTCCTCCCGCGATCGCGTCACCCTCGACAGCAGCGACGACAGGAAGCGGGTAGTTCTGGACTGCGTCGAGCATGGTCTCGATCCCGATCGCGCTGCCGGCCATGCCGTTCGAGTCGCGCTCCTTCAGGTCGACCCCAGCGCAGAACACAGGGCCCTCGGCCCTTATCACCGTGACTCTTTCGGCAGCAGGAGGGTCGACGGCAAACATCGCCGTCAACTCCTCGAGCATGGGCGCGTTCAACGCGTTGCGGCGCTCAGGTCGCGCCAACGTCACGGTACGCACTGCCCCGCCGTCGTCGACTCGAACCAGTTCCCCCACTGCGCCTCCCTACGCCGACACAGAACCTAGTTCGACCTGCGAGCGCGACCCATTTCGCACAGAGCCGACGACATCAGATGTGGGTCAGCTCTACGACTACGGACGGGGATGGTACTGACCGTCGAGGCTGAGGTACTCAGTACCATCCGCCCTGTAGAACGAGGGTGAGTTGGCATTCTTCAGCACAGCGAGCATCGCGGGAAGCTCGGCACCCTCGGCTTCGATCTTGTCGATGACGCGGTCGCAACCGATGGCATCGAGCAGCTCGAATGGGCCCTTCGCCCAGTTGAACCCCCACCGGATCGCGTTGTCGATGTTAACGATGTCATCGGCGATCTCCGGCACGAGATCTGCCGCATAACGAAGCGTCCCGCCGAAGACGTCCCACGCCAGCTCACCTTGAGGCGAATCGGTGAACATGACCTCACCGAGATCGGTCGGAACACCTTCGAGATCGGGGTCGGAGAAGTCTCGCCACTCTTCGCTGAGGAGATCGAACGTCTCTTTGTGGCGAGACCCATCGTCGAGCTTCGTCATCTTCCCGAAGCCAGCACCAGCCTTACGGCCAAGCTGACCACGATTTAGCATGCGCTGCTCTGCCCCCGGGAACTCGGTGTAACCCAGACCAGCGTCGCCTTCGGCGAGATTCACGGCCAAGTTCTTACCAACCAGATCCATGACATCGAGACCGATGAGATCGATGAGACCGTAGAGGCCTGTCGGTGGCAGACCGACCGGCTTGCCGAGCACCGCGTCGACTGTCTCCTGGCTCATGTCGTCGATGAGGAACGGCTTTGCCTTGTGCAACCCGGACAGCATGAAGAAACATCCGATGCGGTTGCCGATGAAGTTGACCGTGTCCTTCGCGTGGACGACACCCTTGTCGAGTTGGTTCGCGCCGAACGACGCAAACGCCTCGATGACTTCGGCCGAGGTGTCCTCGCCGGGAACCAGTTCGAAGAGCTTCATGACGCGAACCGGATTGAAGAAGTGGGTGATCGCAACATCGCTCCGAAACCGGCCGCCAAAGCCCTCTGAGATGTCGCGCAACGGAATTCCAGAAGTGTTCGAGCTGATCACCGAACCGTCCTTACGAAGGGGCTCGACCTTCTCGAACAGCTCACGCTTCGTATCGACGTCCTCGATGATCGCCTCGCAGATCCAGTCGTAATCGCCGATCTTGTCGAGGTCGTCGACGAAGTTACCGGTCGTGACGAGATGACGGTGCTCTTCGTCAACCGCCGCGGCACCCTTCTCGGCCGCCTCATTCGTCACATCGAGCATCAGCACCCGACACCCGGCAGCAGCGCTCGCAGCACCGATGCCGGACCCCATCGTCCCGCACCCCAACACCGCAACCGACTCAATCTGTCTCGACACGACAAGTTCCTCCCATTGACCGCCCAGCAGTTTGCCATGACTCGAGATGCCATCCCTCTGGAGCCGCTCGCCAGCACAATCTACGTATGCGCAATATGAGCACCTGAGATTCACCGTGACTGAAGAGAATCCAGCACCCGCTCATGTCAGGGACCGACAGAGAAAAGAAGCGTCACATGGCTCGCGTAGGGTCTTGTTGTGAACATAGAGGTGTTGGGGACGGCCTTTGGCCGGCCGGCGTTGGATCGGCTGCATTCGCTGATCTCGACCATCAAGGCCGACGATCCGCTCGCTCCTGTGAGCGTGTTGGTGCCGTCGAATTATGTTGGAGTCTCTACGCGGCGCCTCATCGCATCTGGCGAACTCGGCCCCGTGGGTGCACACGCTGGTCTCGCTGGCATCGACCTGCTCACCACCTACCGGCTTGCCGAACTCATCGGTGCCCCTCGCCTCGCCGGTCGCGGACTCCGCCCGTTGTCCACACCGATCATTGCCGCTGTGGTTCGGGGGGTCCTGCACGACACCTCGACGATGTTCGGCGCGGTCCGCGAACACCCGTCGACCGAACGTGCGCTCATCAGGGTGTATCGCGAGATGCGCGACCTCACCGCGGAGCAACTCGACGTGCTGGCCCAACAATCAGAACGTGCGCGCGAGGTCGTCTCGATCCACAGAATGGTCTACGAGCGACTGTCCGACCAGTGGTACGACGAGTTCGACCTGTTCGACGCGGCGACCGAGATCGTGACCGAACGCCCGGCGCTCGTGGCCGAACGCGGCCACATCATCGTCTACCTCCCTCAGGTCATCACTGCTGCCGGTATCCGGTTGCTCGATGCAGTGTCCGTGCAGACTCCTGTCACTGTTCTCGCCGGCTATACAGGAACGCTCGGCCCCGACGCGTTGACGAACGAGATCGTCACCGAGTTCGTCGCTCAGCCGCCTCACATGGACGTTGCGCCCACCACGGGTTCCCGTGTCGTCACCGCGTCCGATGCCGACGACGAGGTCAGAACTGTTCTCCGTGATGTGATGGATGCCCTGGTCGAGGGCGTCCCCCTTGAGGCAATGGCCATTCTCCACGGCGCCGATCGCCCGTATGCACGGCTGCTCGAGGAACACCTTTCGGCGGCCGGAATCCCACACAACGGCGCGGCGGTGAGGACGGTTGACGAGAGCGTGGTCGGCCGAACGGCTCTGAGCCTGCTCGACCTCCCGGACAGGAACTATCGCCGCACCGACGTCCTCGGTCTCATTGCATCGGCTCCCATCCTGCAACACGACGAGAAGCCCGGCCTCGCGCCCGTCAATGAGTGGGAACGCATCAGCCGCGACGCAGGAATCGTCGAAGGATCTTCACAGTGGGCCTCGCGCCTCGAGCACTACGTCGACGAACAGAATCGCGACATCGACCGTCTCGGCAATGACCCCGACGACTACAGGGTCCGAACGGCCCAACGCTCGATCGGCTACGCGAACCGCTTGGCGACCTTCGTCAGCGAACTCACCGCAGCCACAGACCCAGCAGCAGTTCCCGGCTCGTGGAGTGACAAAGCCACGTGGCTCAGGACACTCCTGGCCAGATACCTCGGACCAGAAGAGCACCGAGTCGACTGGCCCGAGGCCGAGGGGCTCGCGGCCGAGAAACTCGACGATGCCCTCGACCGGCTTGCGGGTCTCGACGAGGTCGAAGAGCGTCCGGCGTTGGCTACGTTCAGGCGCTCGCTCGAACTCGAACTCGAGGGCGGGCTGGGAAGGGCGGGTTCGCTCGGCGAAGGGATCTTCGTCGGTCGAGTGGGACAGGCCCTCGGCATCGATCTTCGACGAGTTTTCGTGCTCGGCATGGCCGAAGGGTTGATGCCGGCCAGGCAGCACGACGATTCACTTCTCCCCGACCACGAGCGGGCGACGGTCGGCGGAGCGCTCCGACTGGCCACGGCCCGCGTCGAGGAGGATCATCGAGCATTCCTCGCCGCGCTCGCCTCGGCGAGCGAGGAGCGAACGCTCTACTTCCCCCGAGGAGACCTTCGACGCAGCAGCGAGCGAATGCCGTCGCGGTGGCTTCTGGACACCATCGAACAACTCAACGGCGAGCGTGTGTGGAGTGATGGAATCAGCAACCTCGCCCACCAAGGTCATGACTGGTTGCGCGAGATTGCGAGCTTTGTCGCCGGCCTCCGGGGTGCCACTTTCCCGGCCAGTGATCAGGAATACGAACTCAGGAGCCTGCTCGACCACCACGGGGCCGGCGGTGACATCGGCGACCATCACCTCGTGGGCGTCGACTCGCGATTCGAACGTGGAGTCGATCTCCTCATTTCGCGTGCAGGCCGCGAGTTCACCAGGTTCGACGGCAACCTGACCGACGTCGTCACCGCTGACGGCGTCAGAATCGACATCGTCTCGCCGACCCGTCTCGAAGACTGGGCCAAGTGCCCTCATCGCTATCTGATGAAGAACGTGCTCCGCGTCGACGTGCTCGAACAGCCAGAAGCATTGCTGCAGATCTCGGCGCTCGACAGGGGCAGCTTGATCCACGAGGCACTCGACATGTTCCTCACCGAACTACTCGACGACGACAACACAGTGCCAGGGCCCGGCCATCCATGGCCGGCAGCGCTGCAGCGACGTTTGGAGGAGATAGCCGACGAACTGTGCAACCAGGCTGCGAACCGCGGCCTCGTGGGAAAGCAGCTGTTCTGGCGTCAGGACAGAAAGGCCATCATCGGCGATCTCCTCGACACCCTCCGAAGCGATGACACGCGCGACCGCAGAGGCGACGTCATCGCCACCGAACTCGGATTCGGGTTTGCGGGCGGCGATCCTGCGGTGTCATACGAGTTCGACCGCGGCAGGACCATCGACTTCAGAGGAAGCGCCGACAGGGTCGAACGAACCGCAAGCGGACAGCTGATCGTCATCGACTACAAGACGGGAAGCACTCGGAGCTTCCTCGGACTCGACAAAGATACGAACGACCCGGTCATGAAAGGGACAAAGCTGCAGCTTCCCGTATATGCACTCGCGGCGCGCCAAGCACACGGCGCCCCTGACGACGCCGTGCACGCTGCGTACTGGTTCACCAGCGCCAAAGGCGAGTACCGCTGGATCGGTTACGACATCGACGATCGTGTGATGGACCGATTCGACGAAGTGCTGTCGACCATCATCGATGGCATCAACCAAGGGTTGTTCCCGGCACTGCCTTCGAAGGATCACTACCAGTTCTTCGTCGATTGCCCATACTGCGATCCCGATGGCCTCGGGACGCTCGAACGTCGCCGCGAATGGGAGCGAAAGCGTCACACGGAAGCACTTCGCCACTATCGGATGCTGGCCGAACCCGAGGACTTGCTCGATGCCTGAACAGTTCGACCTCTTTTCGGTCTTCGACGACGAGCCGGCCCAGCACGAACAACCACTCGACCAGGCTGCCCGCGACACCATTGCGCACAGCCTTGGCGAAACCCTGTTCGTCGAGGCGGGTGCAGGATCGGGCAAAACTCGCTCGCTGGTCAACCGAATCCTCGATCTCATCATCGTGGACGGCGTCGCACTGAAGAACATCGCGGCAATCACCTTCACCGAAAAGGCAGCGGCCGAGCTCCGAGACAGGATCCGCAAAGAGCTCGAGCACACGCTCGCGGACCAGGTCGTTCCCGACCTCACCCGGGCCAGGTGCTCGACGGCAATCGGCGAAGTCGACGCTGCTGCCATTTCGACCCTGCATGCGTTCGCGCAACGAATCCTGTCCGAACATCCCGTCGAGGCCGGGTTGCCGCCAGCCATCGAGGTCATGGATGAGATCTCATCGCAGGTGGCCTTCGAAGACCGCTGGCGTCAGTTCTTCGATCGCCTGCTCGACGATCCTGCGATGGAAGAAACCTTGCTCCTTGGCTTCGCTTCAGGCATCAAGGCGCCGCATCTGCGCGACCTCGCCAAGGCTCTCAGCGACAACTGGGATCTCGCTGAATCGCAGATTCCCGACTGGCCAGACCCAGGGGGCGTCGACGTCACCCCGTTCACGTCGGGCGTCGATGCTGTCGTGGCGATGGCATCAGAGGGCATCGGAGAAGATCTTCTGGTCGTTCGCACTCGCGAGATCGCCGAGTATGCGGCAGTGCTCGACCACACGCCGGATGGCCCGACCCGGCTCGAAATGTTGGGAGCCAAGAAGCCGAGCCTACGCGTTGGGGGCAGAGGTTCGAAGAAGAACTGGCTGGGTGAGATCACCGTCGAAGACATGCGGGCGGCTATCGGAAATCTAGAGTCGCGTCGCGAGGCTGTCCGCCGTGCGACCATCGACAGCGTCATCAAACGCATCGCCGTCTCGCTACGAGACTTCACCGTCGGAGCCGCGCTCGAGCGGAAACGAAACGGTCAGCTCGAATTCCACGACCTTCTCGTCTTCGCCCGCCAACTCCTGCGCGACGAGCGTTACGGCGTCTCTGTGAGAGCGGCGCTGCGGAAGCGATACCACTACCTGCTACTCGACGAGTTCCAGGACACCGACCCGATCCAGATCGAGCTGGCGGTGCTGCTCACAAGCATCGACGATGATGCTGCTTCGAAATCATGGAACGAGGCCGAGGTGCCGCCCGGCAGGCTGTTCTTCGTCGGAGACCCGAAGCAGTCGATCTACAGGTTCCGGCGAGCGGACATCGCGTTGTTCCTCGAAGCTCGTGCCGCGTTCACCTCGGCACCGACATTGCTCACCACCAACTTCCGAACAACAGCACCTGTCATCGACTGGGTCAACGGTGTGTTCGGGGCGCTGATCCAGTACGTCGACGAGAGCCAGCCGGAGTACGAGCCACTGGTTGCTCACCGTGGCGCGCCGCCAAGTGGGCCTGGGGTTCTCGTTCTCGGCCATGGACCACATCCTGGTGGACCAGGCGCAGACGAGCTCCGCGACCACGAGGCGACCGATGTGGCTGCCACCATCGCCGCCGCCATGCGCGAGCGATGGCAAGTCGCCGACGAGTCGACCGGAGAGTGGCGGGACCCGAAACTCGGCGACATCACCGTGCTCCTGCCCGCCCGTACATCACTTCCTGCGCTCGAGCGTGCCCTGAACGACGCCGGTCTTCCCTATCGAGCTGAAACCTCGTCGCTCGTGTGGAGCACGAGCGAAGTTCGCGATCTCATGGCAGCGCTCAGAGCCATCGATGATCCCACCGACGAACTCTCACTCGTCACTGCTTTGCGGTCGTCGGCTTTCGGCTGCGGTGATGACGACTTGTATCGCTTCAAGGTCGAGCATCGGGGGACGTGGAATCATCAAGCACCCATCCCGGAGACGATCGATCCGTGTCATCCCGTCGCCGAAGCAATGAGACACCTCGCCGAGCTGCACCGAAGTCGATTGTGGCTCGCCCCCAGCGAGCTCATCGAGCGGCTTGTTCGCGACCGCCGGCTCCTCGAACTCGGCGTTGTCGGGGGTCGCCCACGCGACGTGTGGCGCCGACTCCGATTCGTTGTCGACCAGGCGAGAGCCTATGGCGACAGCGAGGGCGGCAACCTGCGTCACTTCCTCACCTGGGCTCGACTCCAGAGCGCAGAGGGTGCTCGTGTCGCCGAGACTGTCCTGCCCGAAACCGACGACGACTCAATTCGCATCATGACCATTCACGCGTCGAAGGGCCTCGAGTTCCCGATCACCATCGTGTCGGGACTCACCACCAAGCCGGGTGGACGACGCCGTGGCGTGCAGGTGCACTTCCCGAGGAATCAGGACGCCATCGTCGCTATGAGTTCGGCCCTTAGCACCGCCGAGTACGAGGACTACAAGCCGATCGACGAAATGATGGATCACCACGAGCGGGTCCGACTCCTCTACGTGGCGACGACGAGAGCCAGAGACCACCTGGTTGTGTCGTTGCATCGACCAGCACCTCCAGATTCAGCACGGGGTGATGATCGGCTCACGTCCGCCGAACTGTTGGCAGCGGCAGCCGCTGCATCTGGAGTCGAAGCGACCACGTTCCTGGCTCCGGTCCGAAGCGATACAACAGTTCCTTCAGCAACCCCTCGAAATCGGGCGCCTTTGCTCGATCGCGCCGAGTGGTTGTCGGTTCGGGCCGAGGCACTCAGCGTCGGGGCGCGGTCGAGAACTCTGGCGGCCACCACCATCGCCAAGCGGGCGAGCCAGCAGTTCCGCGATCCCGGCCTCGACAAAGATCACCGCGACCTCGACCTACCGCCATGGAACAAGGGCCGTTACGGAACCGCTGTCGGGCGAGCTGTCCATGCTGTCTTGCAGACCGTCGATCTGGCCACTGGCGAAGGTCTGATCGAGACGGCCGCGGCCCAAGCGGCCGCCGAGGGGATCATCGGACGCGAAGACGTCATTTCGGACCTGGTGACTTCGGCCATCAACAGCCGCGTCGTGGCAGAGGCCTGTCGGCACACGTTCTGGCGCGAGACCTACGTGGCTGCCCCCGTCGACGGCATCACCATCGAGGGATACGTCGACCTCCTGTACCGACGCGACGATGGTCTTGTCGTTGTCGACTACAAGACAGACGCTGTTCTCGACGAGGCCGACTTGGAAGCCAAAGTAGAGCGCTACGCCCTACAGGGAGCGACCTATGCTCTGGCGGTCGAAACCGCCGTCGGCCAGCCGGTAGCCGAGATGGTGTTCCTCTTCCTGACTCGTGGCGAGGCCCACGTGAAATCCGTTCCCGACCTCGATCAGCGAATGTCTGAAGTCCGTCGAGTCGTCAACCAGCCTGTCTGAACTCGGCGCGGCAACGAGGCGCTGGCTACCGTCAGGGCATGACCAGCATTCTTCACAACGCCCTCTGCGACGACCTCGGCGCAGAGGTGCCGATCTTCGGGTTCACACACTCCGTTGAGGCTGCCATCGCCATCAGCCAGAACGGTGGAATCGGAATTTGGGGTGCTACGCGGTCGACACCGACCGAAATCGAAGATGCCTTGACACTCATGCACGACGAATTGGGTGATCTCCCGTATGGACTCGATCTCGTCATCCCGTCCGGCATGCCAGAGAACGACAGCCGCAAAGAGATCGAGGATGCAATCCCTCAAGGGCACCGAGATTTCGTGACCGGCCTGAGGACAAAGTACGGCGTGCCAGACGACGGACTACCGGGGATGAGGTCACGATTCGTCCGTAGCGAGGACAGCGCCCGGGAGCAGGTCGATGTCGTCATGGATTCGAACCTCAAGGTCCTCGCGCTCGGCATCGGCAGTCCGGAATGGGTGATCGGTCCTGCCAAGCAACGCGGCAAGAAGCTCGTGAGCCTCGTCGGTCAACCACGGCACGCCGAACGAGCCCTCCGTGCCGGCGCAGAGATCCTCGTGGCCCAGGGTCACGATGCCGGTGCCCACACCGGGCCAGTCGGAACATTCTCACTAGTGCCACAGATCGTGGACATGGCCGGCGATGTCCCCGTCATCGCCGCTGGTGGCGTGGCCACTGGACGTCACATCGCGGCCGCACTCGCCATGGGTGCCGCCGGGGTGTGGGTCGGATCGGCATGGCTCGTTTGTGAGGAAGAACACGTTGAGCCCGAGGTACTCGCGAAGCTGCTGGCCGCCGGGTCTGCAGACACCCTGACGTGTCGAGCCGACAGCGGCAAGACGCTGCGTCAGATAAGAACGTCGTGGACCGACGAGTGGGAGTCAGACCATGCGCCCACCCCACTGAAGATGCCGTACCAGGACATCCTCGTCGGGGACATACTCGGTCAGATCGCCCGCCACAAGGTGACGCCTCTGATGCATTCGCCTGCCGGTCAGAGCATCGGCTATTTCAACGAGATCACGACCGTGCACGACATGATGGCAGGACTCGTCGATGAGGCGACGACCAGTTTGGATCGCCTCCCGAGGAGCCGGTGATGGGCCCGTTCGACGACATCAGCGTCCTCGAAATCGGTCAGTACGTTGCTGCTCCCTATGCAGCAGAGTTGCTGGCGCACGGTGGCGCTGACGTCATCAAGGTCGAGCCTGTCACCGGCGACGAAACTCGTTACAACTCCCCCATCGCGAAGGACGAGGGTCGCCAGTTCATCATCAAGGCTCGCGGCAAACGGGGCATACCGATCGATCTGCGGTCCCCCGAGGGCCGCGACATCGTGACTGAAGTCGCGATGAGAGCCGACGTGGTGATCTCCAACATGCGGCCGGGTGGTGCGGCGAAACTCGGCCTCGACCACGAGACCCTGCTTGCCGCGAAGCCATCGCTGATCTATGGCGAAATCACCGGCTTCGGTGATGCAGGACCCCACGCCGACAAGGCAAGTCTCGACATGGTGGGGCAAGCCTCCATGGGTCTGCTGATGTCGCTCGGCGCTCGGACCGAAGGTCGGCCGAGTCATCACGAGGTGTTCCTGTGCGACTACATGGCCGGCACACTGCTCGCGCTCGGCATCTCCATCGCCATCAGGCATCGCGACCGGACGGGCACCGGCCAGCGAGTGGGTACCTCGCTCGCGCATGCAGCCATCGTCCAGGGCCACCGCAACGCCAACATCTTCGACAACGTCGACGGCTGGAAGCGCGACGTCTCGGCATGGGTAGAAGATGAAGGAATGGCCGTGGCGGCAGAACGTCGGGAGTCTCGTCAGATGATCTCGCCGTTCTTCTTCAACAGCTACGCGACCGACAACGGCGTGGTCGCGATCGGCGCGGTCGGCAAGATGGGCTCGAAGCTGTGCGAACTCTTCGGCACCACCGATCCACGTTCCCTGCCGGGGTGGCGCGACCGCTACGACAAGACGGGAGCGTTCCTCGACACACATGCAGCTTTGAAGGAGGCCATCGGCGCCCTTCCCACCGTCGAAGTTGTGGCCCGACTTGAAAGCGCAGGAATTCCGGTGGCGCCGTTTCGTTTCATCGAAGAGGTCATGACCGATCCGGCCAGCTACGAGGCCGGCCTGATCTACGACGAGGACCATCCGTCGGTCGGTCCGATGACCATGCCAGCCGCACCGATCACGATGTCAGGGTCGGACTATTACGCCAGACCGGGAACACCGGCCCTCGGAGCGCACACCGACGAGATCCTCCGCGAACTCGGATACGACGAGACAACGATCGACAGGCTGGTAGCCGACGGCATCGTGCGTCGAGGCCTCACAGCCGGCGACGAGCGCTGACTCGATTTCGATCGACGACGGACCCAGCGCCTCAGTCGCCGGTCGCCACCTTCACGCCCAGTTCCTCTAACCATCTTGACGCGCAGCTCACTGCCAACTGGGACGGCAATCAGCTCAGGCGTCACGGAACAGCACATCTGCCGCGCTCCGAGCCGATGCAACGACCAAGGGTGGTCGACTCGGGACGAATCACAAGACGCGCGCTCTTGAGAACAACCCGCTGACACATGACAATGAGTGCATGGTCGCGCTCACGGTCGTCGCAGCAGTCATCGTCGGGTCAGCTCTGTGGACATTGACCGAATACGCGATGCATCGGTTCGGTTTTCATCACCGAGGCGAAGGATCTCTCTTCAAGATCATCGCTACGGAACACACTCGACATCACCGAGCGCCGTCGGCAACGAATTTTCTGCTTCGCCTGGCCGGCCACGCCGGGGTCGCATTGCTCGGCCTCCCGATCGGGATCTTCATCGCCGCGTTCACCAGTCGCGCGTTCGGTACCACTCTGTGGGCGACGTGGGCGCTTGGGTACACGGTGTACGAAGTCGGACACTGGCGACTCCACCACCGGCCACCACACACACCAGCGGCGCTACGTCGCCGGGTGCGGCACATGAGCCACCACGGTGCGAACGCGGGCTCGAACTTTGGAGTGAGCGTCGATGTGTGGGACCGCGTGTTCTCCACGGCTGCACCGTCGGGGCCCGTCGAGTTGGCCGAAGTCGTCGCACCTCAGTGGCTCTTGGACGACCCTTCAGCGTACGAACCGTTGGTGGTTCGGGGCTCCCGGCAAACTTCCGGCTGATTTCTGGGAAACGTTCACATTCGATCCCGACACTGTCCTCAGCCGGGGAGAAGGATCGACACATGCCCACCACCGGACAACCCGAACGCGACGCCATCCGCGGAAACTGATCCGCCTCGGTACCCTTGGACTCCCCGTTGGGCCCGAGAATCGGCCCAGGTTCCCGCTGGGCCACCGCCCCGGAGAGGTTAGCCGTGCAGGCCCGAGACGACATCAGGAACATCGCGATCATCGCGCATGTCGATCATGGAAAGACCACGTTGGTCGATGCCATGTTGCGACAGTCAGGCGCATTCGGTGCCCACGAGACGCTCACGGACCGGGTCATGGACTCAACCGATCTCGAGCGTGAGAAGGGCATCACGATTCTGGCCAAGAACACGTCGGTGCGGTGGGGCGACGTCAAGATCAACATCGTCGACACCCCGGGTCACGCCGACTTCGGCGGAGAGGTCGAGCGGGCGCTGACCATGGTCGACGGTGTCATTCTTCTCGTTGATGCTGCCGAAGGTCCTCTACCCCAGACACGATTCGTGTTGCGCAAGGCGCTTGAGGATGATCTTCCCGTCATCGTCGTCGTCAACAAGATCGACCGAGGCGACGCTCGTCCTGCAGCCGTGCTCGACGAGGTGTACGAGCTGTTCCTCGACCTCGATGCACACGACCATCAGATCGACTTTCCGGTGCTCTATTCGATCGCTCGCGACGGCAAGGCCGGCAGCGACGCCGACAACCTCGACGAGGACCTGAAGAGCCTCTTCACCCTTATCGTCAACCACATGCCGGCACCGACTCACGAGGAGGGCCACCCCCTTCAGGCGTGGGTCACAAACCTCGATTCGTCGCCGTATGTGGGTCGACTTGCGATGTGTCGGGTGGTCAACGGCACCATCAAGAAGGGTGAAACGCTCGGTTGGGCCCGCACCGACGGATCCCTTGAACGGGTGAAGATCGCAGAGCTGTACGTCACAGAGAACCTCGAGCGGGTTCCCGTCGTCGAAGCGGGTCCTGGCGAACTCATCGCAGTCGCCGGCATCGCCGAGGTCACCATCGGTGAGACCATCACCGACCCCGAAGATCCGCGACCTCTGGAACTCATCGAAGTCGACGAGCCGAGCTTGTCGATGACAATTGGCACCAACACTTCACCACTGGCGGGCGATGACGGAACGAAACTGACTGCTCGTCAGATCAAGGATCGTCTCGACAACGAACTCATCGGCAACGTGTCGATCCGGGTGTTCGAAACCGATCGACCCGATGCGTGGGAGGTGCAGGGACGAGGCGAGCTGCAGCTGGCCGTTCTCGTCGAGACCATGCGTCGAGAGGGCTTCGAGCTCACGGTCGGGAAACCCGAGGTCGTCACCAGAGTCATCGACGGCATCATGAACGAGCCGATGGAGCGCGTCAGCATCGACATTCCCGAGGAGTACCTCGGAGCCGTCACCCAGATGTTGGCCGTCAGGAAGGGCCAGATGGAGCAGATGCTGAACCACGGCACCGGTTGGGTTCGTCTCGAGCACATCGTGCCTGCCCGCGGCCTCATCGGGTTCAGAACCGAGTTTCTCACCGAGACCCGCGGCACCGGTCAGCTCCATCACGTGTTCGAAGGTTGGGCACCATGGCACGGCGAAATGCGCGGCCGGCCCGGAGGGTCACTCATCGCTGACCGCACGGGCCCTTCGACGCCGTATGCGATCATCAACATTCAGGACAGGGCACGTCTCTTCATCGACCCCGGTGTGATGGTCTACGAAGGCATGATCATCGGCGAGAACCCCCGTCAAGAAGACATGGACGTCAACATCTGCCGTGAGAAGAAGCAGACGAACATCCGAACACAGTCGTCTGACGACACGATCCGCATCACACCACCGCTCAAGATGAGTCTCGAACAGGCGCTCGAATTCATCGGCTCTGATGAATGTGTCGAAGTGACACCCGGGCGCGTTCGTCTGAGGAAACTGCTGCTCGACAGCAACACCCGGATCAGGGAACGAAAGCGTCTGTCGGCCGACCGCAGTTGATCGGGCGAACTGCCGTTACGACCAGCGATTCCTGATCACGAGCTCGTCCAGTGACACCCGTTGACGGGACAGAGGACTTCTCGGAGCCTCGGGATCGGGCCAGCCCATCGTGACCGCCATCGGCATCACCCAGTCCGCAGGGAATCCGATCGCGTCACGGGCGACGTCCTGGTGATGGAGGGTCACGGGACACGTTGCCAGCCCTTCGCCGTGAGCGGCGAGCATCAGATTTTGAGCCGTACGACCGGTGTCGAACAGCCGCAGGTCGTCCTCTTGGGCCGCGATGCCGATGATCAGCGTCGAAGAACCGATCCACGAGGTGAAGTCGCCGGCGAGCGCTACGGCATCCTGCACGTTCTGATCGCTGATCAGGATCAGCCGGTTCGGCTCGACATTCTTCGCGCTCCCCGCCATACGCGCTGCCTGCAGCACTCGTCCGAGCACGTCATCGGAGATGGGATCTTCCGTGTATTGCCTGAGGTCTCGTTTGCTGATGATGGTCTGATACGCGTCCATTGCACCAGATCCTGGCAGAGTGACGCAGTGAGAGCGAAGGCGTCGGTATGAGCACCCAGCCGAAGTTCAGGGGATGGTGGATCCTGGTGTGGGCGACCATTGCCGCCGGCGCCACCGCTCCCGGACAGACAATCGGTGTTTCGTCGTTCGTCGACCACATCATCGACGACCTCGACATCACGAGAAACGCGTTGTCCGCCGCGTATCTGTTCGGCACTCTGCTGGCCGCAACCTTTGCCCCGTGGGTCGGACGCAAGCTGGACATTCACGGTGTCAGGCGACCAACGCTGATCATCACCGTCGCGTTCGTCATGGCAATTGCCTACATGGGCACCGTGCGGAACCTTGTGATGCTTGCCATCGGGTTCACCTTCATTCGGCTGCTCGGTCAAGGCTCGCTGACGCTGGCTTCGAGCAACGTCATTTCGTTGTGGTTCTATCGACGGCTCGGACTCGCAAACGGAGTCAAAGGCACCGCGTCCGGCCTTCTTCTTTCGCTGGCTCCACTTCTGTTCACGCTCGCCATCGACGGGCTCGGATGGCGTTGGGCGTGGGTGGCCATCGCAGCAGGCACCGCGTGTGTGATGTTTCCGATCGCCTTGTGGGGATTCGTGGACAGGCCATCCGACATCGGTCAGTTCCCCGACGGCGCAGTGGAAGGGCCGACAGCTGGCCGACGCGACGAACGTCAACCCCAGCGCTCACACACCGTCAAGGAAGCGACCCGGTCCCCATCGTATTGGGTCCTCATCGGCATCTCGGCGGTGACCGGCGCGCTCAGCACTGGCCTCATCTTCCAGCACGTGTCGATCATGGAAGAGGCTGGCCTGACCGAGACCGAAGCAGCCAGTGTCTTCCTGCCCATGGCGGTGGCGATCGCTACAACAGCACTCGTGTTCGGGGTTCTCGTCGACCATGTCTCGACGCGAGTGCTGCTTCCCCTGACGATGGCGTTCATGGCTACTTCGATGCTCGTCGCGCCCTTGGTCGATCCTGGAATCTCTGCATTTGGTTACGGTGCGCTCCTCGGCATGGTCGGCGGGGCAACCCAGACCGTCTCACTCACCGTCCTCCCACGCTGGTTCGGCGTCGACAACCAGGGGGCGCTTCGTGGCATCGCACACGTTGCCGGGGGAGGCGCAAGCGCCGTCGGTCCTCTGATGCTGAGCCTCGGACAATCGACGGCAGGCAGCTATGGGCCAGCGCTCCGATGGTACGTGCTCTTCCCGGTGACGGTCGGTCTGGCGTCGATCATCATCGGTCCACCAAGACCGCCGCTCGACGAAGCCGCTGAAGGCTGACGGTCATGAGGCGTTCAGGGGAGCCGTACTTCGATCTCGGCCCATACAGCCGGGCGGTGTCAACCAATTCTGCCGAGGCGCAGACCTGGTTCGACCGAGGCCTGATGTGGGCCTACGGATTCAATCACGAGGAGGCGCTTCGCTGCTTCGAGGCGGCTGCGCTCGCCGACCCGACGTGTGGCATGGCGTTCTGGGGCCAGGCCTATGTTCAGGGCCCGTTCTACAACAAGCCCTGGAAGTTCTACGGACCCGGCGAGTTGCGTCGGGACCTACAGGCGTGCAGAACTGCGACCGAAGCTGCGTTGGCCAGGCGCGGTCGAGCCAGTGACATCGAACGGGCACTGATCAACGCCTTGGACGTTCGCTACTCAAACCCTCTGATGTCGAGTCAGGAAGAGTTCGACCGATCTGACCTGGCCTATGCAGCGGCGATGCGAGCGGTGATTGCGAGGTGGCCTGACGACGACGATGTCGCTGCATTGACTGCCGAGGCGCTCATCACCCGCACACCTTGGCAACTCTGGGACACCAGAAGCGGGGAACCTGCCGAGGGTTCTGACACCCTCGAAGCGGTGGCTCTCCTCGAAGCTCGCCTCGGCGCGGCGAGCGCCGAAGGGCGGACGCTGCACCCCGGTCTGTGCCACATGTACATCCACACCATGGAGATGTCGCCGAACCCGGAGACGGCCCTTCCTGCCGCGGATGCCATCAGGAACCACGCGTCGGACAGCGGTCACCTCAACCACATGCCAGGCCACATCGATGTGCTCTGCGGGCGTTACCCGGAAGCAATGGCGGCAAGCCGCCGAGCGGTAGCCGCCGACGCCAGGTACATCACCGAGGTCGCCGATCCCGGTTTCTACACAACCGCATGCGCGCACAACTGGCACCTGATGATGTACGCGGCGATGTTGCAGGGCTCGAACGCGGCGGCCGACGCCGCGGTGGCGGGAATGAACGCACTGCTGCCGATCGAGCGACTCGGCGTCGAACAACCTCACCTTCGTTCGACCCTCGAGGCCTATTCCTCGATGTCGGTTCACGTCGATGTGCGCTTCGGGCGCTGGGACACGATCGTTGCCGCCCCGATAGTGGACGACATCGTTCTCCGACCGGTCACAACCGCGATGAGTCGCTATGCCAAAGGCATCGCTCACGCGGCGTTGGGCGACCTCGTTTCTGCCGAGCAGCACCGCAACGCGTTTCGCGACGTCGTCGCCGAGATTCCCACGAGCCGACGATTCTTCAACAATGCGGCGACCGACGTCCTCGCGGTAGGGCAGGCCATGCTCGACGGCGAGGTCGAATACCACGCTGGAAACCACAAGACCGCCTTCGAACATCTGCGCGATGCGGTGAGTCGTGATGACGCACTCAGCTACTCAGAACCGTGGCCGTGGATGCACCCGCCCCGACACGCGCTCGGGGCGCTCCTGCTCGAACAGGGTCACTTCGAAGAGGCGACGTCGGTGTATCGGGCCGACCTCGGACTCGACCCACAACTACCGCGGCCATGTTGGCATCCTGAAAACGCATGGAGCCTCCACGGCCTCGTCGAGTGCTACGAGCACGTCGGAGACGAAGCTGCAGCTGCGAAGTTCAGACCGCGCCTCATCGAAGCCCTCGAACACGTCGACTTCGAGATGGTGTCTTCGTGTGCATGCCGGCTTGGTCGTCACCGATGACGATCAGCCCCTGAGCGCTCGACCGATCCTGCCGACGGCTTCGACCGCGACTTCTGGCGACTCGGCACAGGGTGTGATGTTGAAAATCCGACACCCGACATCTCGGTACTCGGCGAGCTGCCCTGCGATGTCGTCAGGATCGCCGACCTGGGTGTACTTCTCGAAGGCCTCGAATGGGATCTTGTAGAACTGCTCCATCCGGGCTCTTGCCCTGGCAGCTCCCTCTTGTCTGTCCGAACCGACTCCGACCCAGACTTGCATTCCGTGCATCCACTCGATCTCGCCTCGGCCCGCTTCGCCGGCGGCGGCGTCGATGATCTCTTGTGCTTCGGTGAAACGACGAGTCGAGCACCACGTTCCAAGCCAACCATCGGCGAAACGACCGGTGCGCCGGAGCGCAGCGTTCGACCGGCCACCGACCACGATCGGGATCGGCACTCTTGGCGTTGGGCGGATGAGCGCATTGTCGAGGGTGACGAACTCGCCATCGAACGAAACAGCCTCGCCCGAGAGAAGACGTCTGACGACTTCCACATACTCGTCAGTGCGACGGCCCCGGGTCGCGGGATCGACGCCACACACCTCGATCTCATGGCGGTCCTCACCACCGACACCGATCCCGAAGATGATGCGACCTTCGGCGAGCTCCGACAGCGTTGCCAGCTGCCGAGCAACTGTCATCGGGTGGCGAAGTGCGAGCAGGTAGACACCTGCCATCACCGACAGGCGCTGATCGAGTTGGGCCAGCCCCGCCATGGCCAGCAGTGCATCAGTCCCGCTGCCGTCGTGGAAGCTGATGTGATCGGCAAGGAAAAAGTGGTCGACGCCGGCATCCGCCACTGACGCGGCAGCGGATCTTCGCTCGTCGACGGTGCCTGCCCACAACCGGTCGGGGGGCGTCATCCCAATTTGCAGTTCGTTCATCCGGCCTCCCTCCTCGGCACGGTGATGATGCCCGACCAGGTCACCGAAGGCCAACACATCGCAACCTCGAGAGGATCTGCTCGACGGGGCACAGATCATTGGCACGTAGGTCCGAGGTCACGGGCCGACGGTATGGGACCATTCTCGAATGGCACAAACCCATGTACTGGCCGACCTCACCTCAGCCTGCGGAGTCGAGCCGAGCCTGACGTGCGATCTCGTTTACGGATGGACCGACAGCGACATCGCCGCGAACCTGGCGGAGTGGCTGGTCGAGAAACCGCTCGCTGTTCTCATCATCATGTTCATCGCCTGGATTCTGACGAGAATCGCTCGTCAGGCCATCGACAGGGCCATCACCAGGCTCATCGAGAACCGCGACAGCGCCGACCAAGCCTCGCTCGCTACGAAGGCGCTCAACATCCTGCCGGGCCGAGCAGCAGCCAAGCTCGATGAGATGAAGGTCGCAAACGAGCGATCGAATCAACGGGCCAGCACGCTCGGGGCGGTTCTGAAGAGCATGACTGCCGGTGTCATCTGGGTTATGGCCGGCCTCATTGCACTGGGCGAAGTCGGCATCAGCCTCGGACCACTCATTGCCGGAGCGGGCATTGCCGGCGTCGCCATCGGCTTTGGAGCCCAATCGCTTGTCCGCGATTTTCTCGCTGGCATCTTCATCGTCGTCGAAGATCAATACGGGGTCGGTGACATCGTCGATGTCGGAGAAGCCTTCGGCACGATCGAGCAGGTCACGCTGCGCACGACGCGGTTGCGCGATGTCGGCGGCGCGCTCTGGGTCGTGCCGAACGGAGAGATTCGCCGGGTCGGGAACATGTCACAGATCTGGTCACGCACCGTCCTCGACATCGGCGTGGCCTACGACACCGACCTCGATCAAGCGTCGGAGATCTTGAAGGAGGTCGCGGACGAAGTGTGGCACGAGCAGCGCGAGGGCGAGACGATCATCGAAGAACCAGCGGTCTGGGGTATCCAAGAACTCGGAGACTCAGCCATCTCGATTCGCCTGGCTGTGAAAACGGACCCTGCCGAGCAGTGGGCGACGGGGCGGTTGCTTCGCGGACGCATCAAGAAGGCATTCGACGAGGCGGGGATCGAGATTCCATTCCCTCAACACACGGTGTGGATGAATTCCCAGGGTTGACGGTCAGCTTCGACTGAGTTCTACGACCACACCAGCGACATTGGTGGAGAGTCCCTCAGCACCCGAGATGCCACAGCAGCCGAAGAGGTGCCCTCATCAGAGGATCGCGAGGTTCTCCTCGGCTTGGACGATGAACCAGTCGACCAGGTCGGCGAGTTTGTCCTTGTCGATGACGGCGAGAACCTCGACTTGGGTGTCGAGCAGTGTGCCCAGTGGTGAGACGTACCACTGACCGTCGCGTTCGACGGTGTAGATGCCGATCACCGGCTGTTCGGTGAAGATGTCGAACTCGGGAAGTCCCCCGACGAACACTTCCTGGCCGAGAAACTCTTCAATCATGTTCTCGACGTCACTTGCGCATTCACGTTGGAGATCCTGGATCTCGCCGTCGAGGTCACTGATCTCGAACTCGAAGCAGTCGTCGACGATGGTCAAGCTGAATCGGACCTCGTCTTGTGCGATGACAGCGTCGACAGTCACCTTGCCGTCAGTCACGTCAAAGCCCACATCGACGTAGTCGGACGTGAACAGGATTTCGCCTCCGTTGAATTGCACGATTCGATCAGGACCGCGGGGAATCGACGTCAGGTCGAGCCGAACGAGATCGATCTCGAGGCCGATGTCACCCATGAGATTGCGGGTTTCGCGGCCAGCGGCTTCGACGTCGTCGAGGAAGAGCGGCGCATAGTCGTGCAGAGCGTCAGCTTCGCCGGGCGGGAGCAACTCGATCAGACGTCGCACGTCGAGGTCGATTGAAGAGCGGACGAACTCTTCGACAGCCAGTTCGGCGGTCGATTCACCGCGAGGGCGGATGCGGTCTGAAGGATCGGGTAGCGGGAGTCCTCCCTGCTCACGGGCAGCTTCGGCAACGGTGTACCAGAGGCTCACGTACCACCGACCGTCCCGGCGTACAGCGACAAGGCCGTTGTCCTGGTTCAGGTCGAGCGGGTCGACCGAACCGATTCCCGTTTCGATCTCGTCAGGAATCGTGCCTTCCGGCAGTCGGTCGAGCACGAGAGGCCCCAACGGGAGTTTCATCGGATCGACGCTGGAGACAGCGGTGCCGCCGACCAGCTTGACACTCATGAGGTCTTCGGAAATCTGGGTCGTTTCGAACTCGAGATCGGAGAACTCGAGATCGATCCCAGGGACAGCCGAGAGATCGAGCGCAGGATCGAGCACTTCGAGCCTTTTGTATTGCTCGACCATGTCGAACCACGGTTGAATGAGCGAGTCGCGTTCGCCAGGAAGCAGGATCTCGGCAGCACCGATGAGATCCTCGTTGGCGAGAGACTCGAACAGCTGCTCGTATGCGCCCTGTGGTGTTTCGGCACCGGCAGACGTCTCGGAAGAGCCGCCGATCGCGAACGCAGCGAAGATGCCTGCGGCGAACAGTCCGAGCACACCGACGGCAAGCAGGACACGCCTACGCGTGTCGGGCGCCTCTTCCTCCACGTTGACGACAGCCATCACCTACTCCTCGAGAACTCTGCTGATCGGTGACGACCGCCAGAGACGAATCGTCAGGAAACCATCGACACAAGCGGTTGCGACGTTGAGCCAGAGACCCCATCTGGGTCCGAGTGACGATCTGATGACTGCTGCCGCGACAACCACCGTAGCAACCACCGCCAGACCGCTGGCCGCAGCGACCAGCCGTGGTCGGTCGAGAGCGAACATGGTCAGCGCGGCGAAGGCGAATATGGGGAGAACAAAGAAACCGACGGCAAAGAGCTCGCCGAAAGTCGAGTCGACGACACCGAGGCGTCGCGCACTCCCGACGATGCTCCAGCCCGACCTGCTCACCGACCCGCTCTCGGCCCATGGCAGGAAAACAGTGCCGACGAGCACGAACGTCGCGGCAACGACGTCGCGTGAACGTCCTGCAATTGGAGGGGGCGTCATTGCTCCGTCCCGCATGGGAAATCAGTCGCCGATGGCTGCGAGCTTCTCGATAAGTCCTTCAGGGGGGCGCATCGGTCGGCCGGTGTCATCGCAGACTCCTATCCTGATCTCGCCGCTCACCAGAACCTCTTCGCCGCGCATCACGCGCTGATGCCATACGGTCGAGGCTCGTCTGATCTCCCCGATCTCGGTCTCGACAACGCACTCGTCGCCGGCCACTGCCGCTCGGCGGTACTTGACGTCGACCGAGGTCACCACCAACTGGACACCGTCGTCCTGTAGTCCCCCGAGCCCGAGCCCGCTGTCTTCGAGAGCCTCGGTTCTGGCCGCTTCGAACCATGAGATGTAGACCGCATGGTTGACATGGCGATACGAGTCGAGTTCGCCGAAACGCACTCGCAAGGTGGTCGTGTGTGCCATCGACACAAACGGTAAACGATTGTCGTCGTCTCGCCACCGACTCTCTGATGGTCAGTCGTGCCGCTCGTGGATCCGTTGGAGATCCGTCGGCGGTTTGGCGACCAATGAAGCAGGTATCGCGAGCAGCGTCACGGCCGCAGCGACCAACCAGGCCTTGTCATAGGAGCCGCCGTCCGCATCGACCAACCAACCAAGGAACCACGCGCCGAGGGCGCCGCCTGTGGTCGATGCAAGCCGACCGATACCCATGACTCTTCCAAGAGTCGAGATCCCGTAGTACTGCGCATAGATCGCCGGCCGCAGGGGAACCGAGCCCCCGAATCCTGGGGCGACGAAAAGGACAGCCACGAAGCCATGCCACGGCTCGGTCGCGGTCGCGAGGACCACGAAACCGAAGGCGAACGGCACCATCGTGGAGGCGAGCACATTGCGGAGCGGATACTTGTCGCCGAGCCACCCGACGTATACACGACCAGGAGCCGAGGCCAGGCTGAAGATCAGAAGCGCCAATCCTGCGGTGGCCTTGGCAGTTCCGAGCTGATTCTCCATGAAAGCAGCGACGTGCACGACGAACGCTATGCGCACGAAGTCGGTGAGCGTGGTCGCCAACGTCAACAGAACGAACGACGGAGACCGCACGCACTCCCGAAGTGGAATCTCCCAGTCGGACGGGCGACCGGATTGGCCTGGTGTGAGCGCGACCCCGTCGAGCGGTTGCGGGTGATCGTCGGGTCGCTTTCGGACTCGAACGCCGACGGTCATCGCCACCACGACAAGGATGACGGCCATCCCGCGCAGCGTCGGACGCCAGCCGAGCGCCTCCACTGCAAGGGCCACGAAATACACGAGAGCGCCACCCACGGCTCCACCGAAAGTCATCAACGCCATCGCGAGCGACCGCTTCGCCTTGAACCACGTTGCGGTCGCGTACTGGCCAACCTGCCCACCGGAGGCAGAGTTGCCGGCAGCGATGAGCAACATGGCGAGGTAGAAGTGCAGCAGATTCTGTATGAACGACAGCGCAACACATCCAGCAGCTGAGACAAGGATGCCGGCGCGAAGCACATACCTCGGCGCGGTCCTGTCCAGCATCCAACCAACGAGCGGGGCCGCGATTCCGCCAACCTCGCTTCGGAGGGAGAAGCCGATCGCTGTCGCGGCCGCTGTCCAACCGAACTCTTCTCTGAACTCGACGAAGAAAGTGGTGAGCCCGTAGAAGAAAAACCCTGCGACGAGCATCACCACGGTCGCTGCAGACGCTACGACGATCCACCCCTCGTAGATCTCCCCGTCCTCGGTCTGCGTCCAGCGCAGGAGCTTGCTGTTCCTCAGGACCGTCAGAATCCGACCTCCGGAGCCAGAGTCTGACAGCACGGCGAGGGGGCGAGAGAATCTGTCGCACTATCCTCGATCTGTGGCCAGCACAGTTGGAGCGATCGACATCGGCACCAACTCGCTGCACCTGATGGTTGCCCAAGTTCGCGACGACGGGTCGTTTCGCGTTGTGACCCGCGAGAAAGAATCTGTCCGGCTCGGCAGCGGACCGGGAGACATGAAATTTCTGACCGAGGACGCCATCGATCGCGGAATCGAATGTCTGACGAGGTTCCGACAGATCGCCGAACAGTGGGACGCCGAACTGCTGGCGATGGCAACGAGCGCGGTTCGGGAGGCGGCCAACAGAGACACCTTCGTCGATCGAGCACGTCAGGAGGCCGGGATCGAAGTCGAGGTCATCAGCGGAACCGAAGAGGCTCGCCTGATCCACCTCGGCGTGCTTCAAGCTGTTCCCGTCGGGCAGCGCCGGCACTTCGTTGTCGATATCGGAGGCGGCTCGACAGAGTTCGTCGTGGGTGACGGCACCGAACCGCTGCTGTTGAGAAGCGTGAAGCTGGGAGCGATCCGTCTCACCGACCGGTTCTTTCCATCTGGAGTCGTGAACGATCCGGCCATCGAGGCGTGCCGGCTCTACGTCCGTGGCTTTCTGAGTTCGGCCGTCAGAGAGATCGAATCGCTCGACCCGTCGATGGCCATTGCGAGCTCGGGAACCGCGGAGACACTCGCAGCCATGGCGGGTTCGACCGAGCGACTCACAGCCAGCGGCCTCGAATCTGTGACGGCAATGATTCTCGCCCAGCCAACGGCTGAAGACCGACGGATCAACCTGGCGATCGAACCGGGGCGAAGCGACATCATCGCAGCCGGCGCAGTTCTCCTCTCCGAGATCACGAAGTCTTTCGGAGTCGAGGAGTGGCAGATCTCTGAACTCGGACTCAGGGCGGGAATCATCTTCGATGTCAGCCATCGCGATCGGTCCGATGACGGCTTGCATCGACTCGCCGATCTCCGGCGCCAGAGCGTCATCACCGTCGCCGAACGATTCCACGAGGACATCGATCACGCAGAACACATCACCGACCTTGCCCTCGAACTATTCGACTCGATCGCCGATATCCACCACCTGGGCGAAGATGACAGAGATCTGCTCGAGGCGGCTGGCCTGCTGCACAACATCGGCTTGTATGTGGCTCACAGCGCCCACCACAAGCACAGCTACTACCTCATCCGCCACGCAGAACAGCTGGCCGGGTTCACCGAACACGAGACAGAGCTGATCGCGCAGATCGCCCGGTACCACCGCAAGAGCGGTCCGAAACAAAAGCACGCCGACTGGGAAGCACTGCCGCCGACGGATCAGTCCCGGGTGACATGGCTCGCCGCAATACTGCGGGTCGCCATCGGGCTCGACAGGGGCGACCGCACGGTCGTCCACCGGGTCGAAGCTGTCGTGTCGGGGAACACGATGCACATCTCGGCGCGGGTACATCCGGGGGTCGATGCCGGCCTCGAGATCTATTCGGCCCGTTCACGGGCGCAGTTGCTGAGCGCGGTCAGCGGCCGGGAGGTGGAAGTTTCAGCGATTGCCGATGAGGTGGTTGCGAGAACTCACCCGTCTGATCGGTGATCGACCGACCCTGAATGGTCGGAGTCGGCCGAGTTTCTGCGCTCATCGAGAACGAACTCGATCGCCCGCTCGTATTCGGCCACGTCGACCGCACCGCCGATCAGGTATCGACCGTCGACCACGACAGCCGGCACCCCTGAGATCCCAGAGTTGATGGCGGCGTTGTGATCATCGACCACCTCTTGCACGAAAGTGTTCCACTGCTCGTCGAAACGCTGGACGAATTCGGCGCGGTCGATCCCGGCTTCGACCGCGACGTCGGCCAGCACGTCGGTCTCGGAGACAGTCCGATTCTGGACGAAGTACGCGTCGAGAAGATGCTGGTGGTAGGCACGTGCCGGGTCTTCGCCGAATGTCGCCGCAACCTTTCCGGCGACAGCCGAGGGCATCGAGTGTGACGGTGGTGCATGCTCGCCCGACCACGGGGTGTTGAAACCAGCCGACGGTTCGAGCCCGGCAGGCCGCTCCCAGCTCTTCGTGTATTCGGCGAACTTCCCGGGGTCACGGGGCTCCGGATCGGGCCGAAGAAGAAAGCTCCTCCACTCGATGTCGACTTTGTCACCGACCGCTTCGACGAGTTGCTTGAGACGCACGGTCCCGACTTGGCACCACGGTCAGAGATAATCGGACCAGACGGTGAACGTGACGGTATCGGTGACATCAGCCATGTTCACCAGGCTAACGAGTCTTGCTCGCGGGCCCGTTGGCGGCTCGATCTAGTGTTGCAGTGATGACTTCGCAAGAAAGCTCAGCTAAGGGGGCCTCGATTCTCGGCCACCCTGTACAGCGCAAGGAAGATCCAGCGCTGGTCACAGGAGAGCGTCAGTACTACGGCGACCTCGAGTCGATCGATGCGGCTCACCTCGTGTTCGTGCGCTCGACCATGGCCCACGCCGCAATCGGCAAGCTCGACATCACCGATGCCCTCGAGATGCCAGGCGTGCTCGCTGTTCACACCCACGAGACGTTGCCATTCGAGGACGAGCCGGCGTTCCCGATGGTGCCACCCGACATGGGAAGGCCACACCTGGCACACGAACGTGTCCGGTTCGTCGGCGACATCATCGCTGCCGTTGTCGCCACCACGCAGACCGCTGCCGTCGACGCTGCCGAGATGGTCCTGATCGACTACGAACCCCTTCCCGCCGTGCCAGACGTACACGCCGCCATCGCCGAAGACGCAGAGTTGATCTACCCATCCATCGGGAGCAACCTCGTTTTCGAGACCATCAAGAACTGGGACGACAACGTGCTCGCCGGTTCGACGACGCTGGTCAAACAGACTGTCGTCAGCCAGCGTCTCTCCGGGGTGCCGATGGAACCCATCGGATGCATGGCTTCGATCTCAGGTGACCATCTCACGCTGTGGGTGCCATGCCAGAACCCCGTGGCGATCGCTCCGCTCGCCGCTGACCTGATCGGCGTCGAGGAGTCGAAACTTCGAGTCGTCGCACCAGCAGTCGGCGGCGGATTCGGATCGCGTGCTGGCTACTACGTCGAGTGGGGTGTCGTTGGCCGGCTCGCCCTCGAACTCGGTCGCGACATCCGATGGACCGCAACGAGATCTGAAGACATGCTGATGCTGCACCATGGCAGAGGCCAAGAGATCGAGGCCGAACTGGGCATCGCCGACGATGGCACCATCGTCGGTCTGCGGGCCGACTGCCTTGCCGACACTGGCGCATACGGCGGCATGGGCGCCTTCCTCACAACTTTCACGCAGCTCATGATGCAGGGGCCCTACGACATGGGATCGGTGGCATTTCGTGGCCGAGCAGCTGTCACGAACACCACTCGGGTCGCGCCGTACCGTGGCGCCGGCAGGCCGGAGGCGACCCAGACAATCGAGCGCATCATGGATCTGGGCGCGGCCGCCATCGGCATGGACCCAGCCGAGTTCCGTCGACGCAACTTGCTACGACCCGAGAGCTTCCCCTACATCACCGCGACCGAAGCGCACTACGACGTCGGCCAGTACGAGCGTGCGCTCGACAAAGCACTCGCCGAAGCCGATTACGCCACCCTCAGAAGCGAGCAGATGTCGCGTCGCGCGACGGGCGATACCCACCAGCTGGGCATCGGCGTGTCGTGTTATGTAGAGGTCACCGCGCCTCCCGGGGTGCATTCCGAATGGGGACGGGTCGAGGTCAACGCCGACGGCACGGCGACAATGTCGGTGGGCACCTCTTCACACGGCCAGGGCCACGACACCAGCTTCTCGATGATCGTGTCCGACGCGCTCGGCATACCGATCGACCATGTCACTCTGGTGCAATCCGACAGCTCGGAAATTCCACAAGGCTCCGGGACCTTCGGATCACGATCACTCCAGATCGCGGGATCGGCCCTCCACGAATCGAGTCAAGTTGTCGTAGCCAAGGCCAAAGCGCTCGCCGCCCACCTGCTCGAAGCCGATGTGGATGACATCGTCATCGCCGAAGGAGGAGCCCAGGTTGCCGGAGTCCCCGCCAGTTCGATCTCGTGGTCAGATCTCGTCGCGGCATCGAACGACGGTGATAGCAGGCCAGCAGGAATCGAGGCCGGCCTCGCCCACGAATTGGTGTTCGAAGCCGGAGGGCCGAGCTTTCCGTTCGGGTCACACGTCGCTGTTGTCGAAGTCGACACCGCCACCGGAGGTGTCGAACTCATCCGCCACATCGCCGTCGACGACTGCGGCCGCATCCTGAACCCGATGTTGGTCAGAGGCCAGCAACACGGCGGCGTCGCACAAGGCATCGCACAAGCACTGTTCGAATCCGTCACCTATGACGAAGACGCCAACCCGATGACAACGACGCTGATGGACTACCTCGTACCAGCAGCATCGGAGTTTCCGAGCTTCGAATGCCACAACACCGAAACACCGACGCCACGCAATCCTCTCGGAGCGAAAGGAATCGGCGAGTCAGGGACCATCGGATCGACTCCGGCCGTGCAGAGCGCCGTCATAGACGCGTTGAGCCACCTCGGCGTCACGCACATCGATATGCCACTCTCGCCTCAACGAGTATGGAATGCCATCAACAACTGAGGGAAACCCATGCCAAGACTCCGCGAAGTAGCCAAGGACGACGCACACCCGTTCGCGCAGAGGATGTACCGCGCGCTTTTCGATGACCGCGACCCGGTTGCCGAACCTGGCACCGCTACAGGCACGCCGGGAAACTGGTGGACGGTGTTCGCTCTCGTTCCCGACGCGTTCGATCACACCACAGCCGGGTTCCAGTTCTACCGAAGCGAGAACCGGGTGCTCTCGCCTGAACACCGAGAACTCGGCCAGACGCGCGCCGGTTATGTCGTCGGCAGCCAGTTCGTCTTCTCACAGCACTGCAAGTCGTGTCGCGACGTCGGCATCAGCGAAGAACAGATCGAATCGATCCCTGGCTGGAGCGTCGCCGGCTGCTTTTCGCCAGCCGAACGGGCGCTGCTGGCCTACACCGACGCTCTGGTGCTCGAACGAGGTCGAGTGCCTGATGGCGTTTTCGATCAGCTGCACGAACACTTCAGCGACGAAGAGATCCTCGAGTTCACCTACATCACGTGCACATACGCGATGCACGCCACCATGAGCCGAGCCCTCCGCCTCGAGTACGACGACACAGACGACCCCATCGTCGAGATCGACACGCCCGGTCTCGGCAAAACCGGATTCGACGTCATGGCTGCGACGGATCAGTAGAAGCGCCCGGCCAACCGGACAGGGTCATCGCGAGCCAAGAGCACCAGGTGTGCCCTCGTGTCACATATACAATTCGCCGGGACTGGAGGGCCACCACCGATGAAGGCTGTAGTTCTGTACGAGAGTCGCACGGGGAACACCCGGCGTGCCGCTGAGTATGTGGCAGGGGCAGTTCAGGCTGCCGGTGGCGAGGTCACGATCAGACCCGTCGACGATCCTCCTATGGACGACATTGCCAACGCCGACATCGTGTTCATAGGCACGTGGGTCGACGGAGCCATCATTGCCGGGCACCGACCTGGCGGACAGCGCAACATGAACACGCTGCCGGGTTTGTGGGACATCCCTGTGGCGGGTTTCATGACCTACGCCGTCTACCCGGGCAAGGTCACCGGTGCGTTGGCGCGATATCTCGAGAAGAAGGGCGCGAGCGTCGTGCTTGCGAGGGCGTTCCACAGGAAGAGGCTTCCCGACGGAATCGCCGAATTCGTCGCCGACGCGCTTGCTGCAGCAGAGGTGAACCTCCCCTCAGCGTGATGCCGCGTCGGAGTTGGCTTCGTCCAGCGCCATTTGAAGTCGCTCGGTGAGCAACTCAGTGAAAGCGGTGAGTTCCTTGCGGCGGACGCGACCCTCGTTCGCAGGGGGTGCGATCGGTTCGCCGACAACGATGCTGACTTTGGTTCGACGGGGAAACTTTGCGCCGGGTGGCATCGAGTCTTCGGTTCCTGCAATGCCGATCGGGATGATCGGCGCTCCGCTCTTGGCCGCGAGGTAGGCCGTTCCGTCGAACACCTCAGCAATCGACGGACCGCTTTGGCGCGTGCCTTCAGGGAACACCAACAACGATTCCCCTTCGTTCAAGAGCTTCTCGGCGGTACGCATTGCCTCCCGATCGGCTGTACCTCGCTTGACCGGGAACGACCCGAGTGACGTAACGATCCAGGCCAAAACCGGATTCTTGAACAGCGACTCTTTCGAGAGCGATCTCGGCCGCCGGTCAGGGACGGCGCCACACAGGGGCGCGTCGAGATTCGAACGGTGGGATGGAGCGATGATGATCGGCCCCGTCTTCACGAGATTTTCCTTGCCGATGATGTTGACGCGGAAGTATCTGAACAGGACGAGCCGGATCGAAGTTCTGATGAACAGGTATGCGTACCAACCTGCCTTTCCGCTGGCGGAGAACAAGTTTTGTAGCCGTCGCACCGGCTCACTGAACCACACCTCTGCTCCTGACTCAACCCGACATCGCCCTGCTGGTCGCAAAACGTCTTGGCGTCGACGGCGTCCTGATACCTATCAAGAAGGCACTTACTCGGGCTGAAACGATCTGAGTGTCCCTCCCCGTAGTTACGGTGAGAGTGACCCCGACCGGAGCGCGCGAACAAGGCCATGGCCAACATCCAATGTGGAAACTGTGGAGATTTTCACGCCTCCGTGTCCGAGGTGCGGCGGTGCCACGGCTCACGACTGCCACCGAACGTGCCCGCCATATCAGGAGCGGGATCGGGACCGGACTGGCTGGGCAGAAGCCTGCTCGTACGACCAGGTCAACCGATTCCAGAACCATGGCAGGAATCTCCCGTCATCGCTGTCGACACCACTGCACCTATCGATGCTTCGACGGTCGACGAGCTGCACCTTGCGTGGGCTGATCGACTCCGCGTCGTTGTGGAACTCACTGGCGAACTCCCCGCTCCGACAGTCATTTCCGGCCTCGACGTGTGGCAACTCGATCCTTCGATGGAACTCGTTGCCGATCGCGTGAACTTCCTGTTGACCGCGAACACCATCGACCAGCGGTCGGCTGAGTCGACCTGGTCGACCTTGTCGTCAGCGGTCTCACTCGGTACCGATGTCGGACCGGACGGCGCCGATGTTCTCCTCAGCGACGGGGGCGCCGCGTGGCTCGACGGAGGGCCGATCGGCACCGCCGAGGTCGTCGATGGCGCCACCGTCATCCACATCACTCAACTCGAAGCACGTGGCACAGCGGCGCTCACCACATCGGCTGCATGGCAACACGAGTCTTCGACCGCCGAACTGGCTGCCGACCAGCTTCTCGCTGTCGATCACGCTGGCGGACCCGCTCGAGTCATCGCACCAGCCGGTTCCGGCAAGACAAGGGTGCTCACCGAGAGGGCCCGGCTGTTGCTCGACAAACGCAACTTCCCGGCGAGGGCACTGACGCTTGTCACCTTCAACAAACGCGCTCAGCTCGAGATGGAACAACGCACCACCGACCTCGAAGGACTCCAGGTCAGGACGTTGAATGCGCTCGGCCTCGCGATTCTCAGAGGCGACGCTCCGTTCACGAAGTCGCGGCTCGTCGGAAGGACCGATGTCATCACCGAACGGGACGTCAGGTCGATTCTCGACGGGCTGCTCGACCTGCCCCGAAGGGCCAACATCGACCAGCTGGCACCGTGGCTCGAAGCGCTCACAGCGGTGCGCCTCGGTCTGCGACCTCCCGACGAAGTTGAACAGAACTTCGGAGGCGACATCGAGGGGCTCGCCGAGTTGCTGGTGAAGTACCGCAGCGTGCTGGCCGACCGCGGGCTCGTTGACTTCGACGAACAAATCGTGCGCTCGATCGAGGTGCTGCTGGCCGATCCCGACGCCAGACAGGTAGCGCAACGCACCTGCCGCATGATGCTGGTCGACGAGTTCCAAGACCTGACACCGGCGCACATGCTGCTCGTCAGGCTTCTCGCGGCGCCGACGTTCGATGTGTTCGGCGTCGGGGACGACGACCAGACGATTTACGGATTCACCGGCGCAAGCCCCGATTGGCTCATCGACTACGCCGACTGGTTTCCTGGCGCCACGTACCACGCACTCGAGGTCAACTACCGCTGCCCACCAGCTGTGGTTGACGGTGCACATACGCTGCTCTCCCACAATCTGCGGAGAATCGAGAAGACCATTCGTCATGCCCCAGGTCGTGAAGGCGCAGACGCCGATCTCGATGTGGTGAAAGCAGCCGATCCGGTCCTGTCGGCCGTCGAGCGGATCCGCGATCTGCTCCAATCGGGTTCGGAGCCAAGCGATGTGGTCGTTCTGACGCGGGTAAATGTCGCACTGGCCCCGATCCAAGCGGCGCTCAGAGCCCACGAAGTTCCGGTCGAGCAAGCTGTCAACGAGTTGTTCTTGGCTCGCTCTGGGGTCCGCGCTGTCCTTGCCTGGCTTCGTCTGTCCACGGGAGGTCCGCCGTTTGCGGCCGCTGACATCGACGCGGCAGCGCGTCGACCGTCCCGTGGCATCTCGCCACGTGTCGTCAGCTGGATGGCTGAACAGCGGAATCTCGACGATCTGCGCCGTCTCGGGACCCGGATCGACAGGGGAGGCGAGAAGGTCGACAGATTCGCCGACGACCTCGAAGAATTGATCGCTGCTCACCAGCGGGGCGCCGACACGGTCGATCTCATCGAGATGATTCGCGACGAACTCGGCCTCGCAGGCTCGCTCGACGCGCTCGACAGCTCGCGCCGATCAGTCGATCGATCGAGCCACGGCGACGATCTCGCGGCCCTCATCGCCCTCGCCCGACTTCAGTCCGATGCGACGGAGTTCGAGCCATGGCTGGACCGGAACCTCACCGAGCCAGGTGATCCGAACGGAGTGCGACTTGCAACAGTTCATCGGGTGAAGGGCCTGGAGTGGCCCCATGTGGTCGTACTTGGCGCCGACGCCGGTTCGTTCCCTCACCGTCTGGCCGATGATGGCGAGGAGGAACGACGGGTCTTCCATGTCGCTATCACTCGAGCCTCCGAGAGTGCTGCGGTGATCGCTCAGGATTCGACACCGAGCATGTTTCTCGCTCAGCTGACCAATTCGCGCGACCTCAACGCGGCCCCCGAACCCGACAGTGCCCCGCGACGTGCTTCGCAGCCGACGAACGACCCATTGCGCGACGTGCTCAAGAAATGGCGGATCGAGCGAGCGAAGCGGGACGGCGTTCCTGCCTACGTGGTGTTCAACGACAAGACTCTCGACGACATCCTTCTGCGACGCCCTTGCGACCTCAGCTCACTCGGGCAATGCCATGGCATCGGACCGGCAAAGCTCGACCGCTTCGGCGATGAGCTCATCGGTGTGATGGACGCCAAATCTTTGTGACGATGACGTGACGCTTCAGTGTCAAGTTGCTGCCTATGAAACCCGAAGGAGTGCTTATCAGTTAATACTTGATGACAAGGAGATTCCGATGTTCACACTTCTGATCGCGCTGGGGTTGATCGTGGTGATGCTCGTCCTTGGTCTGGGTAGCAGCGTCCTCTGGATGCGGCCTGCATCACGCCCTACCGACATCTCTACCCGCCCGACCGCAACCGTCGCTCCGGGTTCCATGTCACTGAGCCACAACGACAAGGCCTGCGCGGCCTGATCTGATCCCAATATTCGAATGGCGCCACGCTCGACCGGGTTGATGCGTACGCCGGTTCTCTGTACGTGTCGGCGATTGCTCAGAAGGTGTCGGCAATGCGGAACACTGCCGGACCGAGAACGACGATGAACAGTGTCGGCAGGATGCAGACGATCATCGGAAAGATCACCTTCACCGGAATCGCAGCCGCCTTGGCCTCTGCTCGCTGACGGCGTTGCTCGCGGAGCTCCTCGGCCTGGGTTCGCAGGACTTTGGCGAGAGGAATACCGTGTTCGCCGGCCTGTCGAAGCGCTGCGACGAACCGCCTGAGATCATCGACGTCGGTCCGCTGCAACATGGCCTCGAACGCAGCGCGACGTCCTGTGCCGAGCTGCACATCCTGCAACAGGTGAGCGAATTCTTCGGCGAGCGGACCGGTACCCGTCTCGGCATACCGCGAAAGGGCGGCGTCGAAGCCAAGACCGGCCTCGACCGAGATGGTCACCTGGTCGATTGCATCGGCGAGGGTTCGTTGTATCTCTCCCTGCCTTGCATCGGCTCGTCGGGTCAGCATGAGGTCGGGAAATTGGTACCCGACGATCAACACCACACCGGCGAGGCCGAGGTTCGTTCTCGTCGTGCCGCCGCTGAGCACGAGTAGCGCGAGCACGACGGACACGAACCCGAGGATCAACTTGGCCGCGAGGACACGCTCGATAGGCCAGCTCGCTGGCAGACCAGCAAGGCCGACCCGCCGTTCGAGCGAGGACATGAAGCCCTTCGGGGTCAGACGCCGAACTCGGCGGGCAAGAGTCTGTACCACAGGCCCGACCACGCGCTCCTCGGCTGACCGGGTGAGCAGCAACTCGTGAAGATCGACCGCTGTCTTGCTCTTCAGATGTCGCGACGCTTCGCGTCCGTTGCCTTTGGCGCTGGCGACGGCGAACCATCCGACAGGCAACGAGCACGCGACGAGAGCAGCACCGCCAATGAGAACCGGATCCATTACATCACCTCAGAATTGGAGCTTGATGATCGACTTCAACCACGCACCACCGGCAATCATCAGCACGGCACCGAAGCCGAGCAGGATCTGGCCGCCGGTGCGACCGGTGAGCTCATCGAGATAGTCGGGCGTGGTCGCCAGCATCAAGCCGGCAACACAGAACGGGAGAGCCATCATGACACCGGCACTGATACGTCCATCAGCGCTGAGTGCGTGGATCTGTCCTTTGAGGCGCGTGCGGTCGCGGATGGTGCTGCCGACATTGTCGAGCACCTCGCCGAGGTCACCACCAACTTCGCGATGAATCTCAATGGCCTGAACAACCCAGCGGAAGTCCTCATTGCCGAGGCGTTCAGCCATGGCGCCGAGTGCTTCACCGACATCCCGGCCGAGGCGAACCTCGCCAACCACTCGCTGGAATTCCTGCGCCGTCGGTTGTTCGGACTCTCTCGCGAGGGCGTCAACGCCTTGGAGCAGTCCGTGACCGACGCGAAGGTTCGATGCAAGCAACTGGAGTGTTGTTCCGAGCTGATCTGCGAATGCAGCTCTGACCTGGCTGATCCTCCTGACGAGCCACAACCTCGAACCGACAACCGCGGCGACTGCAATCATGAGACCCATTGTGAAACCCATGGTGAGAGTGCCGACAGTCAGCGCTGCCAGGGTCACTGCAACCACGATGATCACGAATTCACCTGGCCGAAGAGCTGATCCCGCTTGCTCGAGCATCTTTGCGGTCTTGCTTCGCCTGTCGCGCCTGGCCAGGCCGGCGTCGGCAAGTGCTGTGAGGCGCTGAGCGGCGTCGCGAGCGCTCCGCTTCTTCTGAAGCTGCGGCTTCTGCGCCTTCGGCTTCTTCCTTGCCGCCTCGGCGGTAGGCCATGACATGACGATGCCGGCGAAGAGCAAACCGCCGAGGACGCCAGCGACACCGTAGGTGAATGTGCGCTCGCCAAACATCAGCTCCGATGGGGCCGACACCACCGGAGGGCTTGCCACGATTTCGATCGGCGTCGTGACCACGGTTCGGTTGGTCGGCAGTTCATTGTCGGTGGGTGTGGCCGACGGTTCCGCCGAGCCGACATCGATGATGAACTGACCTCTGGCAACACCGTCATCGCCGCGAACGACGATGGTGATGTCGGTGCTGCTCGCGTTCGGAATCGTGACGATGAACTGGTTGCCGAGTCCCTCGCCGAGATCGGCGAAGACTTCAATCAGCGTCTCCGGGTCGTCCACGGCGATCACTGAGCCATCGCCGCCGGCGATCGCCGCGAGCGCTGCTCCATCGGTGTTCGGCGTTTGGAGGCTGACAACATCAACGCGGATGTCGGATGCGGCTGCGAGAGACCTCGCTGTCTGCAACGTGACGCTACTTTCGGTGTCGGCCCCGTCAGAGAACACGACGACAACCCGCCGGGTCGCCGGTGACTGCGAAAGCGTCTCGGCGCTGAGCGCTACCGCGTCGAACAAGGTGGTTGCCCCGTTCGAACGCAGCGAGTCAATCGCCTCTCGAACCGCGTCGTATTCGGCAACCGGTTCCGACAAGACTTCGGCTTCTGGCCCGAACGAGATCAGACCGACCAGTGAACCTTCGGGAAGAGAGTCGAGGAACGCATTCGCAGCCACTTTGGCAGCGGAGAGCGGCTCACCTTCGGTGCTTCCCGAAATGTCGATCGCCAGCATGACCGCAAGGTCGGCGGCAGGAGGGCGAACAACCTCGGAGTACCGGTACTCACCATCGATGACAACGCTGACGGCGGACGTGTCGAGTTTCGAACCAGCGATGTTCGGCGGTACCTCGACCTCGAGAATGACCGTGTCGCCTTCGGTCTCGACCTGCGTGACGCGGATCGGTGGCCCTGTCGGCTCTGCAATCTCCTCGAGAGGCGACTGTGCAATGGCGGCAGGGGCTGCGCCGACGACGACAACGGCCCACAATGCCACGGCCGCAGCGATGCGGCCAGGTGCCCTGAACAACATCACCAGCTTGCCTCGACCTTGTCATTGCTCGGCCAGCCACCGAGAACGGCTGCGTCGAAGTCTTTCTCGGCGATCCCCGGACCTATGAACAGGTCGGACGGGAAGATGATGCCTTGGTCTTCGAGACGTTCACCGAACTGGGGACGCAGTCCGTTGGCCTTGAGCTTGCCGAGGAACTTGCCTTGGTCGTCCATCCCGGCGCCCATGTCGAACTCGAAGAGATCGGTGAGGGTGATGATCTCACCCTCCAATCCGTTCACCTCGGAGACCTTCGTGATGCGCCTCGACCCGTCGCGCATACGCGAGATCTGGATGATCAGGTCGATGGCAGAAGCAATCTGTTCGCGAATGGCCCTGATGGGGAGTTCGATGCCTCCCATCAGCACCATGGTCTCGAGGCGAGACAGGGCGTCGCGCGGAGCATTTGCGTGCAGCGTCGACAGTGATCCTTCGTGACCGGTGTTCATTGCCTGCAACATGTCAAGCGCTTCTCCTGAGCGAACCTCACCGACGATGATGCGGTCGGGCCTCATACGAAGAGCGTTTCTGACCAGGTCGCGGATGGCGATTGCGCCCTTGCCTTCGATGTTGGGTGGCCTGCTCTCGAGACGGATCACGTGATCTTGGTGGAGGCGCAGCTCAACAGCGTCCTCGATTGTGACGATGCGTTCATCGCTCGGAATGAACGATGAGACGATGTTCAACAGCGTGGTCTTACCCGTGCCGGTACCGCCGCTGACGAGAATGTTCAGCTTGCCGCGGACACAACCTTCGAGAAAGTCAGCGACCTCGCGCGACACCGAGTTGTTGCTGACGAGATCTTCGATCGTCAGAGCCTTCTTCGCGAACTTACGAATCGTGAGGGCAGGCCCATCCACAGCCAGCGGAGGCACGATGGCGTTGACGCGGCTGCCGTCAGGAAGACGAGCGTCCACCATCGGTGAACTTTCGTCGACGCGACGACCAACTCGCGACACGATGCGCTCAATGACCTGGCGCAAGTGCTCCTCGGTCATGTAGTGCACGTCGGTCTTGTGGAGACGTCCGGAGCGTTCGACATAGATCGGAGTCGTACCAGACACCATGATCTCAGTGACATCCGGATCTGCTAGCAGCTGATCGATCGGTCCGTGACCGAGCACGTCGGCACACAGCTCGCCGACGAGCTCCTCACGCTCGTCGTCGGTGAGCGCCGTTGCTTCCGCCTCCAGAACTGCTGCGAGTTCCTTCGTGACGAGGCCGGCAAGATCGCGCTCGGACAAGTTCGGGTCGAACAAACGGTTGCCGAGGCGGGCGAACAGCGCCTCGCGCGACCTCGACTTCAGAACACTGAACGGGTCGGCGGTCGGCTTGACTGACTCCTCCATCGGCTGATGAGTCATCACAGTGAGCGCCGTCGGTTCTGGTAATTCAGCGCCTGCCTGATTGAGGCGGTCTCCGAGGCTCATTTCGATCTCCTTCCGAGCTTCCTGCCCGATTCAACGGGAGCAGGAAGAAACTTCGTGGCGAAGCCGGCGATGGCACGCGCCGCCGGCGACTTCGGGTCGCTCTCGACCACGGGCGAACCTTGGTTCATCGCAAGGGTCATGATCCTGGTATCAGGGACGGAGAGATCAATGTCGAGGCCGACGGCCTGCTTGACATCTTCACTGTCGAGGCCGACCTTGGCATCCGATCGATTCAGCACGTAGTGCCACTGTCGATCGTCAAGACCTATCGCAGTGAGCGCTTCGACCGTCTTCTGAATGGCCCGAACCGATGGAATGTCCGTCGAGCTCATCAGGAGGATGTCCGTGGCATGGTCCATCGCGACCAGTGCTGCGTCGTCGATACCGCCTGCGGTGTCGATGACGATGTAGCGGAAGTCCTTCGACAAGAGCTCGATGACATTTCCGAGCATCTCTCCTGTCAGTGTCTCGGCCTCGACCGGTCGCGCTGGACCGCAGAGCGCAAACACGCCAGAAGGGTGAGGGGTCAGGAACGCCTTGACCGACGTCGAGTCGACGCGGTCACCGGCTCGGGCGAGGTCGGCGATGGTGAGCTCCGGCTTCAGTCGAAGCGCGTACTCGACGTCACCGAACTGGAGGTCGAAGTCGACGAGCGCTACTTGGCCCGGCGCAGCTGTCGCCAGCGCGACAGCAAGGTTCGCAGCAACGCTCGTCTTGCCGGTTCCGCCTTTGGCGCTGACGACGGCCAGCACCCGCTTCCGCGGATCTTCGGCGGTGCCGCCGAGGGCGACTCGACGTCGAGCTATGACGTCAAGTGCGTCATTGAGCACTGCAGCAACCTGTTCGGGCTGACTTCCTGGAGGAAGCAACCCACGCGCACCTGCGGCGATGGCTCGCTGCAGCATGGTCGGGTCGGCCTGCGCCGCGAGAACGCTGACGATGTCGGGGCGTTCTTGGTCGAGCGCCTTCAGAATGTCGAGTGACCGCTGCGCCTCAAGGCCTGGACCGACGAGCACCACGACGTCGCCACCGGCTGGGAGCGCCGCAATCAGCCGACCGATATCACTCTTCGATCCTGACAACGGGACTCGAGCGACGTCGGGACCGGGACCCGGTTGAACGAAGATGGCTCTGATCTCGTCCTCGATTCCCGGACGATCGGAGATGATGGCGATGATGCTCATCGGAAGAGATCCTCGTAGATGCGGCCTCTGGTCTGGACGCCTGTGTCCTCCAGGTCGAGGTCGGTCGTCTGGCGGCCGAGCCAGACGGATCCGTGCTCGGCGGTGAAGAGCAGTCGCTCGGCGTCAGCCGGATCGAGTGAGAGACTGACGAGCAGATTGCCCGAAGGGGCTAGTGCCCGCCTGCTCGGCGTGGAGCTTCCCTCGATGCCTTCTTGAACGATCGGGAGTTCCTCGACCTGTACGTTCGTCACCAGAACATCCTCGAGCACCATTCGTGTGGCGTTCGGGGTCTTCGTGTCGATCGGAACGAGAATGCCGTCGATCTCAACCAACGGGTCGCCGTCTGGCGTCTCACCGACTGGCGCGCCGCCGATCTCGAAGGGTTCGAACGACGAGAACACCGCAACTCGATCGCCGGGGAAAAGCGTCCCTCCTACCGCTCTGGCCGGATCAAGTGAGATCGTCACCTCGAGCGTGCCAGCCGGCACCGGGATCCGGGTGCTGGTGAGAAGGTCCGGAGCGACGAACCTGGCCGCAAGCACCTGTTCTCCAGGAAGAAGGTCGACGGACGTCAACAGCCCCTCGAGCTCGGTGAGCTCTTCCAGTGCGCCTTCGGTCTTGACCTTGGCCGGCACCTCTTCCAGTGCGACCTTGTCGCCGATCAGTTCGACCGGAGTGCCCGATGGGATCTCCTGTTGGACGACGAGGACACTGACTCGCAGCTCTCCTGCCACCGCCCTGCCCTCGGCATCACGAACGAACAGGACCAGCAGAATAGTGCCGAACCCAGCCATCGCGATCGCGGCAAATATGCCAACCGCTCTTCGTTTCATCCCCGACCCTCACTTATTTTTCAGCATGAACTGATGTCTTCTACGGCACATAACGTCACGACCTTTAGTCCTGTGTCAGTTAATTCACCGTCGCAGCACACTCCGGAGCCCACAGCGGTCAGGAACTGGATGTCGAGGTACCGGTTGGCCTCTGGACCAGTCGCCTTGTACGCGGTGATCCGCACGGAGACGAACCCTGTGATGTGAAAATCGACGTTCGATCCGCTGAGGTCGTTGACGTCGTTGAAGACCGGGAGCTGGATCGTCTCGTTGAGAATCGAAGAAATCGGGAGCGAGTTCGAAAAC
>JABABU010000011.1 GCA_014238065.1 Actinomycetota bacterium
TCGGCGCTTCGCTCTAGCGTTGTCGTCGGCGCTTCGCGCCGGGCCCCGCCATGAACTTCCCAAGAGGTGGATAGGCCGAACACAACGACCCCTCCACCACGTGAAGACGCAGCCGAGCGGCATTGGCCTCGAGCCACGATGCAACACACATCAACTCATCGGCCTCCGACTGGTCGACCACGTTGCCGGGCTGGTGCACCCTTTCCGACATGGCGAACAACGGTGCATCACCGTCGGTGCTCCAGGACCGCAGCAACCTGCCCTCATCGAGTTCGACCCCGCCCCGGCCGGGCAGCTCGACAACAACTCGTCCCGAACCACGCAACAGATCGAACGTCCGCTGACGGCGAAGGACAGAAGCGAGTGCAGCACCTCGGTCTCTGACATCGGCGGCCTCTTCGAACCGCTCCGCAATCGCGAACGCGTTCATCTTGGCCTCGATCCTTCCAAGTAGCTGATGGCCGCCAGATTTCAGCTCGTAGGCCACCGACGACACCAGCCGGTCGTAGTCGGCCTGCGAGGTGAATCCGCTGCAGGGGCATGCAGTCACACCGATCTGTGCGCCGGCGCACGGGCCACAGTCGGCGTTCTTCGTGGAACGCTTCGTGCAGCGCCTAATCGGTGTCACGCTCTCGATGCCATCGATTGCGGCCTTGGCCGATCGTCGCGACGGCACAGGCCCGAGATACAACGCCCCATCGGGCTTCACCGAGCTGACGACGCTGAGACGCGGGAACCGCTCGTTCAGCGTCAACTTGACGTACACGTATTTGTTCGGTGTTTTCGACCGCCGGTTGAACCTGGGCTGGTGCTTGTGGATGAGCCGAACCTCGGTCACCTCCGGTTCCAATGGTCCAGGACATTCGATGTGCGAGATCGACTCTGTTTCGCGGAGCAGCTGAGTGACCTTGCGGCGTGCGTCCCCGGAGAAGTACGAGCGGACGCGTGTACGGAGGTTTGTTGCCTTGCCGACGTACAGCACTCTGTCGTCCCTGTCGCGGAAGAGATACACGCCAGGAACGCGGGGAAGGCCGTTCGTGAGCGCCAGCTTGTGTGCTTGAGGGTGGGAGTCGATCTTCGGAAGCGCCATCAGGTCATCGAGGCCGAGGACCCCCATCGTGCCTGCTCGCTCGAGCAGTCGATGCAGCACTTCGTTGGTGGCCAGCGCATCGTCCAGCGCTCGGTGGGTCGGTTGTGTCGACGCACCGACATACCTCGCCAGAGTCGCGAGCTTGAGGTTCGGGACCTCATCGCGGATCAGTCGCCTCGCGAGACGAAGGGTGTCGACCACGTGATGGGACAGCCGGTTTCTTCCGGTCATCTCCAAAGCGGCGTTCAGGAAGGCGAGGTCGAAGCTCACGTTGTGTCCGACGATGACGGCATCACCGAGAAACTCGAGGAATGTCGGCAAGACGTCGCCGATCCGTGGCGCACGCAGGACCATCGACTGCGAGATGCCGGTGAGAACGGTGATTGCTGCGGGGATGCTGATGCCGGGATTGACCATGGTCTGGAACGTCCCGAGCGACTCTCCGCCGCGTGTCTTCACGGCGCCGATCTCGGTGATCATGTCGGTTGATCGATTGCCGCCCGTCGTCTCGAGGTCGAGGACGCAGAACGTGACCTCGTGCAGCGGGGTGCCGAGGTCGTCCAGTGAGCGCTGCCGGCCGGCGTCTGCCGACGGGACGGCAGGGAGAGTGGCCGTCACGAGTTCTCGGCCTGATATGTCGAAGTGGTCGAACAGGGGACTCGTCTGGGCGGTCATCTGGCGCGACGGTACACGAACATACGTTCGAAGCCGTGAACGCATGTTCGAAAGAGGAAACCCGCCGACTGTCTGGCTCTTCGCGGCCTGGCATCTCGTATTGTCTGGAGCGTGGAACACGGTGCAAAGCGCCAGCTGCAACCGGCCGTCGAGTTGGCGTTCCACTATGCGCGCGCCATTGCCAGAAAAGATGGTGAGGAATCGGTGCCGAGAGTCGTTCGGCCACTCCTTGCCGTGCCGAAGCTGCCAACAGGGGCCTTCGATGCGGTCGTGGCCGCCATCGACGCCGACGACTCGTTCCGACTGAGGTTCGTCGAGACGATCGAACCCCAGGATGTCGGGCCCGTCGGATGGGCCTGGCTAGCCCGAAACGACGGCTGGCAGGAGCTGCTGGCCAGTGCCGGGGTCGACGCAGCGTCGGCGGTCCGGACGACTAAAGCGGAGGCAGAAGCAAGGAGCTTGCAGGTCCGCGTCGATCAGCTCGAACAAGCCCGTCAGGTCGCGCTCGCTCGCGCCCAGCGGGCCGAGTCCGAGAGTGCGCGGTTGGTCGACGATGTCGAGCGGGCGGTTGTTGCCCGACGCATCGCCGAGGATGAGTCGACCGCTCTCAATGCTCAGGTTCGAGATCTCACCTCTCGTGCCGGCGCTGCCGAGCAAAGGGCCACCAGGGCCGAAGCTGCCCTCGGAAAAGAGCGAAAACGGTGGGCAGCGACAATGCCGGCAGCAATGCCCGAAGAGGGCGTTGAGCCCGAAGTCGTGACGCCAAGACGGCGTGTGGCCATTCGATCGGCGCGTGGGCTCAGCGACGATTCACTCGACGGGTTTCGTGAACTTCTCGCGTTGCAAGGCGTTCGGGTGCTCGTCGATGGCTACAACGTCGCGATGCTCGGTTGGCCGCTGCTGGCGCTGCGCGAACAGCGGGCACGGTTGGTCAGCGCGCTCGCGAACTACGCGGCGAGATCCGCGGTGACCTTCGATGTGGTGTTCGACGGTGATGACTTCGTCGTTGCGGACAGAACGTCGACATCACCTGCTGTTCGCGTTGCCTGGTCTCCCACTGGCGTGACCGCAGACGACGTCATCGTCGAGACGGCCTTCCGGCTCGACCCTGATGTCGGGGTGGTCGCGGTGACCGACGACGCAGAGCTCCGCGAGCGGCTCGCCGCGCTCGGATGCAACATCGTCGGAAGCCACGTCCTCGTGTTACTCGTGGCCTGACCGTCCCACCCCCTCCGTAAGTTCATGTCTGCGACCCAGTTCGCCGGCCGGTATCCAGACTCCGGCCGTGACTTCGGAGGTAGACGTGACCCGTCCAATCGACCATCCACACCGCGACTCACACGGACGTCGCCATCTGTCGCTCGTCATCGACTGCGACACATGCATCGCTCGGTACACCGATGCATGCGATGACTGTGTCATGACCCATCTCGTTCACGACGACCAGGAGGCGGTCGTGATCGATCTCGACGAGGTCAGAGCCTTGCGCGTGCTCGGCGAGGGTGGGCTTGTTCCGAAATTGCGCCACCAAGCCGATGCGCAGTGAGGAAGCCGCCTCGCGGCGTGCGACGATGATGGGATGTCGACTCCGCTGATGCTTCGCCTACGTGCCGCTGGCACCGAGGCAGGTCTCGAAGCTGTCGGGGTGACGAGCGCGGAGCCTTTCGTCGAGGCTCGCGAGGCGATCGAGGCTCGCAAGGCCCGAGATTTTCATGGTGGGATGTGGTTCACGTACGGCCGCCCCGAAAGGTCGACCGATCCGCGCCGGCTGCTCCCCGAGGCCAACAGCATCGTGGTCGGGGCGTTGGGATACCACCGCCAGACCGACGGTGTGCCACACGATGGGGGTGGCCTGGTTGCGCGCTATGCATGGGAACCGTTCTACGACCAGCTCAGGGCGGCGCTAGAAGCGATGGCGGTTGTCCTCGTCGACGAAGGTCATGAAGCCGTTGTGGTGCTCGACGACAACCGAATGGTTGACAGAGCGGCGGCTTACCGAGCTGGACTCGGCTGGTTTGCGAAGAACACCAACATCCTCTTGGGTGAACTCGGGTCGTGGTTCGTGCTCGGTTCTGTGCTCACCGACGCCGAACTACCACCATCGACTGCGCCGATGGCCGATGGCTGCGGCTCATGTACCCGATGCCAGATCGCATGTCCGACAGCGGCGCTCGACGAGGCGGGTGTGCTCGACGCACGGCGATGTCTTGCATGGCTGGTGCAGGCCGACGGCGCCTTTCCCCCCGACCATCGCGTTGCCCTCGGAGGCCGACTGTACGGCTGCGACGATTGCCAATCCGTGTGTCCACCAAACGTCAAGCGGATCAGGAGTACGCCGTCGACAGCGCTCTCACCGGGCGCAGTCACCTCTGTCGATCTGGTCGGCCTGCTGCTCTCTGACGATGACGCGCTCATGGACCGGCACGGAAGCTGGTACATCCCTCGCCGAAGAGCCGAGTATCTACGCAGGAATGCTCTGGTTGCCCTCGGCAATGTCGGGCCGGCGGCCGATCCTGGACCTCGCAGCGCGGTCCAGGTCTCGCTCAGCAGTCCGCACGCTGTTGTTCGTGCTCACGCAGTGTGGGCTGCTAAGCGTCTCGGCCATGACGACCTTCTCGCGCTGGTCGCCGATGATGACGACGAGGACGTCATCGACGAGTTGAACCGTTCGGTCGAACCGATGCTGGTCCGATGAGACGGCACCTGCTCGTCACCAACGACTTCCCGCCCAAGGTGGGCGGCATCCAGGCCTACCTGTGGGAGTTGTGGCGACGACTCCCTCCAGATGATGTCTTCGTGATGGCCACACCGTACGAAGGTGCTGCCGAATGGGATGCCGAACAGGACTTCACCGTTCATCGGGTGAAGGAACGGTGGCTGCTCCCCCGGCCAGGGCTGGCGGCGAGGATCGATGACCTCGCGGACGAGGTCGGCGCCGACATCGTGATGCTCGATCCCGCTTTGCCGTTGGGTTGGGTCGGTCCTTCGCTGCGTCATCGGTACGGCGTGGTACTCCACGGCGCTGAGGTGACGGTGCCAGGCAGGTTGCCCGTTGCGCGCCAGGCTCTGGCCCGGGTGCTGCGCGGGGCGGAACTCGTGGTTTCCGCCGGTGGCTACGCCGCTGCCGAAGCCGAACGCGCTGCACGATCGACGTTACCGGTGGTGAACGTCCCTCCCGGGGTCGACGTAGAGCGATTCGCTCCGCTCGACGCTTCGGCGCGGCTGGAGGCTCGTGACGCGTTCGGCGTCGGACCAGGTGACCGTGTCGTCATCGCTGTCAGTCGTCTCGTTCCTCGTAAGGGGTTCGATGTCGTCATCGAGGCCTGCGGGCGACTGCGCAAGGACCATCCCGACCTCGTTTTGTTGGTCGGCGGTACCGGGCGAGATCGCCGTCGGCTGGAGCGAGTCGCAACGAAGTCGGGCGCAAACGTGCGGTTCCTCGGCCGCTTCGCGGAAGACGACAAGGCCTCGCTGTACGGTCTCGGCGACGTCTTCGCGATGCTGTGCCGCGTCCGGTGGGGCGGCCTCGAGCAAGAGGGGTTCGGCATCGTCTTCGTCGAGGCGGCAGCGGCAGGTGTTCCGCAGCTCGCAGGGCGGAGCGGTGGCGCGGCCGAGGCGGTTGAGCATGGGGTCACCGGTCTGGTCGTCGACGAGCCGACGTCGGTTGCCGCTGTGGCCGGTGCGCTTTCGTCGTTACTCGACGATCCACAGACCAGGTCGGCGATGTCGGAGGCCAGCGTCAGGCGTGCTGGCGAGTTCTCATACGACGTCCTTGCTTCCAGGCTGCAGGAGGCCCTGAGTTGACCACACACGAATTGCAGGCAGGATCCAACTGTGACCGTTGAGATTTCCGACACCGGTGAGGGCGAAGGCATCATTGCCTGGAGTTGGCGTTCGACACTCGTTCTGACCGCAGCGCTCGCACTCGGCGTCATTGATCCAGACTCTCTTGGCCTGATCGGCGTTGGCGTCGCGGTGGTGATGTTCGCCATGGGAACTGTGCTCTTTCTCTGGTCGTACGCCATAGCGGTGCAGCGCAGCAGGACAGATGACATTTCTGTTGCAGGTCTCTACCTGCTCAGCGAGGGAGCCCCGAAACGCGTCAAGCGCACGCTGCTCGGGTCGCTTGGCACTCAGACTGTCGTCGTCATCGCCGCTGCTTCGGCACGGCCTTTCACCGTTCTTGCGTTCGGCCTACTGGCGCCGATGTTCGGAATGGGCATGATCGGCATGTGGTCTGCTCGTCACGGCCATTTTCGACCTAGGCCACCGACCCCGCCTCGACGTCGGACAGGCGACCTTGCCGAGAGAACGCGTTCGGACCTCGCAGGGGTGCAACAATCAGTGAGGACAGCCAAGGAGAAGCTGATGCTCGATGAGGCGACAGAGACACGAGTCATTGGTGCTTCGCCGGAGCGGTGTTTCGAGATTGCCGTTGATGTTGAGAACTACGGCCAGTGGACAGCCGATCTGAAGGACGCCGAAGTGCTCGAGCGCGACGAAGCCGGACGTCCCGTGCTCGTCGAATTCAGGGCCGCTGCAATGGGTCGTTCGACCACATACGCGTTGCGCTACGACCACAGTGAGACGCCGTCGCGACTCTCGTGGGTCCAAGAGACCGGCGACATCACGAAGCGTCTCGACGGCTGGTATCGGTTCGAGGCCGTCGATGGCGAGCCGGACCAGTGTGAGGTGATCTATCACCTCGAGGTCGAACTCGTCGTACCGCTGCCCGGGTTCGTGAAGCGCAGGGCAGAAGGCCGTATCATCCACACCGCGCTAGACGACCTCCAGCGTCAGGCCGAGAGCTAACGGCGTTGGTTCATAACGGGTACGTCGCCGGTGTCGACGTCGGTGGTACCAAGTGCCTGGCCGTCGTGATCGATGACGACGACAACATCGTCGCGGAGAGCAGGGTCGCCACACCGAGTGGCACAGACGCGCTCATCGACGTCGCCGTCGAGGTGACCCGCGAGTTGGCCGACGTGGCTGGAGGTTTGTCGGCGGCCGGCTTCGGTGTTCCTGGACAGCTCGACTTTCAAGGAAAGATGCGCTTTGCGCCCAATCTCGTCGATGTTGGCGAACTTGCGTTCCGGGAAAGACTCCTCGGCCTTCTGGACGTGCCCGTGTTCGTCGACAACAACGCGAACTGTGCCGCGACGGCCGAACTCACGCTGGGCGCGGCCCGCGATAGCCGTCAAGCCGTGCTCCTCACGCTTGGAGGCGGTCTCGGCAACTCGATCATCGTGGACGGCGTGGTCCAGCGCGGCGCCCACGGTCTCGCCGGCGAACTCGGCCACAGCATGGTCGACCCGAATGGCCCGTTGTGTCCTTGCGGCCGGGTTGGCTGTCTCGAGCGGTACGCATCTGGATCCGGTCTCACTCGTCTGGCGCAGGAAGCAGCAGGTTCTGGCAAAGCTCCAAACCTGCTCACCTACACCGATGGAGACGTTGAGTTGGTTCGAGGCGAGCACGTGATGCGCGGAGTGCGCGACCTACACGACGACGCCATCGAGCTTCTCGAGGGTTTCTCTTGGTGGGTGGCTGTCGGCATGGCCAACGTCGTGGCTGTCCTCGACCCGGAGCTAATCGTGGTCGGCGGCGTCCTCGTGTCCGATTGGGACCTTCTCGAGGAGCCCGTCACCCGCAACTATCGGGCGATGGTGCTGGCTGGCAGCACCCGCGAACCCGTGAGGATCGTTCCCGCTGCCATGGGCGAGCGAGCCGGTGCGCTCGGCGCCGCCATAGCTGCACGCGGTGCCTGACCGTCAGCTGCCGGCCCAGCCTTTGCTTCGCTCGACAGCCCTCTTCCACCCCGCATACAGCTCGTCGGCAGACGTTCGACCGGGCCCTGGATCGAAACGTGAATCGAGTTGCCAGGCGTCGGCAACCTCCGATGTCGACGCCCACACTCCTTCGGCGAGGCCGGCCAAGAAGGCCGATCCGAGCGCGGTCGAGTCGGTCACCATCGGCCGGTTCACGGTGATGTCGATCTGGTCGGCCTGGAGTTGGAGCAGCAGGGGCATCACCGATGCTCCGCCGTCAACACGAAGTTCAGAGAGCTTCCGCCCGGAGGCGGCGCTCATTGCCTGGACTACGTCCCGTGTCTGATAGGCCATCGATTCGACAACGGCTCTCGCCAGTTCGGCCCGACCGGTGCCCCTGGTGATTCCGACAATTGTTCCCCTGGCGTACGGGTCCCAATACGGACTACCGAGCCCGGTGAATGCCGGCACGACGTAGACGCCGCCAGAGCTGTCGACAGTCGATGCCAGTGGCCCGATGTCGGCTGCTTCATCAATGAGGCCGAGTCCGTCGCGTAACCATTGAATGGCAGCGCCGCTGACGAACACCGAGCCTTCGAGGGCATATGTCGTCGAGTTGTCCGCAAGCGTCCACGCCACCGTAGACACCAACCCGACTGGTGAAGGAACGGGGCTGTCCCCGACGTTCATCATGATGAACGAGCCGGTGCCATACGTGTTCTTGACCATCCCTGGTGAGAGACAGGCTTGCCCGAAAAGCGCCGCCTGCTGGTCGCCGGCGATTCCGCTGATGGGAATGCCGGCGCCGGCTGCGCAGTTCGGGGAGGTGACTCCGAACCGGCCGCTCGATGGCCGAACCTCCGCGAGAGCTGACTGCGGAATGCCGAGCAGACCGCACATCTCGGGACTCCATTCGAGTGTGTTGATGTCAAACAGCATCGTGCGGCTAGCGTTCGAGGTGTCGGTGACGAACTCACCGCCATCGGTGAGCTTGTAGACGAGCCACGAGTCGATCGTGCCGAGCGCGAGGTCGCTGTTCGGCACGACGCCTCCTTCGCCGAGCAGCCACTCTGCCTTGGTCCCGGAGAAGTACGGATCGAGGACGAGGCCGGTGGTGCCACGGACCGTTGAGAGTTGGCCGTCAGCCTCCAGTTGGTCGCATCTGGCCGCGGTCCTCCTGTCCTGCCACACGATGGCGCGATGTAACGGCTCACCCGTCGATCTGCTCCACGCGACGATCGTCTCGCGTTGATCCGTGATGCCGATGGCAGCGATGGGTTCGGTGAGGACAGATGTCAGCTCGGCCAGGGTCGTCTGAACCGCAGCCCAGATTTCGTTGGCATCATGTTCGACCCATCCGGGACGAGGAAAGTATTGGGGGAACTCGGTGTACGCGATGCCGACCGGTGTGCCCGACTCGTCGATGGCGAACGAACGAACCCCTGTCGTGCCCGCGTCGATGGCGACCACGACGGACATTGCGCACGACTGTAGTGCTGTTGCCCGGTGGCTCATGCGTCGTGGCAGCATTGCTGGATGCGTATCGGATTACTCACCGGCGGTGGCGATTGCCCAGGCTTGAACGCAGTCATCCGGGCGGTGACGCGGGTCGCCGAACGCGAGCACGGGATCGAGGTGTACGGGTTTCTCGACGGATGGGCAGGGGTGCTCGAGAAGCGCTATATGACGCTCGATGTCCAGGGATTGCGCGGCATCTTGCCTAGAGGTGGCACCATCCTCGGTACATCGCGCAGCAACCCTTCGTTGTACGAAGGTGGCCTCGAAATGGCAGTCGACAACCTCGATACTCTCGGTTGTGACGGTCTGATCGTCATCGGTGGCGACGGAACGCTGGCGTGCGCGACTCGCGTCGGCGAGCTTGGAGCGTCGGTCATCGGGGTCCCGAAGACCATTGACAACGACGTCGCCGGCACCGAGCAGACGTTCGGGTTCAACACCGCTGTTCAGATTGCGACCGATCTGATCGACCGGTTGCACACGACTGCCGAGTCGCACGACAGGGTGATGGTCGTCGAGGTGATGGGCCGCCATGTCGGCCACGTGGCCACTCATGCCGGCATCGCAGGCGGCGCGGCGTTCACGCTGATCCCTGAACATCCTTTCGACATCGACGATGTCTGCCGTCGACTGCAACGGCGACACGAGTTGGGTCGCTATGCGTCGATCGTCGTTGTTGCCGAAGGTGCCAGACCGCTTCCCGGAACGCTTGATGTCCCAGGAGGCGCCGTCGACCAATGGGGTCACAAGATTCTTGGAGGGATGGGAGCGCTGGTTGGTAGTGCGATCACAGAGAGGACAGGTTTCGAGTCTCGGGTCACCGTCCTCGGTCACGTGCAGCGCGGCGGAACGCCAACCGCGTTCGACAGGGTGCTGTGTACGAGGTTCGGCGTCGCCGCCATCGACGCAGTGGTTGCCGGCGATTGGGGAACGATGGTGGCGCTTCAATCGGACTCGATCGTGCGAATTCCATTGTCTCAAGTGGTCGGCATCGAGAAAGCGGTGTCCGCAGAACTGTTTCAGGGAGTTGCGGCCCGGTTCTTCGCGTGACTCACCGTGATCCCAACCCCGGTAACGTTGAGAACAGTGCTTGAATCACACATCCATCTCCAAGACGGCATCTCGATGGTGGCGCGGTGAGGATCACGATCGTCGGCGTTGGCGAGGTCGGCTCCTATCTTGCCGGTCGCCTGAGCGGTGAGGGTCACGACGTGGTCGTGATCGACGTAGACCGAAGTCGTCTCCGACAGATCGACGAGACCATCGATGTGATGACGGTGCTCGGTAGTGGCAGCAGCCCACGTGTGCTGACAGAAGCACGTGTCGATAAGACCGATCTCCTGGTCGCGCTGACAGACAACGACGAGGTGAACCTCATCGCTTGTATGCAGGCCAAGCAGATGGGTGACGCCAGAACGGTCGCTCGGTTGCAGTCGAAGGACCTCCGTACCCGCTCTGGGCTCGAGGTCAGGAAGGCGATCGGTGTCGACCTCGTGCTCGACCCTGACGACGAGACTGCAGAAGAAATTCTCGATCTGCTCGCGTATCAGGGTGCCTGTGACGTCGCGGAGATGGCCGGCGGTGAAGTCTTGCTCATCGGGGCGAGACTGAGCGAGACTGCGCCGCTCGTCGGACGCAGCGTCAGCGATGTAGCGGTTGAATTCGCACCCGAGTGGGACTTTCTGTTCGGAACCATCACGCGCGACCGCGACACCGTCATCGTTCGAGACAACGACGTTCTGCGAGCACACGATCTGATCCGAGCTGTCACGAAGCGCCGCGGCAGAGCAGACCTCATGGAGCTTCTCGGCCTCCGGCGAAAGCGTGTCAGAAAGGTTCTGCTGCTCGGCGGGGGCCGAACAGCCGAGTTGGTCGCAGAACGACTCGAACCGCGCGGTGTTGATGTGGTCATCGTCGATATCAAAGAAGAGCGTTGTCAGGAACTGGCCGAGGCCGTGCCGGGAGCCCTCGTGCTGCAGGGTGACATCACCGACATCGATCTCCTGCTCGACGAAGAGGTCGGGAGTTTCGACGCGGTTGTTGCTCTCACAGGAGAAGATGACGCCAATATTCTCGCATGCCTCTTCGCAAAGATCGAAGGGGCCGGTGAAACGATTGCCGTCGTCCACAGACTGTCGCTGCTCAGCTTGCTCGATCAGATCGGCATCGACGCGGCGCTGTCACCGAGGACGGCTTCAGCCAACAGCGTTCTGAGGTTTGTGCGTGGCGATGTTGCCGCCGTCGAAACGTTTCTCGAAGGTGACGCAGAGGTCATCGAACTCGAGGTGAAACCCGAGACCAGGGCGGTCGGCTCACCGATCTCCGAGCTGCACCTCCCGCGGGACGTTCTGGTCGGGGCCATCGTCCGCGACGGCAAAGCCGAGATCGCACGAGGCCGGAGCGTGCTCCGGGTTCGCGATCACGTGATCGTGTTCGCCATGCCAGAACACGTCGATGAGGTCCACAGGGCCTTCGGCTGACACTGTCATGAGACTTCGGTTGAGACCGCGATGAGAGAGGTCTCCCGCCGCATCGGCGACCTGGTGCTGATCGTCTATCGCCTCGGCGTTCGACTGACGCGTATGGGCTCGCGCTCCTCAGCGCCGTTGACGACCATCGGCGTAGTACTCGGAGCTGGCGGTCTTTCGCTCATCCCCTCGGCCGCGCTGGACATGGTGATCGGAGAGGGTCATGAGGTGGCCCTCGTCCTGGTTGCGCTCATGTTGATGACGGCTGGGCTCGCGCTCTTGATGGTGTTCAGGATGCCGAAACGGCTCTCGACTGACGAGCTGTACAAGGCCCTGGTCTCTGCAGCAGCTGCGATGGTCGTCGCCGGAGCGATCGTGCACATCGCGACCGGCGCCATCGACAGAATCGATAGGGCGCTGGTGGAGGCAACGGCTGGGGTGACGACGACCGCAGTCTCGCTGATCGAGCGACCTGAGGATCTTTCGCGGGGCGAACAGCTCTTCAGAAGTCTCATGCAGTGGGGCGGAGGAGGTGGCGCTATCGTCGCGATCGTCCGGATATTTCCGCGCCTTGGCCATGGTGGTCTCGACGCCGAGGGCGGCGTGGCAACGCGAGCGGCCAGTCGACTGTCGCCGACGGTCGGAGGAAATCTGCGTCGCCTCGGCGCGGTGTACTTCACCTTCACGATGATCGTTGCTGCGGCCTTCGCGCTAGCTGGGATGCCGGCCATCGATGCGTGCCTGCACGCGTTGACAACAGCGTCGACGGGCGGTTGGAGCACCCGCTCCGGATCGCTCGGTGCCTTTGACTCTGCGGCGATCGAATGGCTGGCGACAGGAGCGATGTTCGGGGCCGGTTTGAGTTTGCCGTTCGTGTTCCAGATCCTCCGAACGAGCCGTATCGGGTTACTGTCGAAATCGGTCGAGTTGAAGGTATACGTCTCGATGACGATCGCCGCGTGGGTGCTGCTGATCCTATGGAGCGGTGACGGCTCGACAGAGAGCGTCAGGCGTTCGGCATTTGCGGTCACGAGCGCGATGTCGACCACCGGTTTCCTAGCCGGTCCGACGACCATCTTTGATGAGGCTGGGACAGCGTTGCTGGTGATTCTCGTCGTGACCGGTGGGATGGCTGCTTCGATGACGGGAGGAATTCGTATCGCCCGGGTCCTCGTACTGTTGGCGGTGATGCGCCGCGAACTCGTGCGTCAGGTACACGCGGCTTCGGTCAGATCCATTCATATCGGAGCATCGAGTATCGGAGATGCCGCAGTTGGCCGTCTGGTCGGCGAGGTACTGCTGAACCTGCTCGTGGTCGGCGCAGGGCTCGGAGCGTTGGCGACTTCGGGCATCGATGTCAGGGCGGCCGTGGCCACAGCGGCTTCGATGCTTGCAACGGCTGGCCCAGCGTACGGCTCGAGCAGTCAGAGCAGCGCGCTGCTTGCGCTCGACGACTTCGGTCGGGCAAGCGCTGCTGCGCTCATGTTCCTCGGACACATCTCGGTGTTGCCAGTGCTGGCCGTAGCGGCAGCCGGGACCAAGACGATCCGACGCACCTATCACCTCGCATCGCGGCGCATAATCAACCCGGCGGGGCGACGATGACACTGGCCCTGGTGAAAGAGCGATCGAACTCACGGTTCAGGGCAGATCGATTTGAGAACACCGTCGTCCATGTCATCGGCATCGCACTCGTCATTGTTGCGATCGGGATGTTCCTGTCGGCGATGGTGGGCTGGATCGACGGTGGGCCAGATCGCTCCTCAGACACCGGGTCGCTGGTGGCATCGGGCGCGATCGGCGTCGTCGCAGGAGGGTTGTTGTGGTGGTTGAGCGCGGTGCCTGTTCGCCAATCGCCTGTGGTGGCGTTTGCTTCGGTCGCGTGGTCGTGGCTGGCCGTGTCGATCCTGGGAGCTCTGCCGTTCTTGTTCAGCGGCGCCATCGAATGGGCCCACGCCGACAACGCCATTTTCGAGTCGATCTCGGGGTTCACCTGCACGGGATCGACAATTCTGGCCGACATCGAAGCTGTCCCGCGAGGCGTGCTTTTCTTCAGGAGCATGACGCAGTGGTTCGGCGGCATGGGACTCATCGTGCTCGCTGTCGCGATTCTTCCAGCACTGAAGGTCGGAGGTCTCGAACTCATAGCCGCTGAGGCGCCGGGACCGACCACTGACCGTCTCGATTCGAATGTCACAGAGACGGCGAGGCGGTTGTGGATTCTCTATGGGTCGGTGACCGTAGTGGTCACCGTGCTTCTGATGCTTTTCGCGGGGGCGAGTCTGTACGACGGTGTGGCTCACGCGTTTGCGACGGCTTCGACCGGTGGCTTCTCGCCGTATGGCGCCTCTGTCGGACACTTCGACAGCGTTGCATTCGAAGTGATCATCTCGCTCGGCATGCTGTACTGCGGTGCGAGTTTCGCGCTGCACTGGAGGGCTGTGCAGGGGGATTGGGGCATCTATGGGAGGGTCAGCGAGTTTCGGCTGTACGTCGCCATGTTCTTTGTCCTCGTCGGCCTCATCATGTGGGTGAATGTGAGTGAACCGTTCGGGTTGGCGACAAATCTCCGTCACACGAGCTTCAGTGTCGCTGCAATCCTCAGCAGCACCGGATTCGGAACCGCCGACTTCGCGCTCTGGGGTCCAGCGGCGCAGGCGGCTCTGTTGCTGGTGTTCATGTCTGCAGGCATGTCGGGGTCGACTTCTGGTGGGATGAAGGTGCTTCGCCTGCAGATCATTGCGAAGTACGCGGCCCGAGAAGTCGTGAGGGCTCGCCACCCGCGCGCCATCGTTCCGCTTCGACTTGGCAGTACGGTCGTACCGGATGTCGTTGTCTCACGCGTCATCGGCTTCGTCCTCTTGTACGTGACGTTCAGCGTGGTGGGCGGTCTGTTGCTCGCGGCTCTGGGGACCGATGGCGTGACGGCGTTCTCGGCGGCGTTCAGCGCTACGGGAAACATCGGCCCAGCGCTCGGAGAGGCTGGACCGGCATCGAACTTCCTCGTGATTCCAAGGGCTGGTCGCCCGATCCTGATGTGGCTGATGTTGTTCGGCCGCCTCGAGGTTTTCCCGACGCTGTTGATGTTCGCTGCGGCGGCTCGCCACATCAGCAAACGCAGGGTTGCCGGCTATGCCTCGGTGACGGATCGGCGCTGAGGTCAGCCTGGGTCTCTGAGTTCGTCGAAGTCGCCGATCTGGAGCGGCACAGGTACGCCGTCCGCGTCGAGTTCCTGGAGCTCACCAGCACCGTTCAGCTGTTGGACATATTCGCCGGCTTCTTTGAACAACACTTTGCTGGCGCTCGTCCCGAACACACCGGTGAAGACGAGTTGGGCTGTTGCGGCGATCAAGAACTCACCTTCGAACGGGAGGCCACCTTCGCTCAGGATGTCGATGGTGAGCGTGTCTTCGAACAGAACGACCCTGACTTCGAAGTCATCAGGGAGGCGGGTCTCTATGCCGCCGGCTCGCTCGTCGTCGGTGGGTCCGGAGATGAGCGCCTCGAACACACTCTGGTGGGAGATGGGATCCGCGATCTGGCGGCTGGTGGCGCGGAGTAGACCGTCGCGGATGAACCAGAGCTGGCGGAAGGTGGCGTCTTCGGGATCGGGGGCGATGGTGGTGGTGGTCGTGGCAGCAGGGTCATCGGTCTCGGGAATGGCCAGCTGGCGCGGTCCGTTGTCGACGGGGATACCGCAGCCGGCGGCGACTGCGAGTGCGGCGAAGACTGTTACGACGCGTCGCCGGCTGTCAGGCTTCATCGTTTTCCTCCGACCTCGGCAGCTCCACGACGAATCGCGCGCCAGGTCCCCTGTCGAGTCGTTCTTCGATCCACACCGAGCCGTTGTGCATGCGTACATGTTCGGCGACGAGCGCGAGGCCGAGACCTGCTCCTGCTCCTGCTCCCCTTCTTCTGGCCGCCCCACCGCGCGCGAACCGCTCGAACACCAACTGGCGCTCGTCGCGAGGTACTCCTGGCCCGGCATCTTCGATCGCGAGCGTGACGTAATCGCGCGACGAGGCGACTCGTATCGAAGTTGCACCACCCGCGTACTTGTCTGCGTTGTCGAGCAGATTGGAAACGACCTGAAACAACCTCCGCTTTTCGCCGTCGATGAGTGGCTGGTGGCGTTCATCGTCAGAGGTCATCGGAATCTGGTCATGCCCCGTGAAGCTGGTGACGTTGCGGACCAACTCGAGCAAGTTCAGCGTGGAGACTTCGATGTCGGCGCCACCGTCTCCGCGCGAGATCTCGAGCAGATCCTCGACGAGTCGCTGGAACCGGTTCACGTCGTCACTGAGCAGGTCGAGCGCGGCCTGCGAACGTTCCGACAGTTCATGTCGCCGGCTGTCGAGCACGTCGATCGAGGCGCGGAGCGTCATCAGAGGACTTCGGAGCTCGTGGCTGACGTCGGATGCGAACCTCGCATCGCGAGCAATTCTGCGCTCGAGCGCGGCAGCCATGTCGTTGAACGAATCGACGATGATCTCGAGATCAGGGTCCGCTCTCGGTTCGAGACGAGTTGCGAGGTCGCCGGCCGCGATCGCCTGAGCTGCCGAGCTGACGCTGGCAATCGGGCTCAGGATGCGGCTGCTGGCCCACACGCCAAGCATGGCTCCTGCGATGGTGGTTCCTGCTGCAGCAAGCACGAGCGTGAGGGCAAGACTGCTCAAGTTGTCGGCGATCTCGTTGAGGGTGATGACTTCGTAGTAGCCGACCTCTGCGGGTAGGAGTTTGATCCCGAATGCGAGCGTGGGCTGACTGTTGTTCGAGTACCGCATCAGGTAGGCGCCGTCGCTGCCGCCGACGATGTCGACGAGGGGGGTGGGAAGATCTTCTGGCGTCAGCCCTCCTGGCGCCACCCATCGGTCTTCAGGCGTCGGGATGTTCGCGATCGACTGGCCACCGGCAACCTGGGGGAGTGACTGGAGGAGATCGATGTACGAGGTGTCCTCAGCCCGGCTCGACTCGCCAACCAAGTCGGCGTTGTCGATGAACTGGCGTTCGGCGCTTCGGGTACGCTGGTCGAGGCTCGTGTTCCTCGCCACTCCGTAGGTGACTGTGGCCAGCAGCCCCGACAACACGAGGCCGCTGAGCCCGAACGCGAGCACGACACGTGCCCTGAGCCCGAGCCCGCGACGCAGGAAACTTCGCATGGGTCAGGGCGTGAGCTTGTAGCCCATGCCCCGGACGGTGACGACGTGGCGAGGGTTGGCCGCGTCGAGTTCGACCTTTGTGCGAAGGCGACGAACGTGTACGTCGACGAGGCGACCGTCTCCGAAATATCCGTATCCCCAGACCTTCTCGAGCAACGACTCGCGGGAGAAGACCTTCCCTGGCGAAGAAGCAAGCTCACACAGGAGCCGGAACTCGGTTTTGGTCAGGTGCACCTCATCGCCACCACGTTTGACCACACCCTGCTCGGGTGCGATCTCGAGTTCGCCTATGCGGATGAGAGGGCTGTCGGTGGTGCTGACCCTGGCCCTTCGAAGCAGCGCCCGAATCCGTGCTGAGAGTTCCTTCGGAGCAAATGGCTTGGTCAGATAGTCGTCAGCACCGGCCTCGAGCCCTGCTACGACATCGTGAGTATCGGCCCGCGCCGTGACCATGACGATGGGAACATCGCTGGCTCGGCGGATCGAGCGACACAGCTCGAAGCCGTCCATTCCGGGAAGCATGATGTCGATCAAAACGACGTCCGCTGGTTCCCTGGTGAACTTCTCTACAGCTGCTTCACCATTGTCGGCCTCGTCGACAACCCAGCCCTCGTCCTCAAGGGCGAATCGCACGGCCGTCCGGATTCTCTCGTCGTCTTCAACGGTCAGTATGCGTGTTCCCACCGTATGAGTCTGGCCCAGATTGGGTCGTCGATGCGGTCATCCGCGATTTTCGGCGGCCACGATCATATCTTCAAGCGGATCGTAGAGGTAGCGGCCTGCAGCGATGACCCTTCGACGGTCGGGGTCATAGGTCACTCGGCCACCGGCCTCTGTCACGATGAGCGATCCTGCGGCGACGTCCCACAGGTGCGGTCCTGTCTCGTAGTAGGCGTCAACGCTGCCTGAAGCGACGAAACACATGTCGAGAGCCGCCGATCCGGCACGCCGTATGTCACGCACCTGCGGCAGGAGCTGAGCGATGGTCTTGCCCTGTGCGCGTCGGACTTCTGGGTCATAGCCAAACCCGGTCGCCAGAAGCGCGTGACCGGGATCGCTGACGTCGTTGGCGCGGAGAAGACGAGGCAGCTGTTCTCCCCGATGGACCCAAGCTCCGTTGCCTGCCGCAGCGCTGTAGACGTTTCCGAGCGCCGTGTCGTGGACGACCCCGACGATGGTCGTGGTCTCACCTTGGCTCGTCTGTTCGACGGCGATGGACACAGCGTGCGCTGCGAAGCCGTAGAGATAGTTGACCGTGCCGTCGAGCGGATCGATGATCCAGCGGAAACCACTGGTTCCTGTGACATCGATCCCCTCTTCACCGAAGATGCCGTCGTTGGGCCGAGTGGCCCGGATGGCTTCGGTGATCATCTGCTCGCTGTCGGTGTCGACCTGTGTGACGGGGTCGGTCGACGAACTCTTCGAGTCGACGTCTCCGGTTCCGCCAGCTGCGTGGCGATCGGCAACACGTTCTGCGAAGTCGATGGCCAACTCGAGAAGCGCCGTTGGCGAGTCGTCCACCTCAGCGCTGACGTTCGCGCAGTGACGCCTGTTCATTCCACTCGCTCATCGCCCTGAGGACGAGAACGGAGATGATGGCCACGCCTCCCGCTGCGACCACCGTTCCGATGACTGCGCCCACCGTCGAGATGGTTCCGCATTCGCCGACGCATTGAAGGTCGGCAATCGCCCATCCGACGAGACCCCCGCAGAGTCCTGCGACGAGCACTGCTGTGAAGGCGAGGGCGCGTGCGAGCGCCGACGGCAACGCTGTTGGAGCGAGGGTCAATCCGGGGAGTTCGATCCTGGTGGGGTCAGGGATTCGCTCGCGGCTCGGTCGTTCTTCATCCATCTCTGCTCATCGTAGGGGCAGGTGCGCCTGTTGGGGTCGAGCTGCTCATCTCCTGTCAGACTGTCGATGTGAGGTATTGGACCGTTGGCGGAGGCATCATCGAGCGAGGCCGAGATCTGCTCTTGGTCTGCAACCGCCGACGCAATGGATCGACCGATTGGACGACCCCCGGCGGCGTTATCGACGAGGGCGAATCGGTTCTCGGTGGGCTTTCGCGCGAGGTCACCGAGGAGACAGGACTCACCGTCGCTTCATGGCCACGACATCTCTACACCGTCACGGTCCACGCTCCTGACCTCGGTTGGAACCTGACGGCAGAGGTTCACCTCGGCGGCGACGTCAGCGGCGACATCCACGTCGATGATCCCGATGGAATCGTCGAGGAGGCTCGCTGGGTCGGCAGGGCCGAGTGCGAAACGTTGTGCAGCGCAAACCAACGTTGGCTGTCGGAGCCGCTCGCAGACTGGCTCGACGACCGCTGGACGGAAGGAACCCGCCGATACGACTACCACCTTGCCGGTTCGCGCAGGGAGTCCTTCATCGTCACGCGAACGTGACCGCGGGGCAGGGGGCAGGGCCGTGACCATGGAAGGCGACGACCGACTCGACGCTCCTGAGCTGTCGATCCTGCATCTCGACATGGACTCTTTCTATGTAGCGGTCGAAATCGTGAAGGATCCGACACTTACGGGAAAGCCGGTCGTGGTCGGAGGAACTGGCACCCGCGGCGTCGTTGCATCTGCATCGTATGAGGCCCGCGCATTCGGTGTCCGATCGGCAATGCCGACGTCCCGTGCCCGGCGCCTCTGCCCGGACGCGATCTTCATCCAGGGCGATCACTCCGCGTATGGCAAAGCGTCCGAACAGATTCACAGGATCCTCGGATCGGTGACGCCTGTGATCGAACCCATCGCTCTCGACGAGGCCTTTCTCGATGTCGGACCGGCACGGCAGCTGTTCGGTAGCGGCCGCGAGATTGCATGGATGCTTCGCGAACGCATCCAAGCGGAGCTCGACCTGAGCTGCTCTGTTGGCGTGTCGGCGAAGAAGTTGTTCGCGAAACTCGCCTCTGAGGACGCGAAACCGACGGCGGACAGAACGGGAACGCGACCGGGATCTGGTGTTCGCGTGATCCCCGCAGACGAGGAGATCGTTTTTCTGCACGGGCTGCCCGTGCGTGCTCTGTGGGGTGTAGGACCTCAGACGTTCGAGCGCCTCAAGCGACTCCGTGTTGCGACGATCGGCGACTTGGCTGCTTTGCGAAAGGACCTTCTTGTTTCGACATTCGGCCAGTCACACGGAACGCACCTTCACGAACTGTCCCATGGGCGCGATCCGAGACCCGTCCTGAGCGAGAGAGGCATCAAATCGATCAGCCACGAGCAGACCTTCGCCACCGACCTGCGCGACCGTCGTGAGATCGATGACGCTGTGGTCCGGTTGGCCGACGCTGTCGCCGGCCGCCTCCGGGCAGCGGGAGTCAAAGCAGGCACGATCCAGCTCAAGTTGCGGTTTGGTGACTTCTCGACCATCACCCGATCTGCAAAGCAACCAGTCGGCATCGACACCGGGCCTGGCGTGGCGCGGATCGTGAAACAGATGCTCGACCAACTCGACTGCGATCCCGGTGTTCGGCTACTCGGCATCTCCGGCGGCTCGCTGCACGAACCGGGTGAAATAGCCGTTCAGCTGCAGCTGGACGCGGTCGGGTCGCCGCTCGATCTCGGCTCGAAGAGTGAAGACGACCCGGCCAGCGAAGAGGATTGGTCATCGGTCAGCGAGACGATCGACGAGATTCGAGCCAAGTTCGGTCGTGATTCCATCGGCCCGTCACCTGCGGTGACAACCCCTTCACCCGGCAGAGACTTGTGGGGTCCCGCGCGCGCCGAGCTCGCGAAGCAAGGGCCGGAACACAGCGATGGCGACGGTGGTTGAACTGTGAGCAATGCCCGTCGCGTTGTTGGAGTCCAGTCGCTGTGCGAAACTGTTTGTCAGGCGTTCGGAAAGGAGCTTTACGATGCCGCTATCAGAAGATGAACAGCGCATCCTCCTTCAGATTGAGCAGGAGTTCTACGAAAGCGATCCTGAATTTGCCCGCGAGGTCGGGGAGACCACCTTGTATCGCCACGCGTGGCGAAACATCAAGTGGGGGCTAGCGGGGTTCGCGGCCGGACTGGCGGTCATGGTCGCGCTGCTGTCTGTCGGGTTTCTTCTGTCCGGTATGGGCTTCCTCATCATGTTCGCGGCCAGTGTCGTCATCGAACGCAACGCTCGCAATCTCGGTCGCGCCGGACTCGAGCACGTCACAGGGAACCTGAAGACGAGTGGCTTGAAGAGCACCGTTGGTGGGTTCGGTACCCGCGTGAAACGTATGCGTCGAGGCGACGACAACCCCAAGACCTGAGGTCACGAGCGTCGGCGAAGCTCTCGCAGCAGTCGACCGGGGTGAATCCGTTGCCTTGCTCTGTCGGTCTGTGAAGTGCGTGCCGCCAGTTCGACCTCGAGCCCGCGTACGAGGCGTCGGGCCTGAAGAGCAATCTCGTCGTCGACATCGGCGCCGGAATAGGTGGCCTGGTCGGTGAGCAGCGCAACGGTTCCCATTGCGCTGTGGTCGAGACGACTTCTCGGCGAGACTCGCCGTACGTACTCTCGGCGCGTCTCGGTCTCGTTCTGGGGAAGTCCCAGACCTGTGAGCGCCTCGATGAGGTCCTCCCACGCATGCACGACTTCGGCACTTCGACTTGTCGCCTTTGCCCGCCGCTTGGTTCGCAGCCTCTGCTCGAGAGCGGGCATGCCGGTCCACCAGAGGCCGGCCAATATGGTGATTGCAGTGAGGCCGATGATGGAAGTGATGATCCACTGAGGGACGCCGCCACCTTGCTGGTTTCCACCGAGGGATGGATCCTGGCCCAGTTCGAAGTCGGGGAACTGTTCTTCGAGAAAGAGGTTGTCTTGGTTCGACAAGGTCGGATTGTCGATGAGTTCGTCTTCGATGAGGATTTCGCGGGAAACGTCCTGTTGCGGCGACACGCCTGTCCATGCTTCAGCTTGCGGAGAACCACGCCCTGGCGTCGGTTCGAACGGTACCCAAGAGCCGTCGATCCAGACCTCTGGCCAGGCGTGGTAGTTCCTGCCCCTGACCACGAACTCGCCGCCGACTCTGTCGCCCGGGGTGAAGCCGATCGCGACACGCGCTGGTAGGCCGATGGCTCGTGCCATTGCCGCATAGGTACCGGCGAACTGTTCGCAGTAGCCAGTCCGCTCGACGAACAGGAACTGCTCGACACGGTTCAGGTCATGGCCGAGCTGAACCTCGGTCGTGTACTCGAACTCTGCTCGGAAGAACGACTGGAGAGCGAAGGCCTTCTCGTATTGGGTCGGGTCGGTCTCCGTGAGGTCGAAGGCGAGATCCTGAACCCTGGTCGAGAAGTCCTCCGGCAGTGCGGTGTAGCGCTCGAGGATCTCCGGTGGCACGAATGACGAAGCGAGGCGGAGTTTTTCGGGGTCATATATCGGGATCGCCGACCTGACGGTGTAGGTCACGCCGGTGGTGAATTGACCGGTCTTGGTGACGAGTGTGCTCGACTCGCTATCCCACTTCGCATCGGCTCCGCTGAACGTGATCGCTTCGAAGGGAGCTGGGAACCAGATGTCGCCGAGGTTCGAAACGGCAAATGTCGTGTCGATGGTTTCGAACCCGTGGTCGGTGTCCTGGATGGCGAGCGTGCCCCTGGCGTCTCGGTAGGAGTAGCTCGAGCCCCAGATGCCACCGTCGAAGTTGTCGAGTGCCGTTGTTCGCCAGTACGCGCCGACCTCCGAGGTGGTCGAAACGCGAAAGAGTTCGACATCGGTCTGCTCGACCAGTCGTCCGCGAGCATCGACGAGAGGAGAAAGGGTCACACGCGACCCACCGGATCCACCGTCGAGTTCCTTCCAGTCCAACACAGGACCCTGATCGACTCCAGGAAGCAGCGGGCCGAAGACGAGACCGAGAACCACCGCCGCTCCGGCAACAGAGACGCCTCGGGTGAGAAGAGCCTTCGGTTGGCGTGAACGGGTCGACTCGATCGGAACAGAAGCATTCAGTGGGAGCGCAATTCGGATGAACACGAGGAACGCGGCGACTGTTGCAAGGAACACGCTGGTTGTTCCGACGCGCCCGCTGGGTTGGCCGAGCATGGCGGTGAAGACGAAGAGTGTGGTTGCTGGAACGAGGGCTTCGACGACGGTCCTGACTCTGAACGCAGCAAGATCAGCGACCGCAGCGATCAGCCATACCGCCACAGCGATGGCGAGGATGAAGCCGGGAAGGACCTCGGTTGGTGCTTTCACCACGCCGAATGCATCCCACGCGTCTCCGAGGTCAGAACCGACCGCTGACCATGTTGCTTCGGTCGGGATGAGCGTAGATGTCGTGTGGTTGTACAACGTCGCCGCCAGGGTGAACACCATGGCAACAGCCGATGCCGCGAGCGCGGTGATCGAGCCCAGGCCGAGCCGTCGCGAGATCGCCGCGACGAGGTGAGAACCGATTGCGGCAACAATGGCGCCACGCGCAAACGTGGTGTCGAGGAACAACCTCGTCAGGCCGTAGACGACCGAGAGCGTGACCGCGCCGAGAGCGAGTTCCGCTCCGACGACGGGCCAGCCACCTCTCGTGCGGATCGGGCGCCGCTGCGAGTGGGCGACACTGCGTGCTTTGGCAGAATCGCTCACGAGGTTGCTTCTTTGCTCAACGGACGGTCCCTGCCAGAGAGCGCCTGTGGCCGTATGCGAGATTCCACGCATCGGTGAACCCGGCGGGGGAAGTGACGTTCAAGATGGTTGTACCCGGTATGGCGCGGGTGATGACGTCCTGACGTGAGTTGGGTGGGGACCCCCCTACTGCGATCACGGCAATCGAACCGAAGCTGCTCCGCATACGCGTGACCGACTCGATCTCGGACTGCGTCGGCGTGATGAGCACAGCGACGAGCGCCCCGCCGCTGCGATGTTGATGCAGCTTCGAGATCGCCAGCTTGATGCCGCCACGGCCGGTGACCCTGACCGTCGCCAGGAACTCGAGCAGTGCCTCGAGGTGGAAGTGTCCGGTCGCGAAATCGCTGTCGCCACCGTCTGTCGTCACGAGCCTCGTGAGGTCGTGCCGTCTGGCGCTTGCGGCCAGGACACTTGCCGCGGCAGATACGCCGAGCTCGAAGTGCTGCTCGTCGTCTCCTTCTCGGCGAGTGTCGAGCAACACGGTCACCCTGCCCTGCCACGGAAGCTCGTGCTGGCGGATCATGAGTTCGTCGTGTCGAGCCGTCGACTTCCAGTGCACCCGGCGGAGGTCGTCACCGACGGTGTATTGACGAAGGGCGTAGAAATCGTCGCCGCTTCTGGCAAGCGCGTTCGGGGCGTGGGTGCCACCGTGAGGGTCGTTACCGATGGTGAAAGGAGCGGGGGACAGATCGAGCACCGCCGGGAAGATCGTGACGTTCGTAACCGCTGCTGCCCGTGCCGAGATCTTTGCCAACGAGAACGGATCGGTGACTTCGATGGTCATCGGACCGATCGTCACTGCCCCTCTTCTGTCGGTGGGGAGCCTGTACGCGGCAGCGACGGACTCGCCGGCGAGCAGCGGGCCGACCGAAACGTCGGCACCACGGGTGGCGCCAACCGGATCTCGCACTCGAAGCACGGGCGAGCGGCGGGCCAGGTTCGAGACGCGCATGTCCACCCGCGCCGGCTGGCCGACGTGTAAGCGCACAGGACGAATCTGTCTCGACACGTTGACTTTCAGCCGTGACAACCCCACAGACAACGCGGCGATGATGACGAGTGCAAGCGCAGTTGTGCCGACGACGAACAGTTCCCAGATCCCGAGCGCCCTGCCGAACACGACGAGGGCAGCGCCGAGACCCGACAACAGCCAGCCGTTACGGGTCAGCATGCGACGGTGGTCAGGTTCCGCTCGAGGTTGGCACTGGCACCGCGCTGAGGATGCCGTCGACTACTTGGGCAACAGTGAGGCCTTGTAGCTGAGCGTCCGGGGTCATCACGAGCCGGTGTGCCAGAACGGGGACAGCGAGTTCTTTGAGATCGTCGGGAATGACGTAGTCGCGGCCTCTGGCCGCGGCCAGAGCCTTTGCCCCTCGCTGTAGTGACAGCGTGGCTCGAGGCGAGACACCGAGAGCGAGCGACGAGTGCGATCGCGAAGACTCGGCTATCTCGATGATGTAGCGCTTGAGGCTCTGAGCGACGTGGACTGCATTGGCGATGTCGACCATTCTTCTCATGTCCGTCAGCGAGATGACCGGCCCGATCGGAGTCGAACTGCCTCGGCCATGGGTCTCGAGGATGTCGAGAGCCGAGTTGGTGTCGGGGTATCCGACGTTGATCCGCATGAGGAAACGATCGAGCTGCGACTCGGGGAGCGGGTATGTGCCCTCGTGTTCGATCGGGTTCTGTGTGGCGATCACCATGAAGGGTCGACCGAGCTGGTGACTCACGCCGTCGATGGTGACCTGGCGTTCCTCCATCGACTCCAGCAGCGCGGCCTGTGTCTTCGGTGACGCCCTGTTGATCTCGTCACCGAGGACGATGTTCGCGAACACCGGACCGGGCTGAAATTCGAAGTCTCCGGTGGACCGGTTCCAGATGTTCACACCGGTGACGTCGGTGGGAAGCACGTCAGGCGTGAACTGCAGGCGGCCGAAGCTGCAGTCGATCGAGGTCGCGAGCGCCTTTGCGAGGCTGGTCTTGCCGACACCAGGAACGTCCTCGACCAAGAGATGACCCTCCGCGATCAGGCAGAGCAGTGCCCGTTCGATGACGCGGGTCTTGCCTTTGATGATCAGTCCGATGTTGTCGACGATCTTCCGGAAGTGCTGGGAGAACGCCGCCGTCCCCGGGTTCGTCGTGTTGTTGTCATCCCGCCTGTCGGCCATTGCGTCCGTTCGTCCTCATCCGGTCCACCTGCCGGCACTGTCCAGCCAAAGAGTGTGTCCTCGCAGCCTAGAAGAGGTCGGAGCTCTAGGGGCAGCGCGATCTCGTGGCCGCGTCCTACCCTTGCCATGGTGGAAGCCTGTCTCGCTATCGACATTGGCGGTACCAAGGTCGAGGTTGGAGTCGTCACCCGCGATGGCGACATTGCTGCCAGGCGGGTGACTTCGAGCGTCGATCCGGCACCGGCTGACGGCGAGGATCTGTTCGACAGGGTCCACTCGTTGATCGCTCCTGTGGTGTCGGAAGCTTCGGCTGCTGACGACGACCTCCGCATCGAGTGCGTCGGCGTCGGGTCAGGTGGGCCGATGGCGCCGCTGGGCGAGGCGGTGTCGCCGCTGAACATCAGGGTGTGGCGCGACTTTCCCCTTCGGTCCCGCTTGGCGAGCAGTTGCCTTGGGATCTGCACCGACGTCCACATCGACAACGATGCGAAGGCACTGGCGCTCGCCGAGGGCTGGCTGGGGGCCGCTCGTGGCTCACGGAACTTCATGGCCATGGTGGTCTCCACGGGCGTCGGAGGCGGCGTCGTGCTCGATGGTCGATTGCTGGATGGGCGCCTCGGCAATGCAGGGCACATCGGCCACCTCGTCGTGAATCCTGAAGGCCGCGAGCACGCCGGTATTCTCGGCACCGTCGAGGGCGAGGCATCCGGTACCGCTATTGCGGCGCTGACAGGTCAGCCTGCTCAAGAGGCGGACGGTCCGTGGAGGATCAGGACGGGAACGCTCGTGGGGCGAGCGATCGGTGGCGTCGCCAACCTGCTCGATCTCGATCTCGTTGTTGTCGCCGGTTCGGTCGCTCTCGGTTATGGCGAAATGTTCTTCGAGGCAGCCCAAGCGGAGGTCGACCGTGTCGCCAAACTCGATCACAGCCTCGGCACGCGGGTGGTCCCTGCCGGTCTTCGTGCAGACGGACCGCTCATCGGAGCGGCGGCTGTCGGGTTTCGGGGCCGAGGCGAGACACTCGGGGTGATCTTGCCGCGTTGATCGCACTGCCTTACCGCTCTCTACCTCGATCAGCAGGTCTTCCCTGGTGATGAGTCGTGCTCGTCGATAGTGTTCCGGGCCATGGACCCCACCTATCCGCCAGAAGCAGCCGTCTATCGCGAGAAGATTCAGGCGTTCCTGGCCGAACATCTCCCCTCCGACTGGTCCGGCATCGGTGCGCTTGAGCCAGAGGCAGCAGGGCAGTTCGTCTCCGAGTGGCGGAACATCCTGTATGAGAACAACCTGCTCGCCCTCAGTTGGCCGACCGAGTACGGGGGTCCTGGTCTGACGTCGCTCGAGCAGGTCGTGATGGCCGAAGAGTTCGCCAAGGCTGGAGTCCCGACCGGTGGATCGAATGATGGGTTCGGGATCCAGATGGTCGGCAACACCATCATTCACTGGGGTACCGAAGAGCAGAAGAAGCACTACCTGCCCCGCATTCTCAGCGGTGAAGACGTCTGGTGTCAGGGCTATTCCGAGCCGAATGCAGGCTCCGATCTCGCCAACCTCGGCTGCCGGGCCGAGCTCGATGGTGACGAGTGGGTCGTCACCGGGCAGAAAATCTGGACCTCAGCCGGCCACCTGGCCAACCACATATTTGTTCTGGCCAGGACCGATCCTGATGCCCCGAAGCACAAGGGCATAACGTTCCTGCTGGTCCCGATGGATCAGCCAGGCGTCGAGGTCCGGCCGATCAGGATGATCTCCGGCGAATCCGAGTTCAACGAGATCTTCTTCGACGAGGCGCGCACGCCCAAGGAAAACGTCATCGGCGAAGTCAACGGTGGATGGGCCGTGGCAATGACCCTTCTCGGATTCGAGCGTGGCGAATCGGCAGCGACGGGTCCCATCGCCTTCAGAACCGAGATCGACAGACTCAACGAGCTGGCGAAGATCACCGGTTGCGCTGATGACCCGAAGATTCGGCAGCGTCTCGCGTGGTGCCACAGCAAGGTCGAGATCATGCGCTACCTGGGGATGCGCACGTTGACCAAGTTCCTCGAGGGTGAGACGCCAGGGCCAGACGCAGCGATCACCAAGCTCTACTGGTCCGAGTATCACAAGGTCGTGTCCGAACTGTCGCTCGACATCATCGGCGCAGCCGCGATGACCCCGACAGGGAAGGGGCCAGGGTCCGCGTTCTCCGCCGACTCCGCAGGAGCGCCTGCCGACAACATCGCTTCGTGGACGGGGACCTTCCTCAATGCTAGAGCCGGCACGATCTACGCCGGCACATCGCAGGTACAGCGCAACATTCTCGGTGAGATGGTGCTCGGACTCCCCAAGGAGCCGCGGGCAGATGGTGGAGCCTGGAAGGACTCGAAGAGCTGACTGCCGTCGTACCCGTCCGATCGCTTCTGCCTGTTGCTGGCAAGCTGACGCTTCACCCGCGTCTGTGGCCGACAGCCATTCGCCAACTCAAGCGACTGGCGGCGAAGGGATGGTGGCGGCGACCTCCGTTCTTGCCGATTCCTGACTCTGCGTATCTCGAATTCCGGTCGGCCACGATGTATGGAGGTGGCCATGGACCGCGGCTCAACCCCACAGATGTCATCGAGTGGCTCGAGTGGTGCCGGCAGTGGCCGGCTGCTTCGCGGTAGTGCTCTGACACCGCACATCCACGCCGGTCAGGTTGTCGCAGCGGACTAATGTGCGCGAAATGAGCCGCGCGCTGGTGCTGAACGTCACCTACGAACCCATCAGTGTCGTATCGCAGCGTCGAGCCCTCGTGCTGACGCTGGCCGAGAAAGCTGACTGCATCCACGAGACGAAGAATGTGGCGAGGTCCGAACGCCTCACAGTTCCGCTGCCGTCGATCGTTCGGCTCCGCTACTTCGTGAAGGTCCCGTATCGCAGGAGGGCGCCTTTGCACCGCAGGGCGCTGTTCACGCGGGACGCGAACGCCTGCCAATACTGCGGCGCACCTGCCGAAGGCATTGACCATGTGATCCCCCGCAGCAGGGGAGGGGTACATCTCTGGGAGAACGTCGTTGCGTGCTGCCGTCCGTGCAATGTCCGCAAGGGCGACAAGATGCTGTCCGATCTGCCCAACATGAATCTCGCCATGGCTCCCATGGCTCCCGATGCGTTGTCGTGGGTCGCGATGAGCGTCCCTGAGGTCCCGCAGGCATGGACGCAGTACCTACCGGAAGGTCTGTCGGCCACAGCCTGATGTCACGGTTTCATCAAAAGCGAATCCACGGCAGTGCTTCGGATCTCCATCTCCGAGATCCTGCTGCTGGTGTTGTGCCGTCGGTGGTGAGGTTGGATGTCGCGGGACCGACCATCGTGCTCGGAAGTACCCAAGCCGACGAGGTCCTGCTCCCTGCCGATGATCTGGCTGCGAGCGACATCGAAGTTGCACGACGGCGCAGCGGTGGGGGACTTGTCTGGTTGGCTCCCGGCGTGTCGCACTGGATCGATGTCACCATCGGGGATGATGACAAGCACTGGACCGATGATGTCGGAGCGGCGTTTGTGTGGCTCGGTGATCTCTTCGTCGATGCGCTGCTGGAAAGCGGCGTGGCTGCGACGGCGCACCGCGGCCGGTTTGTCGACAAGGGAGCGGGGTCGCTGTTGTGTTTTGCGGGACTCGGCTCTGGTGAGGTGACCGTCGAAGGGCGCAAGCTTGTCGGGATGTCGCAGCGCAGGGTCAGGGGACGGGCGAGGTTCCAGATCGTGATGTACGAGACTTGGCAACCGGCGCCGCTGCTCGGTGCGTTGTCACCAGATCATGTCGGCGAGGCCGTGATCGAGCGACTTGTCCAAGACGCTCATGGTTTCGGAATCGGGTGCTCAGAACTCGGAATCGCCGCCGATCAACTCATCGAGCGGGTGTTTCGGTAGATTTCTCAGATTTTTTTCCCTGGGATTCTCATAACAGTAGTGATTGCGTTGATTTCGAACACCCGTTCGTACTCGCAGTGACGGACTCAATAGTTCCAACGCTCTGGGTGATAAATGACATCGATGTCATTCGATTCAGTCGCTCTACGTGGGCATACGGGCGCCCTCCGCGACTCAGTTGGAGTGATTGACCGAGGCATTTCGCAACCGTACGGTGGCGCGAAGTGGAGCAAAGGGGAGTGAACGGGAATAGGCCCGGACATCGCCGCTGAGCTTCATCTCCGGTCCTCACTGGTACCGGATCAAGGGCATCACACAAGGGATGGCGCAACACGTGTTCGTCGGAACGTATGAGCACTCGCTCGACGACAAGGGACGATTGATCCTGCCGTCGACGTTTCGCGACGCGTTCGGACCCGGCGCGTATCTCTCGAAACAGGTCGACGGGTGTCTCGCACTCATGACCGTCCCGGTGTTCGAGGAGCAGGCTCGCGAACGTGTACGACTGGCCAAGGCCGGTCGTGACGCACGAAACGTGGCGCGAGCCTTCGCGGCGGGTACCGCCCAGGTGTCGCCCGACAAGCAGGGTCGCATCGCCATTCCCGCCCACCTTCGTGAGTACGCCGGCATGGACCGCAAGTGCGTGGTGATCGGCTCGCTCAACCTCGTCGAGATCTGGGACATCGGCCGGTGGGCCGAAGCCGGCCTCGAAGGTGATGAGGCCCTCGCTGCTGGCGATGACCTGGATCTCAGCTTGCGGCTCCTTCTCGGGGGAGAGCCTGACGCATGACGTCCCCGATGGCGATCACAATCGCAAAGCAAACAACTGTCAGCGCGATTGCGCTGTTCCCCGGCGGGCACGGGAAACCCCAGCTCCGCCCATTTCCGTTCACAGCTCATCGGAACCCTCCGATGTGTCTGCTCGCCGGGGAACAGCCCAGTCGCGCCGATTCCGGTGATGGTCAACGCTTGCAGCACCATGCGAGCGAACACGCGAGTGGCTTCTCACATTCGTCGGTGATGCTCGCCGAGATCGTCGCGTTGTTCGACGACAGCGAAGGTTGCATCGTCGATGCCACTCTCGGAGCGGGCGGCCACGCCGAGGCACTGCTCGAGGCGCATCCTCGCATCAGCGTGATCGGCCTCGACAGGGACCGTGCCGCCATCGCGGCCGCGACTCGACGCCTCGCCAGATTTGGTGATCGTTTCGTGGCCCACCATGTCCGATTCGACGACATCTCGACGGTTGTCGAGCGGGGCACCTGCTCGGGGGTGATCTTCGACCTAGGGGTCAGCTCGCCACAGCTCGACCACGCCGACAGAGGCTTCTCGCATCGTTTCGAGGGTCCCCTCGATATGCGTATGGACGACACCGACTCCTTGACCGCTGCCGAAGTCGTCAACACCTACCGCGAACACGAACTGGTCACGCTGCTACGCGAATACGCCGACGAGCGTCACGCCAAGCGCATCGCATCGGCGATCGTTTCGGCTCGGCCGCTGTCCACCACCTCCGAGCTCGCAGATGTCGTTGTCAACGCCGTGCCTGCAGCTGCACGACGCCGGCAGCAACGCCATCCTGCGATGCGAACCTTTCAGGCCGTCAGGATCGAAGTGAACAGCGAACTCGACCTTCTGAGGCCGGCTCTGGAAAGCGCTGTCGACGCGTTGAAGCCCGGCGGGAGAATCGCGGTGCTGTCGTATCATTCCGGTGAGGACAGGATCGTGAAGCAGCTCTTGCGCGACGAGTCGCGGACCTCGCCGAAAGGTCGCCCGGACCTTCCCCCTCCTCCCGACATGGTGACGCGGCTGCGTCTGCTGTGGAGCGGGTCTCGACAGCCAGGCGATATCGAGCTGTCCGCGAATCCCAGGTCGGCAAGCGCTCGTCTCCGGGCCGCTGAGCGAACGGAGCAGGGCCTGTGAATCCACCTGTCGGTGCTGTCCAGGAACAATCACCGCGTAGTCACGCGCACATCGTCAGCGTGTCGAGCGCGCCCGCGACCGCCCGTCTCGACCCACAACAGTCGCGGCCTCACAATCACCTTCGGCTCGTCACTGCGGTCAGCAAACGAAGGACGTCACCGGTTCTACTCGTCGCCGTGGGAGCAGCGATCGTTGCGCTGTTCGGGCTCGCCGCGTTCCACAACCTGATGGCGAGCGCACAATACGATCTCGAGAAAGTCGAACTCGAACTCGACCTCGAACAGGCACGACTCGTCGATCTCGGGTTCCAGATCCAACAGCTGAACTCGCCGCGCAAAGTCGAACAGCTCGCCCGCGGCGCGCTGGGCATGATCGATCCCGTCGACCCTGTCGATCTCGACGTCGAGGCCGCTCTGCTCGCAGAAGTGAACACTGCACACTCCTCGCTCGGATCGGGAACCAATCTGGCTACCGATGGGTCCATGCTGAAGCCGCTGCTCGGGGACTCGTGACCACAGTCACCAGACGTCAATCCTTCCCGATGTCGAACAGGCCAACGCGAATCGGGACGCCGGAGGCGAAGTCGGTTCAGTTTCCCTCTCGACGGTGGGTCGATCAGGGTCCGAAAAGAGCCAAACGAACCAGGGGCAATCCGTCTCGGCGGATCCTGGCGATGATGGTCGTTCTCGTCATGCTGGTGACGCTCGCAGGCTGGCGCCTCGTCGACGTCCAGATCGTCGGAGCCGATCGATATGTGGAGTGGGGAGCCGATCAAAGGGTGCAGAGGATCGAGATCGCGGGAGCACGTGGTTCGATCCTTGACCGGGATCGCAACGCGCTGGTGCTCTCCGATGACCGGCCGACGATCTGGGTCGACCCGACGTTCGTGACCGACGTTGAAGCCTCAGCTGTCGCGTTGCACGACATCCTCGGTCTTGAAGTTGAGGTGATTCGCGCTGCACTCTCGAGTGATCGACAGCACGAATTCCTTCTGAGACAGGTCGACACTGGCATTGGTGATGCGGTTCGCGCGCTCGGTCTTGATGGGGTCTTTGTCACCGAGGAACCGGCCCGACTGCGCCCCAACGGACCGGACTTTGCCCGCGGCCTTCTCGGCAGAGTCGACGTCGACCAGTCTGCGACAAGTGGAATCGAGCTCTACTACGACGACCTGCTGGCCGGTGTCGGCGGTTGGCAGATCTACGAACAGGGGAGAGATGGCACGCTGGTACCCGCCGGCTCGAGTTCGGGAGAGGACGCGACCCCCGGCGAGGACATCGTCCTCACCATTCATCGGGAAACGCAGTTTCTTGCAGAACAGATTCTCATCGAGCAGGTGGAAGCAACATCTGCCAAGGGCGGATATGCGGTCATCATGCGGACCGGTACCGGAGAAGTACTTGCCGCCGCGAGTGTTTCACTCGACCGCGACACGGGTGTCGCTCGGCCGTCCTCGTACAACGGTGCGTACCTCGACACGTACGAACCCGGGTCGGTCAACAAGGTCTTCACGATCGCGGCGGCCATCGAAGCCGGCGTCGTCGAGACCGACACCGAGTTCGAGGTACCGGAGACCTACGAGTTCGCTGACAAGATCTTCAGCGAGCCGTTCTCCACGGGCGTCGGCGAGCTCACAGTCAGCCAGATTGTGTCGAAGTCCTCGAACATCGGAACCATCCGTGTCGCCGAACTGGTCGGCAAGGATCGGCTGTACGAGTTCCTCGTCTCGGTCGGAATGGGCAGCCGCACCGGCAAGGACGGCTCGGCGACAGTTCCTGATGAATCTGCCGGGATTCTCGTACCGTCCTCCGGCTGGTTCGGAACCGAGCTCGCCGCGATCTCCTTCGGGCAAGGCCTTGCCCTCACGCCGATTCAGGTGGCTGGTGCATACAACGCGATCGCCAACGACGGACTGTATGTGCGGCCGACGTTGGTTCGCGGCGTCGTCGATCGTGAGGGGATGATGCACCGTTGGCCCATCGATCCCGGAACGCGTGCGATGTCGAGCGAGACGGTTGCCAGCGTCACGGCGATGATGACCGAAGTTGTCGCTGCCGGCACCGGCCGACTCGCTGCAGTCGATGGCTACACCGTTGCAGGAAAGACAGGAACAGCCCAAAAACCTTTCGAAGGCGGCTACAGCGACACTGACTACATGAGTACCTTCGCTGGCTTCGTACCGGCGGCTGACCCTGAACTCACGATCGTGGTGGTTCTCGACACCGCTGCGACCTACCTGGCAGGCGAAGTTGCTGCTCCACTGTTCAGCGAACTCGCCGAATACGTACTCAGGACACTCCGGGTCCCGCCAACCGATTCGGCCCTCGCCGCGTCGTCCGTGGCAGAGGCACCGCTGGAGACGGCAGATGCTGTTGACTGAGGTGGCACGCAACGTCGGAGTTCGCGACCTGGATTCGCTGCCGGCAATCGACATCGTCGACCTCACCCACGACTCTCGGCAGGTGGTCGATGGCTCGATGTTTGCCTGTGTCTCCGGCACCGCGCATGACGGGCACCTGTTCGCGGCCGAGGCGATCAGCAGAGGAGCGGTTGCGCTCGTCGTCGATCACGAACTTGGCCTCGACGTGCCAGAGCTCGTCGTCGAGGACGTCAGACAGGTACTTGGTCCGCTTGCCGCGGCCATCCACGGGCAGCCTTCGACCAAGATTCCCGTCATCGGCGTCACAGGAACCAACGGCAAGACCACGGTCACCCACCTGCTTGGCGGGATTCTCGAATCGGCGGGTCTCGGGCCAGAGGTCCTCGGCACGCTCAGTGGCGCAAGAACAACGCCAGAGGGCACCGATCTCCAGCGTATTCTGGCCAAGACGGTTGCCGCCGGGGCCCGGTCGGTTGCGATGGAGGTCTCGTCGCACGCACTCGCCCTTCATCGAGTGTCGGGCACTCGGTTCACCGTTTCGTTGTTCACGAACCTCGGCCTCGACCACCTCGATTTCCATGAGACGTTCGATGCGTATTTCGCCGCGAAGGCGACATTGTTCGATGCATCGATGTCGGCCGTTGGTGTCGTGTGTCGCGACGATTCGTGGGGTCAGCGTCTTCTCGACAGATCAGTGCCCGGCGTATGCCCGATGGTCAGTTACGGCATGGAAGACGTAGCCGATCTCGAGATGGGATCTGGCGGCTCGTCATTCGTCTGGCGTGGCACTCCGATGAAGATTCGTCTTCAAGGTCGTCACAACGTGCTGAATGCGGTCGGGGCCGCCACAGCGGCTTCCGAACTGGGCATAGCGAACGAAGTGATTGCTGTCGGCCTGGCGTTGGTAACTGCAGTTCGAGGCCGATTCGAGCCAGTACTCGACGCTGCGGGAATCGCAGGCGACGTCGATGTCATCGTCGACTACGCCCACAAGCCAGATGCTCTCGAAGCCGTTCTGAGAGCAGCTGGTGAGATAGCGCGCGGCAGGGTTGTCGTCGTCATCGGTGCTGGCGGTGACAGAGACAAGGGCAAGCGACCTGTGATGGGTCGTATCGCCGCCGAACTCGCCGATCTGGCCATCATCACCTCCGACAATCCGAGGTCGGAAGATCCTCGGCAGATCATCGAAGAGATGCTCGCCGGCATCGAAGATCGATCGAATGTGTCAGTGCTACCGGACAGAGCCGAGGCCATCGCATCCTCGGTGCTCAACGCCAGGCCTGGCGATTTCGTCGTGCTTGCCGGCAAGGGCCACGAGACCACCCAGACCAGCGGCGAGGCCGTCATCGACTTCGACGACGCTGAGCATGCTGCGAGAGCGCTCACCGAACGGCGGGCAAAGGCATGATCGCGCTTCTCCTCGCCGCAACCGTCGCTATGGGTGTCTCGCTCGTCGGGACGCGTTACCTCATCCCGTTCCTGCAATCTCATGGCGTCGGTCAGCCGATACAGATCGACGGGCCGGAAGGCCACCTCACCAAGGCAGGCACGCCGACGATGGGCGGCATAACGCTCGTCATCGGCGCCGGTGCCGGCTACGCGGTGTCTCACCTCCGTGCCGAGACGATCTTCACCAACAGCGGACTGACGTTGATGGCCGCGATCGTTGCTGCCGCATGTGTCGGTCTCCTCGACGATTTCATCAAGGTCTCACGCGAACGAAACCTGGGGCTGAACAAACGAGCCAAGATGATCGGCCTACTCGCTGTCGCCGTAGGGTTCGCGGTGACTGCAGTGACCTGGGCCAACGCTGACACGACGTTGTCGTTCGTGAGGTATGACTCGCCTGGCTTCGACCTGACCCAGATCGGATGGATCGTCTGGGCCATATTCGTCATCTTGTCGATGTCGAATGCGGTGAACTTGACCGACGGTCTCGACGGCCTCGCAGGAGGATCTGGCGCGTTCGGATTTACTGCGTTCGTCGTCATTGGCTTCTGGACGTGGCGAAACCCCGAGTTCTATCAATCGGGAGTGTCACACTCGCTCGATCTCGCGATCGTGGCCGCGGCCATGGCAGGAGGCTGCATCGGATTTCTCTGGTGGAACGCGCCTCCAGCTCGAGTGTTCATGGGCGACACGGGATCACTGGCGATCGGCACGGGCCTCGCTGGTCTTGCCCTTCTTTTGAACACCCATCTCCTGCTCCCGATCATCGGTGGGCTGTACCTCCTGGAGACGATTTCGGTCGTGATCCAAGTCGTGTCGTTCCGGTCCACCGGCAAGCGCATCTTCCGCATGGCGCCTATTCATCACCACTTCGAACTCGGAGGGTGGCCGGAGACGACGGTTCTCATCAGGCTCTGGATCATCAACGGCCTCATGGTGACTCTTGCCCTCGGCATCTTCTACGCCGACTTCATCAACATCGGCGGATTGGACAGACCGTTGTGAGCGCAGAGTGGGCGGCGTTCACCGGAGACACCATCGACGAGGCGCTCGTCGTCGGTCTCGCCGTGACAGGACGCGCTGTCACCGACGCGCTGCTGAGGCGAGACGTGGCGGTGGTCGCTGTTGACGACAAGCCAACCGAAGCCGCCATCGTCGCGGCTGCCGATCGGTCGATCGAACTCGTCGAAGCGCCCGATCCAAGCCAACTCGAGCAGATGCTGTCATCTGTCGACGTTGCCATCCCGAGTCCCGGCGTTCCGAGGCACCACGACGTATATCGGATTGCTGACGACCTCGGTGTGCCGGTCGTGAGTGAGTTGGACCTCGCAGCCATGTGGGACGAACGGCCGATGGTCGCCATCACCGGAACGAACGGAAAGACGACGGTCACCACTCTCGTTACGTCGATGCTTCGTCGCGGCGGAATCACGGCTGTGGCTGCAGGAAACACCGAGATCCCGCTCGTCGAGGCCATCGACAGAACGACCGAGCCGCCGATCGAGTGGTTTGTCGTCGAGGCATCGTCGTTCCGACTCGAGCGAGTGACTCATTTCGCACCTCGGGTAGGTGCGTGGTTGAACTTCGCTCCCGACCACCTCGACTGGCATCCGGACATGTATGCCTATGGCGCCGCCAAGGCCAGGATCTGGTCGAACAACAGCGACGAAGACGTCATCGTCATTCCCGCTGACGACGAAGCGATCGCTGCGTACGCCGCACACGTGCGGGGGCGTGTGGTGACGTTCGGCGGCAACGGCGACGTGTGCGTCATCGACGGTCATCTCGTGTTTCGTGGAGATGACGGTGTCCAGCCGATCTTGGCCGTGAGCGACCTCAGGCGACGGCTTCCCCACGACCTCGCCAACGCAGCTGCTGCCGCAGCGTGTGCGCTTGCTGTCGGTGTCGATGTCGGCTCGGTCGCCGATGAGCTACGCGCGTTCTCGGGGCTTCCTCACAGGATGGCGCTGGTCGGCACCGTGGACGGCGTCGACTACTACGACGACAGCAAAGCGACCACGCCCGAAGCGACCGTTGCCGCCATGCAAGGCTTTGAAGCTGCTGTGCTCATTGCCGGCGGCAAGAACAAAGGACTCGACCTCTCGTCACTGTCACGGGCCGCAGGTCATCTGAGCGCTGTTGTTGCGATAGGAGAAGCCGGTGGCGCAGTCGCTGATGTCTTCGATGGCATCGTTCCAGTGCTCACTGCCGACTCGATGCGAGGTGCTGTCGCAGCTGCCGGGAAGATCGCCGGCGCCGACGCTGTCGTGTTGTCTCCTGCGTGCGCATCGTTCGACTGGTACGCCAATTACGTCGAGCGTGGCGACGACTTCGCTCGGATCGTCGACGACCTCATCGCTCGGCCGGACTCGAAGGAAGACCCGCAGTGACCGCAATCAGTATCGGTGTACGCAGATCGGAACGGGCAAACTCGGCCGTAGCCCGTGACGCGAGTCACGCAGTGATGTTCTCGTTGATCGTTCTCTTGAACCTCCTCGGTCTGGTAATGGTTCTGTCTGCGTCGTCGGTCGCCGGGATTCAGGATGTCGGCAACTCGCGGTGGTACTTCGAGCGTCAGCTGATCTGGGTCGGCCTGGGAGCACTCGCACTCGGGGTGACCTACTCGTTCGATTATCACGTGCTGCGTCGCATCGCGCTTCCGGGTTACATCCTGTCGGTCGGGCTGCTGTTCAGCGTGCTGGTAATAGGGAGAACCGTCGGCGGCTCGACGAGGTGGATCGACTTCGGATTCGCACGTCTCCAACCTTCTGAGATCGCGAAGATGGCACTGATCGTGTTCGTCGCCGATCTGCTCGCGAGCCGCGAGGCGCACATCGGCGACCGGCGCAGAAGCCTCCACCCTGCTCTGCTGTTCTTCGCTCCGATGGCGCTTCTCGTACTCCGTGAGCCCGACCTCGGGACCACAGCGATCCTCGGATCGATCCTTGTGGCGCTCCTGTTCGTGGCCGGGGTCCCCTTGCGTCCGTTGGCTGTACTCGCAGCCGGCGGTGTCGGGGCCACAATCGGACTTGCGTTCGTAGCCGAATACAGAACCCGCCGTGTTCTTACGCTCTTCGATCCGTGGTCGGATCCGCAAGGTGCTGGCTGGCAGACGTTGCAGTCACTGACTGGGCTAGCGAACGGGGGATCAACCGGTGTCGGCCTCGGGGCCAGCCGAGCCAAGTGGGGCTATCTGCCGAACAGTCATACCGACTTCATCTTCGCGATCATCGGAGAAGAACTCGGCCTCGTCGGGTCGCTGACGGTTTTGCTCATGATCGCTGCACTCGGCTTACTCGGTTTCAGGACAGCGCTCAGGGCGCCTGACCTGTTCGGCCAGCTCCTTGCCGCTGGAATCACCACATGGCTCCTCGTTCAGGCGTTCGTCAACATCGGCGGTGTGATCGGGCTACTGCCGATCACGGGAGTGACGCTGCCGTTCATGTCGTTCGGAGGATCTTCGTTGCTGGTCACCATGGCGGCAGCAGGTGTCTTGTTGAACGTGTCGAAGCGCTCGATCGTCCCGAGCGCCGCTCAAGACGCTCGGGACGCGTGAGGTCGCGACGGTGACGCGTGAGGTCCCAACGGCCACGAGCGCATCGGTTCGAAAGGGTGTGCTCATCGCCGGTGGAGGAACAGGCGGTCATGTCGTCCCCGGGCTCGCCATCGCCAGAGCCCTCATTGCCGGTGGGATGCCGATTGATGACATCCACTGGGTCGGCAGTTCTCGTGGGATGGAGGTCGTCGATGTCCCAGATGCCGGTATCGGCCTCACCGTGCTGCCCGGCCGTGGGCTCGAGCGGAGGCTCACTCTCGCCAACGTCGCCAACATGTTCGGTATTCTTCGAGCGATCCCGAGGGCGATAGGCATCGTCAGGAAGCGCCGCCCCAGCGTCGTGGTGTGTCTCGGTGGCTACGCGGCTGTGCCGGCGAGCATCGGAGCTGTCGTGATGCGGGTGCCGCTTGTCATCCAGGAGCAGAACGCGAAACCGAGCCTCGCGAACCGCGTTGTTTCTCGGTGGGCTCGAGCCAGCGCAGTCCTGGTGGCAGGAACGGGACTTCGCAATGAGGTGGTCACCGGCAACCCACTGAGAGACGAGATCAGAGTCGCTGTCGGTCGTGATGCTTCGCAGGCGAAAGTGGCGCTCGGTGTCGACGAGAACTCACTCTTGGTCCTCGCATTCGGCGGCTCGCTCGGGTCACTCAGAATCAACATCGCCGTCACTGAGCTGGCCGGTGACTGGATGGATCGAGAAGACATCGCGATCCATCATGTCATTGGTCGTCGCGACTGGGAATCGTTCCGAGCCCGCATCCGCGAACTCGACGGGAATCCGCTCCACTATCGAGCCGTGGAGTTCGAGTCCGACATGGCCACTGCGCTCGCTGCGGCTGACGTCGTTGTCTGCCGCTCCGGGGGGATGACGGTCTCCGAAGTCGCGGCGCTCGGGGTGCCTTCGATCATGGTTCCGCTACCGATCTCACCCAACGATGCACAACGCCACAACGCCAGAGCGCTCGTGGATGAAGGCGCCGCTGTCTTGGTCTCTGACATCGAGCTGACTGGCGAACGGCTTGCTTCCGAGCTCGAGAAGATGCTCGAGGGCGACCTTGCGTCGATGGCAATGCGCGCTCGCCAGGTCGGCCGCCCCGATGCCTCGAAGGAAATCGCAACGCTCATCACCGGTCTGATGGCATGAGCGCACTTCCTCCCGATGACGTTCCCGACGATGCTGTCGATCTCTCTGCGCCGCGGCGTGTTCATGTGGTCGGTGTCGGGGGACCCGGCATGAACCCGATCGCAGCGGTGCTCGCGGCTCAGGGTCACGCTGTCTCCGGCAGCGACATGAAGGATTCAGCCGGTCTCGGCCGGCTACGTGCTCTGGGTGTCGACGTCACAGTCGGCCACGATCCTGCGCTGGTCGAGGGCGTAGACGTCGTCGTACGTAGCACGGCCATCCCTGATCGCAACGTCGAACTCGTCGCCGCGTCGCGCCACGGAGTTCCGATCGCTCGGCGAGCCGGGATTCTCAATGGAATCAGCAAGCTTCGTCGCACCATTGCCGTCGCCGGCACTCACGGAAAGACAACGACGTCGTCGATGCTGTCGTTGGCCATGGTCGAGGCGGGCTTGTTCCCGTCGTTCATCGTGGGCGGTGACCTCAATGAGATCGGATCGGGTTCGGTCTGGGATGCTGACGGCGAATGGCTCGTTGTGGAAGCCGACGAATCCGATGGCACATTTTTGCATCTGGATCCCGAGATAGCGGTCGTCACGAACGTCGAACGTGATCATCTCGAGTTCCACGGCAACTTCGAGAATCTGCTCGACGCGTTTCGGCGTTTCCTGAGAGGGGCCTCGAGCCACAGCGTCGTCTGTTGCGATGATGATTGGGCCACGATTCTCGGTGCGGAGGTCGGAGCTGTCACCTATGGCACCAGTGAGGGAGCTGACTACCGGATAGTCGACGTCATCCACCACCACACGTCGACCTCGTTCGCGATCGAGATCCACGGCCAGCCGACCGAGTCGATCGAGCTCCCCATTCCAGGCCTTTACAATGTTCACAACGCTGTGGCTGCGTTCGTCGCCGGGCACCTCGCAGGAGGTGAGCCGCACGAGCTGTTGAAAGCGCTGGCGCGATTTGCCGGGGTGGCTCGCCGCTTCGAGTTCAGAGGAGAGGCAGCCGGGGTCACGTTCGTCGACGATTACGCCCATCTGGCCACTGAGGTCGCCGCCGCGATTTCAGCCGCACGTACGGGGGACTGGCGCCGAGTTGTGGCGGTGTTCCAACCGCATCGCTACTCGCGCACCGCCGACGTTTGGCAGGACTTCGCCGATGCGTTCGTCGAAGCCGATCTCGCAGTGTTCACCGACATCTATCCTGCGGGGGAGCCGGCCAGGCCCGGCATCACGGGCATGCTTCTCGTGGAGGGAGTGCTCGGCGCCCACCCATGGTCACGAGTGGCCTATCTCCCGACCCGTGACCAATTGCGCCGACATCTGGCGGCGACTCTTGCGCCGGGCGATCTGTGTCTGACGATGGGTGCTGGCGATCTCACGTCGTTGCCGGACGAGCTGATGGCCGATATCGAGGCGGCGCGTGGCTGACGTTTCTGCGGCGGTGGCGATACTCGGTGACCTCGGCCGCGAGAACGTCCCGATCGGCCCTCTGACGACGTATCGCGTCGGTGGCGCAGCGCGGGTGTTCGTCGAGGCCGACACGATCGACGATCTGTTGTGCGTCGCAGAAGCCGTCAGAGCTTCGGGCCTAGAGTTGCTCTGTATCGGTCGTGGCTCGAACCTCCTCATCAGTGACGTTGGCTTCAACGGCATTGCGGTCGTGATGGGTGAAGGTCTCGCAGCCATCGACATCGAGGCTGGTCCGACTGTCGTCGTAGGAGCAGCGACTCCCCTTCCGGTTCTTGCGAGACGCACGGTCCAGGAAGGCCTTGTCGGGCTCGAGTGGGCGGTCGGTGTTCCGGGCTCGGTCGGCGGCGCCGTGAGGATGAACGCAGGAGGACACGGCGCCGACATCGCTGGATCGCTCGTCGACTGTGTCGTTCTTGACGCCGACTCCGGCATCGTCGCGACACGAGAGCCTGGTGACCTTGACTTGAGATTTCGCGGGAGCAACATCTCGTCACGCCAGATCGTCGTGAGCGCGAGGTTCGCGGTGGCCGATGGTGATCGTGCAACTGGCGAGGCGACCCTTCGCGAGATCGTGCGATGGCGGAGGGAAAATCAGCCAGGCGGACAGAACGCAGGATCGGTCTTCGTAAACCCCTTCGATGGCAAGGACAGCGCCGGGCGGTTGATCGACGAACTCGATCTCAAAGGAATGCGAGTGGGATCAGCCCATGTCTCCACGAAGCATGCCAACTTTATTCAGGCCGACGAAGGCGGATCGGCTGACGATGTGAGGGAACTGATGGCGAGGGTCGTGGAGCGAGTCGCAGACGAGTTCGACATCCATCTTCGTAGTGAGATCCGTCTCATCGGCTTCGAGAAGGAAACTCAGTCGTGACAGCAGTCAGCGTCGACCCGCGCCTGCGGGCACGCCGAGTAGCGGTCCAGCGCGATGTCGGCCGACGGCGTCTTCGCCGCCTCGTCGTCATCTCGAGTGTGGTCATGTTCGCCGTCGCGGGGTACATGCTCGCACGGTCTCCGCTGCTCGACGTCGACGAAGTGGCATATGTGGGCCTGAATCAGACTCCGCTGGACGCGGCGCTCGCGGCCGCGGAGATTGAATCTGGTCAGACGCTCCTCTGGCTCGACGCTGCCTCCGCTGCCACGAGGCTCGAGCGATTGCCTTGGGTTGCCCAAGCACATGTCTCGAGGTCCTGGACCGGGCGGGTCACCGTCGAGATCGTCGAGCGTGAAGCGGTGGCTTCGGTCATGACGGCTCAGGACAACTGGGTGCTGGTCGACGCGTCGGGCCGGGTGCTCACCGGGGTGGTTTCTCCCTCGCAAGACCTCCCCAAGATCTCCGGCGTGAGGGCGGCGGGGGAGCCTGGCAGCAGTTTGGGGTTCGACTCCGCTGCGCCGTTGAACATCGCCGAATTGTTGCCCCGGGTTCTGTTCGGCCGTGTCGATGGCATCTATCGAGATGAACTCGGCGAGTTGTGGATAGCGCTCAAGAGCGCTGATCGCGTGTTGTTCGGTGCCGAGAGTGATCTTGCGTTGAAGGTTGTCTCCATGACGACGGTGCTCGAGGAGCTCGACGGGCGTGGCCAAACTGGATGGGAACTCGATGTGTCGGTGCCGACATTGCCAGTCGTTCGGCCGCTTCGGGACGAGTGGCGACCGCGCCCTGCGAGCTGATCGAGACCGGTGTGGTAGCGCGCGTATATTTGTGAACGCGCGAGGGTGCTTGCCAGCGCGGTAACGCCTCGGTACCTTCACTTGTAACACAGCGACCTCAAACAGTCAACCATTGGTTGAGAGTTCTCGGTCAGGAGCGGTCCAGGAGGCCGGTGTGGTCACACCACAGAATTATCTTGCAGTGATCAAGGTCGTCGGCGTCGGTGGTGGCGGCGTGAACGCCGTGAACCGAATGATCGATTCCGGTCTGAAGGGCGTCGAGTTCATCGCTATCAACACCGACGCACAGGCGTTGTTGATGAGTGACGCCGATATCAAACTGGACATTGGCAGGGAACTGACCAGGGGACTTGGCGCGGGAAGCGATCCTGAGGTCGGTGCCAAAGCCGCAGAGGAACACCGTGAAGAGATCGGTGAGGTCCTTCGTGGCGCTGACATGGTTTTCATTACAGCGGGAGAGGGTGGTGGAACCGGAACTGGTGCCGCGCCCGTCGTTGCCGAGATCGCCCGCGAACATGAGGCGCTCACCATCGCGGTGGTCACGCGGCCATTCCAGTTCGAAGGGCGTCGACGTTCAGTTCAGGCTGAGCAGGGCATCACTCGACTGAAGGAGAAGGTCGACACTCAGATTGTCGTCCCGAACGATCGTCTTCTGACCGTCGCCAACGAGTCGACCACCATGATCGACGCGTTCCGCATGGCAGACGATGTGCTCCTGCAAGGCGTCCAGGGCATCACGACGCTCATCACCACTCCTGGCCTCATCAACACTGACTTCGCCGATGTCAGAATGGTGATGCAGAACGCTGGTTCGGCGCTCATGGGCATCGGTCGAGCCCAAGGAGAGGGACGAGCCCAGAATGCAGCTCGGGCCGCGATCTCGAGTCCCCTGCTCGAGGCCTCGATCGAGGGCGCCCGCGGGTTGCTGCTCAACATCTCCGGCGGAACCGAACTTGGCCTCTTCGAAGTGAACGAGGCAGCGGAGGTGGTACACGACGTCGCCCACCCAGACGCGAACATCATCTTCGGAGCTGTGGTCGACGGTTCGCTCGGCGAAGAGATCAGGGTCACCGTCATTGCCGCCGGGTTCGACCGGTGGGACGAGGGCAAGTCTGATGGTCGCTCGCTGAGCCGTGACGGCCGGCCGGTGGTCGATGTGTTCGCCACCGATGGCGACGACGATTTCGAGATCGACGATGACGATGACTTCGACGTTCCCTCGTTCTTGAAGTAGCCAGCTGGTTTCGCGTCGTGCAGATCCTCATGCGCCGAGGTCGTGGTGGGTCGGTGTTCACGATTCGCTTCACCGATTCTGACGACGGTGATCTCGCTGTCAACAGCGTCGATGTCGAGCGTCGGCGCGCCGGGCTTGTCGCGACACCATGGACGTGGCTACAACAGGTTCACGGCTCACGCGTTCATTTCGTCGTCGAGGCCGGCGACCACCACGGCGAGGTCGGCGATGCGTCGGTCTCCGACAGCAGCGGCGTTGCACTCGCCGTCCAGGGAGCCGACTGCGCGCCAGTTGCGTTCTGGAGTGACGAAGGCCCATTCGGTATTGCCCATGCCGGATGGAAAGGCATCGAGGCAGGTGTGCTCGCTTCGACCGTGTCGGCGATGCGCGACATCGGAGCAAGGAAGATCCACGCGACCGTCGGACCGTGCATCCACGCCGAGAACTACGACTTCGGGTCGGACGATCTCGGTCGGCTAGTTACCAGGTTCGGTCCCACCATCAGAGCTCGCAGCTCGTCCGGAAGAAATGCTCTCGATGTGCAGGCCATGATTGGGGTGGCGTTGTTCGAGGTCGGCGTCACCATCGACCACGATGTCGACGTCTGCACCGGGTCATCGCTCAAGCACTACTCGCACCGTATCGATCGAGACACGGCGAGGCATTGTGGGATCATCACGCGAGAAGGGGAAGCGTGACGCCGAGCCTGACCGCGTTCGATGTCGCCGCGATCGAACGCAACGCCGAGATACTGCTGAATCGCATCGTCGATGCCGGCGGGGATCTCTCGCGGGTGCGGCTGATGGCGGTGACCAAAGCATTCGACGCCGGCGCACCCAACGCGGCAGTCGCGGCTGGAATGTTGTTGCTCGGGGAGAGCTACGTGCAGGAGTTCGTGGCGAAACTGGACCATGTCACCGAGGCTGCCCTCGAGGCCGAGTGGCATTTCATCGGACGGCTTCAGAGGAACAAGGTGCGGCGGCTTCCCGAGTGCGTATCGGTCATTCAGAGCGTCGACAACGAGGCACTCGCGGCCGAGATCGCGCGGAGAAGGCCGGGTCAGACTGTTTTTGTTCAGGCCAATCTCGGTGATGAACCGCAGAAGGGCGGCTGCCCGATGGACGGCATCTCCACCCTCGTCGCGAAGTGTCGAGACCTTGGGCTTCAGGTTGAGGGGGTGATGGGGGTTGCAGAGCAGGCTGAGCCTGACGTCGTCCTTCGTCAGTATCAGGAGCTTGCTTCGGTAGCTGACGAACTTGAACTTGCAGAGCGGTCGATGGGGATGACGGCCGATCTCGAGTCAGCCGTGGCTGCTGGCTCCACGATGGTCCGGATAGGTACGGCCTTGTTCGGGTCGCGTCCGGCCAAGGCCTGAAGCTGCGTTCAGCAGCGAACTCGTTTGGCAATGGAGCCCAGGGTGTCGACGGCCGGGCCTGTGGCTCAGGTACTCTCGAAATGTGAGGAGGTAGCGGTGACATCTATGATGCGACGGGCCATGCTGTATCTCGGTTTGGCGCCGGAAGAGGACTACGACGAGATCTCGCGTGAGTACGATCCCGGTGACGACACTGGCTCAGTCGTCGTGGGCAGAACAGTGCAGCCGGAGGGGGGTTTCACCCACCCGCCGGGTCAGCCTGCGACATTGGAGAGTAATCGGGAGGTCTCGGGCCAAGTCGGTGTGAGGACCATCTCACGCGAGGCAGCGCAGGCGTCAGGAGCCAGAGTTGCTACCCAGCCCGCCGGCGCCGGCGCCTCGGTTCGCACGATTCCGGTCACGCACGCGAAGCCTCACGTCGTTGCTCCGAAGTCGTTCAACGACGCACAGACCGTCGCCGACCGGCTTCGTGGCGATCAACCCGTGATCATGAACCTCCAGGATGTCGACAGGGAACTTCGTCGGCGACTCATCGACTTCGCGAGCGGACTCAGCTACGGGTTGTCGGGACGAATGGATCGTGTCGCCGATGGGGTGTACCTCCTGAGTCCGGCGAACGTCGAGGTCTCCGACGACGAGCGGCGCCGCCTTCAGGAGCGTGGACTCCATTCGTGATGACGGTTTCATCTGGTGGATCCACCGCAAATAACCACTCTCCGCGTTCAAAGGGCTGATCATGTCGAGTCTCACCGACCTACTGTGCGCGGCCGTCGTGCTCTACATCCTTGCGATGTTCGGCCGACTCATCCTCTCGTGGTTTCCGATAGCACCGGACAGCCCGGTTGCAGCCGTGTCGCGAGTGCTCTTCGGTATCACCGAACCTGTTCTCGCGCCGGTCCGGAAACTGTTGCCACCAGTACGTTTGGGGATGGGTTCGCTCGACCTCTCTCCGCTGATTGTGCTGTTCATCCTGAGCTACATCGTCCGTGGTGCGATTCTCGGCTGTAACTGAACCATGAATACGTATGGGCACAAAGATTTGGAGCGCCGAGAAGAATCGCTGTCCCCCTGTTCCTTTCGCTAATCGATTGCTACTCTAAGTATTCATGGAACTCACACCGCAGCTGCTCGAAACGCAGCAGTTCCCAGAGAAGTGGCGAGGCTACGACCAGGATGCCGTTGACGAATTCCTTGAGAGGGTCGGTGCAGGCCTGGCCGAACTCCAGGATCGTCTTCGATCATCGGTGGCTCGCGTCAAGGAACTCGAAGAGACAGAACCCTCCGCGCAGTCGCCATCGCCCGCTGTGGCCATGGAGGCGAAAGTACCCGTGTCGAGCGCACAGCCCTCGGCCATCGAAGCTGATGTAACGGCGGTAGCCGGCGCACTGGTGCTTGCCCAGCAAGCCGCGGACGCTGCTCTCGCGGAGGCCACGACCGAGGCCGATCGAATCCTGACGAAGGCCAAGGCAGATGCCGCGCAGATCGTGAGGATCGCTGAGGCCAAGAACGCAGTTGCGGCCTCCAAGATGGAGGAGGCTGATACTCATGTCGCAGCGCTCGCCGAGGAGGCTCTCGAAGAGGCGAAGGCCGAGGCCGCCCGCCTGATTGCCGACGCACAGACGGCTGCAGCGAAACTTCGTGTAGACGCCAAGGCAGAAGCCGACAGGCTGACCGAGTCGGCAATCGAGTTCTCGGAGCGTCATGCTGATGAGGTCGCTTCTCGCCGCGGCGAAGAGTTGAAGGATCTCGACGTCGAGATTGCGTCCCGTCGTCGAGAAGCAGCCGCGCTGCAATCACAGGTCAACGATCGCCAGCGCGAGCTTCGGTCGGTGGTCGATGGGCTTCAGAGCCTCGTCGGTCGCGTCGGATCTCTCGCTGGACCCGAGGCGACAGCGCCGGAATCGAAGCCCGAGCCAGTGGCAAGGGTTGCTCCAGCACCAGAAGCTGCGGTGATCGACCTTACAGCGGACGCTGCCGCCGCCGACCACGCCGAATCTTGCGATGCTGAAGCGCCAGCCGACAACTCAAGCCAAGACCTGCCGAAATGGGCGACAACGCGCGATGCTGCGCCGTCCATGGCCTCGCGACGCGGTCTGACCGTGGTGACGTCAGAACCCGAAGCAGAGGCTCCGGTCACAGAAGTTCCCTATTTCGCACCGGTGGTGGCACCAGCAGCCGAGGACGTCGCTGCCGAGCCAGCCCCGGCGGTTGAGGAGACACCGACCGTCGACTTCATCTCGAAGGTCAAAGCAACCGTCGAAGCTGCCGCTGTTTCAGCACCGAGCTCCGACGCTGGTTCGCCAAGGGTCGAAGTCGAGGTCGTTTCCGCGAAGGAACCGCTTGCCGCCGGTGATGCTCGGACCGCGGTCGTGGACGATCCTTTCCTGGCTGCGCTCCGCGGCCCAGATCGAGTCGAGTTCGACGAGGCGGCCCAGCCTGACGTCGAGCGCAGCTCGTTCAAGCGTCGCCGCCGCCGTCGGCTCTGACCTCGATCATCCAGCGAGGCTGAGCGCCGCGGTCAGGGCATGACCGTCGAGGGTCGACTCGCTTGAGCCGAGCGTTGCGGCGGCAAGAACTGATGTTTCGCTGACCACAGCAAGTTCGAGTGCGAGCACGGCCGAGGCGATCGCGTCGCGGTGTGACGTGATGGCCTCGGCCAGGTCGCCGTCGGCCACGAGTTCGACTTTGATGCGATCGCTGATGTCGAGATCGTTGTCCTTGCGGAGTTGCTGCACCGTCCGGATGACGTCGCGGGCAAGACCCTCGGCAACCAACTCGCGTGTCAGTTCGGTGTCGAGCACGACGACCGCGTCGTTGCTCTTGAGGGCGCCGACAGTCTCGTTGTCGTCGGCAGGCTGAATTTTCAGTTCGAACTCGTCTGGCTGGAGGGTGTGGCCGGCAACAGTGACGGTGCCATCGTCGTTCTGTGACCAATCGCCCGACCTGGCCGCGCCGATCACCGTCTGAACTTCACGACCGAGCTTCGGGCCGAGAATCTTGCCGTCCGGCTTGAGAACGAAACTCGCATGGGTGGCGATGTCGTCAGTGAGTTCGACGGATTTCACGTTGATCTCGTCTTCGAGCAGATCCTTCAAATGGTCGAGGTCGCGTGCGCCTTCGCCGGCGACGGTCGCGCTGGCAAGAGGAAGGCGGACACGAAGCCCTGCGTCTTCACGGAGTCGCAAGGCCGTAGACGCGACGTCGCGGAGCCGATCCATCGAAGCAACCAAGGTTGGGTCACTCGGCAGTGCCTTTGGGTCTGGCCACTCGGAGAGATGCACGCTTGCTCCTCCGGTGAGGCCGTGGTGAATCTCGTCCATGATCATGGGAAGGAACGGTGCTCCTACACGCGTCAGCGTGGTGAGAACGGTATAGAGCGTGTCCAGGGCATCGGTGTCGATGCCGGATCCACCGGTACCCCAGAAGCGATCGCGGCTGCGACGGATGTACCAGTTGTTCAGTGCGTCGATGAAGGCGTGGATCTCAGCGGTGGCCCCGGGGAGGTCGTAGCGGTCCATCTTGGCTGTTGTCGACTCGATGAGTGATCGGGTCTTGGCGAGGATGTATCGGTCGAGGACGTTGTCGGAGTCGACGCCGATCGAAGCTGCGTACCCATCGGCGTTCGCGTAGAGAGTGAAGAACGAGTAGGCCTGCCAGATCGGAATCAGTACCTGACGTACGACATCGTCGATGGCCTGGTCGCTGATTCGTGTGTCGCCGCCACGGACGATGTTCGTCGACATGAAGTACCAACGCAGCGCGTCGGCGCCTTGGGCCTCGAAGATCTCCGTCGGTTCGGTGTAGTTCCTCAGACGTTTCGAGAGCTTCGCTCCGTCCTCGGCCAGTAGGATTCCGTGACAGATGACGTTGTTGGCTGCCGGTCGATCGAACAGGGCTCCGGCGAGGACATGCAGCGTGTAGAACCAACCGCGGGTCTGGTTGATGTACTCGACGATGAAGTCGGCGGGGAAGTGTTCGTCGAACCACTCTTTGTTCTCGAACGGGTAGTGGACCTGGGCAAACGGCATCGATCCGGACTCGAACCAGCAGTCGAGGACCTCTGGGACGCGCCGCATGGTTGATTTGCCGGTGGGATCGTCGGGGTTCTGACGAGTGAGTTCATCGATGAAGGGTCGATGGAGATCGTCGGGCCGGACCCCGAAGTCGCTCTCGATCTCGTCCAGCGATCCGTAGACGTCGATGCGGGGGTATTCGGGGTCGTCGCTCTTCCATACCGGGATCGGAGAACCCCAGAACCGGTTGCGGCTGATCGACCAGTCACGTGCGCCGGCCAGCCACATCCCGAACCGTCCGTCGCGGACGTTCTCGGGAACCCAGTTCATGGTCTGGTTGATCTCTTGGAGCCTGTCCCGGATGGCGGTGACCTCGACGTACCAACTCGAGATGGCCTTGTAGATGATCGGGGTGTCAGTGCGCCAACAGTGCGGATAATTGTGTTCGTAGGTGTCGTGCCGAACAATCCGTCCGAGTTCCTTCAGGTGAGCGATGATCCCTGGGTTGGCGTCGAAGACGTTCTGGCCGGCCCACTCGATGACGTCGTCGGTGAAGCGACCCTGGCCGTCGACGGGGACGGCTTCTCCGATCTGGATCTCGTTCGCCTCGCATGTCACCTGGTCGTCCTCGCCGAACCCTGGGGCCATGTGCACGATGCCTGTCCCGTCGGTGGCGTCGACGAAGGCTGCGCCGAGGACACGGAATGCATCGGACCGGTGGGCGAAGTAGGGGAGCAGCGGCGTATAGGTCCTGCCGATGAGCGCTGTTCCCGGGAAGGTCGCGTTCACCTCGGCATCGTCGCCGCCGAGATCGCGGCGATAGCGGTCCACAGCTGCACTGGCGAGCACGTAGTACACGCCATCAGACTCGACAACGGAGTAGTCGACGTCGGGTCCGACTGCGAGAGCGAGGTTGGATGGAAGAGTCCACGGCGTCGTGGTCCATGCCAACATCCGCATCGGACCAGGATCACCATCGGTGGGCTCGAGGTCGAAAGCGATCGTGACAGCTGGGTCTTGTCGAGGTCGGGTTGCATCGTCGAGACGGATCTCGAAGTTCGACAGCGGTGTCTCCGCGCCCCACGAGTACGGCATCACTCGGTAGGCCTCATACAGGAGACCCTTGTCCCACAACTGTTTGAACGCCCACATGACCGACTCCATGTACGGAAGATCCATGGTCTTGTAGTCGTTCTCGAAATCCACCCACCTGGCTTGGCGGGTGACAGTGTCCTCCCAGTCCGAGGTGTACTTCAGGACTGATGCTCTGCACTGCTCGTTGAACGCGGCAATGCCGTACTCGGTGATCGAGGCTCTACCGGAGACGCCGAGCTCTTTCTCGGTCTCCATCTCGGCTGGAAGGCCGTGGCAGTCCCAGCCGAATCGACGCTCGACCCGGTGGCCTCGCATCGTCTGGTAACGGGGCACCACGTCTTTCACGTATCCGGTCAGCAGGTGGCCGTGATGGGGAAGCCCGTTGGCGAAGGGAGGGCCGTCATAGAACACGTATTCATTCTCAGATGGGCGCTGATCGATCGATCCCTTGAACACTTCGGCGCTGGCCCACCGCTCGAGCGCTCTGTGCTCGATGGCCGGAAAATCGGCCCGCGGGGCAACGTCTGGATACGGCGATCCATGGTGCGTGTTGTCGGGCGGTGTCGTCATTTCGGCTGGTGTCCAGTTTCGCTTCGATCAATCTTCGAGGCTACTGGCTCAAATCGGGGCGTCAGCGGCGTTTCTCAGGTCCGACGCTCCTGGCAGCACAGCTATTTCGATGTTGTGGTCTGCTGACGAATACGCCGTGTAATCGCACCTGCGATTCCCTACAATGCGACGTTCGCGCTACGGAGCAGGGGAGCCCCATGGCCGTGCCCAAGAAGTCATCAGCGAAAAAGACAGCATCGAAGAAGGCCGCTCCGAAGAAGGCCGCTCCGAAGAA
>JABABU010000021.1 GCA_014238065.1 Actinomycetota bacterium
ACGGTGTTGTGTTGTGGTCTCATGTGGTCAGGAAGGTAGTGGTACCACGCCCACTATTGGTGCTTCGAGGACGATGCCGCCGAGGCTTCCGAGGAAGTCCAGGTCGGTGGCGAAGTTGAATACGCCGCCGTCCCAGGCGACCATCAGGTAGCCGTTGCCGTAGGCGACCATTCCGTTGATGGGTTGATCGAGTTGTACTCCGGGGAGGATTCCGGGGATCGAGCCGACGAAGCCGGCGTCACCGAAGGCGAACACGCCTCCATCGCAGGCCACGAGCCAGTAGCCGAGTCCTGTTGGGGTTGGTACGAGTCCGACGATTTCGCAGTCGAGTTGTACGCCGGGCAGGATCTGTGGCACGGATCCATAGAACGCGGCGTCGCCGAATGCGAACACTCCGCCGTCGGATCCGAGCATGTAGTAGCCGTTGCCGGAAGGAGTTGGTACTGAGCTCACGACGGGCCCGTCGAGTGTCAGGTGGGCGAGGTCTCCGTGATGGCCTGCGTCTCCGTAGGCGAACACTCTGCCGATGCTGGTGAAGATCCAGTATCCGTTGCCGCTTGGTGTTGTCGCGACTGCTGCGGCTGTTTCTGCTGTGGCCAGTTGGCCGGCTGCGGACCCGAAGTTCGTGGCGTCGCCCAGGAGGTACAGTTCGCCTGATTCGGCGAGGATGGCGTATCCGTTCCCTGATGGTGTCGAGGTCATGGCCACGATGGGAGAAGCGGGTGGTTGGCCGAGTTGTGAGGCGACATCGCCAAGGTTCGCTGCGTCACCGAACTCGTGCACAGATCCATCTCGACCCACCATCCAGTACCCATTCTGCGCTGCTGGTGCGTTTGTGGTTGCCGGTGCGTTTGTGGGTGTGGGTGTGGGTGTGGGTGTGGGTGTGGGTGTGGGTGTGGGTGCGTTTGTGGTTGCCGGTGTTGAACCGGTGGTGTAGTTACCAAAGGATGGTGCTGCGTCCAGCATCGTGAGCCCGATGGCTGCGACGAACACGATGAAGATCCACCGACCGAGCCGTGGTCCACTCTGATGGCTGCGACTGGCGGCTGGTGATGCGAGGTCGTCGATCGGTTCCATGAAACTGCTCCTGCTGGTTTCGGCACGGGTTGGCCGCAGAACAACACGAAGCGTTGTCACCCTGTGAGGACCGGTCGGTGTCAACACGAAGAGTGACTGCTTCGTGGTACTAAAGGCATGAATACCACACAAAGTGGTGAAATGTAACTCATTTCGAGAAAATCCGGGTCAGTCACAGATGACGACGTCACGGAGTGTGACTTCACGATTCCCTTCCAGAGCCGGCCACCTCACTAAAGGGCAACACACCGAGCGCCTTCGCAGGGCGGCAGGGCCCGAGCCACTCACCGAAAACGGGAGGGGTGGACCGACCATGTAGTCGGTCCACCCCTCAAGTTTCTATTTACTTTGAGTTACTTTGAGTTAGGCAATTTTTGCAATGAGCACCCCCGTGTGAGTGGTCAGCTGACCGGCGGTAACTGTGAGCTGCTCGCAGGCTGGTGGGTTGTGGGACATCGTCTCGGTGAAGCACACCTCGTATGCGCCTGGCTCGAGGTGGGTCCACATGCCCCATGCGTTGCGGGGCACGCCGTTCAGGCTGATGGTGCTCGGTTCTGCAGGAGCAGTGTTTACCTGCAGCCATCCTCGGGCAGCGAAGTTGCCGTTCACCGTGGTGGTGATCCCTGATTGAACAGAGACGGTCTGGCAATCCGGTGTTGTGAAACCGGTGACGTCAGAGAAGCAGACCTCATGAACCCCAGGTGTGATCTTCAACCACTCCAGGGACCAGGTGTCACGGATTTCGCCGTCGACGGAGATCTGTGTCGCCACCGCAGGCGACGCCGTCACCCGAAGGTAACCGTGACCAACAGGTCCTGCCGTCGTTCCGTCCCACTGGTATTGTCCAGCAAGCTCGGTCGTATCGCCAGCGTTGACAACAACGGTCTGACAGCCCGGCCCCGCAGGATCCTCCGTGTCGGCGAATGGAGCGGTGTAGCCCGCCACAGCACCAAAGCAGACTTCGTGAGCACCAGTATCGATGTCAGTCCAAACGCCCCAGTCATCCATCGGGATCCCGTCGACGATGATGGTCGCCGGGATCGCGTTTTCAGTTGCTGGCATTGTGTCATTCGGATCTGAGTCGAAGAGCCCGGTGGTTGTCACATGGAGGAACCCTCGCTGCGTATAGGTGCCTACAACCTCCGTAGTCACACCATCTTGCATGAGTGCAGGCACGCAGGCAGGGGTGGTGTAACCCTCAAGGTCGCTGAAGCACACCTCGCGGGTGCCGGGGCTGAGCTCGACCCAAGAGAGGCCCCAGCTGTCCATCGGTACACTGTTGACACTGATCTGAGCAGGAAGGCCTCCTCCTGTTCCATTGTCGGTGGTCACACGCAGCATGCCGCGAAGTCCCATGTCAGCCGTAAGAAGCTCAACACCGTTGAATTCGAGGACTTCGATGCCGAAGAGCACATCTCGGCCATCATCGGTGGGGAGTGCCCCTGTAACAGGGTCAGCCAGTGCTTCGTCACAGACCCCAAGCGGATCACCACATCCTCGGACGTGATCGACGACGATGTAGTCGCCGAAGTCCGTGATGTTGTACTGATCCATCGGCGAGCCGAACACAGCGGTGTCCACATAAGGAGCCACTGCGGCTGGTGGGAGTGTTACGCGTCGGACAATGGTGATGTCCTCTGCGAACAGTTCTCCCGATACCAGGTAGCCACTGAGTTCCGAAATGCTGTCGACCTCCATCGTCGAGCCCAACAACCCGTTCGGATTGATGGACCGAAGCTTGACCTCGAGATGACGGTCACCGTCGATGATGTCATTTCCGCCGCGGCCTTCGATGATGTCGTTGCCGGCACCACCGAGAAGGATGTTTCCGCTGTCATAGGAGGTCGCTCCGTTGAGGATGTCGGCAACGCCGTCGAAACGGACGATGCCTTCAGCTGTCAGCTCGTGACCGATGAGGTCACCGCAGATCACCAGAAGTTCACACGCCAGCGGATCGAGGAGTTCTCCCCCGCCGATTCCAGTGCCGCGGTGGTCGCCACGGATCTTGTCGTCGAAGCTTCCGCCGGACAAACCTTCGACCATGTCGAAACGGTCGCCGTTGGTGTCGATGGCGATCGGGGCGAACCCGGTGCGCAGAAGGTCAGCGTCAGCGGCCTGAGGCGAGTTCACATAGGTGACCCAGTCCCAGCCCAGCAGACCCTCGAAGCGTTCGGTGCCCTCGCCGGCCTTCATGATGTCATCGCCGCCTTCAGCGTCGATGTCATCGTTACCTCCACCGCCGTCGATGACGTCGTGTCCGTCGGTCCCGTTCGGGTTGTTGAAGAACGGAGCGGCATTGTCGCCTGCAATAGCGTCTGAGCCGCCTCCGGCTTCGATCCAGTCGTCGCCTTCGTCGCCGAAGATGACGTCTGCGTCTGCGCCGCCTCCGAGGAGGTCCTGGCCTGGTCCGCCGAAGATCTCACTGGCATCAGAGCCAATGAAGATCGCGTCGTCGCCATATCCGCCCTGGAGTAGATCCAAGCCGGCGCCACCGTGAAGGGTGTCTGAGCCTGGGCCGCCCTTGAGGTCATCGTCGCCGAATGTGTCCGTGAGGATGTCATTGCCTTCACCGCCGACGAGGACGTCGTTGCCGCCCTCCCCTTCGAGGACGTCGTTGCCGCCGTTGCCCTTCACGGTGTCGTCGCCGTCGCCAGATTGAATGTTGTCAGCGATTTCACGCCCGTAGAACAACACGTGGTCGGCGCCCTGATACCAGACCTTGCCGGCTGGTGTCTTGAGCAGCTCCATCGTCTCGTCCCATTCTGTGCTGGGATCATTCACGAGAGGCATGGCGTCGTGCGGGTTCACCACGTTCAGGTTGAACCGGAAGCTGGGATGTGAGAACACATCGGCAGGCAACTGGGTCACTTTCGTGTTGCGTTCGATCAACTCGGCGAAGCTGTTGCCCTCGAGAGAGGCCAACAGGTTGGTGCCGAGCAGGCGATGCAGATAGTAGAAGCGGTCACCGTTTTGGAGCCGTTCCATCTGCACCTCGAACACGCTGTTGTGGGTGGTGCCCAGCAGGCCGCCGAAGATTTCCGGACGCTCAGCGAGGCCACCCATCCACAGATCCACGTTGTTCAGGCCCGTTTCTTTGTCGGCCCATTCGCCGCTCGACCACATGAAGTCATCGGCGTCAGCTGGAGCGTTCATACCACCGTTCACCAGCAGATCGGCTGCGACACGCGCGTCGTCCACGGTAGTGAGACCGTCGAGCGATTCGTGTGTGCCGTAGGCAGCCACGAGGTTGACCAGTGACTCCTGGTTACGCAGGTTGTTCTGGTAGTCGCGCCAGCTGTCGTACGGCTTCAACGACGGATCGTTGTTGTTGGCGTTCCACAGCCGTTCCCTTGTCACATTCAGCGACGGGATACCGGCATCGCGACCTCGGGCGATGTTGATCGCAGCGAGGTCGAGCGGGACTCCGAGAAGCTGGTTGCGAAGGGCAGGAGTGACAAACTCGTCAATTTCCTGGCCGATCTGGGCCACCGATCCGGCAATGATACCGCCGGCTGCCGCTTCATGGTCCAAGGTTCCGCCCTGATCAAACTCTGTCGGGTTCAAGAACACCTCGAACAGGCTCGTATGGTCAGAGGTGCCGAAGGTCACGTCGTAACGATCGACTGTTTCGACGAGCATCGAGTGACCAAACCTATATGTGGCATGGGCAAACTCGGCGTTGATGGCAGCATTAACAGACGCATCGTAACCCGTGAAAGGGTTAATGAGCGGCTGAATTTTGCGTGCAAATTCCTCGAACGCAAGGTGCTGATATTCCATCTCTGTCACAAACTTTGCGGCCTGGAAAAGGCGTGAACCATTCCACGAACCGTCGGCCAGCTGGAACTCTGCCAACAGTTCACCATTGTTCAAGTCAGTCACTTGAGCTTTGACGTGGTCAACCAGCCGATTGTGTTCACTATGGAAGACATGATGGACCGATGTCAGAGCGATGTTCTCGTTGACACGACCATCGCCTGCGATGTAATGGGCCCCGAGATTCTCATCATCATAGTAGCATCCGCCCGCCAGTTCGGCGGTGGGAATCATTGGGTTCACAATGACGTCCGTGTCGGGCATCTTCAGCTCGCCCTCACCCAACATAGTGCAATTGGGGCCCACCATTCCCGGCACCGCGAAGTGTGAGATGTCGGCAAGGAAGTCGCTGCCTGAGCGCTCGGCCTGCCACGTGTTGAGCGGGTTCGAGCGGTCACCTTCCAAGGTGCTACCGTCGGACAGTTTGATCTGGGGCATACCCCGGTCATCGCCGGGGATGAAGTTGCCGTACAGGTCAGTCAGGATCACGGGCGCATCGAGGGCCTCATGGTCGCTGAGCCTGAGGCCCAGATAAATGAGCGCCTGCTCTTTCAGGGCTGCCCAGGTCTGCATGCCACCGGCGGCACCGATGTTCAGCTTGCCAGTGGAGACAGCGCGGCCATCAGCGTCAGAATACTGGCGCAGGAAGACATGGACGCTGGGAGATGAGCCGTAGGTCTGTTGCTGATCCACAAACGGGGTCGTCTTGTTGATCGCAGGGTCACCTTCGACGGACGAACGGGTCAAAACCATGAAGTTCGTGTGAGGTGTCGCAGGATTGTAAAGTGGATCATCTGGTTGGAGCGGCATGTAGATGGTCTCGCCATTTTTTGTGGTGAAATCCAAGCCGTGGTCAAAGAATTGGCCGAAGAATGTCAGCAGCGAGTTGAAAGGTGCGGACAGCCCTTCATCGGTAGCTACGTTCGGGAAGTAATAGGCATCCTCGTTGTAAAAATGGCAAAGAAATGGAGGCATCCCCATTCCACAATAGTTCTCGACCGGGTGATCACCCAGTACCCCACTCCCATCGATGTCACCTTCAATAGCTCCGATACCTGCAGCGATCGCCACCGCGGCAGGGTTCGAGCTGGTCTGGTCCACGATGAGGTTCGAGATGAACCTTGGCTGGGAGTCATCGACCCAATAGTCGAACGGCGGTGCATATGTTGTCTGATAACCGGGTCCCGGAAAGTTCATGCCCCCGTTCAAGTCGAACGAGACAAGCTCGGCCTCCGGATATATGGGGGCTCCGGTCAGACGTGGGAACTCTTGCCCAGAAGCACCAAAGTACTCCCGACCAGGCACCAGGTTGTTACAGACGCCGGTGATGGTTCGAACACCCCATGGGAGCAATTCACCTCCGTCGCCAAGCGGGAGCTGGTATTCACCAGGTCCTCGAAGTCCTTGACAATTGGGGTCATCCGGCGAAGAAATCGCAGCATGAGCCTCGGACACCTTGATTTGCTTCAGGATGAAGCGCAGGTCACCGATATCAAGATTAAAGCCGACACCAACGGGTGCGAGACCATCTGTCGATACCGAACCGGGAGCCTGCCAAGGGAACCGCTGAGATTCAGCGGAACTCGAAGCCGGGGGGCGGATCAGTGTCAATGATGTCGCGATCAGTGCGATGATCGTTAGAGCCGATACCGCTGATCGAAATTGAACTGAATGTGATTTCATCGTAACTCCTGTTGTCATTTCTCTGCGTGCCCGCGGAGAACCTGACAGAAAGTTAAAATGACATCCTCTAACGACGGTCTTATCAGGCCTGTCTCGATCTCATTCAATGCTCTCGATTCGCTATAAATGCCTCCATCATCGAGCTATCATCGAGCTATCATCGAGCTATCGCCACGCCGTTCGTGTCTGTTTCGACGGCCTGGTTCGTGCCCGAGTCGAACTCAGCGATGGTCTTCAAGCCTCACAAACTTCGAGATATCACCGCCCAGGCACAAGGGCCCCAACGGTCCAGGCTCTTGTGCCTGGGGATGAGGTCGGAGTCCACTGATGCGTGGATCTTCCGCGACGGTTGTGAGCCGGCTTCTCGTGGATTGATCGGTTTACCGGAAGCGCAGTCGGCCGGACCAAACCATCTTGCTGCGCGAGCGATGAATCCGCCTATGTCGAGGCACCAAAAAGCGCGTCAATATCGTTCAATAAATGATGAACTAGTCAGCACCAAGAATGAACATGAACGGATAAAAACGTAGTTGTTGCCTGAACTGATCCTCGCCGGAATCTGAAGAACAACCATCAGTCGATCCGAGTATTACAGCAATGCCATTTGTAACGGTGTTGATTGGTGGCCAAGGGCCCGGGCGGTCAGCTCGGATACGGCTTCGCCGGCACAAATGCCATTGGCTAAGTCGACCAGATCGGGACGCACCGCAGTATCGACGTCATCGGCCGCGCAATGGTGTTTGTACGTTTGGAGGGCCGCCGATCGCTCGCCCATCGCGCAATATGCGAGCATCACCAGCAACAGCGCGTCGTCGGACCAGGAGTAGCGCTCGTAGGCAAGCTCAGCGTGCCAGCACGAATCCTCCACGTTTCCGGTGTCGAGTAGGTGTTTGGTGAGCTCGAGATGAAATCGCTGTAGGCGGATCGAGAGCCAATTTCGGTAGTCATCGACCCAACGGTGGCCGGATAGACCGGCTGCGAAGTGACGAGCGTCACAACCGGTGAAAACATCAGCGTGGTGCTCCAGGATGTGTTTACGGCCTCGACGATCGCAAGCGAAAGCTCCCGAAAGCACCCGTAGATCGTGGAGAAGCACATCCTCGTTCCATCGATATCCGCCGCATGTCGTGAGAATCACGCTCGCCGTTTCGGTTTCGCCCGACAGGGGGCTGATCAATGGGTCGATGCACCGACGAATCCGACTCACGGCATTCTCAACTGCAGCCGCTGGGTGACTGGGCAAGGAAAGGCCCCACACCTCGCTGGCAATCGTCAACTTGGTGGACGGAGCTCTGTCGTGCGTCAGCAGGTAATGCAGAACCTCACCGGTCTTGCCATCTACGAGCTCGTCAAGGTCGACTGTGTCGAGCCCGACTTCGAGCCGGAGACGGCCAAAGGTCCGGAGGAAGGGCTTGTCTCCGGGGCTGGGCCACGAGGATTGTCCCCGTAGACCACAGTCCGTATTTGCACATTCGAAGTTCATCGTGTCGTGACTTTCAGTGTTCATCAGTCTAGATACGAACACGTAGAGTAGTGATCAACACGTACCGTGGCAAGAAAAACACTAAGAATGGTGTAAACGCGTGATCGCGAGAACCATGTCGATGTTCCTTAGCCACATCATCTCCGGATGAACGAATCGGTGGCCGCTCAGCTTTGGAGGTGCAGTTCGTACATGATGCGGGAGCGCTGGGCGATGATCAGGGGAGTGGTCATCGCGACGTAGCCGAGCCAGTCCGGGTCCTCGAAGAGTCGAGTTCTTCGCTCGGCACGGTCCTCGAAGCTCGGGTATCGCCACAGGTGCACGACTTGATTCAGCTCACCGACCTCGGTCGTGTACCAGCCGACCGGTTCACCGAGATGGAGCCGCTGGATCTGGTAGCCGTGCTCTCGATAAGCGGCCAGGAACTTCCCGATTCCTCCCACGACCAGGTCGTATTCGCGCATCTCGACGAAACCAGCACTCTGAGCCATTCAGCCATCATTGCCGAGACCGTGGTTGAGAGGGTCAACTGCGATAGAACAGAGGTGTGCTGATCGTTGTTTCGCCCGCAAAGTCACTCGATTTCGATTCGAAGCTTCCGACGAGGAAGCACAGCGAAGCGGTCATGCTCGACCGCTCGGCCGAACTCGTGTCGGTGATGGTCCACAAGTCACCAGAAGAACTCGCGTCGATGATGTCGATCTCGAGCGAACTGGCCGAACTCAACTTCGAACGTTTCCAAGACTGGGAGCCGCCGTTCACACCGAAGAACGCTCGCCCTGCCGCGCTGGCGTTCAATGGCGACACCTATATAGGCCTCGACGCCCACAACAGCTTCTCCGAGCGCGACTTCACTCACTCGCAGAAGACTCTCCGGATCCTCTCTGGTCTGTATGGCGTGCTCAGACCGCTCGACTTGATCCAGCCGTATCGGCTCGAAATGGGTTCGAAGGTCACCACCGATCGGGGCGACACTCTCTACGACTTCTGGGGTGACGAGATCAGCGACCGGCTCAACGCCGACCTTGCAGACTCGCCAGGGGCAGCGGTACTGGTGAATTGCGCGTCGAACGAATACTTCGGCTCTGTGAACCCGAATCGGATCGATGGCCGTGTCATCACCCCGCGCTTCCTCGATGCGAAGGACGGCGGGCCGTACAAGATGATCGGCTTCTTCGCGAAGCGCGCCAGGGGCGCGATGGCGGCCTGGATCATTCAGAACAGGGCCAACAGCGCAAAGTCGGTCCTGTCGTTCGACAGGCTCGGCTACAGCTACAGCGCCGATCACTCAGAGCCAGGTTCGCCGGCATTCATTCGCGACAACTGAGGCGTCGTGGCTGAGACCGAGTTGTTGTTCCTGGACGACGCATACCTGCAGTCGACAGAAGCGAACGTCGTCGATCGACGTGACGACGCAGTCGTGCTCGATCGCACGGTGTTCTACTACACGAGCGGTGGCCAGCCCCACGACAAGGGGACGCTGAGTCTTGCCGGAACCCAGATCCCCGTGACATCGGTCCGTAACGAGGGCGGCGATGTCTGGCACACGGTCGAGGGAACGCCGCCGGACGTCGGATCGATCGTGACAGCAACGCTCGACTTCGAGCGGAGGCATCAACTCATGCGCACCCACACGGCGCTGCACATTCTTTGTGGAGTGATCTGGAACGAGTGGGGCGTCGCTGTCACCGGCGGCAACATGGAGCCGCTGAAAGCTCGCATGGACTTCGAGTTCAACCCGCTGCCAGACGGCTTCGCCGATCGAATCACCGAGCTGGTGAATGCCGAGATCTCAGCCGATCGGAGCATCGAAGTCAGCTACCTCCCGCGGACCGATGCTCTCCAGGACGAGGACCTCATCCGGACAAAGGTGAATCTCATCCCCGAGTTCGTGACGAACATCCGGGTCATCGACATCGTCGGTCTCGACAAGCAGGCCGACGGCGGAACGCATGTCTCTTCGACCTCAGAGGTCGGCATCTTCACGGTCGTCAAGACCGAATCCAAGGGCAAGGGCAATAAACGTGTCCGTATCGAGCTGAGCTGAATTCGACCGCGTGACCCACGAGCCACCGCCTGATGCCGAAGCGAGGAAAGCGGCGCCGGCAATCGTCGCCTACGCGGTCGAAAATCTTCCACCCGTGGACACAGCCATGCACGCTCGTGTCCGCGAGTCGATGACCAAGGTCGACGAGATACTGGTCGCACCCCGCGACGCTTCGACGTTCGAGGTCGACGCTGGACAGGTATTTCGCATCACCAGCGTCGAGGGGCCACAGGTCGGTGACCTCAACGTCTGGAATCGGCACGACCTGACGGAGCGCTTCTTCTCGGGCAAGACGCATCAGCTACACGGCACTCACGTCGACGCCGGCGATCGATTGTGGAGTTCGATCCCGCACATGCGGCCGCTGGCCACCATCATCCACGACACGCTCGATTGGTATGGCTATGACGACGATGGCGGAGGTGTCCACGACGTCATCGGCACGCGTTGTGACCCGTACACGAACGCGACTCTGAACGGCGTCGACTATCACCACTGCTGCCACTCGAACCTCAGCAGGGCGCTGTCGAACTACACCGGGCAACCGATTGCCGAGATCGAACTGTATGTGCACGACGTGATGAACGTCTTCATGTGCACCGGATTCACACTTGATACGCACGAGTACTTCATGAAGGCCAGCCCGGTGCGGCCCGGGGACCACGTCGAGTTCATGGCGGAGATGGATCTTCTCGGGGGCTTGTCAGCCTGCCCGGGCGGCGACTGCAGCTCGACTCATTCCGACGACGAGGCCATGTGTTACCCGCTGTTCGTCGAGGTCTTCCAGCCGAGCCATGAGGCGCTGGAGGGCTGGGCGCCGAGCACCGTGAACACCTATGACCGCACCCACGGCCTCGGTTAGCGAGACTCGGCGAGCAGGCAAAGGATCTCGTACATCAGTGTGGCGCCGACGAGCGCTGTGTTGCCGGAAGGGTCGAATGGTGGCGCAACCTCGACCACGTCCCCGCCGATCAGGTTGAGCTTTCGTAGGCCGCGGAGCAGTTCGAGCGCCTCGCGAGTCGTGATCCCGCCCACCTCTGGCGTGCCGGTACCAGGCGCATAGACGGGGTCGAGACCGTCCACGTCGAAACTGATGTACGTGGGGCCTTCACCTACGACTCTCCTGGCTTCCGCGATCACCCCCTCGACACCCAGTTCGGAGAACTCTTCGATGAACACGACGCGCATACCGCTGTCGCGGGAGAACTCCCAGCCGTCCGCCCAGTTCTGCGCCCCGCGGATGCCGATCTGAATGGTTCGATGGGGGTCGAGCAGGCCGGACTCCACCGCGAGGCGGAAAGGCGAGCCGTGATGGAACTTCTCGCCCTTGAACGGACCCCAGGTGTCGGTGTGTGCATCGATGTGGATCATGCCGATGGGTGCGTCAGGAGTTGCGAGAGCTCGGAAGATCGGGAACGTGACCGAGTGATCGCCACCGGCCGCCAACGGCACCGCGCCTGCGGCCACGATGCTTCGCACGAACGCCTCGATGTCGTCATTGACCGCCGCGTTGTCGTAGACCCGTTCGAAGCGCACGTCACCGACGTCAGCGACCGAACACAGTTCGTATGGGTTCACCGTCGTCGCGTGATTGATGGCGCGCATCAGCGACGACTGGTTTCTGATCTCCCGCGGTCCGTGCCGTGCGCCGGGACGATTGGTGACCCCTCCGTCATATGCGATGCCGTACATGGCGATGTCGACGTCGATGAGGTCGGGCCGATACGGAGCCCGCATGAACGTTGCCAACTCCTGGTATCTGGGCTCCATCATCGCGGTGTCGTCAGTGATGGTCATCTCAGATTCCACGTGCGTCCCCGTCCGGTCCAGCTGTTTTCTACTTCGCTCGGCGGACCGGTGTCGACGACATCGCATTCCTCTCCCAAGCAACTGTGTGCTGCCGACGAGACATCGAAGTCGATCGACCGCTTCACCGACGTTCTCGCCGAGGATCACATCGAACGACCAGGTCGTCGAATCATCGCTGAATTCGCCGCTCGCGAACACTGGCGTGTTCGCAAAGACGGGGTGGGCACCGTTGCATCGATCCGAATCTCCCTGCCGCCGAGAGCCGGTCAAGTGGGCGTATGAGAGACTTCGAACATGGCAGATGACGTGATGAACGATGCGCTCACAAACGAAACCGTCGAACTGTTGCAGGCGATGATCCGCAACGAGTGCGTGAACACCGGGTACCCCGATTCCGGCAACGAGATCCGCAACGTCGACCTGCTGCAGACATTCCTCGAAGGGCCTGGCGTCGAGATCCAGACGTACGAGCCGACGCCGAACAGGGCCTCGCTCGTTGCCCGACTTGAAGGCACCGACCCCTCCGCTCCGACTGTGTGCCTCATGGGGCACACCGACGTGGTGCCGGTGTCGCCGGAAGGCTGGGACGAGGATCCTTTCGCCGGAGAGATCATCGACGGTGAGGTGTGGGGCCGGGGAGCAGTCGACATGCTCAACCTCACCTCGTCGATGGCGGTCGCGTTCAGGAATCTGGCCCGCAACGACTTCAGGCCGAAGGGCGATCTCATCTACTTCGCCGTTGCCGACGAGGAGGCAGGCGGCGGCCACGGCGCAGGCTGGTTCGCCGACAACGACTACGACCCGATCAAAGCCGACTATGTCCTCACCGAGTCCGGCGGCATACCGCTGCCGGGATCCGGCGAGCCACGGCTGGCGATGACGGTTGCCGAGAAGGGCATCGGTTGGCGAAAGATCGTGGTTCACGGCACGCCTGGGCACGGGTCGCGTCCTTTCAGGGCCGACAACGCGCTGGTGACGGCGGCCGAAGTCATCCGACGCCTCGTCGACTACCGGCCCAATCCACTCCTCACCGACATCTGGGCCGGTCAGGTCGAAGCGCTCGGTTACGAAGGCGAGATGAAAGCGGCGCTCCTCGACCCTGCCAGGGTGTTCGACGCCATCGACTCGATCGAGAGCGACGCCACAGCCGCACGGCTTCACGCATGCACGCACACCACGTTCTCGCCGAACATGGCCCAAGGTGGGACCAAGCACAACACCATCCCCGACCGCGTCTCTATCAACGTCGACATCAGAACTTTGCCCGGCGAGACGAGTGAGGACGTCGAGGCGCACATGAAAGCAGCGCTCGGCGACCTCTACCACCGTGTCGAAGTGGTGCCCGTTCACGAGGATCCTTCGACTGCTTCACCCATCGAAACACCGATGTGGGCCACCCTCACCGAACTCGCAGGACGCAAGTACCCAGGCGTTCGACTCGTGCCGACCATGACCACCGGCGGCACCGACTCGCGCTTCTACAGGGCCAAGGGAGCTGTGGCGTACGGTGCAGGACTCTTCAGCCAAGATGTCACCTACGAGACGTTCTCGAGTCGGTTTCACGGGAACAACGAGCGGATCGACATCGAGTCGCTGGCGCTCACGACGCAGATGTGGCTTGGTGTAGCCGAGCGGTTCTGGGAGGTCGCAGGGTGACCTGACCCTCACGGTCGCTGTCCCAACGCACACCTACACTCCTGTCATCACATCGAACATCAGATGATCACGACGGGAGTTCGCCGATGACGAAGGCGACGACATCCAACGGGGAGGTGCGAGAAATGGCCGTTCGCGGCACCGAAACCGACGGCGGCAAGCCGCGTGGCACATCTACGTCATCGTTCGGGGTCTCTAGGAGGGAGAGTCACGACGCGTCTGCGTTCTACCGTCGCTTCACTCCACCTGCCATCTCGACCGACGACACCATCGCCGAGCCGGCAACTATCGATCGCATCTTCACCGGAGACGCGGTCGCCATGCTCGATGGTGACGCTCACGTCGCTGACAACTCCGTTGCGCTCATGGTGACGTCTCCGCCGTATTTCGCTGGCAAGGCATACGAAGAAGACATGACCAGGGGTCACGTTCCCGAGTCGTACAAGGAATACCTCGATGGTCTCGAGGCCGTCCTGGCTGCGTGTGTCCCGAAGCTCGAGCCCGGTGGTCGCCTGGCTGTCAACATCGCCAACCTCGGCCGTAAGCCCTACCGCTCTCTGAGTGCCGACGTCATCGACATCCTCCAGAGTCTCGGTCTGTTGTTGCGCGGCGAGATCATCTGGTTGAAGGGTGAGCGTCTCGGGGGTTCGTGTGCGTGGGGGTCCTTCCAGAGCCCGGCAAACCCGGTCCTTCGCGACGTCACCGAGCGGGTGATCGTGGCGAGTCGTGGCCGGTTCGATCGTGCCGTTGCCAGGCGCAAGCGTGCGTCGTCTGAGATGCCGTCCGAGTCGTCGTTGTTCAGCGAGGACTTCACCGAGTTCACCACCGATCTCTGGACCATCCAGCCCGAGTCGGCAACTCGTGTCGGTCACCCGGCGCCGTTCCCGATCGAGCTTCCACAACGTCTGATCGACCTCTACACCTACCGCGACGACCTCGTGCTCGACCCGTACATGGGCAGCGGCACAACCGCAGTCGCAGCCATGCGACGAGGCCGCCATTACGTCGGATTCGACACCGAATCCGAGTACGTCGCAGCCGCTGAAGTCCGCGTCGATCGCGAACGAGAGCGCATCAACACCTCGGAACAGTCGCTGCTACAGCTCAGGATTCCTGCAGTTCCGGAACCAGCCGATCCCTCCGAGGATCCCCACGCAAGGGCCGTGCGCGAGGGACGCAAGGCCAAGGACATCGCGTTCGGCCTCCTCGGACATCTTCCCGGATTCACCATTCGCGGTCGTGACGTCAAGCGCATGGGTGCCGTCGAGGTCGACTTCGACGTCGAGACCGAAGATGGTCAGGCCTGGTACTTCGATGTGTCCGGCGGTTTCACGTCTGGTCGCGCCGGGCTCCGCAGGACGGACACGGTCTGGAAGGCACTCGGCCGCGCCGCGCTGTGTCGCCCCCACCATGACGGTTCGCCACATGTGAACTATGTGCTGCTCACCACACACCTGCCACCAAAGGGCAGCGCCGGTTGGAAGGCGCTGATCGCGGCGCAGAAATCCCGGCTGATCTTCGACGCCATCGAGATGCTGTCGCCGGAGGGCCAGGAACAATTGGCTCGGTATGCAGTTTCGGGGGGAGACGCAGAAGCTGCTGCTCTGCGGCCACCGAGCCTCACGGACTGAGGCGACGAAGTGACCCGACGTCGATCCACGGAACCCGGCGCCTACGCCGTGGTCAGAGGCGACGAACCTCGCGTGTTCCTGGCCGAGAATTCCTCGGTCATCTCACGGTTGCTGGGTTTCGAGTTGGTGGCGAAAACGCCTCCTGATCTGATCGACGACGACACGTTGCTCCGCGAGATCCTCGAAGCACTGCTACAAGAGCGTTGGGGTGACGCACTCGTCGCCTGGATGAAGGCCACTGGAGAGATCGTCGACGTCTATGAGGGCTATGTGCCCGTGTGGACAGAGGAAGAACTCGACGAGACCCGCGCATCGCTCGAGGTGCGGATGTCGCCGATCTTCGCGCTAGGCCGGCAGGCGATGCGGTCATGATCGAAGTTGTTGCCTTCGATGGCGATGACACCTTGTGGCACCACGAGCGAATCTTCACCGACATCTCGGCCAGGTTCAGGGAACTGCTGAAGCATCACGTCGACGGCAACATCCTCGACGAGGTGCTTCTGGCTACCGAGCGGAGCAATCTGAAGTTCTTCGGCTATGGAGTCAAAGGCTTCGGTTTGTCGTTGATAGAGACAGCGCTCGACGTGTGTGACGGGGAGATCACGGGCGCGGAAGTGGCGACGATGCTCGATTGGATCAAAGAGATGTTGGGCGATCCTGTCGAATTGTTGCCGGGCGTCGAAGAAACTGTTGAGGCGCTTCGAACCACTCATCGCCTGGGGATTGTCACAAAGGGTGACCTTTTCGACCAGGAGGGAAAGATCGCACGAAGTGGACTCGGTGAACGCTTCGACCACGTCGCGATCGTTTCCGAAAAGGACGAGACCACCTATCTGCGGGTGTTCGCCGACTGGGGCGTTTCACCAGAACGAGTGCTGATGGTCGGCAACTCCGTTCGGTCCGACATCGAACCGGTGCTCGCCATCGGCGGGCAGGCTGTGCACGTGCCGTACGACATCACGTGGCAGCACGAGGTCGTCGACGCTCCACAGTCGGACTTCCCGGTGTTCGACGACGTGCGAAGAGTCCTCGGACATGTCGAACGACTAGGTCGCTCCTGATGCCGTGTGTCTTCTGCGACATCATCGCTGGCTCAGCCGACGCCACGATCGTGTTGAGCGATGAGGTCGCTGTCGGGTTCCTCGACACCACTCCGCTGTTCGCCGGTCACACGCTGATCGTTCCGCGCCAGCATGTCGAGACTCTTCCCGATCTCCCGACGGCCGATGTCGGGCCTTTTCACCAGCGAGTGCAGCGGTTGGCGAGGGTGATGCCGAGTGCGTTGGGCTGCCAGGGAACCTTTGTCGCCAACAACAACGTCGTGAGTCAGTCAGTGGCACACCTCCACGTGCACGTGGTGCCGAGGACAAACGGCGATGGGCTTCGTGGGTTCTTCTGGCCTCGGACCAAGTACGACGATGACGCTCACGCGGTGAGCGTCGGTGAAACGCTGGCCGCCGCGTACCTCGCCGGCTGAGCAGTAGTTCAGGTGTTTGGCCTGGTCAGAGGATAGAACTGACGATCAGCCTGAGCGAGATCAGCGTCAAGGTGGTCGTGAAGATGGCGCTGAATCGCTCCTCGGAAACACGACCGAGAAGTGACGTTCCGATCATCGTCCCCACGATGACCGAGGCCACCCCGACCAGCACGACCGAGCCGTGATCGACGAAGTCGAACCCTTGGAGGCCGAAGAGACCGATCTTGGCAAGGTGGCCGGCAGTCTGGGTCGCCGCAAAGGTGCCCACGAAAGCATGACGAGTTGTCGTGGAGACCTTGAAGAAGGGCGAGACGAGTGGCCCTGTTGCCCCGAGCGGAACGTTCACGAATCCTTGCAGCGCACCGACACCAAGGAAGCTTCTGGCCGAAAGGGGTTGCTTGAGCCGAGGAGTGATCCACGCCGGTCGCCAGGTCGTGACCAGAACGAACACGCCGATGGCAACTCGTCCGAGGTCGACCGGAACCGACGAAGCGACGAGTAGTCCCAGCACGCTGCCTGGTACCAACAGCACCAGATGATGGGCAACGATCCGCCGATCGATGTGTGAACGGAGTCGGATCCCGCGGGCGGAATTCGAGAAGATCTGGATCGCCCCATGCACTGGAATGGCTTCGAGCGGGTCGAGGAACATCAACAGCACCCCGAGCAGGATCACGCCGCCGCCGAACCCGACGATGCCCGACATCGTCGCCGAAGCGAGGGCGGCCGCGGCGAGGGCAACAAGCTCGAGTTCGGACACATCGGCACCATAGAGCCTGTGCCGTCGGTGAGAGCGTGGGCTCACTCAATGCGGCGGGTCATACGGGGCGATCGAACAAGTGTTTCGCCGAAAACCCCGGAAATGCTTGACCTGAGGCCTCTGAGCATGTCGAATTACGTCGATGTGATCCGCCACCGTGGATCAAGAGGTACGTCCCCAGGAGGAACCTGTGTCCAAGAATTACACCAAGTCCGAACTGCTCTCTCATGTTGCAGAAGACGCCGGCGTCAGCAAGACCGACGCCGAGTCGGTGCTGGATGCCTTCTTCGGAGCAACCACCGCTGCGGCCAAGGCTGGCGACAAGGTGAGCTGGGCCGGTTTCGGTTCGTTCACGTCGACGCAGCGCGCAGCACGCACCGGTCGTAACCCACGTACCGGTGCGCCGGTCGCCATTGCAGCCAGCACGGCGATGAAGTTCTCCGCCGCCAAGGGTTTGAAGGATGCGCTGAACAGCTGAAACTCTGAACAAGGTGATGCCCTGAACCAGGGTCGAGTCGAAGTTCTGACAGAGCGGAGGCCAAAGGCCTCCGCTCTGCGGTTTTCTACAGGCCGACTTCTACAGATCGACGATGGCCTTGAAGAGCTCGGCGTGCTTCACGCCTGCCTTCCCGCCCTCCAGAGACAGCGTGTAGTCGACCCACTCCGCGAACTGCTGTCGTGCTGCGCTGTCGGAAGCATCGGCGATCTCGTGAGTGGTCTCGAATTGGCTCTCGTGGGCGAGCAGCGCCTCGATTTTTGGCCCGGCGTAACCGGTGACGTCCTCGGCGTGGTCTGGCTCCTGGGCCTCGAAAAGCAAAAGTGCCTCAGGTCGGTGATGGGCAATGTCGTGTTCGACGAAGAAGAACGGGTCGCGCGCGGCAACGACAGCGTCAACCGCGAGAAACCCTGCGTTCCTGTGATCGGGGTGCAGGCGGTAACGCTTCCACGGATCATGACCGAGCACCACGACCGGTTTGAGTTTCCGGATCCAGTAGGCAACCTGAGATCGCTGACGGAGGCCACATTCGAGTTCCCCATCGGGCCAGCCGAGGAACACCACCTCGCCCGTCGCTCCCAACCGTCGCGCTGCTTCGCGTTGTTCGGTCTGACGGGTGGCGACCAGGTGAGCTTGATCGACGGCCGGATCCCAGGTTCCCTTCGACCCATCGGTGCACACGAGGTGATGGACCACTGTCCCTGCTGCTGCCCATTTGGCGAGAGTCGAGCCGCATTGGAACTCGGCATCATCGGGGTGGGCGACGATCGCCATCGCCGAGGCCGGCGTATCGAGGTCGATGTTCACGACGTGTGGTTTCCTTCCACGGTGGCTGTCAGAACGCGGCGTGACCGATGAGGTCCGACGTCAGACTCCTCGCGGGACCGACGAGTAGATCGGCAGGAATGTCGACATCCCACGACAACGTGTCGACCCGCTGGATTCGCAGTGGCAACCCGAGCCGAAGACACTCCGCCCGGTGGCGATTGAGCGAACCATTGCCGTAAGACCAGTTGAAACTGGGGTCGGTCGGCACGACAGCGACGTTGGTGCCGCGCATGTGACGGTCGGGGACAAGGGTGATGCCGCGCCATCCGATGAGGCTGTCGAAGCTCTCGGCGAAAGGGAGGTCGGCGTGTGATACGACGACCTCGGTCACTTCGCGGTCGCGGAGCTGGGCAACGCCCTCGGTCACCGCGGCGTTCAGCCCACGAGCGGGACACCAGATGACGTTTGCGCCGTGCGAAGCTGCGAAGGCTGCAACCTCGTCGTCATCGCAAACGACGCTGACGCTCAATGGAGCCGCTGCGGAGATCACCCTGGCGGCCATGGCCCTCGCCAACTGTTCCCGCTGCTCGGGACCGAGTTCGCGGGCCAGTCGGCGCTTCGCGTCGGCGAACGCCTTGATCGGGATGAGGACCTCGGTGCCGACAGGAGGGGTGTCGTCCATCGTCGGAGTGTATGGGCGGAGGTGTGCCTCGACGAATGTGACCTCGCCGGTGCTTGACGCCGCTGCAGTGCCTAGCCTGATCGGTCGCAGCCGGTGCGATGATTCCGGCATCGATCAGGTCGATGATGTCCTTTCCGCGATTGCCCATCCCGCGATTCGCCAAACCGGCCAAGAGCGCGCCGGTACCGCTGTTGGGAAGGGGCTGGGTGCAGCCGTTCTGGCTCGAACGTCAAGCCGACCCCGCTTCATCGGCCTACGTGGTTGGCGGGGCTGATCCTTCGAACATCACCGGCAGGAACTGGACACTTCTCGGCTCGGTTGGCGAGGCAACGCTCGGCGCCGTCGATCCACGGGGCCTCATCGTCACTCGGCCGAATTCATGGTCGATCGACTGGTGGATCCGCTCGGAACAGCGGTGGCACTTTCCATCGAGAGAAATGGCTGTGCGGCAGCGACTTGTCGAGGAAACCCCCGTGGTTGTCACTGCGATGCGAATTCCTGGCGGCGACATCGAACATCGTTCGTATGCGGTCTCAGGAGCACTCCCCTCGATCGTGATCGAGATCGAGAACCTCACGCCCACTCCTGTCGCGGTCAGCATCGCAGTACGGCCGTATGGACTCACGGGGCAGGCCTCGCTTCGATCCATCGAACTCGAGGGACGGAGCGTGTTCGTCAACGGTGAACTCGCCGTCGTCTTGCCGCGTGACCCCGGCCAGGTTGTCGCATCGAATCTGGCAGGAGGTGACTCGGCGATGCTTCTCGTCGACGATCAGCCAGGATCGACGTTGTTCGAGACGCTGACATGTAGCGCAGGACTTGCCCAAGCTGCATTTTCGTTTCCGCTCGTGCACACCGGTGTCACGAGATTTCAGCTTCCGTTCCCCACCACGACCAGTCGCCGTGGCCGTGGTGGCAGACCAGCCGCGCCGACCGTCGCTACACCGCATCTTCCGACATCGGCCCAAGTTGCCGCAGGATGGGAAGCACACACCTCAACGGGTGCGAGGTTCGTGCTGCCTGAAGGGACAGTGTCAGAGGCCTTCGAGCGAGCCAGGCGCTCGTTGCTGCTCTTCCAGCGAGGAACTGAGGTCCACGCCGAACCGCTGTCGCGACCTGGGCTGAACTGGCGCGACGCAGCCCCGATCCTGGGGGCTCTCGACCGTATGGGCTGGCACCGCGAGGTCGGGGAGGTCATCTCTGCGCTTCCTCACCGTCAGGAACCAAGCGGCGAGATCGAAGGACGCCGAGGCGAGATCGACGGCACGAGCGCAGCGCTGAGCGCAGTAGGCGATCACATTCGGATGTCGCAGGCGTTCGAGATCGCCGAAGTTCTGGCACCGACTGTTGCGCGAGCCGCTCAGTTCATCGAACGACAGCGCAACTCGAAAGGTGAGCGCGATCCGCTCACCGAAGGCCTCCTCCCGGCCAGAGACGTGGGGGGACACCTCGAATTTCGCTACGCCGACAACTTCTGGGCCCTTTGCGGATTGTTGAACGCTGCGTCGATCCTCAGGACTGCAGGTGAGTCAGAAGGCGCGATCGACATAGAGAGATTCGCCGCCGACCTCCGCGTCGATCTGCTCGGATCGCTCGAAGGTGTCGCATCACGTTTCGGTGACGACGCGCTCCCCGCAACGCCACACCGCTCGGTCGATGAACGAGCGATCGACGCGCTCGTTGCGGTGTGGCCCACCGGGGTCCTGCGCGCCGATCATCCGATGATGCTCCGCACCGCAGAAACCCTGCGCCTCCGCCACCTCCACGGCGAGGCTCATCACAACACCATCGGTCCGCGAGGCCTCGGCATCTACCGGACCGCCAGGCTGGCCATGGTCGAACTCATGGCCGGTGATCGGCGCGCACTGCGTCGCCTGAACTGGCTGGCTGGCTCGGCATCACCGACGGGCGCCTGGCCGAGAGCGGTACACCCGACGCTCGGAACCGGCACGGTGGGCGAAGGTCATCATGGCAGCAGCGTCGCCCACTACGTCACCCTCGTACGTGCTGTCATGGTCCAGGAAATGATCGGTGAGGAGCCATCGCTCTCGATGCTCTCGGTCATGCCGACAGAATGGCTTGGCCGAGGCATCGAGGTCCACGATGCCCCGACAGCCTTCGGCACGTTGTCGTACGCCGTTCGCTGGCACGGCGAGCGACCGGCCATGCTCTGGGAACTCACGCAGCCCGACGATGGCGACTCCTCACATGTACCGGTGCTGCTTCGCGTTCCCGGCCTCGACCCGAACTGGTCGTCGACGGAGTCCCGCGGCGAAGCACTTCTCTCGGTTCCGACCTTCGTCGACCGCCCGTCGGAGCCGTCGATTGACTCCACCGAAGAGCCTCCCACCTCGTTCTCCTGACGTTGTTTTCCTCACAACAGCACGCCACTTCACCGAAGGAGGACAGAGCCGTGTCGAGCGAGAAACCGGAGCGGACACGTGAACATGCGACGAATTGGACTCTTGACGGGCGTATGTTCGCTCGCCATGGCTGCCTGTAGCGGCAGCGCAGGTACATCGTCCGCGAGCGCGGAGATCGAGCTGAGGGCAGCGACGCCCCCGACCCCGGCAGAAGAGGTCGACAGGCCGACCATCGACATCGAAACCGCTGGCATCGACAGAGACCTCGAAACCTGGCTCGTCGACACCCAGGCGGAACTCTACGCAGTTCAAGCCGAGTGCTCGGCGAACCCCGGTCGAGTACAGCCAAGCGCCGACTTCTCGAACCGCACATTCAGCGGGCCTGACCTTCGGTGCGCCGATCTCACCGGCGCCAGTTTCCGAGGCGCCGTTCTCGAAGGTGTCGACCTGACCGGTGCCAACCTCACAGACGCCGACTTCACCGATGCCACTGTCCAGATCACAGCGACTGGGGCCGACTTCACAAGGGCAACCTTCGCCGGCGCAAACCTCAAGAATTCTGACCTCCGCGGCGCGCGCTTTTCTTCAGCAGACCTGACCGGTTCGCACCTCACCGCCCTCGGCGGCGGATTGACCCTCGCCGACCTCGGCGGCGCAACCATCGGATGCAACGTCATCCACGGCAGCCCTGGCGTCAACCTCACCGGCATGATCCTTTCCGCCGACTGCAAGACACTCACGGCCTTCAACCGGGTCACTCTTGCCGGCAACTGGTACGGCTCTGACTTGTCCGGCTTCGACTTCGACAAGGTGTTCGTCGAAGCAACCGACTTCCGCCGAGCCGACCTGAGCAACGTCGACCTCGCCGACTACGGCGTGTTCCCCCAAGGGGCCGACTTCTCAGGAGCTCTCCTCTCGGACGCCGACATCTCAGGCGTCGGATTCTTCGGCGTCACCTTCGTCGGCGTCGACTTCACCGGCGCAAACCTCAACGCCTCCTACTCGTCGGAATCCGACTTCTCCGCAGCCACTTTCCAGGGTGTCACCATGACCGGTTGGGCCAGTGAGCGCAGTACCTACATCGAAGCGATCTTCGACGACGTCGACCTCACCGGTGGCAGCCTCGCCTATGACGACTTCACCGACGCATCCTTCGGACAGATCACGGCAACCGGCCTCGTCATCAACACCATCGAATGCCCAGGCGCTGTCTCCAACAACCGTTACGGCCTCTGCACCTTCGGCTCGGAAGTCGCGTTCTAAGGCCTCGCCGTCCGCCCTCGTCAGCCGGCTTGATCCCACCGGGAAACGCCTTCGTGGTGCATGAGCGGCTTCCAGAGGGACCGGACGGCTAGGTTCGACCTATATGGGCACGAAGGCGCCGTCTCGAGCTGCGGAGCGACAGTGTTGGGACTCTGGAGAGGAGATCGTCGTCGGGATCGACGAGGTCGGCCGCGGCGCGTGGGCCGGGCCCCTGACACTGGGTGCCGTGGTGCTGCCGAAGGAGGGACGGGTCAACAAGATCCGCGATTCGAAGATGCTGACGCCGGCCCAACGTGAGCTTCTGTTCGACAGGATCACCGGCTGGGCGATGGCATGGAGCGTCGGCCACGCTTCACAGGACGAATGCGACAAGCTCGGCATGAGTGAAGCTCAACGGATCGCTGCCATCAGGGCGATCGAAGCTCTCGGTGTCAGTCCCGACCGGGTACTCGTCGATGGCAACTGGAACTTCGTCCGCGGCTACCCCACCACCACCATCGTCAAAGGTGATCGGTCGTGTCTGGCCATCGCCGCAGCATCGATCGTTGCGAAAGTGACTCGCGATCGGATGATGGCCGAGGCTGCACTCCATCATCCCGAATACGGCTTCGAGTCGAACAAGGGGTACCCGGCTCCGGAGCATGTAGCCGCCCTCTCCGGCTATGGACCGTGCAGGATCCATCGCACGAGTTGGGCTTTCATGGACTCGTTGCCGTGGACAGCGGTGAAGAGATACGACCGTGAGGCTGCGCTGCAGCCGGCGCTGTTCTAGACAAGTATCCATGGGCACCAACTTCGAGCGTTATCGGGTCAAGGCCGGAACCAAGGTCGATCTGGGGAAAGAACCAACCCGAGGTGACGACGCCTACGGCGGCGACAAGGACGCCGGCTATGCCCGGCTCGATGCGCTGCGTGACGAGATCGCCGAACTCCAGGATCGCCTGTATGCCGAGGAGAAGCACAAGGTGCTTATCGTTCTTCAGGCCATGGACACCGCAGGTAAAGACAGCACGATCCGCGATGTGTTCAAAGAAACGAACCCTCAGGGGGTTCGGGTCGCGTCGTTCGGTCGGCCCACCGATGAAGAACTCGCTCACGACTATCTGTGGCGCGTCCACAAGTACACGCCTGCGGCTGGTCACATTCGGGTGTTCAATCGCAGCCACTACGAGGACGTGTTGGTGGTCCGGGTCAACGAGTTGGTGCCCGAAGATCGATGGAAGCGGCGGTACGGCCACATCCGCGACTTCGAGCGGCTGCTCGTCGACGAGGGAACGACGATCAGGAAGTTCTTCCTCCACATCTCCAAGGACGAACAGCGCGAGCGCCTCCAAGAGCGGCTGGACATCAAAGAGAAACACTGGAAGTTCGAGTCCGGTGATCTCAGAGTCAGGGAGCGGTGGGACGACTACATGGCCGCGTATGCCGACGCAATCAAGGAGACGAGTACCGTCGATGCGCCGTGGTACATCATCCCCAGCGATCGGCGATGGTATCGAAAGCTCGCCGTGGCCGAGATCGTTCTCGAAACGCTCAAGGATCTCGATCCGAAATACCCGGATCCCCCTGACAACCTCCACCACATCGCAATTCCGGACTGATCCGATGATGCCCGACGATCGCGAAACGCCGAACGCGGCACAGATCAGATATTGGAATTCCCGCGGCGGATCGTCGTGGGTTCCAGCCCAGAGCCAGACCGATGCCATGCTCGGTCCATTGGGGCAGGCAGCCCTCGATGCCGCTTCGATCGAGCCGGGGCATCAGGTGTTGGATGTCGGCTGCGGTTGTGGGGACACATCGCTGACGGTTGCCGACATGGTGGGCCCATCTGGTGGAGTGGTCGGGCTTGACGTCTCGCGACCGATGCTCGACCTGGCTCGTACACGCGCACAGGCCAGAGACAACGTCGTGTTCGTCCAAGCCGACGCCCAGACAACCGACCTGGCGGCGCTGCAGGTCGATCGCATCGTGTCGCGCTTCGGGGTGATGTTCTTCGAGGATCCTGTAGCTGCGTTCTCGAACATCAGATCGGCGCTCAACGAGTCAGGACGACTCTCGTTCGTCTGTTGGCAGCCGGCGTCCGAGAATCCGTGGCTGGGTTTCACGGTCAGAGCCGTGGCCGACTTGCTCGAGTTCCCTCCGGGAGACTCCGCCGGGCCTGGGCCTTTCTCCTTGGGTGGCCAGGGTCGGATACGCGACGTTCTCGGCAAGGCGGGATTTCGGAAGCCCTCGGTGACACCTCTGGTCGGCGAACTCGACATCGTCGGCGGTGCCGACCTCGAAGACGCGGTGGCCTACTCGGTTCAGATGAGCCCGATCCCTGGCATGGTGTCGGACGACCCTGCGCTCGCAGCCACGGTCACAGCTCGCGTGACAGCCGCCTTTGAAGATGCATGGAACGAAGGATCGATCTGCCTTCCGTACGGCTGTTGGGTGGTGACCGCTCAGCGCTGAGTGCCGACCTTGATGTCCTTGAACGCGCTCGTCGTGTCGATCCCAGGCTCCTTGGGCAACCCGAGAACTCGTTCGCCGATGATGTTTCGCATCACTTCATCGGATCCACCAGCGATGTGCATGCCTGGCTCACCGAGCACGAAACCGGCGTTGCTGAATGTTCCCCATTCACCGGTGTCGGCAATGAGGCTCGGACCGAGCACCTCGGACAAGTAGTGCACCTGCGCTCGCATGCTGCGCGTCAGACCCATCTTGGCCAGCGACATCTCGGGTCCTGGTGTCTTACCAGCTGCCAGACCCGCCATCGCACGCTGGTTCGTGTACGACAGCACCTTGTTGTAGGTGAAGATTTCCATCAGGCGCTGACGAATGTTCGCATCGTCGAGTTTGCCCACGGACCGCGCCATTTCGGTGAGTCGAGTGATGCCGCCGCCTCGAGAGTCACCGCCACCGCCACCGCCGATGGAGGCCCGTTCGTTCATCAACGTCGTGAGCGCAACCGTCCAACCTTGATTCAGATCGCCGAGCCGGTGGCTGTCCGGGACCCTGACATCGGTGAAGTACACCTCGTTGAAGTTCGCCCCGCCGGTCATCTGGCGCAGCGGCCTCACCTCGACACCGGGCGCGTGCATGTCGACCATGAAACCGGTGAGGCCCCGATGTTTCGGCAGGTCGAAGTCGGTTCTTGCGATGATCTCGCCGACATCGCTGTAGTGAGCACCCGATGTCCAGACCTTCTGACCGTTGATGATCCATTCGTCGCCGTCACGCTCGGCCTTCATCTGCAGGCTGGCGAGGTCAGAACCGGCTCCGGGCTCGGAGAACAGCTGACAACCGACCAGATCGCCCCGGTACATCTTCGGGAGAAGTTCGGCGGCGACCTCGGGGTTCGCATGAGCAGCGATGGTCGGTGCAACCATGCCGAGACCGATGCCGAAGAACCCGGCACTCGGCGCGTCGTACTTCGCCTCGAGTCGGGACCAGATTGCCTCATAGCCACGCGGGCAGCCGCTTCCACCCAACTCGGTCGGGCCGCTGATCCACCCGAATCCAGCGTCATACTTCTCGGCGCGCCACGCTTTTGCCGCGGCAAGGTCACGTTGTTCCTGTTCTCGATCCGGGTCGTCGAACAGGGAAGCGTTGTCATCGCCCTCACCCCACACGAACGACTGTTCCTCGGCTTTCAGCGAGGCGTTCGCTTCGAGAAACTCCACAGCAGCAGCAGTGAACGCTTCCTCAGAGAGGTGACTCAGATCTGGCACGACAGCCTCCACGTCGGTAGTGGTGCCACCGTAGCTGGACGCGCGGTGAGGATGAAGCTGACCTCACAGCGCGTAGCCTGTGACCATGACACGACGGGAGAGTTGGCTGTTTCGCGGGTTCGCGATCTGGACGATCTGGATATGGGGCACCCGTATCTGGAACGTCTTCGGTGACGACAACTCAGCCGGCTTCGTCGTGGTCCATGTCGCGCTCGCACTCGTGTCGGTGGTCTTCGCGGCCGCAGCACTGGTTGCGGTCAGCAGAATTCGTCGCCGCAAGGAAATCGAACGAGACGGCATTCTGGCCACCACCAACCGACTCTGACCAGCCAAGAGTCATCAGTGTCGTGTTCGAAAGTTCGCGGCTTCTAGACTCTCCCGTATGGGACAGCCGGTTCGCGTGGTCGAGAAGTCATCTGTAGCCAATCCTGGCGTCGTTCGATTCGAGACGAATCGGCCGCTGAGTGGGATGGGTCACAGGATGTTTCTCAGCGGCGACGACGTCACGAGCGACACCGATCCAGCTGACGTGCTCGCCACCAAGATGTTCGACCGCGGCGGCATCGACAGTGTCCACGTCAACGGAAGCGTGATCACCGTCGACCTGGCCAAAGGTCAGAACAGCGAGGGGATCGAAGAAATGATCGCCTCGATGTTTTTGCATTATTAGTGGTGAGCCCCCGACCGGGGGCGATGGGCCCTATCAGGCGAATCCCGCGATGATGTCGCTCATCGAGAAGACGAGATCGGGTGCCTGCCACCGAACCGCGGCGACGTCGACCCGAGGCGCAACGAGCGTCAACTCGCCGCTGACCAGGTCGTTGACCCACAGCGCGCCGGTCCCGTCGCAGGACGGGTGATGTTCGAGCAACACAACCGTGTCCTGGTCCAGAAAGCCCACCGGGACGGCGTTGTGCCCGGCGGCGACCGGGAAGAGGTGGCCACCCTGGTCCAGGCGGTACCTTTCGACGCTGGCATGCTTCCTTCCTCCCGATCTTTTCTATCGAACAAATGTTCGATAGTGTTCGGTTGTGGCCAATGCTGCTTTAGCTGACCTCAAAGCGCTTCAACACGCGGCTGACCTGAGTCGTCCAGTCACGCTGGCAAAGGACAATGTCCTCCCGGTGCCAGACGCGTTCATCGGTCTTCTTCCCGATGGGGGACTCCGTCGAGGCTCGACAGTCACCATCAACGGCAAGGTCGGATCGACATCGCTTGCACTCAGTCTCATCGCAGAGGCAAGCAAGACCGGCTCGTGGACGGCGGTCATCGCCATGCCATGGCTCGGTTTGATCGCGGCTGATGAGTATGGAATCGACCTCTCACGGGTCGCTGTCGTCGATGAACCTGGCGATCAGTGGGCGACGGTGGTGGCGGCCATGGTCGGCGCGTTCGATGTCGTACTCACTGGTCCCCCGAAAAAAGTTCGTGGCTCCGATGGTCGGCGGCTCGCGGCGCGCATGAGAGAGCGAGGAACGGTCCTCGTCCAAGTCGACAACGGTTGGTCTCATAGCGCGGGCTTCGTCACCGGAGATCTGACACTCACCACCGGCAAATGCGAGTGGAATGGACTCCAGGACGGCCATGGTCGGCTGACCTCACGCCGCGTCGAGGTTTCGATCGGTGGGAGAGGCGCTGCAGGCAGGGGAGGGTCGACGTGGTTCTCTTTGCCGAACAACGATGGTGAGGTCGATTCGCTTGCTCCTCCGCCAGTCGTGTCTATTTCCTCAGACCGACTGATCGGATCGGTGGAGGATGTTGCCGAACGTCTCCGGCACCTCACTGCTGTCCCCGGTCTCGAAGCTGGATGACGACAAGAACCCTCGTCCTGTCAGCGCCTCATTGGCCACTCACCGCAGCTGGGGTTCCTCCGACGGTCCCTGCCGTAGTCGTTCTCGCGAACCAGGTTGTCGCATCTTCTCCTGCTGCGAGAGAAGAGGGAGTCGTCGATGGGCTCAGGCGGCGAGAATCGCAAGCACGTTGTCCGCAACTGGAAGTGCTCGAGTACGACCCCGACCGCGACGCGAGGCGTTTCGAACCCGTTGTCGCTGCTCTCGAAGATCTGACCCCTCGTGTCGAGGTTCTCGAACCTGGTCGATGTTCGTTCCCGACACGCGGGCCTTCGAGGTACTTCGGTGGGGACAGATCACTCACCGAACTCGTGGCAGAACGAGCTGACACCGCACTAGCCGAGCAACTCGACATGGATCTCTGTCCGACATCGTCGGCGTGTCGAATCGGCGTTGCCGATGGTCTCTTTGCAGCTGGCCTTGCTGCTGATGCTCAACTGATCGGCGAACGGTTTCACATCGTCGAACCCGACATGAGCCCCGGTTTCCTTGCTCCCTTGCCTGTCGCAGCATTGCAGCGCTGGTGCGCGCCTCTTGGCGATGGAGAGTCGTTGGTCGATCTGTTCTGGCGTCTCGGCCTCAGATCGCTCGGAAGGGTGGTGGAGGTCCCAGTCAACGACCTCCTCGCCAGGTTCGGCCCTGACGGGCTTCTCGCCCATCGCCTCGCGTCAGGTCTCGACGAACGCCCTCCAGACACCAGACCGGTTCCACCTGAGTCTCATGTCGAATCTGAACTCGACCCTCCAGTGATGCGCGTCGACACAGCGACGTTCATCGCGAAGGCGTTGGCCGAGCAGATGCACGCTCGTCTTGCAGCCGATGGCCTGGCTTGTACCCGTCTCGTCATCGAAGCAGAGACCGAGCACGGTGAGCATCTGAGCAGGGTGTGGCGCCACGAAGGAGCCTTGTTGCCGTCTGATGTGGCCGACAGGGTCAGATGGCAGCTCGATGGCTGGTTGTCGTCGCGCCATCGCCCGACAGCAGGTATCTCTGTGTTGCGTCTCGTTCCTGATGAGGTGATTCCCGGCTCTGGTCGTCAGCTCGGATTCTGGGGTGGCCAGACTCAAGCTGCGGAAAGGGCCGAGCGTGCCCTGGCACGCGTTCAAGGACTCCTCGGAGCTTCTTCGGTGACCATTCCGGAGCGAAGAGGGGCAAGAGGGCCTGTTGAACAGGTCGGGAAGGTGCCGCTTCCTCTTGTCGACCTCACCGGTGACCGATCGGTCAGCACCCCATGTGCCGATGCTCCGTGGCCAGGAAACATTCCAGCCCCTTCGCCTTCGGTGTTCCACCGAGAACCGTTCCCTGTCTTCGTGGTCAACGCAGGTCGTCCGATCGGAGTGACCGGCCGCGGCGAGTTGACATCACAACCGGACGAAGTGTGCTTCGGGGGTGAGTGCATTGCCATCACCAACTGGGCTGGACCGTGGTTGGTCGACGAGAGGTGGTGGGAGCCGGGTCGGCGCCGACGGGTGGCTCGACTACAGGTGGTTCTCGCAGACGAAACCGCTCATGTCCTGATTCTCGAGTCTGGCAAGTGGTGTATCGAGGCCACATACGACTGATGGTCAGTCGAGTGGTTCGCCCCATCGGTCGCCGAACGCGAACCAGTCGACGGGTTGGCGGCTCAACTTCGTGTACTGCTTCTCAGGAACTGGCCATCCGACCGGAACCAGCGCAGCAACGGCGAACCCGTCAGGGATGTTCAGCAGATCGACAACGTCGGGTTCCTCGGCCGCGAGGAGTGTGGTGAGCGCAGTTCCGAGGCCCTCGTTCCTGCACCCGAGCAACACGTTCTGCAGGAATGGGTAGATCGAACCTCCGCCGATGATGCTTGGCCGGTCGAGGTCCTTGTCGGTAATGGCGAGGGTGGCCAGTTCTATGCAGAACACAAGAAGGATCGGCACATCGACGAGGGCCTTTGCAAAGTCATCGGTGCGATTGAGTCGTTGCTGTGCGAGATCTTCGGAGTTCATCCGTGCTCTCTTGCCGTCGTCGTTGTATCCGACGACGCCCCTGCGAGCATGTTCGAGATATCTGTCCCACTGACGACTGTGGAGCTCCGCCACCTGGCTCTTGAGGTGACGGTCACGCACGACCACAACGCGCCAGCCCTGACGATTGCCGCCGCTCGAAGCGAACCGCGCATTGTCGAGCACGCGACGCATCGTCTCGTGATCGACAGGATCGTCGGTGAAGTATCGACAAGAGGGGTTGGTGCGCATTGCCGCATAGAGTTCCATGCTCCAGAGCCTTCCACGCCGGTGAGCGGTCACTAGAGTTCGTCGGTGGCCGTTCGTGGGGTGATCTTCGATGTGGGAGGAGTGCTGGTCGAGTCGCCGTTCGTCGCCGCGCTTCGCTGGCGCGACGAACTCGACATCCCGAACGACGTGTTGGCCATCATGTTCGCCGAATACTCGGCCATACCGCCGGCAGGCTCTCCGACGCCGTTGTGGCATCAGGTCGAGAAGGGCGAACTCGAGCTCGACGTCTTTGTCACGACTGTGCGCGAACAGTTCGCTGTTCATCTCGACCCCGATCATCCCGCGATGCATCTTCGCGGGCGTGACTTCAACGTTTTTCGTGAGGCTGGTGCACATTGGGCGATGGTCCATCGAGCCAGGGAACTGCGTGGCGAAGGCATGGTGACGGCGATACTCACGAACAACGTCAAGGAATGGAGCGAGTGGCGCGAGGTCGTTCCGCTCGATGCGTTCGACGTGGTGATCGACTCGTGCGAGGTCGGCCTCCGCAAGCCCGACCCTGCGATTTGGCACATGACACTTGCCCAGATGGGTCTGCGCGCCTCTGAAACGGTGTTCCTCGACGATCACCAGGACAACGTCGACGCGGCGAGGGCGCTCGACATCAGGTCGGTTCTGGTCGGAGCCGACATCGAGGCCGCGTTGCAGGAGTTGGATGCGGTGCTGGCTTCATGACGGCCGGTCTCGATCCTGATCTCCAGGACCGGACGGAGCGGTGGTTCATCGGACGAGGGATCCCACATTTCATCGACCGTTACAACGCGGCCGAGGACGTCTTCACCCGGGCGCTGCCCATCCTGTCGCTGATCTTCATGGTCGAGGTCGTGTCGGCCGCGGACACCGACTGGCCGTGGTGGAAGAACACGCTGGCACTGGTGGGCGGCATAGCGCTGATGATCGCCATGTACGCGACCTACAACAGGGTGCTTGGCCGCCGCCCGTTGCTGCGACGTCCCGACACCGTCGGCATACCAGAGCTGTTCGGCTTTGTCGTCCTCCCGGCGCTGATCCCGCTGGTGATCGGTGGGCGCACAGGTGCAGCGTTCTGGGTCGTGGCGGTGAATCTCGTCATGCTCGTGGTGCTTTACATCATCATTCTCTTCGGCCTGATTCCCATGAGCCGCTGGGCGTTCAGTCACATGTGGGGAGCATTCGGAGGTGTTCTCCGCCTGATGGCCAGATCGTTGCCGTTGGTGCTGGTCTTCTCGATGTTCATCTTCTTGAACGCAGAAGCCTGGCAGGTGGCAGCCGACTTCACTGTTGGCTACTTCGCCGTTGCGATCGGTGTGCTCCTCGCGATCGCATCGTTGTTCGTCCTGCTTCGCCTGCCCCGCGAGGTCGATGCATTGCGTCACTTCACCGACTGGGCCGAGGTCTGCGACTTCCTGTCTGATGCCCCGCTCGACCCCACCCACGTCGAGTCATTGGGCGGAATCCCCGATCCTCCGAAACTCACCAAATCCGACTGGTTCAACGTCGGGCTCATCTGGCTCTTCAGTCAGGGAGTGCAGATTCTGCTTGTCGGTGGAGTCATCACGGTGTTCTACATCGTGTTCGGAACGGTCACTGTCCGTGAAGCCACCATCCTTCAGTGGACAGAGAACACAGCGGTTTCGGGTTGGCGGCCCTTTGGAACCGATCTGCTGGTGACGTGGGAACTGGTGACGGTCTCTGCATTCATCGGTTCGTTCAGCGCGCTCCAGTTCGCGATTTCGGCCGTCACCGACCAGACGTATCGCGAAGAGTTTCTCGCCGACCTTGTCCACGATGTACGTGAGGCGTTCGCAGTTCGCGCGGTGTACCTGGCGCGGCTCGGGGTGACGGTTTCCCGCTGAGTCAGAAGGCGTTGATCGGGGGCAGCCGGTGCGCCCACGGCGCTGCAGCCTCGAGTTGCGATGCGAGCTGGATGAGCAGTGCCTCTTCGTTCTGCGCCGCAACGAGCTGAACCCCGATCGGGAGTCCGTCTGACCAGTGCATCGGTAACGAGATGCCGGGTTGGCCGGTGACGTTGAACTGTGCAGTGAATCGCAGGAGCGGCGACATGCGGTCGGTTGACTCTGGCCCGGTGAGCCACCCGATCGGAGGAGGTGGTCCTCCCAAGGTCGGAGTCACGAGCACATCGAAGCCGCCGTCGGCCCAGACGCCCGCGATCATGCGCCCGTACGCGTGAGCGGCGTCGATGGCCTCGATCACCTGGAGGCCTGTGACCGTTCGTCCTAGCTCGGCGAGCAGAAGGTTGCCGATCTCTATGTCGTCCTCTGTTGGTTCTTTGCCGATCGCTGTGGCGACCTTTGCAACGTCACGAGCAACATCCACGGCGATCAAGGAGATGAGCGCCTCCATCGACGACTCGTCCTCCAGCGCCGCGATCGGTCCGGTCGTGACTTGGTGACCCAAGCTCTCGAGGATCCGCCCGGTCGATTCGGCGGCTTCGACGCATGCAGGGTCGATTCCGCCGTCGCTCGTCTGGCTGAACACATGGACTCGCAGCGTGCCAGGATCGGTTCCGACCTCATCAAGAAATGGTTGCTGCGGCGGAGGGGCGATGTACGGATCGCCCGGCATGGCCACTCCGACGGCATCAAGCACCGCTGCGGTGTCCCGAACCGATCGAGAGACGACCAGGTCGGCAGTGGCTCCACCCCAACCCTGGCCTACCAGCGGGCCGCTCGACACGCGAGCCCGTGATGGCTTCAGGCCGACGAGCCCGCACTCGCTGGCCGGAATGCGAATCGATCCGCCTCCGTCGTTGGCGTGAGCTACCGGAACAATGCCGGCCGCGACCGCAGCCGCAGATCCTCCGGAAGAGCCGCCAGTCGAGTGGTCGGTGTTCCACGGATTGCGACATGGCCCGTTCGCGAGTGGTTCGGTGGTGATGATCGAGCCGAATTCCGGCGTGTTCGCTCTCCCCAGGTTGATGAACCCGGCATCGCGGAAGAGATCGGCGAGATATGACGTGGTCGTTGCCCGGTTGTCGATCCTGCGCAGCGCCCGGTTTCCCATCCAGTGCGGCTCGCCAGCCGTTTCACTGCCGAGGTCCTTCGTCAGGAACGGAACGCCGGCGAACGCGCCGGAACCATCGTGCGACGCAGCTTCGGTGAGCGCCTGTTCGAACCTGTCGGTGACGAGAAAGTTCAGCTGTGGGTTGAGGCGTTCGATTCGTTCGATCGCAGCCTCGACGAGCTCGACTGGGGTTGTCTCGCCGGCACGTACGGCTTCGGCCATGGCGAGGCCATCGGGAGGTGTTTCGCTCATCGGCCGAACGTAGCAGCGGGCTCACTTGTCGGTGTGGTTGACGAGGTAGCGGTGGTCATCGACCGACTTCGGATCGACGCGACACACCCGCAGGTGGTTGCCGAGTACGCGTCCACCCGTGACATGGCTCTTGCCTTCCGCAACTCGCAGCGAAGGATTGACTTTATCGAACAAGTGTTCGATAGTCGCGGGATGGGATTCAACAATCCGCTGGTGTCGTGGAAGGAACTCGAGCAGAGGTTGTCGGATCGGCTGGACGGTCGGCCGCGTGAGGCGAGCGAGTATGGGCCGGGTGCTGATGGGAGTGACAGTCCTGCGTGGTCGAGGCATCGGCCGTCGTTCGAGCAGCCTCCGATTGAACCGGTGGCGTCGGATGTTCCGTATGCGGAGTTGCATTGCCATTCGAACTTCAGCTTCCTCGACGGCGCTTCACATCCAGAGGAGTTGGCGACGGAGGCAGCCAGGCTCGGCCTCGAGGCATTGGCCCTGACGGATCACAACGGGTTCTATGGCGTAGTCCGGTTTGCCGAGGCTGCGAGAGAGGTCGGTCTTCCCACGGTATTCGGGAGCGAGTTGAATCTTGGCCTCACTGAACCTCAGCACGGGGTTGCCGATCCTGTCGGCCAGCATCTGATCGTCTTGGCGAGGAATCCTGCCGGTTATGCGGCGCTCGGCACGTTGATCTCCCGAGGACAGATGGCAGGGGAGAAGGGCGCACCGAGGTATTCATGGTCCGACATCGCTGATCTTGCCGGCGATCATTGGGCGATCTTGACCGGCGGCAGGAAAGGACCCGTTCCGAAGGCGTTGGTCGATGAGGGGCCGTCTGCTGCTGCCCGTGAACTCGAACGCCTGGTGGACATCGTCGGTCGCCACAACGTGTTCGTCGAGTTGTGGGATCACGGCGATCCGTTGGATGGAGCAAGGAACGACGCGCTGGCGTCGTTGGCTGCCCATCATGATGTCGGTCTCGTCGCGACGAACAACGTCCATTACGCGACCCCGTCGCGTAGGAAGCTCGCGACAGCGTTGGCTGCGGTCAGGGCTCGCCGTTCGCTCGAAGACCTGAATGGTTGGCTTCCGCCGGCAGCGACATCGCACATCAGGTCTGGTGACGAACAGGCTCGGAGGTTTACGAGGTATCCGGGTGTTGTCGAAGCGGCGGCCCGCCTCGGCCTCGGGTGCGCATTCGATCTGTCGCTGGTGGCTCCAGAGCTTCCTCCTTTCCCGTGTCCACATGGCCACGACGAGATGAGTTGGCTCCGTGAGCTCGTCGAACGCGGGGCGAACCACAGGTACGGTCCACGCGATGCGCCGTGGGTTCCTGGTGCATGGGAGCAACTCGGACACGAACTCGATCTCATCGAGTACCTCGGCTTTCCCGGGTACTTCCTCGTGGTGTGGGACATCGTCGAGTTCTGCAGGATCAACGACATCTTGTGTCAGGGGAGAGGTTCGGCCGCGAACTCTGCTGTGTGTTACGTGTTGGGTGTCACCAAAGCCGATGCAGTCAGTCTTGGCCTGCTGTTCGAGCGTTTCTTGTCTCCCGAACGTGACGGCCCTCCTGACATCGACCTCGACATCGAGAGCGCTCGTCGCGAGGAGGTGATCCAGTACGTCTATGAGCGTCATGGGCGTATTCACGCGGCGCAGGTGGCGAACATCATCACCTACAGGGCGAAGTCGTCGATCAGGGACATGGCGAAGGCGATGGGTTTTGCGACCGGTCAGCAAGATGCGTGGTCGAAGCAACTCGACAGGTGGAGTGGTCTGAAGCATCTGAAAGCAGAGATGAGCGAACGGACCGTTACCGGCCGATCGGACGGCGCCGAGGCCGTTCAAGCCAACGATTTTGATATTCCGGTCGAGGTGGTCGAGCTCGCATCGCAGGTCGAGCACTTTCCGCGGCACCTCGGAATTCATTCCGGTGGCATGGTCATCTGTGACAGGCCTGTGGCCGAGGTATGTCCAGTCGAATGGGGTCGGAAGACCGACAGGAGCGTGCTTCAGTGGGACAAGGAGGACTGTGCATCTGTTGGTCTCGTGAAGTTCGATCTGCTGGGTCTCGGGATGTTGAGCGCGCTGCACTACGCGATCGATCTGATCCGGGATCACCACGATGTCGATGTCGACCTGGCAACGCTCCCTCAGGAGGACGTCGTCTACGAGATGTTGTGCAAGGCCGACTCGGTCGGCGTTTTCCAGGTCGAGTCGCGGGCCCAGATGGCGACCCTTCCGCGCCTCAGGCCGAGGAACTTCTACGACCTCGTCGTCCAGGTTGCGCTCATCAGGCCAGGTCCGATCCAGGGCGGGTCTGTGCACCCTTTCATCCGACGAAGGAACGGCAAGGAACCGGTCACGTATCTGCATCCTCTTCTCGAGAATTCGCTTCAGAAGACCCTTGGTATTCCGTTGTTCCAAGAGCAGCTCATGCAGATGGCGATCGACGTTGCAGGGTTCTCGCCGACGGAGTCCGATGAGCTCCGTCAGGCCATGGGCTCGAAACGTTCGCAGGAACGTATGGCAAAGCTGAAGCAACGTCTCTATGAGGGGATGGAGGAGCGAGGCATCACCGGATCAGTCGCCGACGAGATCTTCGACAAGATGGCAGCGTTCGCCAATTACGGTTTCCCAGAGAGCCACGCTGTCTCGTTCGCATATCTGGTGTATTCGTCGAGTTGGATCAAGTTCCACTATCCGGCCGCGTTCTGTGCTGCGTTGCTCAATGCCCAGCCCATGGGCTTCTACTCACCGCAATCGTTGGTCCTCGACGCTCGCCGTCATGACGTGATCGTGCGTACTCCCGATCTGAATGCATCTGCGGATCAGGCGACCCTCGAGCCATGCCATGGCTCACATCGTGACATCGCCGTTCGACTCGGCATCTCTGCAGTCAGAGGGATCGGAGATGACCTTGCAGTGTCGATTGCGGAGAACGGGCCGTACTCGTCGATGGAGGAACTGGTGAGGAAGACCGATGTCAACCTCGTCCATCTCGAGGCCATGGCCACAGCAGGTGTGTTCGGTTGTTTCGGGCTCGACAGGCGTGCAGCTCTGTGGCAAGCAGGTGCCGTTGCTCAGTCGCGCCCGAATCGTCTTCCCGGAATCATCACAGGGGTGCACGCGCCTCAACTGCCAGGAATGTCCGACCGGGAGGAAGCGATGTCGGATCTGTGGGCCACTGGAGTTGCCCCCGACGGTCACCCAACCCGGTTCGTTCGTGAGGTCCTCGATGAGATGGGGGTTTCGACATCTGTCGGTCTGAGATCACTTGAGAGCGGGTCGAGAGTGTGGGTCGGCGGAGTCGTGACCCATCGGCAACGCCCGGCTACCGCCGGTGGCACGCTTTTCATCAACCTCGAGGACGAAACCGGCTTGATCAACATCGTGTGCAGCAAGGGTTGCTGGATCCGGTACCGCAATGTGGCCAGGAGCCAACCGGCTCTCCTCGTTCGCGGCCGCTTGGAGGCATCCGAGGGCGTCTACAACGTGATCGCTGACAAGATCGAACCTCTTCCGGTTCCGGCGACGGTACCCAGCAGGGATTTCCGCTGAGGAGTGGTGCCAGAGGTTGCTAGAACCGACAGCGAGAGCTGCGACTGGTATCCCTTGAAACATCCATCGTGTGCGCGATGCGGTGAAGGGAGCCGTCATGGCCAGATCACACAATCGGCCAGGCGTCATGTTCGGAGCCATGATCCTGGCCGCGACAATGTTGCTCTCGGCTTGTTCTGATGAGGGTGATCAGGCCGATGCCGGGCCGGACTCGACCACCTCGACAGCGGATCAGGCAACCTCATCGTCGGAGACAACCACCGCTGATGTTGCTCCGACCACAACGGCACCTTCTTCGCCTTCCTCGACCGAGGCAACCACGACAACAGATCCCGGACCTTCGCAACAGGCGCTGGATGCGATCGCCGATCTGTTGGCAACGATCTTCCCGTCAATCCCCTATGAAACCGAACCGGGTCCTGCTGGCACGGTGGCGTACTTCGGGTTCAACGAGGAAGGCGATCAACGAAACGAGGTTCCGGCGGCGCTGCTCGCTCAAAGTGGTGATGAGGCGGCGGCCGGCATGGTCCGTATCACGAACCTCAACGCAAGAACAGCGGTCACATCACCGTTCGAGGTGGCGGGCAGAGGTCGCGGGTACGAGGGGGTTCTCGAAGTGAGAGCCGTGACCCTCGATGGTGTCATCGTTGCCTCTACCTTCACCACTGGCGGCTCTTTCGGGACGTCGGAGCCATTCACCGTCACGATCGACACCGGCACCCACGAAGGTCCGCTGTTTGTGGTCGTGTCCTCTTCGACGGGGTTCATCACCCTGCCGGGGTTTGCGATGGTTCTGCTCGACGTGACGCCGACACCTCCTGGTGCGCCCGAGTCAGCTGCTGTGGTTCGTGTAACCGCCGGTGACACACTGAACGTACGTTCCGGGCCCGCTGCCACATTCTCGGTGGTGGACGAACTGGCACCAGACGCGGCCGGGGTGACAGTCGTGTCCCGTCCCGACGGCCTGACGGGTTGGTGGCTTCTCGAGACGCCAAGTGGTGTCACCGGATGGGCCAGCTCGGCGTTCCTGGTCCTGGAGCGTTCCTTTGGGGCTGATGAACAGGCAGCGCTGTTGGCGCTCGCCGATGAGTTCACCGCGGCGCTGACGCCCCTCGATTCGACTGCGGTGGCTTCGCTGCCTTGGTCGACCAGGTTCGCCACAATCCTGATGGGTTGGCCGGGCGACTCGCTGGAGCGGATCTCTTCGAGCGGACTGCGCAATGGGACTGATGATGTCTGGACAGTGGCCAGAACCTGGCCGATCTCCGAGGCGTTCTTCCCGCCTTTCGAAGAGGCGACTTTTGTCGAGTTCGCTCGCCCTCTCGGGCTGGGCCATAGCAACCGGCAAGTCGCGATCAATCAGGCTCTCACGTATCCGTTCTTGGATACACCCGAGGTGCGTAACACCCACCATGTGGCGGTTGCCGACCTGGGCGCTGATTTCATCGATTGGCAAGTGGTACGTCTGCACATCGATTTCACCACCGGGACCCCCGAGATCATGGCCGTAACCATCGAACAGTGGGACCCGTAGAAACAGCCAAACCCGAAAATGGAAGAAGCCCGGCCCCGAAGGGCCGGGCTTGTGTTCCTGTCAGCGGGCGGTTGACAGGAACAGTCCAAGTGGATCCGCATTCAGCGTGATTTCACCGGGATCGGGACGAGAGTGTTGTCGAGCACATGGGCTTGAAGCTCGAGTTCGGCCGCTCGCCGACGGAGGGCATCTGCAAGCGGGGCGAGCCCAACATCGGCATCTCTGCGGAGTTGTCTGGCTCGTGCCCGAAGACGGCGCGACCTGGGGGAGGACACTGCGCGCGCCGCTTCGGACACGGCCTTCTGGTACGGCGATTCCGCAGGTGGGCTGCCGAGGATGGGGTGCACTCTGCACCGAAGATCTTGAGCTGTGGTCATGAAGTACCTGCCTTCCATTGCCAGGTGTCACCCCGTTTAACGCATTGATGCGTCGGAGAGTTCCGCCGTGATTCCTGAAACGCTCCGAATCGGTGAGACATGTGCCACACCTGTGGCCCACTCACCACGTGCTGTGAAGTACGGTCGCTGTCCGTGAAAGACAGCAGTCGGTGAGGGTTCCAGCGGTGCACCATGGGACGAGGCGTCTGCTCATAGCTGGTCTCATCATGTTTGTACCTCCGGTGCTGTTCGCTTCGTCAGCCCTGGCACAAGAGGCCGAAGATCCAGCTGGCGAAGAGATCGTCGATAACGTCGATCGACTCACGATCGATGACATCGAACCCGGCGATTGTTTTCCCGCAGTGACCCTTCCCGGACGCTCGGTCGAGTGTCGATTTCCCCTGTCGACTCCCGGCCTCGTCGCCGATCGGTTCGAGTTGCCGATCGTTGCCGATCTCGACGTCTCGTTCGACGACGAGAACCCTGCGACGTGCCGCGTCGAAGTCCACGAACTCGTGTGCGAAGCGGTCGAAGCGTTCTACCGGTTCGGAACTTCCGAAGTCGGAATCAGGTTTGGCTTCGGGGAAACGAGCCAACTCGCGTCATTCGAGGTTCGCGATCCATTCGACTACGCCATCGACGCCTCGGTCGTCGGCCGTGAACCGATCGTGACCCAGGGACGCCCGCTGGTGCTCAACGTCCGTCCGTTGTCGAGCGAGAATCAACCGGCGGCATGGGTGATGGTTCGCGATCGCAGTCGCCGCGAACTCATCGAGGCCGTTCCTGTTGCTCGGAACGGAACGACCACGTGGCCCGACACGATCATCGAGGCGCCTTCTGCTCCAGGCCGGTACACCGCCGAGTTGTGCATCGGCGAAGAGACAGGGAGCTGCGAAAGCGTCCCTGGCGTGTTCTCGTTCCAAGTCATCGAGCCAGAACTCCGCGAGCTGATCGAGGGTCACAACCGGGTGAAGGCGTCGCGAATCAACCTGGTCTTCGCCGGCAGCGGGTTTCCCGATTCCGCGAAACTCGTTGAGGTGGCTGTCGGCTTGCTGAGCCTCGACGGTCCGGTTCCGATCGATGTCGACGGCAGAGCGGTTGGGACAACTGCAGAAGAGGTCGATCCGGAACAGGTCTTCGATCTTGCATGGGGTCCGTTCGCGATAGAGCCACTCAGGTCGAGCAAGAAACTGTTCAACTTCTGGTACATCGAAGACGACATCAGAGACGTCAGGGCGTTGTTCCACAACGCTCACCCCGAGTTCGCACGACAGGATGAACTGGCAGGATTCGATCTCGATCACGTGTCGATTATCAGCATCGACTATGAGACCGACGGTCGATATGGTCGGTCGGAAGCCAACTGGACGTCATTTCTACTCTCGGAGGATGTACCGCGCGTCAACGACGTGGAGTTCGCAGGGATCTACCTGTGGGTCGACGGTTTCTGGCCCTACGGTGCCGCCGACACTCTGACTCACGAGCTGGGGCATGCCCTGTTCGATCTGCGCGACGAATACTCCGAGAACACTCGGGATGTGCAGTTCGGGTATCCGAATTGCGCCGAAGGGCTCGAACAGGCTTTCGAGTGGTGGGGTGACGATGTCGGAAGTGTCGACCCCTTTGTGCACACCTACATCGAGACTCAGCAGCGATTCGGCCTCTGGGTTCCTCCCGATCTGGTCGAGAAGATCACCATCGGCTTCGAGCTAGGTGGTTGTTATGGAGGTGGCGAGGAGGTGGTGCGGCCCAGCTCCGACTCGATCATGAACAGCGAGACCCCGGTCTTCGGGACGGTGAATCGGAGGCGGGTCGAGGATCTCCTCGATCTCTTCGACGGACGGGCGCCACTGACTGACTACGACGAGTTGACGGTCGGATGTCTCCCAGGAAGCGTTGCGGTCCCTGGTCGTGTCGTTCGGTGCTCTGGGTCCCTGGCCGAAGGCATCGACGCGCCGGCCGCGGGGCTGGGCATCCTGGTAGGTGGGCGCATGGGACAATGCAACGCTGCTGAGCCCGACGATCTTGGAGTTCGTTCTGTGTCCTGTGATGGTGTTGAACTGCGCGGCGAAGGGCCATGGACCGTTTCGGTGTCTATCGACGGCGAGTTGGCCAGCTTCCTGACGAGGATCGACAACCCGCTCGCGGGGGTACCCCGTTTTGCAGGAGTAACTGCAGAAGTCGACGGGTCGACGGAATCGACCGAATTGCAGACCGACACCACCGAAGGAACCGTGTCGGCGGTCACCGGTGACGGCTCGACGTCGGTCCCCTGGTCGATCGCGGCGGCGCTGTTCGCGGCCTTTTTCATCGCGGTCGGCGGTTATCTGTGGTCGCGAGCTGGGAGAAAGGGCCGCTCTGTCAAAGACGACCATGAGGGGTCGAGTCCCGACTGACGGGTGAAGTTCGGGTTGTTCCCAGGTGTCAGAATGTCAAGGTGCCAACGCGGAAACTGACATCAGTCGAGGGGTTCATCGTCGAGGATCTCCCGGGAGCAGACTGTTCGGCTGGTCCTGTCAGACTTGGCGCAAAGTTGATTGCATCGAATGCGATCAACTACGCGCGTGAGATCACCTACGCCCTGGCCTCGCTCGAGCAGCAGCGCGGCGGTATGACGATCGGTCTCAAAGTCGAACCGGACCGTCGCGATGCAGCGGTTGCGGCTGTCAGCGACGAGTTCGCCGAGGATCTCGCGGCAGGACGTTTCGCCGTTGACCCTGGTCTTCGTATGTCTCGCCGGCAACTTGGCGGTCTTGTCGCCGGTGATCCGCGTAATTCGCTCGCCATCGACAGCGGCGAGGAGCTCAGAGCTCTTGGAGCTGCTGTGATCGCGAACCATCTCGTCGGTCTCGAAGGGCGCACGGTCGCCATCGAAGGCGTGGCGAACGGCGGGGTCGCCCTTGCGATTGAAGTCGAACGACTCGGCGGTTCCGTTGGCAGAATCTCCACGACGAAGGGTTGTGTGAGCGGCTCGTTCAGAGCCGGTGACATTGCCGCGGCAGTCGCCGAGCATGGTGCCGATGCTCCGGGTTCGTTGGGCGAGGTCGAAAAACCGTGGTCGGTGTGGCGCAGCTCCGGCGTCGACCTGATCTTCTGCGGATCAGCGGCTGGCGCGCTGAGCGCGGCCGGAGCGCCAGCGGTCGGCACGATGCCCGTCGTCGGGACGACGGTCGCGTGCGTTGCAACGAAGGCGCTGGCGATCCTCAAGGCGGCCGGTTCGCCGGTGACGCCTGGTTTTCTCGCCTCACTGGGCGAACACGCCGTCGCGTTCGATACGGCGATCGACTCGCTCGATGTTGCTCGTTCCAGGACCGAAGCGGTCGTTTCTGCTGTGTTCGGCGAAGTCGCGCACCATGCCGATGGGCCCTTCGTCGCTGCGTGCCTGCGAGCCGAAGCGTTCATGCGCTCGTGGGCCGATGATGTTCCCTTCGGTCGACCGATGGCCTGAGACTGACGACGTCAGGCCCGTCCAGCGACCACCTCGGCGGCTCCTTCGACCACAGCGGTGCCGGGACCACCTGAAGATGGCGCTTCCTCTTCGATGTCGATGTTGGCCAGCGCAGCAACGCTCGATGTCACCGACTGGCGAAGACCATCGAGCGAGTAGCCACCCTCGAGGAACAGCATGGTTCTCGCCGTCGAAGGAGCGAACGCTCGAAGTTTGTTCGTGAAGGACGCATAGTCGCCAGCGGTCATACCCATGTTCGACAACGGGTCGAGGTGATGTGCGTCGAATCCAGCAGATATCAGCAACCACGTCGGCTCGAGGTCGGCCGCGAGCGGCTCGATGACTCGGTCGATAGCGTCCCGGTAGACGTCTCCGGTTGCTCCTGAGGGCATGGCCAGGTTGGTGGTGGTACCCACAGCGTCGGGTCCGCCGCGTTCGTAGAGTCGTCCGCTGTGTGGGTAGTTGTCGGCTTCATGTAGGGAGACGAAGCTCACCCTCGGATCGTTCCAGAAGATGGCCTGCGTGCCGTTCCCGTGATGAACGTCCCAGTCGACGATCAACACACGCTCGCCCCGGTTGGCCAAGTGGGTGGCGGTGACCGCGACGTTGTTGAAGAGGCAGAACCCCATGGCCGTGTCGGCGGTGGCGTGATGTCCGGGAGGTCGTGCAGCGACGAAAGCGCCTTCGAGGTCGGGGTTGGCGTCGAGTAGTTCGACGCCGGTGAGCCCGGCTCCTGCAGCGTGGAGTGCTGCATCCCACGACCCCGCAGACGTGAAGGTGTCCGGATCCACTTGACGGATGCCGGTCTCGACAGCGGTACGGATCTGATCGATGTGATCACGACGATGGACCGCTGCGAGCTCGGCATCGGTCGCTTGGCGTGCGGTATGTCGAGACAGCGAACCGCTGAGTCGTTCGTCATTGAGAGCATCTTCGACGCTCTTGATTCTGGCGACCGACTCAGGGTGACCGTCCGGAGTGATGTGTCGACCCGACGACTCGTGTGTGACCACGACGACCGCCGGCGCCGACTGTGATTGGTTGTTCATCGGGTCAGTCTGCCGAACTCAGGGTCTCGGTGTGACATCTACTCGCTGGTCGACGTCGGCGGTTCGATCAGAGCGTCGAGTCACACACGACGTTCACGGTGCCGTCGTTCTTCCTGGCGCCAGCCGTCGGGCCGATCGCAAGGGCCCCGACCTCGGAGAAACCATGTGACCTCACATAGAGCTCCGGTGAGCGTTACCGTCTGGACGTGATCGACCTCGGGCCGAAGCAGCTTCCTCTCGGAACAGCGGTTCGGGCGATGAGGCCCCGCGACTGGGCCACGGCCGTTGGCGTTGCGGCTTTGACGTGGCTCGTGCTTGGCATCCCGTCTGACATCGTGCCGAATCCGATCTTCGGCCGTCCGATCCCTGTGCGGGCGATCGACCACGTGATTCTGACCGTATCTGCGTTGCTCACGGGCCTGGTCTTCGGTCTGAGGTCACCGTCGAACGAGCTGACAGATGCCGAAGAGCGCCCACTGTTCGCTGGTGGCATCCTGACGTTCTTCGCGGTTGGTTGTCCTGTCTGCAATCGCTTCGTCGTGAGCTTGCTGGGGACCAGCGGGGCCTTGAACTGGTTCCGGCCGATCCAGCCCGTACTCGGGCTTGCCGCGGTCGGGCTGCTCGTCGTCGCCATCCGCCGCCGGCTCGCCGATCTGGCCGATCCGAGGTGCTCAGTTCCAGACTGACTTCGAGTGCTAGCTAGAGTCGGCCCTGATCGCAGATCGATGGGGGACATGACATGGCTTGGGATTTCGAGACCGAACCGGAGTTCGAGGCGAAGCTCGCGTGGATGCGTGAGTTCCTTGCGACGGAGATCATGCCGCTGGAAGGACTTCCAGTTGAGATCCAGAACGATCGCAACAAGATGGACGAGCTGACCGCGCCGCTGAAACAACAGGTGAGAGATCGGGACCTCTGGGCGGCTCACCTTCCTCCCGAGCTCGGAGGTGGCGGATTCGGCCAGGTGAAGCTCGGCCTGATGAACGAGATCCTCGGGCGCTGCGGACATGCACCGCGAATCTTCGGTGCCAACGCTCCGGACACCGGGAATGCTGAGCTGATCTCGCTCGGAGGCACTCCTGAGCAGAAGAAGAAGTGGATGGAGCCCCTGCTCGCCGGCGAGATGCGCAGCGCGTTCTCGATGACAGAACCAGACACCGCAGGTTCTGACCCGAAACTCCTGAAGACGAATGCGGTTCGCGATGGTGAAGAGTGGGTCATCAACGGGAGAAAGTGGTTCACGTCCAACGGCTCCGTCGCCGATTTTCTCGTGTCCATGGTGGTCACGAATCCCGATGTGCACCCGTACCAGGGCTCTTCGATGTTCATCGTCCCAACCGACACGGCTGGTCTGAACGTGGTTCGAGACGTTCCGGTCATGTCCCACCCCGATCACAAGACCGGCGAGCCTGGTGGCCACAGCGAGGTGATCTACGACAACGTCAGGATTCCGCACGCGAACCTCGTCGGAGGCGATGAAGGCATCGGCCAGGGTTTCGTTCTCGCCCAGAAGCGGCTCGGCCCAGGCAGGATCCATCACGCGATGCGTTGGCTCGGTCAAAGCCAGCGAGCCTTCGACATGCTGTGCGAACGGTCGGTGAGCAGGTACACGCACGGCTCGTACCTCGCCGAGAAGCAGATGATCCAAGACTGGGTAGCCACGAGTTACGCCGAGATGCAGGCTGCCCGCCTCCTGACCCTTCAGGCCGCGTGGCACATGGACAAATTCGGGGCTTCGGAAAGTCGGGTCGAGATCGCCATCATCAAGTTCTACGGGGCGCAGGTGTTGTACAACGTCATCGACAGGGCGATACAGGCTCACGGCGCCCTTGGAGTGTCAACCGACATGCCCCTCGAGCTGATGTATCGGGCTGCCCGTGCCGCCCGCATCTATGACGGCCCCGATGAGGTTCACAAGGTCACCGTGGCCAGGAAGCTGCTGAAGAACTACAGCCCCGTCGAGGACATCCCATCAGAGCACAGGGTGAATCGTGAGGCGGCTGCCAAGGCCAAGTTCGCTGACATGCTCGATCAGTACGTCTGAGTCGACAGTTCAGCCACGGGAAAGAATCCGATGAGCTCGGCGATGGCCATCGCGTGAGCTTCCAGCAGCTCGATCGATGCGCGGCCACCGCCGCCTGGTGTCACGTCACTCGGTAAATCGCGCAGGGCGAACAAGCGGAAGAGATAGGCATGAGGGCTGTCGAGATCGGGAGGATCAGGCCCCACCCAGCCGAGATCTCCGAACCCGTTGAGCGCCTGGAGGGCTCCTGGCGGGACATCACCTTCGGCAAGCCCTCCCGTCGTCGGATCGAGACCCCAGATGACCCAATGCACGAAACCATCTGCGCTTGGGTCGGTGACCACGAGTGCCAACTCGACGGCGTCGATTGGCTGATTGATCCACTCGAGCGGGGGCGAGACGTTCGCTCCGTCGCGGGAGTAGTGGAACGGGATGTTCTCGTTCGGGCGGAACGCGGGGCTGCGGAGGGAGAATGAGACGTCGAGGTCGGTGAACAGAGACTCGGGCTCGGTGACCACCACCACTGGCGGCGGCGTGGCGCCGCCAGTGCCTGGCTCTCTGAGGGTCGTACCATCGGAGTCCGCGCAACCTGCACCGACGAAGGCCATCGCAACCGCACTGGCATGGAGTAGAAAATGAGCTCTCACGAGCGCAGTGTGGCACGTCACGCAGGCCTCGCTGGAGCAGTGGCAAGGTCGACCCTCCCCAGTTTCAATGGCGCTCGGCCGATCGGTGGCTGAACCGGTGGGTGGTTGTGGGACTACCGGTGCACGTGAAGAGGGTGGCCAAGGAGCCCGTGTGCGGACTCGGCAATGGCTTCACTCATAGTCGGGTGGGGGTGGATCGTCGCTGCCACGTCCTCGACGGTGGCCGCCATCTCGATTGCGAGGGCAAGGCCAGAAGCCAGTTCCGAGACGCCCGAACCCACAGCGTGGCCCCCGATCACGGTGCCGCTCTCGTCGGCAACGAGTTGGACGAAGCCAAGGATGTCATCGAGCGTTCTCGACCGCGACCCGGCCGCGAAGGGAAAACGAAACTCACTGGCCTCTATGCCCTGAGCGGCTGCGGCGTCGAGAGTCATCCCGATGGTCGCCACCTCCGGATCGCTGAACACCACTGCAGGTATGGCGGCGGGGTCGAACGCGGCCGGGTTACCGAGAACTGTTTGGGCTGCCACCTCGGCTTCGGCTGTTGCTTTGTGCGCAAGCGCAGGGCCGGCGGTCACATCGCCGATCGCCAAGATGGATGACGTGGCTCTCCGGTCTGGGGCGACTTCGATGAAGCCTCGGTCATCGAGCGAAACACCTGCGACGTCGAGCCCGAGCTCGTCGGTGTTCGGTCGCCGGCCAACAGCGACCACCACGACCTCGCCGTCGACTGTTTGCTCGGCTCCGTTGATCTCGAGTGTGACTGCTCCGTCGACGGCATGCCGCGCCAGAGCATTCGTGATGACGGTGATTCCCAGTTCTTTCAGCCTGCGGGCCACGACCGCTGCGAGCCGCTTGTCGAGTTCGGGCAGGATGCGGGACGCCGTCTCCACAACCGTGACGGATGCACCGAGTTTGGCCCATGCGGTACCGAGCTCGACGCCGATGTATCCCGCACCGATGACGACCATGCTCCTCGGAACGGCCTCGAGTGAGAGAGCGCCTGTCGAGTCAACGATCGTCGACCCTTCAAGATCGAAGCCAGGGAGTTCGATGGGTCGCGAGCCGGTCGCGATGACGCAGTGATCGAACTCGTGATGGGACACCAACTCGTCGTTGACGATGGCCACGCGCCGGGGGCGCGAGAATCTGGCTTCGCCATGCACGACCTTCACCCCCGCGACGTCGAGTAGTTGCCCGACGCCGGATGTCAGTTGCGTGACCACATCGGCTGAGTGTGCGTTCAGTGCCACCATGTCGACGTCAGCGGTGAGATTCACGCCCAATTTGCTCGACACCGATGCAAGGTGTGCCACATCAGCGGAGTGGATGAGGATTTTCGAAGGGATGCAGCCGATGTTCAAGCATGTGCCGCCAATGCGTTCGCGCTCGACCAGCGTGACCGACAACCCACCCTGGGCGCATCGAAGCGCGGCAGCGTAACCACCAGGCCCGCCGCCGATGACCAGCACGTCTGACCGGTCCGAGAGCTCCCCGACGACCATCTCAGACGAGCATCGTGATCGGGTTGCGGAGCATCGCCATCACGTCTTCGGTGAATGCAGTCATCAAGTCGCCGTCGATGATGCGGTGATCCGCTGCTGTGACGACGGGAAGCGTCGGTCTGGCTGCGACCTCGCCTCCGACGACGGAGGGACGTATCTGTATCGAGCCGAAGCCGACGATCGCAGCCTCCGGTGAGCGGATGATCGGCGAGGCATATCGTCCGCCGAGGCTGCCGTAGTTCGTGATCGTGCAGGTTCCGCCTTGCATCTGGGCGGCTGTGATGGTCTTGTCTCGTGCTGCGCGACCGAGCCCTGCAATGGCATCGGCGAGCTTGAAGAGATCGAGTCGATCGACGTCGTGAACAACCGGGACCACGAGCCCGTTGGCTGTGGCCACGGCAAACCCGACGTTGACGCGGTCCATGACGGTGATGGTGGCTGCCTCCATGTCAATGCTCGAGTTGACCAGCGGATACCGCCGCAACGCCTTGGCCACCGCCATCATGAAGAACGCCATCGGGGTGAGATGTTCGGCCCGGTCGGCATGTGACGTCTTGAGTGCCGACCTCGCTTCGAGCAGCGCGGTCGCATCCATCTCGTCTGCACCGTGAATGTGCGGGATCGTCCATGACCGCTCCATGGCTTCGGCCGTCACCCGTCGAATGCCGCGCAGTGGGTGCGTGCCTGGGGCCATCTGGCCGAGGACTGGAGGAATGGAAGGGGCTGCTCCCGTAGCGCTGTTGATCGACGGCGAAGGCGATGGGCCGGGCTTTGCGAGGGCGGGGCCCTCGTGATTCACGCTGTCGAGATCTGATTCGAGGATCCTGCCGCTCGGTCCTGATCCGGTCACCTCCGTGAGATCGAGTCCCCGATCGAGCGCGATTCTGCGAACAGAGGGTGAAGCCTTCGGTCGTCTCCCAGTCTTTGGGCGCGACGCCAAGGGGGCAGGAGGCGTCATTTCTTCGACCGGCGCAGGCGCAGGGTCCTCCTCGGGTGCGGCCTTCCCGGGCTCACTGCCGCTGATCACGACGAGGACATCGCCCACGTTGGCCATGTCGCCCTCGGCGAAGCCAAGCGATGTGATGGTTCCGGCAACGGGCGCCGGAAGTTGAGTCTGACTCTTGTCGGTGAGGATCTCGACGAGGGGCTGGTCGCGTCGAATGACCTCCCCGACGGCGACGAGCCACTCGACGATCTCTGCCTCGTCGAGACCTTCGCCAACGTCCGGTAGCCGGAATTCAGTGGTCATTGTGCGTTCACCGCCCGTCGGACCGCTGCCACGATGCGGTCGACGTCGGGCACGTAGTCATCCTCGAGCATCCCCACTGGATACGGGGCGTCATAGCCGGAAACTCGTTGGACGGGTGCTTCGAGCGAGTAGAAAGCGTCATCGTTGATGGTGGCGATGACCTCGCTCGCGAAGCCGTTTGTCTCAGGTGCCTCCTGAACCACGACGACTCTGCCGCAGTCCTCAACGGCAGATGCAATGGCTTCGGTGTCTAGCGGCACGAGGGTCCGCAGATCGAGCACCCGAGCCGACGTGCCTTCGTCAGCCAACAGATGTGCGGCTCGTTTCGACAACTCGACCATGTAACTCCAAGCGATGATGACCACGTCGGATCCTTCGACGACGGTGTTCGCGACACCGAATGGCACGAGGTGCTCGCCGTCCGGAACCTCGTCCCGGATCATCCTGTACCCACGCAGTGGTTCGAGGAACATCACAGGATCAGGGTCGCGGATAGCCGTGGTGAGCAGGCCCTTCGCGTCAGCGGCCGACGCCGGCATCACGACCTTGAGGCCGGCGACGTTGGCGAACTGGCCTTCGAGTGAGTCGCTGTGGAGTTCTGGCGTTCGCACCCCGCCGCCAAACGGAGCGCGTAACGTGATTGCTCCTCCGAAGCGGCCTCGCGATCGATAGCGGAGTCGTGCCATCTGTCCTGCGATCTGATGGAACGCCTGGTACGAGAACCCGAGGAACTGGATTTCGGGCACGGCGATCATTCCGCTCGCAGCCAGCCCGACAGCGGCGCCGGCGATGACACCTTCTGCGAGTGGCGTGTCGACGACCCGTTCGCCACCAAATGTGTCGAACAAACCCTCGGTGGCGCGGAAGACACCGCCGTTGATGCCGACGTCCTCGCCGAAGACGATGACGCGCTCATCCCGTTCCATTTCGGCGTGAAGAGCGGCATTGATCGCCTCGAGCATGTTCATCTCGGTCACGCGCCACCGCCGATACCGTGCAACTGCTCGAACTCTCGTTTCTGGCGAGCCAGGCGTGGGGTTGGCTCTGCGAACACGTGCTCGAAAAACTCGCTTCGACTCAGCGGTGTCTTCTCGGCTCTCTCGATAGCGCGCTGCATGGTGTCATCGGCAGTCGCCTCAGCTTCGATTTGATCCTCGTCGGACCAGATCCCGCGACGCATAAGTTCGGCCCCGAAGCGCACCAGCGGATCGCGCTCGAGGGCATCAGCGAACTCGTCCGGCGGAACGTACCGAGTCGGATCGTCGGCCGTCGTGTGCGGCCCGAGTCGGTATGTGACGGCCTCGATCAACGTCGGCCCTGCGCCGGCGAGAGCGCGGGTCCGAGCATCACTGACCGCCTCGAACATCGCGATCGGGTCGCCACCGTCGACGGTGACGCCCGGAATGCCGAACGCGTGCGACTTCTCTGCAAAGTTCTTGGCTCGCGTCTGCTGTGACGTCGGCGTCGAGATTGCCCAGCCGTTGTTCACGAGCACCAGGATCACCGGAGCGTCGAGCACACCTGCGAAATTGGCCGCTTCGTAGAAGTCGCCTTCCGAACTACTGCCGTCCCCGAAGAAGACCAGGGCACATCCGGTCTGATTCTGCAGTTTCATTCCCCAAGCGAGACCGACGGCGTGAGGGATCTGCGTTGCGAGGCTGATCTGAGGCGGCCAGACGCGAACGTGGTCTGGTAGGTGGCCGCCTTCGGGATGACCGAAGAGGTACAGAACGTACTGTTCAAGCACCTCTGGTCCGAAACGACCGAGTCCGACGGGCTCGCGGTACTGAGGAAGGACCCAGTCGAGGGTCGGGTCAAGGGCCTGGGCCGCACCCACGACGAGGGCCTCGCTGCCGTCGATCGGGGCATTGGTACCTGCCCGTCCCTGCCGCTGGAGATTGAACGCCCGGGTGCTGAAGACGCGGGCCGCGATCATGTGTCGCATCATCTCGCGCAGTTGTTCGTCGGAGAGCTCAGATGTCATCTCGCTGCGGACCTCCCTCGGTCGGACATCCATCCTGCCTCAGCAAAGTTGCAATGTCAGCACCAGTTCCTTCGGAACTCCAGGTCAGCCGCCTCCGATGCAGACAATGGCAACCGCGGCAAGTGCCAGTCCGAAGATCTGAATCGGCTGCAGTCGCTCTTTGTCGACCACTCTGGCGAGAGCCACGGTCATGGCCGGATACAAACTGCTGAGCACAGCCGTCAGTGTGAGGAGACCTTCCTGCACCGCTAGCAGCACGAAGGAGTTCGCAGCAGAGTCGAGCAATCCTGCGCCAGTCGCGGTGACCCGATGGGTCTCCGGGATCGGTTTCACCTTCGTAACGAGTGCTGCGATGAAGAACAAGGGGATCGTCACGCCCCTCCCGGCGATGAGAGGCCACAGTCCCGCTTCCTCGCTCAGGTTGTCGAAAACGACGATGAGTACGCCGAAACATGCTCCGGCTGCCAGGGCGATCGGGATGGACTGAGCGGTGCTGAGCCTCCGCTCGTCCTCGTCCTTGTCATTCGACTGTGAGATCAGACCGATGGCGATGAGACCAGCCAGAATTCCGAATCCGGCGAGCAGTGTGAGATCCTCGCCGGAGGTGACCCCCCACAACACCGGCAAAGCCGCCGATGTCACCGCGGTTGTCGGAGCGACGATCGACATCTTGCCGTGCGCGAGTGAGTAGTAGAGCAGTACCAGCCCGAGCGCTCCGAACAGGCTCCCTGCCGCGCCGAGACTGCTGTCGCGCACTGTCGGTGAGCCGGTGACGACGACCGTTCCGATCAGCAGCGTCACGAGCCCCGCCATCTGGGCCATGAGCATCACCGACACAACCGCGTGTCGTCTGGTGGTGACCCCACCCAGATAGTCGCCGGTTCCCCAAGCAATGGCGCCGGCGAGCGCGAGTGCTACCGCCATGGTTGGCGTCCCTCCGGTTGGATGCCCGCGAGGGCTCTTCTACACGTACCCGCGTAGTTTGGCAGCCGTAGCGACGCGCTCGATCGCGATTGCGAACGCCGCGACGCGAGGGGTGACCCCGTACTTCGCAGCTGCATCGAAAGTCTCGTCGGTGGCCGTCCGCATCCGCTTTCCAAGCCTCGTGTTGAAGTCCTCTTCTTCCCACGTGAACTGCTGGATGTTCTGCGTCCACTCAAAGTAGCTGCCCGTGACGCCTCCGCCGTTCGCCAGCACGTCGGGCACGACGGTGATACCCCTGTTGTTGAAGATCTTGTCGGCAATGGGTGTCGTCGGATTGTTCGCGGCCTCGATGATCCACTCGGCCTTGATGTCTTCGGCATTGTGTCGATTCAGTACCTCGCCGAGCGCGGCGGGGACCAGCACGTCGCACCTGCAGACGAGTAGGGCACCGGGCGCCAACTGATCTGCTTCGGTCAGCCCTACGACCGATCCGGTTACCGCATTTGCGGCGAGAGCAGCGTCGATGTCGATCCCGTCGGCGTTGTAGATGCCGCCGCCGACGTCGGACACGGCAACGATCCTGGCCCCTCGGGCCGCGAACTCCCGCGCCGCCCAGCTGCCCACGTTTCCGAAGCCCTGAATGGCGACTCGTACGCCATCGAGTGAGCGCCCGACACGTTCGAAGGCGCGCTGCGTGACATCGACGACGCCGCGGCCTGTTGCCTGCTCACGTCCTGGAGCCCCGCCCATGCTCAGCGGCTTACCGGTGACGATCGATGGCGTGTACCCGAAGCGCGCGCTGTAGGCGTCCATGAGCCAGGCCATCACTTGGGAGTTGGTGTTCATGTCGGGCGCTGGTATGTCGCGATATGGCCCGAGCACATGACCGATCGTCTGGGTGAAGCGCCTTGTCAATGCTTCGAGTTCTCGAAGGCTGAGTTCGCTGGGGTCGACGTTCACGCCTCCTTTGGCCCCGCCGAATGGCAGGTTCAGCAATGCGGTCTTCCACGTCATCAGCGAAGCGAGGGCCCTCACCTCACTGATGTCCACGGCGGGGTGATAGCGAATGCCGCCCTTGTATGGCCCTCTCGCCCCGTTGTGTTGTACCCGATAGCCACGAAAGACTCTGAGTCCTCCGTTGTCGCAGTGGACAGGAACCTGGACGTCGGTCTCCCGATACGAGGTTTCGAGCACCTCGTACATCGAGTCGGCGAGCCCGATGACCTCCGCCGCCTCGCGAAAATACATCGTCACGATCTCGTCTGATCGTGGAACGAGTTCTACGTTCTCATCATTGGATTCTGATGTCACCGCATGCGATCCTGCGACAGAGCTACGCACCGCGTTGTGCCCAGCCTTGTCTGGAAGTCTTGCCGAATTACGTCAGGCCTGCTCAGGCGTTGTCGTCCTCAGCGACCTGTGCCGAACTGCGGTCACCAGAACTCACCGGGTCACGCATGGCTTCGACGATGCCGGTGACCGCACCGAGGACACCCGCAAAATCGGCAGGCACAACGATCTTCGTAGCCTGCCCGTCGGCCATGTTCGTCAGAGACTCAAGGTACTTGATGGCAAGCAGATCACTTGTGGGATCACCGTCATGAATGGCCTGGAACACAACCCGAGTGGCTTCGGCTTCGCCGGCCGCGATGGCCTCGATGCGGAACCGCTCGGCTTCGGCGATGGTTCGTTTGGCCTCGGCTTCGCCCTCGGCCTCAAGGATCTGCGTCTGCTTGATGCCCTCTGCCTGGAGAATGGCCGACTGCTTGTCGCCCTCGGCACGAGTGATCTCAGCTTCTCGGAAACCCTGGGCTTCTGTGACGACGGCGCGACGGGTTCGCTCGGCCTTCATCTGCTCGTGCATTGCCGAAACCACCTCTGGCGGTGGATCGATGCGCTGGATCTCCACACGAACGACCCTCACACCCCACTTGTCGGTGGCGTCGTCGAGGATCTCTCGCAAAGCGGTGTTGATCACATCGCGGGACGTCAACGCATCATCGAGCTGAAGGTCGCCGATGAGGTTACGAAGGTTCGTCTGTGCGAGTTTCGTGATTGCCAACACGAAGTTGGCGATGTTGTAGACGAGGCGCCGCGGGTCGGTCGGCTCGTAGAACACGACGGCGTCAACTGCGACGACCACATTGTCCTTGGTGATGACCTCTTGGGGAGGCACGTCGACGACCTGCTCTCGCATGTCGACGACCCGCATCGAGTCGATGAATGGGATGATGATCTGGAGGCCAGGCTCGACCGTTGCTTTGTACTTGCCCAACCGCTCGACGATACCTCGCTGGTATGGCCTGACGATCTTGACGGCTGCCGCCAAGAAGATCAGCACCATCGCCGCTATGGCCACGAGGACGATGAGGAACGCCATGTTCAGTCACTCCCTTCGGGAGCTGTTTCTTCGCTCCCAACAGACGCCTCGACCTGGGTCACGATGACCCGAGTCCCGCGCACTTCCACCACTCGGACGACGGCGCCGTCCGGTATCGCTGTTTGAGAGTCGCTTTCTGCATGCCACTCTTCTGCACCCAGTTTCACCCGGCCTGACTGCGTCGGACCTCCTGGGATTGCCATCAACACTGGTCCGACCTCGCCGAGAAGACGGTCTGCGCCGACGCCGACGGGCGTCTCGTTCTCCCCTGCAGATTTCTTCGACCAACGGAAGAACCATACGAACACTGCGGCCCCGAGGACGATGAAGACGACGAACTCGACTACCACCGGCACGCCCATGAAGGCGAGTACCACTGCGACAGCAGCTGAGATACCGAACGGCAGCAGGAAAAATGTTCCAGGCGCCACCATCTCGCCGCCCAAGAAGAACAGCGAGGCAGCCAGCCATATCCAGCGCCATGTTTCCGGTTCCGTGTCCACCACGAACCTCCCTTTTCACCCACGTAAATGAGATCAATTCGACCTCACCTTACGGTGGTTCCAACGCCATGGTGTGTCGAGTCGTTCCTCGAAACGTCGAGAATCGATTCGCACCCCGAACTCGGCTGATGTTTGGGGCTGGTCGCGGCCGTTGGTAGCGTCCCTCCGGTGTCTGAACGGTTATCGATCCTGACGGTCCACGCCCACCCCGATGACGAGAGTTCGAAGGGTGCAGGAACCATCGCGCGCTATGCCGCTGAAGGAATTCAGACCACGCTCGTGTGTTGTACCGGCGGTGAAGCCGGCGACATTCTGAATCCTGCCATGGACCGTGAAGAGATCAAGGCCGACCTCGAGGAGGTACGCCGAGCAGAGCTGAAGTCGGCGGCCGACATCATCGGTTACGGCGAAGTCATCTGGTTGGGTTACCGCGACAGCGGCATGCCGGACACCGAAGAGAACGCTCATCCCGAAGCCTTCGCCAACGCCGATCACGACGAAGCGCTCGGAAAGCTCGTCGAGATCATCCGTCGCGTGAAGCCGCAGGTGCTCATCTCGTACCCGGAAGATCAGAAGAGGTATCCGCATCCCGATCATCTCCAGGTCACTAACCTCTGCCTACCTGCATGGGATGCCGCAGGCGACGCGTCCATGTATCCCGGTGCCGGCGATCCGTGGACGCCCCAGAAGATGTATTGCTCCATGTGGTCTCGTGCCCGCATGGTCGCCACGCACGACGAGTTCCTGGCTCGCGGGCTCGAATCGCCTTTCGGCGAGGGCTGGCTCGACCGGCCAGGGTCTGATCACAAGATCACTGCAACCGTCGAGGTCGACAATCGGATTCGTCGCGAGGCGTTGCTGGCGCATGGCACTCAGGTAGACCCGAAGTCCCCGTTCTGGTTCGGTCTTCCCGTCGAGGTCCAGGACAACATTCATCCGTTCGACGACTACATGCTGATGAAGTCACGCATCGACGTCGAACCAAACGAAGAAGATCTGTTCGCGGGACTGAGGGACTGACATGGCAGAGATCGCCAGCGACGAGTGGCTCGCGGCCCTGGTCAGGACCTCAGCCGCGACTCCAGAGACTCCCGGCGTCGCCGGATCGGTCTCGTTCACCGTGGAGAATTCGCCGGCGGGCAAGGTGGGCTGGACCGAGACCATCGAAAACGGCGTGACGGTCAGTGCGGCAGCACCAGCCTCCAAAGGTGCTGACATCGCCCTGATCGCGAAGTTCCAGGAGCTTGTCGCCATGCTCGAAGGTGGATCGAACCCGGCGGTCATGTTCATGCAGGGCCGGTTGAAGCTCACCGGCGACATGGGCATGTTCATGACCCTGCTTCCGGCCATGATGAGCGAAGAAGCGGCCACTGGTCGCGCCGAACTCGCAGCAGCCACCGACCGCGGCTAGCGCCAGCTCCGCGAGGCGTAACGTCATCCAGGTGAATGACGTCCAGTTTGCTGTGGTTGGTAAAGGTCTGTTCGGCTCGGCGGCTGCGCGGCACCTTGCAACGTTCTCTGAGTCGGTCGCCGTGATCGGCCCCGACGAGCCGGCGGATCGCAGAGCACACGACGGCGTCTACGCCAGTCACTACGACCAGGGGCGTCTGACGCGACGAGCGGACAGGAACCGGCTGTGGTCAGAGATGACCGAGCGCACCTTCACTGCGATGACAGAGCTCGAGGAGTTGACCGACCGAACCATCCATCGACCCGTTGGTTCGCTCACCGTGCACGCCGCAGGCGTGATCCCTCGCCACGCCCGCGAATGGTTCGTCGACGAGAGCCGAGCGCCGGTCGATGTGACTCACTGGGATGCCGATGACGAGACCTGGCGCGATCGTTTTTCTATTTTCAGCTTTCCAGGTGGGTCGGTGGCCTACTACGAGGGCGCTCCGGCAGGTGTGCTCGATCCTCGCCAATTGGTCGCCGCGAATCTCGAGGCAGTGGCCGGCGCCGGCGGCCAAGTCGTGACTGAGATCGTCGAGACCATCGTCGAGACGCCGGACGGCGTGGAGATTCGGCGTCGCGACGGTCTATCGATCACCTCAGACCAGGTGCTGGTGGCGACGGGATCCTTCACCAATTTCTTCGATCTTCTGGCCAGGCCCGTGCCCACTTCCGTCGAGAGCGAGACCATCGTGCTCGCCACGGTGCCAGACGAGATTGGCGAGCAGTTGGCGAGCGCACCGGTCGTCTCGTTCATGATCGACGATCCACACATCGCAGACATCTACATGACGCCGCCACTCGTGTATCCCGACGGTCGCTGGAAAGTGAAGATGGGCGCCAACACCTCTGTCGATCACTTCCCCATGTCGGTATCAGATTCGCATCGCTGGTTTCGGGAAGGGCCGGAGTCGATCGACGAATTTGCTGACGTCGCAGCTGCAATGATCTCCGCAGTGAAAAGTATGTGGCGAGGAGTCGAATTCATCGAATTCGAGTTCGAGCCGTGCATCATCACCATGACGGCGAACGATCACCCGATCATCGATCGGATCAGTGAACGAACGTGTGTAGCGGTGGCAGGCAACGGCAGTGGCGCCAAGTCGTCCGTTGGATGGGGTCAGCTCGGAGCCGACCTTCTCGCACGGCGAGCATGGCCGGATTGGATCGACAGGTCGGTGCTCAGCGCTGGGTGAGTGGATCAAATTTCGTAGTCGTGGACCCGAAACACGTCAGCTGCATTCAATCCGCGTTCATAGTTGGCTGTCACCAGGGCAGTACCCGTCTCACTCGAGAAGTCGAGCTGTGCGATGAGCACTGAACCGAGCAGCACGAACGGGGCCCAGATCGTTTGGGCGATCGACATCATCTCGTCGACGGAGAACCGTGGACCACCGCTGCCGGCAAGCGCGTCGCCGTATGCCTCGAGTAGATCTTCATGATGGAGTGTGAGTATCTCAGGGGTCACGTTCGTGCCGAGGAAATACACCACGTCGTACATGGGAGTGACCCGCGTCAGCACCTGCCAGTCGAACAGCACCACGTTGAGTTCATCGAAGAACATGTTGTCGAGGCGAAAGTCACCATGGACGATCGTGACTGGCAGAGCGTCAACCTTGTCGAGGAGTGCCAGCTTGTCGGTGGCCAGGCGAGCTGCAGTTGCCTCGAGTCGCTCGTTGATGAGTTCTGGCATCTCAGAGTGGAGGTGGTCGCGGGCCAACTCGTAGCCGCCGATCATCCCGGCGATCGTCTCGTCGTTGAACCTCGGCAGCCAGTCGAACTGATCTCCCCGGTTGCCTTGCCAGCGGGCATGGAATGGAGCAATGGCCTCCAGCACGGTGGTTGCCTGTTCGAGCGTGGCACCGACGCGCTGATCGATTGTTGCCAGCGACCCTAGGTCCTCGAGCAGGAGGCAGAATTCGCCAGTCTCGACGTTTGCCGAGTTGTAGTAGCAGGTCGGTACTGGAATTTTCACCTGTGAAGCCATCTCGCTGTAGAACGCGGCCTCGCGTTCGTAGAGTCGGAGTCCGAGCCCGAGTGCCTTGCCGCCAGGGTCACCGATCGGAATCTTGGCGATGACAGAGCTTGGCCCCGCGTCGTCGCGGTCGTACCCGAGTTCGAGTTTCGCCACTTCGCCGATGAAACCAACTCCTTCCGACAGTGGCCTGACTTCGACAGATGTCACTCTCGAGGAGCCGATCGCATCGCAGAGCGCCTCGGTGAGCCAATGCGGCGTCATATCGGCCATCGATTGCGGAATAGCGGTCATGTTCACCCCTTCGCTGCTCTGGTGAAAGTAGCCGCCATGTCAGTCGGCTCTGCTTTCGAGAACCACGTCAGGGCCACCGCACGCGCGCCAGAGCCCCAGATCGAGGCGCCTCGCGGTGGCTTCTGCGGTGTCGAAGTCGTCGGCGTAGAGGGTGTTCGGCGGGAACGGGAACGCGGCAGCGAGGCCCTCCTCGACCATCATCTTGTTGAGAAAGGCGCCGTCGGATGCGCGGTAGACGTATCCAAGCAGGCGGTCGAAACGATCTCTCGGCTCTGCGTCGAGTTCGATGTACACACCGTCGCCGGGGCTCAGCAGCTCGTGCATACGAGCCGAGGCCTCGTCGCCGAAGCATTCCGCATCGCGGAAGCCGCCGGTCTTCTCTGGGGTGTCGATGCCGATGAAGCGGATCGACTCTTGTGTGCCGTCGAAGTCGACCTTGACCGTGTCACCGTCGATGACGAAGATCACGGTGCCGTTTCGCTCCATGGCCGTCGGCTGGCCCGAGGACGAAGCGTCGACGGCAGGCTCCACCTCCGTCGTCGAAGAAGCCGTGGATTCCCCGGCCCCTTCATCGGAGTTCGCGTCGGCGGGAACGCCACAGGCTGATGCTGTCAGTCCGACGCTCAGCAGCGCAGCCGAGATGTGAAACCGCCGCTGCACCTAGATGCGCTCGACGATTGTCCCCGTGCCGAGGCCTCCACCGCAGCACATGGTCACCAGAGCGTGCTGTTTGTCGGCGCGAACCAGTTCGTGCACGGCCTTCGTCAGCAGGACTGCGCCGGTGCCGCCAAGCGGGTGGCCGAGGGCGATGGCGCCGCCGTTGGGATTGACGGTGTCCATGTCGGGTTCGAACTCGCGTGCCCATGCGATGACGACTGAGGCGAATGCTTCGTTGATCTCGGTGACGTCGATGTCGCCGATGCTGAGGCCTGTCCGAGCGAAGAGGTGCTTCGTTGCTTCGATCGGCCCTGTCAGCATCAGCACAGGATCAGAACCGACGAGGCAGGTGTCGACGACGCGCGCCATGGGCTTCAGGTCGAGTTGCCTGGCGCGTTCGGAGGTCATCACCATCACGGCGCCGGCGCCATCGCTGATCTGGCTCGAGCTTCCAGCGGTGTGAACACCGTCCTCGCGGGCCACGGGCTTCAGTCCCTGAAGCGATTCGAGCGTGGTCTCGCGGAGTCCTCCATCGCGGTTGACCCACGTGGTCTGACCCGTCGGTTTGTTCTCTTCGTCGAGGACGGCTGCCTCGATGGGGACGATCTGGGTCGCGAAACGATCTTCGCTCCACGCCCGAGCCGCCAGTTCTTGGGAACGCAGGCCATATGCGTCGGTCTCGGCCCGAGAGATGCCCCATTGGTCGGCGATACGCTCGGCACCCTCGAACTGCGTGGTGAACTCGTAGTGTTCGCGGTATCGCCAGGTCGATGGCAGCTTCCCTTTCTGGAATGCAGACCCGATGGGCGTGCGCGTCATGGTCTCGACGCCGCAACCAATGGCAGAGTCGACGATGCCGGCGCCGACCAGGCTCATTGCGAGGCTCGTTGCCTGCTGGCTCGATCCGCATTGGGCGTCGACGGTGGTCGCTGCAACCTGGAGTGGAAAACCAGCACTCAACCATGCGTTGCGGGCGATATTGAACGTCTGTTCGCCGACCTGGCTGACGCATCCGCCAACGACCTGACCGATGATCGCAGGATCAACGCCGGTGCGTTCGACCACAGCCTTCTGCACATCGGAGAGCAGGTCGGTCGGGTGGACCGAAGAGAGTTCGCCGTTTCGCCGACCAACAGGTGAACGAACGGCGTCAACGATCACGATCTCAGTCATGTGGAAAGCGTAACGGTGCAGGGTTCGAAGCAATCAACGAGTCAGCGACGTGTGATCGCATCGAGGAGGAAGAGCAAACCGGCGGCGCCGATGCTGGCAACGAAGATCGACCAGATGGAGAAGTTGTCGAGGCCCCGTTGTCCGGCTGTGTTGAACAGGGCGCCGCCGATGAGGCCACCGAGGATCCCGACGACCATGGTGAAAAGGCAACCGCTGCGGTCGGTCCGAACAATGATGCGTGCGACGGCGCCAGCGGCCAGACCGACCAGGAGCCAGGCGATGATGCTCATGCGGCGACCGTGACCTCGGTGCCGATCAGGCTGCCTCTGGTTCGTGGTGGACGGGGTCGCTGAACAATGGCTGTGAGGCTGCGAGTGCTTCCCGCGCGGCTGCGATTCCCTGGAATCCGCGCTCTCTCACTGCTGGCTCGAGCTTCCAGTCCCGGAGCTCACCGTCGATCAGCTTCAGCTGGCGTGTGTTCATGGGAGCCATTCTTCACAAGGGGTGGGACAGTTACGTCTTTCAACGAGGTCGACAGCGCGAAGGTTCCCGATTTCAGCGCTCGGGAGATGGGCTCAGAAGGAGGCGCCGACCGGAGAACCTGGCGTCTCGAGAGTGGACTGACGCGAACCGTCCAGACGCTGAGCCCCGGCAGCGACATCACTGAGAACTGCAACCGCTTCATGCGGGAGCTCCGCCTCGACGACAACCTCGGAGAGGGCGCCGTCAGCGTCCTGCGGCCACGAGGCTGTACGCGCGTCCGGAATGCGAGTGAGGTACGCAGCGGAATCTCTCACCATGCAGCACGACGCTCAACTGGCAATGCTGCTCGGGGCGCTGTCGGATACCGAATGGCCGATGCCGCGCCGTGGCCTGAGCTGGAGGACTGAACTCAAAGCCGTGGAGGCGGTCGAACTACGGTGACGAGACTGCTCGTCAAGCTCTTGGAGTTCCACATGCTCGACAACCGATACGGCATCACGATCCCGTTCGAAGGTCCGCTGCACACTCAGCGTGACACCTTGCTCGAGTTGGCAGATCTCGGATACACCGACATGTGGACCGCCGAAGCAGACGGAACCGATGGATTCACGCCCCTCGTCCTCGCATCACAGTGGGTGCCGGAGATGCGGCTCGGCGTGGCCATCATCCCGGCGTACACACGTGGTCCGGCGCTGCTGGCCCAGACCGTTGCGTCGATGTGCGAAGCCGCGCCCGGCCGGTTCGTGATGGGCATTGGGAGCTCGTCGAACGTCATCGTCGAGCGGTGGAACGGGATCCCGTTCGAGGAGCCATACAAGCGGACCCGCGACATGACCCGTTTCCTCAGGGCTGCCTTCACGGGCGAGCGCATCAAAGAGACCTACGAGACTTTCGAGGTGAACGGATTCACGTTGCGCCGGCCACCAGAGCAGCAGCCCCCCATCCTGATCGCGGCACTGCGCGAAGGCATGCTTCGCCTCGCCGGCCGTGAGGGCGACGGCGCCATCATCAACTGGCTCTCCGCTGAGGACGTCGCAACGGTGAAGCCCTACGTCGACGAGGGAGGGCCGGACAAGGAAATAGCGGCCCGCATCTTCGTGTGCCCGAACTCTGATGCAGACACGGTCAGGGCAGCCGCCAGGTTCGCCATCGCCGCGTACATCAATGTTCCGGTATACGCGGCGTTCCATCAGTGGCTCGGCCGCAGCGACCGCCTGCAGGGTATGTGGGACAACTGGGCCGCCGGCGACCGGAAGGCTGCATTGGCTGTGATTCCCGACAGTGTCGTCGACGAACTCATCATCCACGGCGCCCCCGAAGAGTGCCGTGAGCACATCGATCGATACCACGAGAACGGTGTCACCACTTCTGCCATCTCGATCATGGGCTTCGGAGGCATCGACACCCTTCAAGCCGCCCGCGACCTCTCGCCGGCCGCACGGGGCTGATCGATCATCGGATTCGGTGAACGAGGAACAACGAGCAGCAAAACTTCGTTGAAGAGAAGGGGCCGATGAACGACACTGGTCCCGAGATCGTGGAGGTCGAATCGAATGTTCGGATTCAACAACAAGTCGATGCCTGATCAGACAGATGCACTCCCGGGGCGAAGCGAAGAGATGCCAGTGACCAACACACACTTCGTCACGGGCCGGCCCTTCATGGGGCCATTTCCGGAAGGCACCAAGCAGGTCGTGTTCGGCATGGGTTGCTTCTGGGGCGCCGAGCGTTTCTTTTGGCAGACCGATGGCGTCTACACGACAGCGGTGGGCTATGCGGGCGGCTACACCCCGAACCCCTCCTACCAAGAGGTCTGTTCCGGCAGGACCGGTCACAACGAGGTCGTGCTGGTGGTGTATGACCCATCCGTGATCCCCTTCGAAGGACTCCTGAAAGTGTTCTGGGAGAGCCACGATCCGACCCAGGGCATGCGCCAAGGTAACGACGTGGGCACGCAGTATCGGTCTGGAATCTACGTGTCGGACCCCTCAGAACTCGTCGTCGCCGAGTCTTCGAGGGATCGTTTCCAAGCCGCGCTCAGCGAGATGCGGTACGGACCCATCACCACCGAAATCGTCGAGTTGGGTGAGTTCTACTTCGCGGAGGACTACCACCAGCAGTACTTGGCGAAAATTCCAAACGGATACTGCGGCATAGGTGGCACCGGCGTCTCGTGCCCCATAGGTGTCGCCACCGCCGACTGACCTCATCGACAACGCCGACCGTATCGACAACACGGTGAATCATGGGGTCTGCCCGCGATTCACTCTTCGATGTCGAGCGCAGCGGTGAAGTGACGAACGAGATCGTCGTGGTTCGTGTGAGCGTTCAGCCCTGACGGGTTCGGCATCACGTAGACCGGGCAACCGCCGAGTAGGTCGGGTTGGCGTCCAAGTGCCGCTGGACCCCCCGTCGCGGCGCGCCATCCCGTCACGCCGGCCACGCAGATCACGCCCGGCTGGAAGAGTCGGGCGATGCGCTCGAGCCTGGCAACGCCGGCGACGAACTCGTCACGGTTCACGTCTGCGGCTTTCGGTGTCGCACGTTTGACCAAGTCGGTCATTCCGACGCGGTCGATCACAGCGATCGACCGAGGGTCTCGTGGCCGCGTGACGAGTCCAGATGTGACGGCGGCCTTCCAGAAACGGTTCGAAGGGCTCGCGAAGCCGTAGCCGAGATCGGCCGCCGTGAGGGAGGGGTTGAGCCCGGCCATCAACAATCGGAGTCGAGGTGCCGTCGTGTCGGCGAGGGTGCGCTCGCGCCTGAGTACGTGTCGGTCGGTTGTTGATGCAACTGTGGAGAAGCCTGCTCCCTCGATCAGGGCTGTCCGGTCGTTGGGTTTGAGGGCAGGGAGGTCAACAGCTGCCGACTGACCGACCCTCATCTCGTGGTGGAGATCGAACAACGCCAGCGGAATGTCGGCAGTGGAGAGGGTGCTCAGATCAGTCGGCGCTGAACCTGTCACGACGAGATCGCGGCCGCCATCGTGTCTTCGACAACAGCCCTGCGGTCAACGCCCCACGGGAGCGCCATCAAGATCGGCTGATCAATCCCGGCCGCGCCGTAGGACGCTACGAAGTCGCCGACCTCGGATGGAGAACCGATGAAGTCGATGGCCTGGATCATCCGGTCCGAGATCGCAGCGATGGCGCCGTCTCGGTCTCGCGCTGCGTGGCGCTCGCGGAGTTCGGCCACCTCGTCGCCGAAGCCTGCTGCAGTGAACATACGCGCGTAACCGTCAGCCACTGCGTAGGAGAAGAGATCTTTCCTTGCCGCATCGGCGCCCTGGTCGAAGTCGGCGACTGCCGCGTGAACGTAGGCGAAGATCTGGGCGTCGCCTCCTTGTCTGATGAGCTCGACCGAAGGCTGCACGTAGGTGGAAGGGAGGTAGTTGAGGAGAACGGCGTCGGCGAGCTCACCGCCGAGCTTCAGCATCTGATGGTTGAGTGCAGCGAGCACGATCTTGGGCCGACGTTCGCCGAGCCGCACCCCGAGCCGAAATCGTTTCACCGAGTAGAAATCGCCGTCGAAGGTGATCGGCTCTCCGCTCAAGAGCTCTCGAAGCAACGTGAGGTACTCGCGCATGTGCGCGATGGGGCGAGCCGAGTACTCGGCGCTGTGCCACCGTTCGACGATGACAGGTGTCGAGATGCCGACACCGAGGTACACGGTGCTGTCCGGGGAGAGGGCCTGTAATGAAGCCGCGGACATAGCGGTCACAGCGGGGCTGCGCAACTGGATGGGCACGATCCCCGTACCGACGTCGATCCCGGGCGCCGCTGCCGCTGCCGACGCCAGCAAGGTGAAGGCGTCTGTTCCGTTCGCCTCGGCCGTCCAGAACGAGTGGTAGCCGAGTTCGTGAGCGCTTCGCGCAATTCCCGGCACGGCTCCTGGGCCGAGCGAAGTAAGGCTGGCGAACGTGATTCCGGTGGGGTGTTCCGAGCGTTGCATCAATATGAAACTACCTCGGCGCTCAACACGCGCACGAGTTGTCCGACCGGACAGGTAAGGTTCCAAGACCGTGAAGAAGCCGCGCGGGTTCCTGTCCGGAATCCTTGATTCGTTCGCAAAGTTTGGAGAACTCGATGACTGATACGAAGGAACCACTCGTTGTCGAAGAAGCGCTGAAGATCATCGATCAAGGCCTCACTGACATGCATCAGCGTGAACTCGTGTCAACCAACGAGGTGGCCGACCTGTTGCTCGATGTCAGGACGCTCCTGACGACCAAGAACGGCGACTAGCTTCGTTCGACGGCGTCGAGGACGCGAGAAGCGACTCGACCGATCACGGCTCCTGTGACGGCGCCGGCGGCGACATCACTTGCGTGGTGCATCTTCACGTGAATTCGGCTCGTGGCGACAACCGCGCCCAGCGCGTAGTACACGACGCCGAATCGACTGCGCCGCGACAGCATGGCTGCCGCTGTCATTGCGGCGCTCGCATGACCACTGGGAAAGGACGACGTGATCGGTTGGCGGATGTTTCGCTCTCCGCCGCCGTCTCCTCTGTTCGGCCGAACGCGACCAAACAGGCGCTTCACACCTTGGTTGACCAGGGCTGATTCGATGGCCATCACGGCGCTCAGTCGGACTGCGTCGCGTGGCTTGCCGCCAGGGAGAAGACCTTTCCATGCGCCAAGCACGTGCCAGATCAGGCTGAAGTCGCCGATCGCGGAAGCGGCGTAGAAGACACGATCTGCAGCGGGGTTTCGCCTCAACGGTTCGAACCAGTCATCGACGGCTTGGTCGAATGCATCGACGGCAGGCCTGAACGGGTCCGTCACGTCGTCGGTGCTCTCTCGGTCTCGCACTGGAGAAAGTCTAGGAGGGCGACCTGGACGAGAGATGTCGGTCGATGAGATCCGCGAACAGGTCAGGCTCTTCCATCGGTCCGAAGTGGCTGAGACTTTCGTCGACGTGGAACACACCGTTCGGTAGCCGCTCGGTGATATCTGGTCCGATCGTCGCCGGGCCAGCGTCGTCCCCGCCAACGGCGATCATCGTGACTGTCGGGATGTCGGCTAGGCGCTCGTATGCCCTGTTGTCGGAGTTGTCGAAGACATCGGCTTCGGTGGAGCCCGCACACTTCAACTTGACGCCCCCTTCGATCGGTCTGAATCCGTGGTCGACATAGGCGCGTAGCGCTCGCGGATCGAAGTTGTTCAGCGGAGGACGACTTGCATACCGCTCGTACGCGGCGTCAAAGGACTCGAAGACATCGCGCCTTCGACGAGCCCCCTCGGAGAGGCTGCCCCTTCGCTCCATGTTCTCGGTGAGGGCCGGGAACAGGATGGGCTCGAACAGGAATACCGTCGAGAACGTGCCGGGTCGCTCGAGTTCGGTCATGGCGATCGCCGCGCCGCCCATCGAGTGTCCTACAGCGAGACTTGGCGCCTGGCCGGTGGACTGTGCGATGTGATCGACAGCGACGCCGAGATCGTGCGACATCCCCGTCCACACGAGTGGTGTGCCTTCGGGGAGTGTCGAGTCGCCGTGGCCCCTGAAGTCGATGGCCCAACAGTCATACCGGTCCCCGAGAGCTTCGGTGATCGGATCCCATGTCCTGCCGTGGAATCCGGTGGCGTGGCAGAAGATCACCGAAGGACCAGAACCTCCGCTGTGATGGAGGGCGATGTCGACTCCGTCGCTCGACCCCAGCATGACCGGGCCGCGCTGAGCTGTCGGAGGGTTGGTCATCAGGGGCTGGTCGACGTCGTGACGAATGGCTCTGTGGTGCTGGTGGTAGATGTCAGCGCGGGAAGATCCGGCGCCTCAGGATCGTCGAGTTCGAGCCCTCCTTCGAGCGGAACCGGAGGCCGAGGCGGTATGACGATGGTTGTGCCGATGTTGATGAGGCTGGGGTCGGTGATGGTCGGATTGGCGATGAGCAACTGTTCCAGGGTGATGCCGAAGTCTTCTGCGACCACCGACAAGATGTCACCGGGCTGGATCTCGTAAAGGACAGGTCCTGCGGGGATGGTTGTCGTGGTGGTGGTGAACTCCGACGGTGCTGTGGTGAGGACCGGTGAACTCGTCGGGGGAACGTTCTCTGGTTCGTTGTTCGGGCTGCACGCGCCGGCGATGACGACCGCTGCTACAGCGAGCCACACGCGCCCCAGACGCGGCCCGTGGAAGATGGCCCTGACTCCTGTGTTCACGGCTTGAGAATCTACAACCCCCGAGCGCACGATCGGGTGCATGAGGGTGCCTCCGATCAGACGGCGACGCCCTCGGCGGTGGGAAGAATGTCGGGCAACACAGAACGATCGTTGCCGGCGAGGAATGGCTGTGGCTCGTGAAGCTCGAGCGTCAGGATCTCGACGCCATCCTCGCGGACCAGGAGCGTGTGTTCGAACTGAGCTGTGCGGCTGAGGTCGACTGTGGTGGCAGTCCATCCATCGTCCCAGCCTTGCTGACGCCAGGCGCCGACGGTGATCATCGGCTCGATGGTGAAGGTCATGCCAGCTTGGATTTCGAACGTCTGGCCCGGGTCGTAGTAATGGGGAACATTTGGGGGCATATGGAAGATGTCACCGATGCCGTGGCCGACGAACTCGCGAACGACGCCGAAGCCGTGCCCTTCGGCATGTTGCTGGATGGCCATACCGATGTCGCGGATCTGGGCGCCGGCTCTTGCGGCGTCGATGCCCCGATACAGGCTTTCGCGCGTCACGCGAACCAGCTCGCGTGACTCGTCGTCGACGTCGCCGACCAGGTAGTTCTCACTGTGATCACCGTGGACGCCATCGAGGAATATGGTGACGTCGCAGTTGACGATGTCGCCGTCGTCGAGCTTCCGGCTGTCCGGGATCCCGTGACAGATGACCTCGTTGATGCTGGTGCACATCGACTTGGGGTAGCCGTGGTAGTTGAGCGTGCTGGGATAACCACCTTCGGCGATGTAGGCCTCGTGACAGACCTCGTCGAGGTGGTCCGTGGTGACTCCTCGTTCGATCTCACTGGCGACTTTGCGAAGCACGCGGCGGGCCGCCTGCCCTGCGATCCGCATGCGTTCGATGGTCACATCGTCCTTGCGGAGGTCTGGTGGTGGCGGCCGGACAGGTTGACCGGTCAGCGCATAGTCGGGCCGCGGGATGCCGGAGGGGACGGTGCGGATCGGACTGACGATGCCGGGACGAATCGGATTGGAGTTCGTGATCGCCGTCCGTGCCGCCGGGCGACGCTTTTTCCGCTTTGCCATCGACCTGACGCTATCTGAATCAGGGCCTGGCGATCAGGTCGAACTGCACAATCGTCAGCCGAGGCCGCCGATGACAGGAGGACCGACGAGAAGCGCTACCGCCATGCCGACGCCGACCGTGTCGTCCAGTGGGTCTCTTCCGCCGTAGGCCCTGATGTGGCCGGTCGTGGTCAAGATCCGGTGACCGCCGTTCGCCAGCCGAACAGCGTCGGAGACCTCGCTGGATTCGCAGCGTTGTGACGAACCGTGATCGGTCGGTGTCAAGGACTCCCCGAAGTCGTAGGTCAATCCCGTGGCATCGACCAGCGTGTATCCGCTCGCGTTTCGCTCCGACATGATCGCAACGATCTCGGCTGCTTCGATGTCAGGGCTCGCCGGGATGGAGCCGTGGAACGGCGCACCATCGACTGCGAACACGCCTCCGTCGACGGCTACGATCCAAGCGCCGCCGGACGATGAGACGGCAAGTCGGCTGGCGGGGGCCGACAACTCGACCGGGGGACGACTGATGGGGTGGGCATCGCCGAACTCGATCACTTCGCCGTTCGCCATGAGGATCCAGTACCCGCCGCCGCCCGGCGTCGGGAAGATGTCGACCGCGATGGTCTCGTCGCCGATCGCGAGCGACTCACTGAGTTCGTGCCGCTCCTCGACCGTCGTCGTCGCGATCAACAGCCCCGGAATGGATCCATGGAAGTCGGCCCTGCCGAACGCAAAGACACCGCCGTCCGCGCCCAGCAGCCAGTATCCGCCGCCGCCTGCGGTGCTCGCGGCCGCAACGATCGGCGCGTCGAGGTCGAGTGCCGACAAGTCACCGTGTGACTCGGCTCCGTCGACCCGAACCACACTTCCGTTGTCGGTCACGACGAGGTGTGGCGCCGGGGCCGGACGACCGAGTACTGACGTGAGGTCGGCCGTGGTGCCGTCGCAGCGCCGATCGATGTCCATCTCCCAGGCAGTTTCGAGGCTCGGGAAAGGGTTGATCGGTTCGCGTTCTGTCGTCCGGATTTCGAAGTGGAGGTGAGGCACGGTGGTTTCGGCATTGCCGCTGTCGCCCACGAATCCGAGGACCTGGCCGGCGACCACCGAGACACCGACTTCGATGCCAGGGCCGAGAGAAAGTTCGACCGGGCCGGCGTTGTCATCAGTTCCAGGGTTGTCGTTGTTCAGGTGGAGGTAGGCGTATTCCCATCCATCCTCGTCGACCAGCACGAGATAGTTGCCAGCTCGGCCCCTGTCAGGGCCGATACGGGTGATGGTCCCAGACACTGCCGCGAGTACCGGGGTGAGTTTCGGTGCTGCGATGTCGGTTCCGAGGTGAAGTCGGCTGCCGTTGTCGCGAGGCTGGTGCCAGTCGTTCCAGAAGCCGGTAACTCCTGCGACCGGGAACACGATGACCTTGATCACAGCCTCGTCAGGATCGAGCGCCTCGGCGGTTGGCTGTGGTTGGCCGGGACCCGAGGCAAAGACGGGACCTGACGTGGCGGCGAGTCCGGCGACGATCAGGGCCGCGCCAAAGATGATCGGATGATTCCGAGCCTTCGATTGTGAGAAGTATTCGGAGAGATGCACGCGCCGCTCGTGGGATTTCCCGTCCGATCAGCCAGCTTCAGGTTGCAACCGAATGATGGACGGCCATGTCAACGACCGACACGCTATCTGGCAGATCCGGTTGGTCGCCATAGTGCGCTGCGTCGCCGAATTCGAGTACTTGGCCGCTCTCGGTGGCTATCCAGTAGCCGAGGCCAGTGTCAGACACGCGAAGGGCAACTGCTGGGTCGATGTCGCACCGACCAAGGCCTGGTACCGATCCGTAGAAGTCGACCCCGAAGGAGAACACCCCTCCGTCTCCGGCGTAGAGCCAGTATCCACGACCGTCCGGAGAGACCGCCATGTCGACGACGTCGGCATCGAGGGTCATTGCACCCGTCGAACCCATGAAGTCGGCCTCGCCGAAGGTGAAGACCCCTCCGTCTCCGGCCACCAACCAGTAGCCGTCTCCTTCGGATGTCGCTGTCATCGAGATGACCGGCGCCCTCAGATCCATCGCTCCTGTCGAGCCGTGAAATGCCGAATTGCCGAAGGTGAACACGCCGCCGTCGTCGCCGACCAGCCAGTAGCCGCCACCCTTGGGGTCGGGTTCGATTCGGCGAATCGGACCCCTGAGGTCGACGCCTCGCATGTCGCCCAGAAACTCGGCATCCCCGAAGGCATGCACCTGCCCGTCGGTGTCGACGATCCAGTAGCCCTCACCGGACGCAGTTGCCGTCATCGAAGCCGGCGTCGCCGAAATGTCGCGCGTCGCGAAGTCGCCGAAGTGCGGGGCGTCGTAGGCGTGGACGGTGCCAACACCGTCGACCAGCCAGTAGCCCCTCGCGGAAGCATCGCTCGGAGCGCCGGTGGGCGCAGATCGCTCGGTTGGCAGGCAGTCGGACAGCTCGACTCTGGTCGCTGCTTCGACTTGCGTGTAGGGATTGATCCAGTTGCCATCTGGCCTGATGACCTCGAAATGCAGATGAGAGCCTGTGTACTCGGCATTGCCGGAATCGCCCGCATAGGCGATGTGCTGACCAGCCACGACGCAGTCACCCTGTTCGAGGCCTCCTACGAAGGCCCATTCGTAAGGATTGGCGCCATCATCAGTGCCAGGCGAGTCGTTGTTGATGTGGATGTACCTGTACCGCCATCCGAGATCGTCGGTGATCGTCAGCATGTTCCCCCCACCAGGGCCGCCATAATCGAGATAGGTGATGCAGCCGTCATTCGCGGCGACGAGGGGCGTCAGTTTGGGGGTCATCATGTCGACGCCGAGGTGACGCCGACCGCCGCCGCGGGGGTAGAGCCAGGTGTCGACGTAGTACACGTCGCCGACCACAGGGAACACCATCTCGCGGACGCTGCTGTCGCTCTCGTCGACATTTGACCAGCCGTCAGACGCCAACGCAGGCGCGGCGAGGGCAATGAGCGCGACGATGACGACAACGACGCGGCCGTGGCGCCGCCAGCCGGTCAGACTGCGACGAGAGTTGTCTGAGAGAGCCATTCCCATATGTCATCGAACCGTAATACACGATTCTTGAGGTTTTTCGTCAGATGATTTCGGGCCGATCGGCGGAGACCATCAGAAACCCCAGCTCACTCAGCCTTCGCTGAACTTTCTGGCCATTGCCATGAATTCCTCCGCGGGGCCTGCGGGGACCGTGTAGCCCTCTTCGTTACGAATTGTCTCGAAATTGTCACGAACGTCCTCGACGCTGTGGCCGCGGTCGTACCATCCTTCGGTCATCCCGATGAAGAACCTGGCGACGCGGCCACCACCCGAGGAGTAGACCTCACCGCTGACGGGGCAGTCCTCATGAACCAGGTAGGCAACGACCGGCGACACCGAAGCAGGATCGACCTGGTCTGCGAGTGGGCCGAGCAGTTCCTCGGTCATCCTGGTCCTGGCCACGGGAGCGATGGCGTTGGCCTTGATGTTGTATTTCGCGCCCTCGGCCGCCATCACCCTGGTGAGACCGACGAGCCCCATTTTGGCTGCGCCGTAGTTCGCCTGCCCGAAGTTGCCGAGAATTCCGCTGCTCGACGACGTGTTCACGACGCGGCCGTATCCCTGCTCTCGAAAATGGCTCCACGCCGGCTGGGTAACGTAGAACGCGCCCTTGAGGTGAACGTCGATGACCGGAGTCACGAGGTCGTCCGTCATGTTGTGGAACGTCTTGTCACGCAGAATCCCTGCGTTGTTGATGATGATGTCAACCGCTTCAAAGGCATCCAGAGCTGTCTGAACGATTGCCGCGCCACCCTCGGCTGTCGCGACCGAGTTGTGATCGGGCACCGCGATGCCACCAGCCGCTTCGATCTGGTTCACAACTGCCTGAGCGGCGCTGGCGTCACTTCCGGAACCATCCACTGCTCCTCCGAGGTCGTTCACAACGACCCGTGCACCACGTGCCGCGAGCAGAAGTGCGTGCTCACGGCCGAGGCCGCCGCCAGCTCCGGTAACGATCGCCACCTTGTTGTCGTATCCGAGGTCTGCCATTGGGATTCCTTTTCTCGTCGCCTGGGTCTTCCAGGTTTGGTTGTGTCACCTCGCCATGAGGTTTTCGCGAGCATGGAGTAGATCACTCGACAGTCACTGTTCACGGCGACGTTCCTGTGAGGTATCGCGGCCGCGTTTGCTTGCCGTACATCGGAAAATGTCCAGCTGCTCACGTTGCTCCTCGCAGCCTTCAGTCCCACTTCGCCACAGCAACCGGGGATGGTAGCGACGAAGCGATCCTGTTCCGGAATCTACAAGCGCCGTCAGTCGAACAATCCGTGTCGGCCTTCTCCGGCAGCGAACCGGGCCGCACCTTCGAGTGTTTCGCCGCTGAAAATGGTGTCGCGACCGAGCAAGGTTTCGTTCGTGAGCGCTTCGGTGAGCGAAAGCGACCACTGTTCGTAGCTCGAGGCGCGGTCACTGCGAAGGCATTGTTGCGGGAACTTCGAGATCTGTGTGGCGAGGTCGACTGCCGCGTCGAGCGCAGATCCTGTCGGCACGACGCGGTTTGCGAGGCCGATGCGCTCGGCTTCATCTGCGCCGACGCTGCGCCCGGTGAGGATCATGTCGAGCGCTCTGCTGTGCCCGATCAGTCGCGGAAGCCTGATGGTGCCGCCGTCGACGAGCGGGACGCCCCACCGACGGCAGTAGACCCCGAACACCGCATTTTCGGCAGCGACGCGCAGATCGCACCACAACGCGAGTTCAAGTCCGCCCGCCACCGCGTGGCCCTCGACTGCAGCGATCACCGGCTTGTCCAGCAGCATCCTGGTGACGCCGAGAGGCCCATCGCCGTCATCGCCGACGCGGTTGCCGCGCCCGTCGGCAACGGCTTTCAGGTCTGCTCCGGCGCAGAACGCACCATCGGAGCCGGTGAGTACAGCCACCTCGCTCGAGTTGTCGTCTTCGAAGATCCGAAACGCGGTGGCGAGCGCGTCAGCCGTCGGCCGATCGACGGCGTTTCGGACCTCAGGTCGGTCGATGGTGACGACGGTGACAGACCCCGATTTTGTGGTGATGACGCCCATGTACCTTCCTTTCGCCCGCCATCATCGCTGTTGCATCGCCTCCGTGTATACGTTTCTTCCTGTGATTCGTGACGTACCGCCAGTGAACGAGAGCGAAATCGATGTCGTGTTCTTCGACTGGGGTGGGGTGCTCACCGATCTTCCGTCGATCGTCATCCCGCAGGTGATGGACGAGTTCGGCATCAAGCGCATTCCTGAAGAACAACGCAGCGACGATGCCATGGGGCGATTTCATCAGCTCGAGCGGGGCGAGATCTCGCTTGCGACGTATCTCGAAAGTGCCCGACGCGCCAACCCAGGCTCTGAACGGTTGTGGGATCCCGACGATGAGGCGTTCGTCTATCCGCGTTTGTTTTCGCGCCCAGCCGTTGTCGGTTTGGTCGGGGACCTTCGCGAAGCCGGATACCGAACAGCTCTGCTGTCGAACAACGTGGCTGAGTACTGGGACTTCGTGCTCGACACCCTCGATGTCGACCAATTGTTCGAGGAGACCTTCAACTCGGCCCATGTGGGACATCGCAAGCCGGAGAGAGCCATCTACGAGCACGCCCTGGAAGCGATGGGTGTCAGCGCAGACCGGTCACTGTTTCTCGACGACAACACGGTCAACGTAGAAGGCGCCATCGGCGTCGGTATGCGAGCCATCGAGGTGAACAGCAGCGATCACCAGATGTTCGATGAACTCCATCGCGCGCTCATTGGGAGCTGACTGTCAACGGATCGTGTCGCTACCCAGCTCACGCTCGCCTCGCAACACCTGGGCGATGTAGCTGATCTCGGCTCTGTTTCCGAACGACCGCTCCCATGGATGGAGCAACTGATCGTCGCCATACCTCGGGATCATGTGCATGTGGAAGTGGAACTGCGACTGATCGGCGAGCCTGCCGTTGTTGTTGAGCAGGTTGAGTCCAGCCGGCGAAAGACGCTCTCTCTGGATGTGCGCGACTCGGGCCGCGGCGCTCATGACCTGGCCGGCCGCAGCGTCATCGAGATCCCAGATGTCGACGACGTGTTGCTTCGGGACTACGAGGCAATGGCCATGTGTCATCGGCAGCAGATCCATGAACGCAATCGCGTGATCGTCCTCGTAGATCGTCTCCGAAGGAGAGGTCCCCTTGACGATGGCGCAGAAAGTGCAGTGGCTCACGACGGCGGGAATCTACCTGCTGGTCGAACAGAGCCCTACTATCGCCGCCGTGCCCTACCCGCTGGCGAACAGAACGACCCCGCTCGCGACCTTGCTTCGGCGACTCGTGACGGTTCCTACGATGTCGATTGCTGCGGTCATCGTCATCATGACGCTTCCGGTGACGCTGCCAATCGCTGCAGTTCTCGATGTGATTCTTCGGCGCTGGCGCTTCGGAACGGTGCGAATCGTCGCTTTCGCGGCGTGGTACCTCTTCATCGGAGTCTTGGTGCAGGTGCACGGCGCCGTGATGTGGGTCGTCGTTGCGTTCGGTCGGCGTAGCCAAACGGAACGGGCCATGACGATGCACTACGCCACGATCCGTTGGTGGATCGCGTGCATGATGGGCGGCCTCCGTGTGACGCTCGGACTCCGTATCGAGCCTGACCACCCCGAGTTGCTCGTTGGGCCCTCAATCGTGCTCGCACGGCATCAGAGCCTGGCCGATGTCTTCGTGCCGACGGGTTTGTCCATCATCGGCAACGGAACCTGGATCCGAGTCGTTCTGGCCGCAGGCCTCGTGAACGAGCCGTCGCTCGACCTCTTTGGCCACAGGACACCTCAGTACTTCATTCAGCGGAACTCGAGTGATCCGCGCTCCGAAGTCGTAGCGCTGACTCGACTTGCTCAACACACTGATGAGAACACGGTGCTCATCATCTTCCCGGAGGGCGGACTGTTTCGCGAAGATCGGAAGGAAAGCGTTTTGGCGAGCCTCGAGAGACGCGATCCGGCCCAGGCCGAACGTGGCCGTCATCTTCGTCATCTCCTCCCGCCGCGTGTTGCCGGATTCGCGGGCCTTCTGGATGGGGCACCCCACGCCGATGTCGTCATCGTCGGCCATGTCGGGTACGACGAACTCACCGATCCGCTCACGGTCTGGAAGTCGGTACCGCTGCGCCATCCTGCGAAGGTGAGCGTTCGCAGGTTCATCCGAAGCGAGGTACCAGACGGCCGCGAAGCGCGTCGCGACTGGTTGAACGACAGGTGGGACGAAATGGACGAATGGATCAACTCGGAGAAGACTGCGCGTGCGGAGATTCTCGCCGACCGACAAGAAAGGTGACCACATGAAGATCGGAACCTTGCTCAACTATGCCGGCGACTATCTCCAGGTGATCGATGAGATCGTCGAACTCGAACAGGCCGGCCTCGATGCTGTCTGGGTCCCCGAGGCATACTCCTTCGATGCTGTGACAGTGATGGGATTCCTCGCGGCGCGGACGAAGACGGTCGAGATTGGTTCGGGAATTCTGCCGATCTATACACGTTCGCCGACGTTGTTGGCGATGACGGCGGCTGGCCTGGACGCGCTGTCGGGTGGTCGTGCCGTGCTCGGACTTGGAGCATCAGGCCCTCAGGTGATCGAAGGCTTCCACGGAATGGTCTACGACGCTCCGATCGGTCGGACTCGTGAGGCGATCGAGATCTGCCGCGACGTATGGAAGCGAGAGAAGCTCGAGTACTCGGGCCGGTACTACGAGGTGCCGCTTCCCGAGGGTCAGGGCACCGGCCTCGGCAAGAGCCTGAAGCTCATCAACCATCCCGTGAGGGACTCGATCCCGATCATCGTTGCGTCGCTTGGCGACAAGAACGTCGAGATGACTGCGGAACTGGCGAACGGCTGGCTGCCGATCTTCTATTGGCCGGAGCGGGCCCACCAAGTGTGGGGAGAAGCGCTCGAGGCCGGGTACGCGAAGCGCGACCCTTCGCTCGGCAAGATGGACATCATCGCGGGGGCCTCGGTCGCCATCGGTGATGGAACCGAGCCACTGCGCGAGTACGGCCGGCCAATGGCTGCGCTCTATATGGGCGGGATGGGCGCAAAGGGCAAGAACTTCTACAACAACGTGCTGCGTCGCTACGGCTTCGAAGCCGAGGCCGAGGAGATCCAGAACCTCTACCTTTCGGGCCACAAGGATGAGGCTGCTGCCCTTGTGCCAGACGAGATGCTCGCAGCATCGTCGCTCATCGGACCGGAATCGTTCGTGAAGGAAAGACTCCTGGCAATGCGTGACGCAGGTGTCACTTACCTGAACATCTCACCGATGGCGTCCACCACCGTCGAGAAGGCAAAGCTCGTGGATCGGCTGAAGGTGATGATCGCCGATCTCTGAGCTCAGATGTCGGCACCAGGCCGGCTCATAGCTCCACGCGACCAGCGTCGCGGCGTGGCGATCAACGCCCTCGGATAGTCCTCGAACATCCAACGGGCAAAGTTCCGCCGCGTCCAGTCGTTGACAGACACAGTTCGCAGGGCCATGTTCGTCGCGACACGGGATCGAAGTACTCGGGAGAGTCCAGAGGCCATGTGATGGTCGGCTAGCAGGCTTCGTTTCGCCGAGCGTTCGTACGTGCCCAGGACGTCGTCGGGGCTGCCTGACAAGTGCTCGGTGATCGCCGATGCGGCGAGCATTCCGGTCTCGAGCGCTTGACCGATGCCCTCGCCAGTCATCGGGTCCGTTGCCGCAGCTGCATCGCCGACGAAGAGCGTGCGCGGCCCTGTAAGGCTGACCGACGGGAGTCTGGCCGGGATGGGCCAGGCGCGGTATGGGCTGATGTCCTCGGTCTCGCCGAGAACCTCGCGGATGTGGTGGCGGTCGAAGAGTTCGCGCCACGCTGCTGCGAAGTCCTTCCCGGACAACGAGCCCCTGCGGACGATGCCGAACCCGACGTTGACCTCTCCGTTCGGAAGGGGAAAAGACCACGCGTAGCCAGGGAGCAGGTCGTCCTCGAACCACACCCACAGGTCCCGGCTGCGTTCGCCGGCCGCTTTCCTGTACTGGCGTGCAGCATGCCAGTCGCCCCTGTAGCCCGGCATGTCGAGCCCGAGTCCTTTTCGTGTCGTCGACCACATGCCGTCGGCCGCGATCACGTATCGGGTCGTGATGGACCGATCGCCGGCGAGGGTCGCGGTGATCGAGGTTTCTGAAGGGGTGAGCGTTCGCAAGGTCGCGTCTTCGATCACGTTCGCGCCACAGGATCGGGCCAGATCGACGAGTGCCGAGTCGAGGTCGACCCGTTTCGTCACCGCTGCATAGCGTCCCTGACCCGCCGGCAGGGCGAGATTCACCTCTCGGCCCGACGGCGACCTCATCCACACCTGTCCGACGTCACGCCACGACTCGACAGCTGCTGAGCTGAGGCCGAGTTCCTGGAGCAAGCGGAGCGCAAGCGTGGTCAGGCCGTCGCCACACGTCTTGTCCCTCGGGAACGTCGTCTTGTCGATCACGGTGACATCGATACCGCCCCGAGCGAGAAGCGTGGCGGCTGCAGTGCCCGCTGGTCCTGCGCCAACGACGAGGACATCGGTATCGATCACGACGTGATGGTACGAGCCGAATCGTCAGACGCGATCACTGCTCGACGGTGAGCTGTCGACCTGGGGTGACGATGGCTGTGGGACCGGAGCTCACTCGACCAGGGGTCGATGTGGTGCTCACGTCTCTGAATGCTGCGGTGAAGCTGTCCTTCGTGATGTCGACCACGACATAACCATGCGACGAGGTGTTGAAGTGGTGGACGTTCGGTTTGGCCCCAACGGTGAACATCAGGCCGAGAGCGACAACAGGATCGAGCTTGGTCGTGATGCTTGGCGCCACGATCTCGTGCGCGACCACGGATCCATCGACATCGAGTTCGGTGACGGCTCCCGCATGGATGTCTCCTGACAGAACCACGGTCTTGGCGTCGCCGATCGACTGCAGGAGACGGTCTCGCGCTGCCGCATAACCATCCCACTGGTCGTTGTTGATCCCGGTGTCTTCGCCGACGTCGACGGAGAAGTCGGCCATCACGGTTTGTTGGGCGATGATCTGCCATCGCCCCCCATGTGACTCGAGGCCACCTCTGAGCCTGTTTTCCTGGCGCTGACCGAGCATTGTTCTGCTGGCATCGTCCACGGCTGCGCACCTCTCGACCGCAGGAAGGCCAGACAGCCGATCGCACACCTGGCCCGATCGGTATTGCCGACCGTCGAGTAGCCACACATCAGCTAGTCCGCCGAACTCGATTGTGCGGTCGATCTCGAAAGGCTCGCCGTCGAGTGGGGGTCCACTGCGAACCGGGTTGTGCTCCCACCAGGCCCGGTGAGCTGCAATGAGGCGAGCATCGTCGAAGTTGGGGCCGGCGCCGGCGAAGTCGGACACGAACTCGTTGTCGTCCCAGACCGCGCACCACGGTAGAGAGGCGTGTGCGGCCTGGAGGTCGGGGTCTGCGCGATAGAGGCTGTATCGCCGTCGGTACTCATCGAGAGACTCCGGCCTGGTCGAACCGTGTGTCCTCACGGCCTCGCCGACACCGCCGCGGGTGTAGATGGCATCGCCGACGTGGACGACGAGGTCGGCGAGTTCCTCTGTGGCGTGGCGCCACGCGCCAAAGAACCCGTCCTCGTAGTGCTGACAGCTGGCCAGAATGATCCGACGTGTTCCCGAAGGGCCGAGCGTGATGCTTCTCCCGACGGGCGACCGAACATCATCGATCTCGAAGGCATAGAACCACTCGCGGTTCGGGGTGAGACCGGTGATCGTGACGTGAACGGAGTGACCGAGTTCTTCGGAGGTCAACGACTCGTCATCGATGACGATGTCGCTCATATCAGGCGTCGTCGACACCATGTGTCGCACCCTTACCTCACCTTTCACCACGGGGTTTCCTGCCGCCCCGTCAGCGAGCCTGGTCCAGATCACGAATCCGTTCTCGGATGGGTCGCCGCTGGCCACGCCGAGGCCGAACGGCGCGGCTCCTGTGCCCGGTACGAAGGGCTGAGTCGTTGTTGCTGCCCGAGACGAAGTCGACCGATCGTTCGAGTTCGAACTCGTCGGCTGACTGACATCGATCGAGGTCGCCGTTGGGGTCGTTGGCTGATCTGAGGCTGCTCGGCATGCCCCGGCGACAGCGGCGATCGAGCCAGCGAGAAATCCCCGTCGACCGACCATTGTTATGGCTCCGTCGTCGTCGTCGTCGTCGTCGTTGTTGTTGTTGTTGTGGTCGCGGTGGTGGTTGTCTCGCCCTCGCTGGTGGACGTCGTGGTCTCACCCTCGGAAGTGGTGGTCGTCTCTTCTTCGGTGGTCGTCGTCACACTCGGATCAGATGGAGAGCCGTCGCAGTTCAGACCTTCCTCTGGTCGGTACAAGGCCCCGACGGTGTCGACTTCGACGCGTCCGTCGAGATATGTGCGCGTTCGCTCGGTGATGACGCGGCGACATTCCTGCTGGAACACGGTTCGCTGGCCGGTCTGTTCCACGTCGACATACTTGGTCGAGTACAGCGTCACGGTAATCGATGTCGGGGTGTAGCTCGTCCAAACGAGAATGCCGTAGGGGGTCGTGTTTTTGAACTTCAGGTCGGGAACCGGCCAGCTGATCGTTGCTTCACGTCCGTACGGGTATCGGGTGAAGTAGATCGAGTGGGCCTGGTACTCGGGGAACTCCAGCCCGGCGAAGAAGGCGGCGTTGAACATCGTGGTCGCGAATTGGCTGACACCACCGCCGATGTCGGATACGAGGACACCGTTCTGGATGAAACCGCCGGACACGAATCCGCCCTCGCTTGTCCGTCGGCCCACGATGGCGTTGAGCGAAGCAGTGTCGCCTGATTCGAGCACGGTGCCGCGAACGATGTCGGCGAAATGCTGGATGTTCGTGACGCGACTCTGACAACACGGATGGTACGTGGTGAACCTGGCGACTTCTTCGGTGATCGCCAGCTTGGTTATCTGCGCGAGCACCTCGGCGGGGGTGGCCACCCTGACCGGCAGAACGATGGGATCGTCGGCGCCGGTGCGGCCCGTCCTGATGTTTCCCAGGAGCACCGACAGGGCGTGATCGAGACAGCAGGTGCGTCCGTCCTCGGCAGCGGTGACGACGACTTCGCCGTCGACGACGTCGTAGATGGCTTCGTTGCTGCCCCCGACCCCTCCCGGCTCCATGAGCCGCTTGACGTCGGCATCGGCCAGCGCTCGATCGAAAACCAGTTCGGGAAGGCCCTGCTCGTTGAAAATCGAGGAATACCAAGTGGCGGCAATGTCAGACGGTAGTTCTGTGACGTAGTCGTTCACCTGAAGCCTGACACCGCTGGCGACCATCTTGTTCGCCTCGTCGATGAGGGGCTCGTAGTCGGTCTCGTCGAATCGGGGAGGTGCAGGCATCCAGCGGGCTGAAATCTCGATGGGAGTCGTGCCTGAGTTCACCGCGGCGGGAACAAGGGCGATCATCGCCTCGATGTCGAGCATCTGGCCTTCGATGCCGGGAATGAGCGTCAGCTCACCCGATGAGCCGTCGAGTACCGGCTCCTCCGGCGGCGTCCTGATCGGGTCGATCCCTGACAGCGTGGTCGCAGCGATCGCAGGATCGAAGCCGAGCACGATGTCGGCTGCTTTCGTCGAGAACAACGATCCGAACCAATCGAAAGGCTTCAGCGGAGCTGAAACCGACGACTTCCGGTCGTGCACGCTCGCGATCGTGGCTTCGATGTCAACGCCGACGCCCAGATCGGCGGCGGTGAGGTCGATCGGGCCGTTCGGCGTCTCGACGATGACAGGCGTTCGCGCGTACCGGGATGCAATGCCATCGACCCGAGAGCGCAGGTCGTCGTCACCGAGACCACCGACCGTGTCACCGCCGATGGTGATGTTGCGCGGGATCTCGCCGGCGTGCGCGGCCGTGTCGACCGCCCACACGCCGAGAAACGCGACGAGAAGCAGGATCGGAATGAGGAGAAGTACAACCCACCTGGGCATGCGGAAGAGTGGACGCACGAGGGGCGATGGTACGCCTCGGCGTGCAAAAAAGGGGCGCAGGCAGGGAATGCGGAGGTAGTCCTGTTGTTGCGACCTTGGGTGGATGGCGGCTGCCTGTGCCATATTGACCTGCGGTTGCACCGCGCGACCGCATCGCCAGTCCCGTCATCGCGAACATCAAGAGGAGGCCAGGTCAATGAGCAGGTTGTGTGAGGATCGTGTCGTCATCGTCACAGGAGCCGGTCGTGGTATCGGGCGTGAGCACGCGCTGATGATGGCCGAGCACGGTGCCAAGATCATCGTGAACGACCTCGGTGGTGAGCGAGATGGCACCGGAACCGACCTCTCGCCTGCTCAGAGCGTTGTGGCCGAGATCGAGGCCATGGGAGGTCAGGCGATCGCCAACGGCGACGATGTGTCGAGTTGGGAAGGCGCCCAAAGAATGGTCAACATGGCCGTCGAGCACTTCGGCGATCTCCACGCCATAGTGAACAACGCAGGCATTCTCCGCGACCGCATGTTGGTCAACATGACCGAAGCGGAGTGGGATGCCGTGATCCAGGTACACCTGAAAGGCACGTTCGCACCCGCCCGCTGGGCAGGTGCGTACTGGCGCGAGAAGGTCAAGAACGGCGAGACTGTGGACGCCAGGATCATCAACACGACGTCTGTGTCGGGCATCTATGGCAATCCGGGTCAAACCAACTACGGCGCCGCCAAGATGGGCATCGCCGCTTTCACGATCATCACCGCAAGGGAACTCGCCCGCTACGGCGTCACCTGCAACGCAATTGCGCCCGGAGCGCTGACTCGCATGACCGAGGACCTCGGCATGGGTTCTGGTACCGACGAACAAAAAGAGCAGATGTCGCCGCGCTGGATCGCACCGATCGCCACGTGGCTCGTCAGCGAAGACTCGAAGGGCGTCACCGGTCGTGTGTTCGAGGCCTCTGGTCGCGTGCTGGCCGTGGCCGAAGGCTGGCACCGCGGCCCGACCGCCGATCCCGTCGACGATCCGACGAAGATCGGTGAGGTCGCCAGAGATCTCGTTCGTCAGGCGCGCCTGAACGCCAACATGGGTGGCGAGGACTTCGACGGCGGAGTGGGGGAGTAGGGGCCGTGGCGCTCGATGCAGAAGCTGTCGGAACGTCAGTCGGTCCCGTAGAGCGGGAGTGGAGCTCGAAAGATGCTCTCCTGTACGCAGTCGGAGTTGGGGCTGGAGGGTTCGATCCTTCTGTCGAACTCGATTTCACGACAGAGAACAGCCACGGGGTGACTCAGCGGGTCTTCCCGACCATGGCGGTCGTTCTGGGTGCTGGGAACGCGTTGGCCCATGTCGGTTCCTTCAACCCCGGAATGCTGCTGCACGGTTCACAGGGGGTCACTCAGCATCGCCCGCTCCCGGCCGACGGCACTGCCGTGTGCCAGAGCTCGGTTGCCGGAATGTGGGACAAGGGCGAAGCCAAGAACGCGATCGTCGACCTCCAGACCGATGCCACGTTGAAGGACACGGGGGAGCCGTTGTTCACGACACGAAGTTCCCTGGTGATGCGCGGAGAAGGGGGATTCGGCGGCGAGGTCGGTGACACCTCACCAAGCGTGCATGCGCCCGACCGTGCTCCTGATCGGGAACTCACATACCAGACCCGCGAGGATCAAGCCCTCACGTACCGACTCTGCGGTGACCGAAACCCGCTCCACAGCGATCCATGGTTCGCCACCGAGCTGGCCGGCTTTCCGAGGCCGATTCTGCATGGCTTGTGCACCTACGGTTTCACGGGTCGAGCGCTCCTGCACTCGCTGTGCGATGGTGATCCGACCCGGTTCGGGTCGATGGATTCGCGCTTCAGTTCACCTGTGTTCCCCGGGGAGTCGCTCACGGTGCAGATGTGGGTCGACGGCGGCCAGGCGATCTACCGAACCATCGCATCTGCCGGGACGGACAACGAGCGTGTCGTCATCGACAATGGGCTCTGCACCTTCAGCTAGCCGGCACGTCGAGCTAGCTGGGCTCGTTGGCTACATCGATGTTGAAGCGCCAGTTCGCCTGATCGGTGATCGTGATCGTCGTGTCGTACACGTCGGCGGAGTTCGGGTCGTTGAGTCGGCACAGAACGGTGCTGTCCGAGCCGACGATGATCGGGCCGTTACCACAGTCGAGAGAGCCATCGGGGAGCTCGAGTGCGTTCTCGGTGTTGAGCGCATCGACGATGGACTGCTCGAAGCCGGGGACGGCGGACGCCACCAGCATGTTCGTCGAGTTGGCGAACACCTCGTTGTCGCCGATGTCGACGGTGAAGATGATGACTCGTCCGTCATCGGCGGTTCCCGTGCAATCGAACTGGTCACCTTGGGCAGGGTCCTCGAGTTCGGGACACGAAGCGGTCAACGTCAGCCCGACCTGTTCGGAGAGATCACCTTCGATGAGCTCCGATGCCGCATCCTCGGCCGACTGGCCGCCGATGCTGAACGAGACGTTGCCGCTGCATGCAGCCACCATGGCCGAGACTGCGATGAACGAGAGGGCGGTGCGAACGTGCATGGACGAAGGGTACGCAGCGAACGAGCAATCTGCCATGAGGGGCAGCGTGGCGTCGTACCCGACGACGCGCGGCGATTCGGCGACCAACTCCTCGGGAAACCTGGGGCCCTCAAAGTCATCTCCGATCGCGTTCCCCAGACGCTTGACCACCATCGACGACCACACACGTTGGCGGTCGAGTCCGTCCTGAATGACCTGGATTGCGACCGGCGAGACAGTTGGTGACGACCTTCATCACCGAGCTCGATGAATCCAGTTCTCACCCGATCTCCTGGTGGTCGAGAGACAAAGGGGTTCAGAACAGCTTGAGTTCGTTCGATTCGATGCCGCGGAGTTCGTCGTAGTCGAGCGTGACACATCGGATCCCGCGAGCTTCCGCCAGCACCCTGGCTTGAGGTTTGATCTCTTGGGCCGCGAACACACCGCGCACCGGCGACAGGTTGCCGTCGCGGTCGAGACGGTCGAGATAGCGGGTCAGCTGTTCGACACCGTCGATCTCGCCGCGGCGTTTGATCTCGACAGCCACGGCCATGCCCTCGTCGTCACGACACAAAAGATCGACTGGTCCGATGTCGGTCGGGTATTCACGCCTGACGAGTTTCCATCCGTTGCCGAGCATCTCGACATCTCTGGCCAGAAGTTCCTGGAGGTGTGCCTCGACTCCATCCTTCTGGAGCCCCGGATCCACTCCCATTTCGTGTGAGGAGTCGGCGTAGATCTCATGAAGCCAGATGCGCAGCACCTCGCCCTTCGGGCTGGTGACGGTCCACCCCTCGTCGTCCTCGGACAACCGGTTCGGCGCGTTCATCCAGTTGAGCGGCTTGTAGGCGCCACCATCGGCGTGCACAGCGACGCATCCATCGGCCTTGACCATGATGAGACGCGTCGCCTCCGGGAGATGGGCTTGCAGCCGACCCTCGTAGTCGACGCTGCATCTGGCGATCACGAGTCGCATCGCCGAGACGCTACTGTTCTGCCGCTTCGGTGCCGCCCATGCGTTTCACGATCAGCTCACGCCGTTGCCTGAGCTCTTTCCATGTGAGGGAGTCGACGTCGGGGTCGAGACCCATCGAGGCCTTCACGCCCGTCATGTCGATGCCGTCGGGGTCGACGGCGAGGCCCGAGTCGTTGGCCAGCTGAACGGCGTGGTTCATGGCGAAGTGCATGGCGATGGCCTGCACCTCGCCGATGAGATCGATCTCCGGCGCGAGATGGCCGATCATGGACGAAAGGAAGATCATGTTCTTGACGAACAGCATCAGCTCTTTCGGCATCCGTGCTCCGTAGCCCAGCATCGCTTTCACGACCCGTTGGACCTCTACGAGCAGCTGTTCCTGGCTGAGCGTTGTCGGGTCGATGGGTGGGCCGTCGAGTCCGAGATCGGTGATGACCGCCTGGAGGTCGGCGTCGGCAGGGAGCGCTCCGAGATCCCTGAGGCCCTCCAGCTGGACCATGACGTCATTCGACGTCGCCCCCATCAGCAACCGGAGGAACGCTCTGCGTTTGAAGGCGTTCATTCGCCCGGTGATGCCGAAATCGAGGAGCGCCACCTTGCCATCTGGCTGAACGAACAGGTTCCCGCCGTGGAAGTCGCCATGGAACACTCCGTGGAGGGTCGCGCTCTCGAGGAACGCGACCATGACGTTGCGGACAACCGCCTTCGTGTCGACGCCGGCCTCGAGCATTCCCGCAACGTCTTCGAAGGCGAACCCTTCGACCTTCTCCATCACCAACATCCTGGGGCTGACGAGATCGGGATGAGGTCGGGGTACCACCCAATCGGTCTGGTCAAGGGTTCGCAGCACAGTGGCCACATCGAGCAGGTTCTGCGCCTCCAACCTGAAGTCGAGTTCTTCGCTGATGGTTTCGGCGAACAGTTCGACCAGCGCAGGGGGATTTGCCAGCGAACTGATCGGAATACGCCCGACCAGGAACGGCGCCAGCCACGCGAGAACTCGGAGATCGTCGCCGACCAGTTCACCGACAGTCGACCGCTGAACCTTCACCACCACTTGCTCGCCGGTTCTCAGCCGCGCCTCGTGAACCTGGGCGACGGAGGCGGCGGCGACTGCATCGTGCGAGATCCAGTCGAAGATGTCCTCAGGTGGCCTGTCGAGTTCGCCCCTGAGCGTGTCTCGCACGGTGTCGAACGACTCGGGTTCGACTTGGTCTCTGCACTTCTTGAGCTCGTCGACGAGCTCCTCAGGGAACAGGCCTTCGCCAGCGGAGATGATCTGCGCCAGCTTGATGTATGTCGGCCCGAGCGACTCGCACGCGTTTCGTAGCCGCCGAGCCAGATCGGCCCGACTTGCAGAAGGATCGCTTGACTTCTTCGCAGCGCGACGACCAAGGAGCCTCCACATCAGGATGGCGAGGCCGAGGTGTCTCGCCGTGACAAGAAGCCGCCAGAGAGGAGGAAATCGGCGAGTCCTGACGAGTGAAGGAACGGAGCGACGGACGCTTGCTCTCACCTCATCGAGTCCTGCGGTCCACGGAAGGTCGTCGAGTTCGACGATCCATGGAGGGTCGTCGCTGAAGGTGGCGAACTCGCGGTCGGCTGGACGCCTGTGGTTGGAGGGAGGGACGTTCACGGCGCTGTGAGTCTCGCAGCTTTGGTGACGCTTACTTCACTGGCAGGGTTTTCAGCAGATGGAGTGCCGTCTACTGTGCGGCTATCGGGTCGAGGTGGCCGCCGAGGGGGAACGATGGTTGACAGATGGATTGTCGAAACGAAGCCGAGCGAACGGTTTCCGATCTACACGCGCGGAAACGTTGGCGAGGTCTTTCCTGATCCCGTGGCGCCCCTGACGTTCTCGTTTGCCTTCGACGATGGGAATGGGAATCTCGGATTCTCGGAAATGGGTTTCCGAAACGCGTTTGTGCGACTCGGCTCGTTCGATCACGACGAGTTCGATCAGGACGAATGTGTCTTCCTCGGTGTGAACGGTGGGTACTGCTACCTCAACGCATCGGCAATGCGCCTGTTCGGTGCGCGGGCACCCGGCATGACCGCCGAGGACATCGATGCGCTCTTCTTCGGGGCACAACCGGGCGTCCCTCCCTATGAGGAACAGCCCGGCGACGTTCGGCCGGACCTCGAGGCGAAGATCGGAGAGACCTTCGGCTGGGCGCTCACCACCGAGAGATTGGACGACGTTCTCCAAGACGAGCGCGATATGAACGCGCTGAGAGCGAGCCGACCTGACGTGTCGGCGATGTCAGATCGCGACCTCGTCGACAGGGCGCTCGAGCTCAGCGCCGACCCGTTCCCCCACATTTTCTCCCAGCACATCTACATCACCATGCTGGCTTCGGTCCCTACCGGAATCGTCACCGCGGTGTGTGAAGCGGTCGGGAGACCGCAGGACGCACTGAAGCTCATCGCGGGAGTTGGCGACGTCGAGTCAGCGGCCCCATCGATGGCGATGTGGGAACTCGGAAGAATGGTGGCCGCCTCAGACAGCCTGAACGAAGCCTTCGACATGGGTGTCAAGAACATCGTCACCAACGTCGAAGCCGCAGCGGGACCAGAAGCCGATGAGTTCCGTGCCGCGTTCGCCGACTTCCTCTTCAAGTACGGAGCCCGCGGCCCGAATGAGTGGGAGGTCAGGGAGCCGACGTGGGAGGTCGAGCCAGAGTTGGCACTCGCCGCGATCGACAGGATGCGACTTTCTCCTGACAGCGCAGCTCCGACCGGTCACAACAAAGAGCTTGCCGGAGAACGGCTTCGACTGATCGAAGAGATTGGTGGCATGGTCCAAGCAGATCCGGAGACCTACGGCCAGTTCATGGCCGGCTGCAGCGCGGCCGGTGTGTTCATGCCTGGCCGCGAGCGCACGAAGACGAACGCCGTCAAGCTCGTGCAGGAGCTCCGCATCCCGCTTCGTGAGTACGGTCGCAGGATGGTCGACCGAGGCCACTGGGAGCTGATCAACGACTTCGGATTGCTCACGAAGGCGGAGCTGCTGGACACGCTGGACGACCCCACAGCCCACGCGTCGGTGCTGATAGAGCGCCGTGATGCGATGGCCGAGGTCGTAGGACTTCAAGAGCCGTTCTTGTTCGTCGGTTCGCCACCGCCGATGTCGGAGTACCAGCGTCGCGACAACGTGGTAGTCGAGCCGGTTGCCAACGGTGATGAGCTCGTCGGAATGCCTGGCTGCCCCGGCATCTCGCGCGGCATTGCTCGCGTCGTGCTCGACAGTCACGATCCGTCGGCGCTCGAGCCCGGTGATGTCCTGATCGCCCCGATCACGGACCCGTCATGGACGCCGCTCTTCGTCCCGGCCAGCGGCGTGATCGTCGACGTAGGAGCACCCCTGAGTCACGCCATCATCGTCAGCCGTGAACTCGGGATTCCGTGCGTCGTGTCGGTGACCGACGCTACGAGACGAATTCCTGACGGGGCCCTCGTAGAGGTGAACGGTGAGACAGGAGTGATTACAGTGATCGACACCACGGGTGGTGGCTCGTAGAAATCGCATAGCCGGAGTGCTCACGCAGTCCGGTCGGCTCTGGCCACAGCGGCTCTGGGGGGATCTCGCTGTGGTCTGGCCGGGTGGTCAACCCGACTCGGGGGAGCGGGACCCACCCGGCCCTTCTTCGTCCGAACGGGGTTTGTGTGTCATGGCGAGATCGACGCCAGCATCACAGCGCCGCGGCGGCCGCGACGCCCGGCTGAGCCGTCGTCGCGCCGCCGGCGAAACACCACCTGCGGTGTTCAGGAGGAAGATTCCGACCTATGAGCTTCTCGATGAGGAGGCCCTCGTTGCTCTGGAGGATCAAGCCGAGTGGATCATGTCCGAGGTCGGCATCGAGTTCCGCGGGGATGAAGAGGCACTGCGGCTGTTTCGCGATGCAGGAGCGAGCGTCGATGGGGTGACGGTCCGCTTCGATCGTGGTCACGCGGTGGCACTGGCCGCCACAGCTCCGCGCCAGTTCACCATGGTCGGCCGTGACCCTCAGTCGAACATCGTCCTCGGTGGTGATCACATCGTGCTCATGCCCGGCTACGGGTCGCCGTTCGTGACCGACCTCGACAACGGGCGTCGCTACGCAACCCTCGAGGACTTCACCAACTTCGTGAAGATGACCTATTCGACGCCGTGGCTCCAGCACTCGGGAGGCACGGTGTGCGAGCCCGTTGACGAGCCGGTGAACAAGCGCCACCTCGAGATGGTGTATGCGCATCTGCGTTGGTCTACCAAGCCGTTCATGGGAGGCGTGACCGCGCCGGAACGGTCGAGCGACTCGATCGAGTTGGCGCGGATCGCATTCGGCCGCGAGTACCTCGAGCAGAACTGCGTGATCCAGGCCAACGTCAACATCAACTCGCCCTTGACCTACGACGGTGTCATGTCCTCAGCGCTGCGGATCTACGCCGGAGCGGGCCAGAGTGCAGCCATATCGCCTGCGATCTTCGGTGGTGCAATGGGTCCGGTGACGCAGGCGGCGGTGGTCGCTCAGACCCACGCCGAGATTCTCGTCGGTATCGCGCTCAGCCAGCTCGTCAGACCCGGCGCGCCCGTCGTCTACGGAAACTTCAACACCACCATGAACCTGAAGACCGGATCGCTCACCTTCGGCACGCCGGAGTCGAACTTGTCGAACTTCGCATTCGCCCAACTCGGTCGTCGGCTCGGAGTTCCCGTTCGCTGCGGTGGGCAACTGACCGCGTCGAACAGCGCCGACGGTCAGGCCATGCAGGACTCGACGTCGACGATGCTGGCGGGGATCATGGCCGGGTCGAACTTCGTGTTCCACGCAGCGGGATGGCTCGAAGGTGGGTTGACCATGGGGTACGAGAAGTTCGTCATGGATCTCGACCACTGCGGAATGATGTTGAAGATGATCGGGGGCCTCGACGTCGACGATGACACGCTCGCGAGGCCGTCGTACGCCCAAGCGGGTCCTGGCGTGACGTTCCTGCAAACCGACCACACGTTGGCGAACTTCGAGACGGCCAACTACGTGTCCGAGTTGCCGGATCCTGGCACGTTCGAGCAGTGGACGGACTCGGGCGCGGCCGACGCCGAGGTGCGTGCGAACTCGAGATGGAAGCAGCTGCTTGCTGACTACGAGCCACCGCCCATCGATCCGGCCGTCGACGAGGAGCTCAGGGACTTCATCGACCGTAAGAAGGCATCGCAGCCCGACGCCTGGTACTGAGTCGCTAGTGACGGCGGCGCGCCGATCGGAAACCGGGGCGTCGACCGGCGATGAGCGCGCTCACGCCCTCGCGGTATTCGGGGTCGGCCATCATCTGGTTGAGGCGTCGGTTCGAGTCACGCACCGCGGCTCCTGCACCCCTGTGCTGGTCGAGCCACATCTGACGTTTCGTCGATGCGATCGACGCAGGGCTGACTTCGTCGACGAGCATCCTGGCGTAGGTCATCGCCGCCGAGAGAACTTCGTCCGCGGGGAGAACGTCATTGAAGATGCCCCAGTCGGCCAGCTCCGACACGACCGCCTTGCGGCTTGAGAGCAGAAGATCAGCAGCGCGGGTGACGCCGATGAGGCGCGGGAGCATCCAGCTCATGCCGTACTCGGCCGCGAGTCCGAGCTTGCCGTGGGCGGTCGTGATCTTCGCCGTCGCGGCCCCGAACCTGATGTCAGCGAACAGGACGACTGCCAGACCGACGCCCGCCGCCGAACCATTCATTGCCACAATGATCGGAGTGTTCAATGCCATCTGGAACGCGAAGTCGGCGTCGAAGTCATCGCTGACGCCATAGCCCGGGTTCGCGAGTTCGACAGGCGTTCCTGGGTCGTAGCTGCCGCGTTCAGCATGCCCATCGAGTGCTTGACTATCGCCGCCGACGCAGAAGGTCTTCCCCTCGCCGGTGACGACGATCGCCCCGACCTCAGCGTCGTCCTCGGCTTTCTCGATCAGCCACCGGTACTCGGTGTGCATCCTGCCCGTCCACGCGTTGGCCCGATGCGGTCGCGACAACGTGATCACTGCGACCCCATCGTCGACCTCATATGTCGTGGCTTTGAGTTCCATGAGGTGAGGCTATTGCTTCCCCGCATGGCGACTCTGACCCAGGAGGATGTGGGGTGCCCTTGCCGGAGGAGGCGTCTATCCGCGGATCGCGAGGTCGAGGGCGGCGAGGGCCTCTTCGGCGTATTCCTGCCGGCAGATGAGGAGATCAGGGAGCCAGGGGTCGGCGTGGTTGTAGGTCATTTCTGAACCGTCACAACGCGACGCGTGCAGACCTGCGGCGAGAGCAACAACGGCTGGAGCGCAGTTGTCCCACTCGAATTGGCCGCCGCTGTGCGCGTAGATGTCGCTGTAGCCCAGCACGACCGACATTGCTTTGGCACCTGCTGAGCCGAGAGACAGGAGTTCTGCGCCGAGCGCTTCGGCAACGACGATGGCAGCAGCGGGGGGTCGCGAGCGGCTCACCACGAGGCGAGGAGGACCCTCCTCGCGATCGGGGAGCACGGGGGCCGGGTCGCTCGACAGTGTTTGCCCTATGGCGGGTAGGGCGACTGCCCCCGCGGTCGGCTTTCCGCCTTCTGCCAGCGCAACGTGTACCGCCCAGTCGCTCCTGCCTCGTTCGCTGAACTCGCGGGTGCCGTCGAGCGGGTCGACGATCCACACTCTTTCGTGGTTGAGTCTATCGAGGTCGTCTCGTCCCTCTTCGGAGAGGATCGCGTCGCCGGGAAACGACTTCTGGAGCTGCTCCATGATGAAGACGTGGGCCTGACGGTCGCCTTCGTCTTTGATGTCCCATGAGTTCATGCCTGCCGCGAACATTTCTTCGCGGATCTCGACCAGCATGGCGCCGGCTTCGGTGGCGATGCGCGCGCTCTCTGAGCAGTCTCTGGCGTCAGCCATGTAGGTCTCCCGATCGTCGGGTTTGGAGGGCACCGAAAGAAGCACCGCCCTGGATTGATCTCCAGGAAATGTGGTTCAAGTATCGGCGGAGTCGGTCGACGATGTAGGTGATGATAGGAGAACCACTGATGGGAGTAGGCGGCTCGTGGTAGATGCTTCAACATCGGCGTCGTACGATCACGACGTGGTGACGAAACTTGACCTTGGTCATCTCGACTCGCTCGAAGCAGAGTCGGTGCACATCATGCGCGAAGTCGCGGCCGAGTTCGAGAATCCTGTTCTCCTGTTCTCTGGAGGCAAGGACTCGGCGGTCGTGTTGCGTATCGCCGAGAAGGCGTTCTGGCCGGCGCGCATCCCGTTTGCGGTGATGCACGTCGACACAGGACACAACTTCGCAGAAGTCATCGACTATCGCGATCGAAGGATGGCCGAACTTGGCATCGACATCATCGTCGCCTCCGTTCAGGACTCGATCGACCAAGGTCGCGTGGCAGAGGACAGCGGCCCCCGGGCGTCGCGCAACCGACTGCAGACGACGACGCTCCTCGATGCCATCGAAGAGCACGGGTTCGACGCCGCATTCGGTGGCGCCCGTCGTGACGAAGAGAAGGCACGTGCAAAGGAGCGCGTCTACAGCTTCCGCGACGACTTCGGTCAGTGGGACCCCAAGAACCAACGCCCGGAACTCTGGTCGCTGTACAACGGTCGCCACCGCAAGGGCGAACACATACGCGTGTTCCCCATCTCGAACTGGACCGAGATGGACGTGTGGCACTACGTCCAACGCGAACAACTCGACCTACCGTCGATCTACTACTCGCATCAGCGTGAAGTGTTCACCCGCGACGGCATGCTCATGGCGAACGTCGCTCCGATGGAACCCATGGAAGGAGAAGTCGTCTCGCTCGAGACGGTTCGCTATCGCACGGTTGGCGACATCACTTGCACCGGTGCGATCGAGTCGACTGCTTCGTCATTGAGCGAGATCATCGACGAGGTGTCCGCGACCCGAGTGACTGAACGTGGTGAGAGCAGGGCAGACGACAAGCTGGCAGAAGCTGCCATGGAAGACCGCAAGAGAGAGGGCTACTTCTAGTGGAACTCGTCCGATTGGCAACGGTTGGATCGGTTGACGACGGCAAGTCGACTCTCATGGGCCGTCTGCTGTACGACAGCAAGCAGATCTTCGAAGATCAACTCGAATCCATCGAGAAGACGTCGAAGCAGCGCGGCAACGACTACGTCGACCTGAGCCTTCTCACCGACGGCCTCAGGGCCGAACGTGAACAGGGCATCACCATCGATGTCGCGTACCGCTACTTCGCCACACCGCGCCGCAAGTTCGTGATGGCCGACACACCGGGCCATGTTCAGTACACCCGGAACATGGTCACCGGCGCATCGACTGCCGACGTGGCGCTGATTCTCATCGACGCCCGACATGGGCTCGTCGAGCAGACTCGCCGGCATGCATTCATCAGCACGCTGCTGCGGGTGCCTCATCTCGTTGTCTGTGTGAACAAGATGGACCTCGTCGACTACGACAAGGGCATCTTCGACAAGATCAAGGACGAGTTTCGTCAGTTCGCGGCCCGTCTCGATGTCGCCGACCTCCAGTTCATTCCGATCTCGGCACTCGCCGGAGACAACGTCGTAGAACGCTCGATGAACATGAATTGGTACGAGGGAACGTCGCTTCTCCACTACCTCGAGGAAGTGCACGTTGCATCCGACAGGAATCTCGTGGACGCCCGCTTCCCTGTTCAGTACGTGATCCGTCCGCATCGCGAAGGTCTCCAGGACTATCGGGGCTATGCCGGAACGGTCGCCGGCGGTGTGTTCCGACCAGGCGACGAGGTGATGGTGCTTCCCTCGGGGTTCACCAGCACTGTTGAAGCCGTCGAAACCATGGACGGCGAGATGAGCGAGGCGTACGCGCCGATGTCGTGCACGCTCCGTCTGACCGACAACATCGACATCAGCCGCGGTGACATGATCTGCCGAACCAGCAACTCTCCGGAGGTTGGCCAGGACATCGACGCGATGGTGTGCTGGATGACCGAGTTGTCGAGCCTCACCCCGCGGACGAAGTTCGGCATCAAACACACGACCCGGTCCGCTCGCGCCATGGTCACCGAGCTTCGGTACCGCCTCGACATCAACACGCTTCGCCGCGATGAGAACGCTGAGTCGCTCACCTTGAACGAGATGGGCCGCGTCACATTTCGCACGACGCAGCCGTTGTTCTATGACGAGTACCGCCGCAATCGCACCACAGGGAGCTTCATCCTCATCGACGAGTCGAACAACAACACTGTCGGTGCGGGGATGATTCTCGGCGCGTCGCGCTGACGTTGGGCCGAGTTGACGCTGTGTCGAGCCACTCGAGCCCCAATGTCATCTGGCACGAGGGTCCCATGTTGCGCGCCGAGCGCTGGGAGAAGACGTCCAATCGCGGTGCCACGATCTGGTTCACGGGACTCAGCGGATCTGGGAAGTCAACAGTCGCGGTGGCGGTACAGCAGAAGTTGATCGAGATCGGCCGGGTCTCGTACCTGCTCGATGGCGACAATCTGAGAATGGGACTCAACGGCGACCTCGGCTTCTCAGCCGAGGATCGCTCCGAGAACATCCGTAGGGTCGGCGAGGTTGCTCGCCTGTTTGCCGATGCGGGGGTGGTTGCGCTCGTGCCGGTGATCAGTCCTTACCGGGCAGATCGAGACCTGGCGAGGGAGATCCACGTCCGCGCCGGTCTCGACTTTCACGAGGTGTTCGTCGATGCACCTCTCGACGTGTGCGAGGCCAGAGACCCAAAGGGTCTCTACGTCAAGGCTCGCGCGGGGGAGATCAAGGGATTCACGGGCATAGACGACCCGTACGAATCACCGTTGTCGCCTGAACTCATCGTCAAGACAGCGGAAACCGCTGTCGAGGATGCAGCTGCCCTGATCCTGGGGTTACTCGCTTCTTGACCTTCGCCGTGTGTCCATTGGAATCCTGTTTCGGGGCGTCGACGGTCAGGTTGCGTTGCTGAGGATATTTGACCTGACAGGCGACACATTGCCCATGAGTCTGTAACGTGAGTCCACATTGATGTGGCGAGACCGCAACGGTGCGTTCTCGCGTTCGATTCATTGGAGGGACCCAATATGGGCAAGCGAAAGATGTGGCAGCTACTTGCCGCACTTCTCACGCTCGGCATGATTGCCGCAGCATGCGGAGATAGCAGCGGTGATGGAACCACTGGCGATACTGCCGGCGAAGCCACCACCACAACGGTCGAATTGGCGCAGGCGGACGGAAGCCTGCTCGATACGATCAAGAGCCGTGGAAGCCTCATCTGTGGTGTTTCGGGTAGCGCAACAGCGTTCTCTGAGACCCAGGCTGACGGCACCACCACCGGCTTCGATGCCGACTACTGCCGTGCGGTGGCTGCTGCCATCACCGGTAGCGCCGACAACGTGCAGTTCGTGAGCCTCACCGCCAGCCAGCGATTCACTTCGCTTGCTGCGGGCGACGTCGACGTGCTGTTCCGTAACACGACATGGACGCAGAGCCGTGACACCGACTTGGGTGGCGACTTCGGTCCGACCACGTACTACGACGGTCAGCAGCTCATGGGTCGCGTGAGCGACGGCTTCTCGGCCGCCAGTGGAGTTTCCGACATCGATGGCGCGACGGTTTGCACCTCAGCCGGTACCACCACCGAGAAGAATGTTGCTGAAGCAGCTTCTCTCGAGGGCGACGGCTTCGGCGGCATCAACCTGACCACCTTCGAAGCGTTCGACGATGCCGTTGACAGCTTCATCTCAGGTAGCTGTGACATTCTCACCACCGACGGATCGGGTCTCGTCGGCCGCAAGGCCGTGCAGCAGCCCGCCGATCAGGAATGGGTGATCTTCCCAGCAACGCCGATCTCGAAAGAGCCGCTCGGCCCGATGTACCGCCAGAACGACTCGCTGTTCGCAGACGTCGTCAACTGGACCGTGTACGCCACCATCATCGCTGATGAAAAGGGCGTCACCTCGGCGAACATCGGCTCGGTCGACCCGGAAGCTGAGCCTGAGCTCGGCCGCCTCCTCGGCCTCGGCGACGACGAGATCCAGACCAAGATGGGCCTCTCGGCCGATGCGTTCCACAACGTCATCAGCCAGGTAGGTAACTACGACGAGATCTACAGCCGGAACCTGAACCCGGTTGGTCTTGTACGTGACGGTTCGGCGAATGCTCGCTGGACCGAGGGTGGCCTCATCTACGCACCACCAGCACGCTGATCGAGGCGTGACCAGGTCCGATTCCTAGAATCGGGACTTGACGGACTTGTCCCCGGGCGGCGATGCTGCCCGGGGACTTCCATGTCCAGAATCAGATGATTAATTACTTGGGGGATCGATCGGTTGGCGACCACAACGACGCATGAGGCTGTCTCGGCAAGACCACCTTTGTGGCGCGATGCAGCGGTACTGAAATGGGTGAGCCAGATCGGCTTGCTCGTCGTGGTTGTCGGAACCATGATTTTCCTGGCCCTCCAGGCGGGTGACAATCTTCAGGCCCGCGCCATCCCTACTGGTTTCGACTTCGTCGGTGACTCCGTCGGCATTCAGTTGAGCGAGGGCATCGACACAAAGCCGGCGACCGGTGGTCGGGCCCTCTGGGTCGGCATGGTCAACACGCTGCGAATCTCTGTAGCCGGAATCGTCGTTGCGACGATGCTCGGCGTCGTCATCGGACTGGCACGACTCAGCTCGAACTGGATCGTGTCGAAGATTGCTTCGGTCTACATCGAGACCATGCGGAACATCCCGCTGTTGGTGCAGATCATCTTCATCTTCGCGGTGATCCAGACGCTGAACGGCCTCGACGAGGACACAGGACCCATCAGTGGGTGGTTCGTCGTCTCGAACAAAGGCATTTCGATCCCGCGGCTGTTCGGCTTGAACGGTTCGTTCCAATGGTTCGCGTTCATGATCATCGGGTTGGTTGTCGCGTGGTGGGTGCATCGCAGGCGAGTACAGGAGCAGGACGCGACAGGCGCCGTCACCTACCCGGTGCTCTCGGCTGTCGGTGTGCTTGCCGTGTTCGGCATCATCGGGTTCTTCGTCCACCCGGTCATGGGCTTCCTCGGACCGGTCTTCGGTGCGATGGCAAACCTCCTCGGCTCGATTTCCGAGTCGCTGCTACAGCTTCTCCTTGCTCTGGCTGCGCTGCTCCTTGCTGCTCGCCGGATCAGGAACTTCTTGAAGTCGATGAGCAGCGGCGGTGGCCGAGCAAAGCTTGTCGATGACGACTACTTCCGCATGGTGTTCGCCGGAGTCGGAGCGCTCGCAGCGGTCCTCGTGGTGTTCGCCTGGCCGGGGTTGTCGTCGTGGCTGCTCAACTCGGGCCAGGATCTTTTCGAGTTGCTCGAGAGCCGCTTCGGCTCGGGGAACGGGGGACGTCCGTTCGACGCCAAGAAGCCGGACCTGAACATCACTCGGTTCGTGAACTACGGGCCCGCCGGCCTCACGCTCTCGCCGAGCTTTGCGGCTGTGTTCATCGGCGTGGTGCTCTACACTGCGGCCTTCATCGGCGAGAACGTACGGGGTGGCATTCTCGCCGTTCCGAAGGGCCAGTCAGAGGCAGCCGGGGCGATTGGACTCAGCAGGGGTCAGTCGCTTCGCCACATCATCTTGCCCCAGGCATTCCGCATCATCATGCCGCCGATGGGCAACCAGTACCTGAACCTGGCCAAGAACACCTCGTTGGCCATCGCTGTGGGCTACAGCGACCTCGTTCAGGTCGGTACCACGGTCTACAACCAGACAGGCAAGACCCTCCCGGTTGTTGCCATCTGGATGCTTTTCTACCTCTCGGTGTCGCTCACGATCTCGGTCATCGTGAACTACATCAACGTTCGTCTCAAGATCGTGGAGCGCTGACATGGTTTTCACCACAGACAGCACGTTCGCTGAATCAGTTCCGGCCCCGGCGGCACCACCGAAGACCATCAAGCTCCCGCCACGCGAATGGATCAAGCAAAACCTGTTCTCGACACCGTTCAACTCGGTTCTCACCGTGTTGTTCGGGGCTCTGATCTTCGCTGCATGGAGGGGGCTCCTGAGCTTTACCTTCTCCCACGAGCGCAGCTGGGACGCAGTGGCCACGAACCTACGGTTGATGTTCACCGCTGCGTATCCTCAGGAGCAGTTCATCCGGATCTGGGTGTGCATCGGTTTCATCCTCGGCCTCGCGGCGATCACTGTCGGCGCCTACGCAGTGGCCAGCCGCGTTCGGGTCCATTTCCTGGCCGAACGTACGATGGTCTTCGGAGGCGTGATTGGGGTCTCTGGCCTACTCGCACCATTCTCGACCAGCGCGACGGTGTGGTACATCGTCATCGGTTTCGGGTTGCTGCTGCCCGGTATCGCAGCCAGAACACAGATCGACGAGGAAGCAACGCTGCCCTTGATGGGACTTCTCGGTATCGCGTTCGCGCTTCCGGTCCTGTCGCTCTGGGTCATTCCATACGGTCACCACGCGCTGCTCGACGGTGAGCTCATCGCTGAGCCAGGCACGGTTGCCAGGTCGAGTTCGGGTCCGTGGACGGTTGTGCTCATCATCAGCTACGCCCTCTATCTGCTTGTCGCGAAGGTCATGAACCCAAGTGCACAGGCTCGTCTGAAGCGAGCCGTCGTCGGCATCTGGCTCGTCTCGCCGCTCTTTCTGGTGTTCATCATTCTCCGCGACCCTGCCTTCGACTACGACCACATCGCCAGCGTCCAGGTTCCGCTCTTCCTCGCCTATGCGATCCTCGGAGGAGCCCTGCTGTACTGGCTCACGAAGCCTGGTGTCGGTGAGATCGGACGCATTGTGGCGGCGACGGTTCTGCTCGCCGCCATCGGGACGTTTCTGTTCTCGGCGTTCGGATTTGGCGGCATGCGCCAGATCGTGAGGATTCTCGCTCTCGCCCTCGCCGCGTTCGCGTTGCTGGCGCCGACGTTCTCTGGCGAGCAAGCGGCGAGACGGCGGTATGTGCGGGTGTGGGTCATCACCGTCCTCGGATTGGTGTGGTTCGTGACTGCGGCGAACTCACCATCGACAGTGGCAACTCTCAGCGACTGGTTCCCAGGTGGCTTCAGCGTCACGCTGATGGTTGCCACCTTCACGCTCATCTTGTCGTTCCCGCTGGGAGTGGTGCTGGCGTTGGCCAGAACGAGCAAGATGCCGATCTTCCGCGTGATGTCGACGTTCTACATCGAGATCGTGCGCGGCGTTCCGTTCATCACGGTCCTGGTGTTCTTCGCCATCATGGTGCCGCTGTTCCTTCCGAGCAACATGGAGATTTCCCAGATTGCGGCGGTCGTCGTTGCCTACTCGCTGTTCTCTGCTGCATACATGGCCGAGAACGTTCGAGGAGGGCTGCAGTCGATCCAAGCCGGGCAGCACGAGGCAGCAGAAGCTCTCGGCATGACGGGAACACAAAAGACCGTGTTCATAGTGTTGCCGCAGGCGTTGCGAGCTTCGATCCCGCCCCTCGTCGGCCAAACCATCGGCACGTTCAAAGAAACGTCACTGCTCGCGATCATCGGTGTGTTCGACTTCCTGTTCGTGGCCAGAACACTGATTCCGACGCAGACGTTCTTCCTCGGCTCGCTGAAGGAAGGCCTGCTGGTCGTCTGTCTGACGTATTGGTTCTTCACGTACAACATGTCGAAGGCCAGTCAGCGACTCGAGCAGCGCTTGGGAGTAGGTGAACGATGACCACCTCTGTCGGCACTTCGAGCACGTCCTCAACTCAAGAGACCGCAACTTCTGATCGCACCGTAAAGGGACAGCAATGACCGAGACCGCAGGTAATCCAGTACGCGACCTGAGCCAAGCCGCCGACATGATCATGTGTGATGGTGTGAGCAAGTGGTTCGGTGACTTCCAAGCACTCGATGGCATCACAGCGACCATCAAGGAGCAGGAAGTAGTTGTCGTGCTCGGCCCTTCAGGATCTGGCAAGTCAACCTGGATTCGATGCATCAACAAGCTCGAGCATCACCAGGAAGGCCAGATCGTCGTTGATGGTGTCGAACTCACGAACGACCTGAGGAACATCGAGATGATCAGGTCTGAGGTTGGGATGGTGTTCCAGCAGTTCAATCTCTTCCCGCACCTGACGGTGATGGACAACATCACGCTTGCACCGATCTGGGTCCGTAAAAAGCCGCGTAGCGATGCTGAAGACATGGCCAGAGCTCTGCTCGAACGTGTGGGTATCCCAGAGCAGGCCGAAAAGTTCCCGGGCCAGATGTCGGGTGGTCAGCAGCAACGAGTTGCCATTGCCCGTGCCCTGGCGATGGAACCCAAGGTCATGCTGTTCGACGAGCCGACGTCAGCTCTCGACCCCGAGATGATCAAAGAGGTGCTCGATGTCATGAAGGAGCTCGCACGCTCCGGCATGACGATGATGGTCGTCACCCACGAGATGGGGTTTGCGCGAGAGGTCGCCGACCGAATCATCTTCATGGAAGAGGGTCAAATCGTCGAAGTCGGTACCCCGGAGCACTTCTTCACCAATCCCACCGAAGATCGCACGAAGCTCTTCCTCTCCCAGATTCTGTAGGGCTTTCGCCTTAGGCGAGACTCACAGGAGGGTCGTGTCAGTCCTCTATCGGGGTCGAGCCGAAGGGTTCTTTGGCTTCGACGTAGCATTCGCTGTGGAAGTGCTCGACGCGGTCCCACTTGTTCTTCACGTACACGTTGCAGATGACCTGCTGCGCACGGATCTTCGCACGGAACTTGATCAGGTCGTCGCAGTGAGCGCAGTAAGCGCTGTTGCCGGCGTCGATGGTGCGAAGCACCGCGCGGCTGGCCCACTTCGCGGTCTTCGAGGAATTCGTCTTTGTGGACGCTGTTTTCAAAGACGTTGCCTTTGATGCCGTGTTCTTCGTGGCCATGTCACTCCTGTCGCCTGCGGTGGCGCCTTCTTGAGGTGTCGCAACATAGTTCGAGATCTCACGTAAGTGGGTGATAGTCGCGCACACCGCGCGTGAAACTCGCGCGGTACGCGCGAAAATGCCACTTGACCAGGTCATTTGCGCGCGGTTCGCGCGAAATCAGGGAGGACGGATGACTGCCGCGAAGCGCTCGAACTTGGGGTTGCCGACCGCGATCGGGCCAGATTGGGTCAACCTCGCGCCAGCGGCTTGTATTTGATCCGATGTGGCTGATCTGCGTCGATGCCGAGTTCGCGCTTGCGGAAGACCTCGTAGTCGGAGAAGTTGCCTTCGACCCACCGAACTTGCGAGTTGCCCTCGAAGGCGAGGACATGTGTGGCGATTCTGTCGAGGAACCACCTGTCGTGGCTGATGACCACTGCGCACCCTGGGTAGGCGAGGAGGCCTTCTTCGAGGGCGCGGAGCGTGTCGACATCGAGGTCGTTCGTCGGTTCGTCGAGGAGCAAGACGTTGCCGCCTTGGCGCAGCACACGGGCCAGGTGGACGCGGTTGCGTTCCCCGCCCGAGAGATCGCCGACGCGCTTCTGCTGATCAGGCCCCTTGAAGTTGAACGAGGCGACATAGGAGCGGCTGTGCACTTCTCGCGTTCCGAGCTGGATCGTGTCGTGGTCGTCGGTGATCGCCGTGTAGACGGTGCTGTCGTTGTCGAGCACGTCGCGGCTCTGGTCGACATATGCCAGGTCGACCGTTGAACCGACGGTGAATGTCCCGGAGTCGGGTTGCTCCTGACCGGTGATCATCTTGAAAAGGGTGGTCTTGCCGGCGCCATTCGGGCCGATGATGCCGACGATGCCAGCCGGCGGGAGGATGAATGACATGTCCTCGATGAGAAGAATGTCCCCGAAACCCTTCGAGACGTTCTCGGCCTTTATGACCACATCGCCGAGGCGACGATTTGTCGGGATGTCGATCTCGAGTTTGTCCTTGCGCTGCTGTACTTCCTTCGACTTGGCCAGCAGCTCCTCGTACGCGCCGAGGCGAGCTTTGCTCTTCGATTGGCGCCCCTTCGGGTTCAGGCGAACCCATTCGAGCTCGTGGCCGAGTGTCCGCTGCATCGCGGACTCTTCCTTTTCCGATTGCTCGAGACGCTTGCGCTTCTGTTCGAGCCAGCCGGTGTAGTTGCCTTCGTACGGGAATGTCTTGCCATGATCGACTTCGAGAATCCAGCCGGCCACGTTGTCGAGGAAGTACCTGTCGTGCGTGACGCAGATGACGGCGCCGGTGTAGTCCTTCAGGAATCGTTCGAGCCAGGCGACTGATTCTGCGTCGAGGTGGTTCGTTGGTTCATCGAGCAACAACAGGTCGGGGTGAGACAGCAGCAGGCGGCACAACGCGACTCTGCGGCGCTCGCCACCAGAGAGCGTGGTGACATCGGAGTCGGCCGGCGGTACCCGCAACGCGTCCATGGCGATCTCGACTTGGCGCTCCATGTCCCACGCGTTCGAAGCGTTGATCTTGTTCTCGAGCTCGGCCTGTTCGGCGCCGACCTTGTCGAAGTCGGCATCGGGGTCGGCCCACATCTCGAGGACTGCGTTGTAGCGGTCGATGAGCGATTGCACCTCGGTGACGCCGTCCATGACGTTGCCGAGCACATCCTTGGATTGGTCGAGTTGTGGCTCCTGCTCGAGGTAGCCGACCGTGAATCCAGGTGTGAGCCGTGCTTCGCCGGTGAAGCCGTCATCGAGGCCGGCCATGATCCGAAGCAGTGACGACTTTCCCGAGCCGTTATGGCCGATGACGCCGATCTTGGCCCCGGGGTAGAACGCCAGCGTGACGTCGCGCAGGATCTCGCGGTCAGGTGGGTAGAACCGGTTGAGGTTCCGCATCGTATAGATGAACTCGGCTGCCACGACTGACTCCTGGGGAGGGGATCGAGCGTCCCAAGTTACCGGGGGACAGGGCTCGAACGGC
>JABABU010000035.1 GCA_014238065.1 Actinomycetota bacterium
CATTTCGGCGAGCGCGGTCGCAGTGGTGTCGGGGGCGACACCGGCACAGTGCTCGAGCAGGACCCTCGTCGAGAAGCCGGCCTTCACAGCATCGAGCGCGGTGGCCCTAACGCAGTGATCCGTGGCGATGCCAACAACGTCGACGGCTTCGATCCCTCGAGCGTTGAGCCAGTCGCCGAGTTTCGAGCCATCGCTCATCGCATCACCGTCGAAGCCGGTGTACGACGCCGAGTACCTGCCCTTCAGAAACGTCTCGTCGATGCCGGCACTCAAGTCGGGATGAAACGCGGCGCCGACAGTTTCCGCAACACAGTGCGGCGGCCAGGTCGAGATGAAATCGGGTTCGGTGTCAGCTGCCGCAAAATGTTCACCAGGGTCGATGTGCCAGTCCTTGGTAGCCACGACAGCCGCATACCGGGCACCGGCTCTACCGTCGTCGACAAGCTTCGAAATCGAGCGCGCCACCGCAGACCCGCCGTCGACACCCATCGATCCGCCCTCGCAGAAGTCGTTCTGCACGTCCACAACGATGAGCGCTGTGGTCATGACCTCCTCCTCGAGCGGTTCCTCGACGCCGGTCCATTGCGTCGGAAGGGCAGGAGTTCGGTGTGGGTGCGGTGTCCTGTCTTCAGGACGAATCTTGGATCGAAGCGACATGCATCGGATCTGAGCTTCTGAAGCATCGCCGTCCACCACACGCCGGCCGTTGCGGACCAGCGGGATCTGTGGGCGGTATGAGGTCAGTGGATGTTCGACATCGAGCACCGAGAGCACCTCCGATTCCCAGAAACCATCGGTATCGACGGTCCGGTGGACGTCCTTGCGTCCACCTACGGTTCGCTTGCCAGGCGAGAGCTTGCCGACGGCGCGCAGCGGACCATCGTCGTCGGAAGCAATCGACACCAGCTTGTAGACCAAGGACGCAGTGGGGTGGCCCGACCCGGTCACCAGGCTCGTGCCCACCAGATACGCATCGACAGGTGCAGCAGCCTCTTCGAGCTCTTCGATACGGAACTCGTCGAGATCGCCCGAAACGACAATCCGACACGTGCCAGCACCGAGTTCGTCCAGCAAGGCTCTTGCCCGAATGCTGTCGGCCAGAAGATTTCCGCTGTCGATACGAATGGCACCGATCTCGGGGCCAACGACATCCACAGCCCGACGAATGCCCTCGAGCACCTCGAAAGTGTCGACGAGATATGTCGACGCGACACCGAGGGTGTCGCGCTGCGCAGCAAATGCTGCTTCCTCTGTTTCGTGAGCCAGCACGAACGCATGTGCCGTGGTGCCGCCAGTGGGAATGCCATGGCGACGACCGGCTTCGAGGTTTGAGGTCGTGTCGAACCCGCCGACGTGAGCGGCCCGCGCGGCGGCAACCGCAGCATCAGGATCAGTCCTACGGCTGCCACCATCGATGAGGAACCGATTGCCGGCCACATCACGGACCCGAGCAGCTGCCGAGGCTATGGCGCAATCGTGGTTGAGAATCGACAACACCACCGTCTCGAGCACCACGCACTCTGCAAAGGTGCCCTCGACCGTCAGAACCGGCGAGTACGGAAAGAACAGCTCGCCCTCGGCATAGCCGGTGACGTTGCCCGTGAATCGATAGGCGCGTAGCCAATCAGTCATCGGGCCAGGTTCGACCACCGCCGACGCGACGAGGTGATCGACGATGTCCTCGTCGAAGCGGAATGACTGGACCGATTCGACCACGCGATGGACGCCGGCAACGACACCGTACGCACGCCCTTCAGGTAGGCCCCTGGCGAAGGCCTCGAACACCGCCGGTCGCTCGGCGATTCCTGAGGCGAGCGACGATGCGACCATCGTGAGCTCATAGTGGTCAGTCTGCAGCGCAACGGCCGGATTCACGACCACAACCGTACTTCCGACTAGTTCATCTCCTGCATTGGTCGGCCTGACGCCGCCCAGTACGCTCGGGTCGATTCTCGCCAACCTCGTGACCTGAACCAGAAGGAGCAGATAATGGGCCAGTTCCACAAATTCGAAATGACGTCAATCGACGGCGAACAGATCTCGTTCGACAACTACGACGGCCAGGTGGCCTTGGTGGTGAACGTCGCAAGCCGTTGAGGACTGACCCCTCAGTACGCAGGTCTGCGTGCGCTTCACGACGACTACGCCGACAAGGGCTTCACCGTCCTCGGCTTTCCATGCAACCAGTTCGGCGCACAGGAACCAGGCAGCGACTCCGAGATCGAGGAGTTCGTCGCGTCGAACTATGCCGTGAACTTTCCGATGTTCTCGAAGGTCGAGGTCAACGGCGAAGGTGCTGCACCGTTGTACAAGTGGCTCACTGCAGCTGCACCCAACGACGACGGGTCGGCCGACATCCAGTGGAACTTCACCAAGTTCCTCGTCGGACGCGACGGTGAGGTGATAGAGCGCCTGGCTCCGACGGTCACACCCGAAGACCTCGCCGAACGGTTGCCTTCGCTTCTCTGAGGTTTACTCGCCGGCCCCGAAGCTGGAGCATCCGCAGCACGACCAATACAGAGACAGATCCGTAGAACGTTGGCGCGAGCCACATCGCGCGGAACCGGAGCCGTTCGAACACGAACGGGTCGTCTGTAAAGACGCCTGACACCAACCCGAGCCACCAGCACTCGAGGGTTCGGCTTGCAGACAGCTACAGACAACCCCGTAGCGCGGACATCAGCTGTTCGAGTTCGTCTTCGGTGTTGAAATAGTGCGGGGCCACTCTGAACAAATCGGGCAATTCACGCCGAGTCGAGTCCACGAGCGTGCTTGCAGGGTCAGACGAACCGATGCAGATGCCCTTAGTTCGCAGTCGAGGCACCACCTCGGGCGCGTGCAGGCCGTCGATAGTGAACGAAACGATCGCGCACGGATCGTCACCGAGGTCACGAATCACCGCACCTGGGAGATCGGTCAGAGCAGTGCGGAGCACGGCAGCAAGGCCCCACGCCCTCTGCTGGATCGCCTCGAGCCCGATAGCCAAGGCGTATTCGGCCGCCACACCGAGCCCGGCACGAAGAGCGTATGCGTTCTCCCAATTCTCGAAGCGTTTTGCATCAGGACGGAGTTCATAGGTCCCGACGCCCGTCCAATCGGCCGAAAAGTGATCCACCACCGGCGGGTGAAGGTCGGTGAGCACCGATGCTCGTGCATAGAGAAACCCCGTGCCACGGGGACCACGAAGGAACTTCCGCCCTGTCGCAGACAGGAAGTCGCACTGCAACTCGTCAACATCAACCGGCATCTGGCCGACGGCCTGACATGCGTCGAGTAAGAAGAGCACACCGTGCCGCCGGGCCACTCGCCCGATGTCAGCAGCGGGGTTCACGAGCCCGCCATTCGTGGGTATCCACGTCGTCGAGATGAGCTTCACACGGTCGTCGATCATTGCGTCGAGCATCTCCACGTCGACCTGGCCCGAGGCGGTGTTGGGAACAACGTCGATCACGATGCCATCCTGTCTCGCACGGTGAAGGTATGCGACGTAGTTCGCCCCGTACTCCGACTGACAGGTGATGACACGATCCCCTGGCTCGAAGGGAATCGAGTAGAAGGCTTGACACCACGCCACGGTGGCGTTCTCGACCAGTGCTATCTCGCTGGAATTCGACCCCACCAATCTGGCGACCGAGTCATACACACCGGCCAACCGGTCGCCATGCGCGAGAGCGGCTTCATAGCCGCCCATCTCGGTTTCATCGACGAGGAACTCCGTGATTGCATCGAGCACCTGTTTGGTCATCAGCGATGATCCGCAGGCGAGGAGATGATTGATCTTGGCCGTCCCAGGCGTGTCGCCCCTGATGACGTCGATGTCGAGACTCATGCCACGTCCTTCCGTCCGATCGAGACAGTAGAACGCAACACGTGGCCCAGTTGACTGGAACCCTCATCGGCTCAGTTGTTGAACGTCAATGACGCCGACATCGTGATCGGAACGTGCGGTGTGACCGAACCGGAGCCGCTGTAGCAAGCCGAACCACAAAGGCTTGACATCATCAAGCTCTGAGTGGCTGCGTCTTTGATCATCAAGCGCATGATGTCGGGTCCGCTCGACCATGGGAACTCGTTGTTCTTCTTCCACCAGTCAGCAGGGGCCCCGAGGTTGATGGTCTGGAAGCCACCCGTCTCGGTCGTGAACAGCGTTTTCGGAGAACATGTCTCCTTGAAGCCGCCGCTGAAGTTCGTGCGATTGATCCAGTACCACCCACACACCTGTATGTCGACAGCTTTGCTGGACGGCTTGTCCGTGATGTCGAGCCTCAGAATGGCGTCGCCATTGATCAGGTTCTGCCAGTTGCTCTGGTCGTTGAAGTTCGCCTGGAAATACACGTCAGGACCTGCCGCGTGTGTCTGAGTCGGCCAGATCGTGACTGCTCCCGCCGAAGGAGGAGCGGTGGTAGTCGGAGCGGGTGGCTGCGTCGTCGGGACGCTGTTGGTTGGAGTGCCGAGCGCGACTCCTGTGATGACGATCGAACTGGCGCGGTCGACGTTCGGGACATCGAATGTCTGAGTCTGGGTCGCTCCGTACCAGGCGAGGGTTCCGTCGTCGTCGATGATCCCGTATCCGTCGGCTCCATCGGAGACAGCGCTGACGATGTCACGACGCCCGGTTCCCCCGAGCGACCCCGTGTAGGGGACACCGAACGTGAAAACTCCACCGTCGGTCGCGACCATTGCGTAGGTACCAGCGTTCGTGCCTCTGATGGTGTCGATGATGGGCCTGTCGAGCGAGGCGCCGTTGAGCACGCCGGGAATCGAGCCGGCGAAGGGTGCATCTCCAAACGCAAAGACTCCACCATCGTCGTGGATGATTCGGTAACCGGCCGAGGTCAACTGGAGGCCCACAGCTCTCGTGTTCTGGGCTGCGTGCGGTGACACTGCTGGCACAGAGCCATGAAAGGCAGCCGCTCCGAACGTGAAGATGCCACCATCTTCACCGAGGACGATGTAGCCATTGTCGCCAGAGAGGGCCGAGAGGGCAACAGCCGGGCGATTCAGCGAAAGTGACGAGGCGTCGCCGAAGTGCGAGGCCGATCCGTGTGCGGTCACCTTGCCCGAGGTCCACAGAACCCAATACCCGTTGTTCGACGAGTTGGCGACAAGCGAGACCGCTGTTCCTGCACCCGAGGAGTTGCCATAGTGCTGAACAGCGCCGAACGGACGAACAGCACCGTCCTCTTCGAGCACCCAACCGGAGACTTCGGTCGGAGCAGCAGAGACCCCGGGAGCGAGAACAACGACAGCTGACGCGATGAGCAACTGGGCGATCAGCAAACGAGTCGCGGTTCGCGCGCCGCGGGTCAATCGGAAGTGGACGCGTTCATTCTGCATTACTGCTCCTCGGGCCCGCTCAAGTTGAGTGACACCCTCGCCCAGATGTCATGACGTCTGTATCGGTCGCTGTCCTCTTGAACTTGACAAGCTCATGACACAATTGTCATACAAATGACATAATGACGACGCCCGTCGCCGATTACACCCCACCTCAGTGAAATGTCACTTGAGCCCGATGAGATCGACGACAAACACGAGGTGTTCGTTCGGTCCGATCACGCCACCCGCGCCACGAGCGCCGTATCCGAGCGCCGGCGGAATGGTGAGCTGGCGCCGTCCACCGATCTTCATACCTTGCACACCCTGATCCCAGCCGCTGATGACCTGCCCTGCACCCAGTTTGAACTTGAACGTGTCGCCCCGATTCCACGAGGCATCGAACTCGTTCCTGGTGTTCCACGACACGCCGACGTAGTGAACCTCCACGAGATGGCCGGCCGCAGCGGACTCGCCATCGCCTTCGACAAGATCATCGACGCGAAGCTGCTGTCCACTCGGCTCTCCGTCGGGAAGGGTCACAACTGGTTTGCTCTGGCTCATGGCGCGAACGCTACCCGAACCGGGTCCCGGCGCTGAGCAGCGAACCTACTCATTGTCCGCTGGTCGTTCGATCCCGAGGCTCTGGCGCGAGACTGACGTCATGATCGTGGAACAACTGCAGACATTCACGTGCGATGCCGGATGGCGGAACTACGACTACGTGAAGATCACGACGTCGGACGGCATCGTTGGATGGTCCGAATACGGCGAAGGGTTCGGCTCGCCCGGCGTCACCCAGGCCGTCCGATCGCTGACGCCACTCGTCGTCGGCCAGCCGGTCAGCGAACACGAACGGATCTACCAACGTCTGTTTGCCGCAACCCGGCCCGCGGTTCGCGGGGTTGTCGGGCAAGCCATCGGCGCCATCGAGAATGCGCTGCTCGACGCCAAAGCGAAGACCCTCGGTGTCCCTTGCTACGAGCTGTTCGGCGGACGGGTGCGCGATCAGATTCCCGTGTACTGGTCGCACTGCGGAACCTGGCGCGCCGGCTACTTCGGCCGATTCGGCAACTCCGTGACCGATCTCGCCGGCATCACTGCTCTCGGCGAGGAAGTGCGCGACCGCGGATTCAGAGCACTCAAGACCAACACCTTGCTCGAGCAGGATGGCCGCCTTCGGGCCGTGGCACCAGGCTTCGGCAGACCGTTCGAGCCCGGCTACAACGTCGACCGGTCGACCATCACTGGTCTTCTCGCTCTCGTCGACGCGTTCCGCGACGGCGCCGGCGACGAGGTCGAGATCTTGCTCGACCTGAACTTCAACTGTCGCACAGAGGGATACACGACAATCGCAAAGGAACTGTCGGCCAGAGAGCTCTTCTGGATCGAGATCGACAGTGACTCACCCCAAGGACTCGCTCACGTCAGACGCAACAGCGCCAACCCGATCAGCGGCGGTGAGACCCTCTTCGGGGTCAACGAGTTTCTTCCGTACTTTCAAGCACAGGCGCTCGATGTCGGAATCATCGATGGCATATGGAACGGCATGTGGCAGTCGTTGAAGATGGCAGGAGCCGCTGCAGGGTTCGAGGTGAATGTTGCGCCGCACAACTTCTACGGTCACCTGTGCACGATGATGAACGCACACTTTGCCGCAGCTGTGCCCAATCTGAGAATCATGGAGACTGATATCGACCGGCTCCCTTGGGACGATGACCTCGTCACGAACATCCCTGTGTATGAGGATGGTGATCTGGTTGTGGGTGAGGAGCCAGGTTGGGGAACTGATCCGGTTGAGGAGGCGTTGTTGGCTCATCCACCGAAGGGTGGTACCAGGGGGTTGTGATATCGGTGAAGGGTTTGTTTGGGCTGGCTGAACTCGAGATGGTCGCGAACTAGCGTCAAAAAATCGTCG
>JABABU010000009.1 GCA_014238065.1 Actinomycetota bacterium
GTGTCGAGGTCATGGCCACGATGGGAGAAGCGGGTGGTTGGCCGAGTTGTGAGGCGACATCGCCAAGGTTCGCTGCGTCACCGAACTCGTGCACAGATCCATCTCGACCCACCATCCAGTACCCATTCTGCGCCACCGGGTCTGGCTCGTGATAGGTGCCGAAGGATGGTGCTGCGTCCAGCATCGTGAGCCCGATGGCTGCGACGAACACGATGAAGATCCACCGACCGAGCCGTGGTCCACTCTGATGGCTGCCACTGGCGGCTGGTGATGCGAGGTCGTCGATCGGTTCCATGAAACTGCTCCTGCTGGTTTCGACACGGGTTGGCCGCAGAACAACACGAACCACACTCACGTCATTAAACTCACTCTGCGTGGTTTATGATCCGTATTACTGTCATTATTACCACACACCGTGGTCTAATGGAACAATCCCCCAAGGAATCCTTGCGTCGGCAACGCAAGCTGTCGATACAGAACTGTCATTCACATCGAGCACCGAATCGAGGAGACTCCAGTGGGCAGGATGGCTGTGCAGATCGCACACAACGGCGGTTGGGACGAAATTGCTCTGATCGTTGCGCCACTGCTCGCGGTCGGAGGATTCCTGTGGTGCGCGAACAACTGGGCCAAGAAGCGAGCAGAACCCGAACAATGAAAACTTTTCCCCCTCCCACCAGATCCATGCGGCACGGCGCGGCTCTGATCGCCGCAATGTTCACCGCCCTCGCCGTCATCGCGGTGCCGGCATCGGCGCAGACCGGGGACGGCTACGCCAGCGTCGAAGAGGGTCGGCTCAACCTCGAGGCGACCATCGCCGGGCCGAACGGCTTGATCTCCGTCTCGGGCGAGAACTTCGCGACCGACAGTCCTGTGGCGTTCTCGCTGGTCTTTCTGGAAGATGCCATCGCGATCGAGTCTGCAGAGCTCACCTCGAACGATGACGGCGTTGCCGCACACGAATTCACACTTCCCCCAGAACTCGTTGGCGGCGCTTACCTCGCCCGACTCGCAGGCGTCACCGACGACGGATCGACGCTCCTGCTCGACCTCACCATCGACCTCGAGGGCAACATCGAATCATTCTCACAACCGACCGCCCCTCCGACGACTTCCGAAGCCACCGATAGCGGATCGACACAAACAACCGCTCAGGAGTCATCAACTTCGGAGACCGTCGCCGCGACGAACGCTCAGGCATCCACAGCTACTCCGACGACTCAGACAGCAGGCGATGCCTCGGACGAAGTCGCCGCAGGCACGATCACTAGTCCTGGCGGCGACTCATCGAACTCGATGCTGATCATCGTTATCGTTGTTGCCATCGCTGCTCTCGGTGGCGGTGCCGTAGTGGTTGCGAAGCGTTCAACCAACGCTTAGCACCACTCTCACACCCGAAGGAGGACGCCGACCGTCATCTGTCGATGACCCGGCGCAGCACCTCACGGGTCTCTGCCGCCGCTGTCTCCCAGCTCTGGCCGAGCACTTCGTTGCGCGCCGCCTCACCCATACGTATACGCAGGTCGGCATCAGAGACCAACCGCTCGATCGCACCGGTGAGTGCCCCGAGGTCACCGAGCGGGACCACGACGCCTGTGACTTCGTCCTCGACCAGTTCGCAGTTCGCGTCGATGTCCGAGACGACAACGGCGCACCCGGCCGCCATGGCTTCGAGTACAGCCAGGGACCGGCCTTCGGTCGTCGAGTATCGAACGAAGATGTCGGCACGGCCCAGGATCTCCTCGACGTCATCACGGTGCCCGGCCACCCTGATCCGAGGGTCTGCATCGGCGATCGAGGAGAGATCCGCGAGTTCCGGGCCGTCTCCGGCAAAGATCGCCACGAACTCGCCCTTCGCCTGTTCGATGGCGCGCGCTGTTTCGAGCGTTCCCTTGTTCGATATGAGCCGCCCCACCACCGCGATCGACACGCCCGATGTTCGTTCACCTGGCGAGAACCGATCGATGTCGACCCCGTTTGGTACCACCGTCACCGCAGCAGCGTCCTTGCCAAGCCGGATCACATGGTCGGCGACAGAGGCCGACACCGCTATGACATGGGCCGACCTGGCCAGGATCAGTCTCCCGATCGTCGCTTCAAACGCCTTCGTGACAATCCGACCGAACCGTCCCAGACCTTCGATGGAGCCGACATGGCATGTCGTGACGAGGGGCGTTCTCGTCACGAGCGACACAGCCGCAGCGGCCATAGATCCGAAGAAATGGATACTCGACGCGTGGATCACGTCCGGTCTTCTCCGCCGCACCAGTCGAAACAATCGAATCGGCAAGAGAGGTGCCAGCGCAAATTGGAGTCGCAGTAGGCGAGATAGATCGATGGCGGTCGATGCGACGACCTCGACGGTTTCGTGGACGCTGGGTCTGACATACGGATTGCCGACACCCGAAACGACGACGATCTCGGCTCCAGAGGCTGCAATGCGACCGAAGACCTCGGCTGTGACCCGTTCTGCGCCACCGCGTAGCGGACGGCTGAAATAGTCGCAGGCCACAACGACAGTCAGATCGGCAACGGAACCCACCCGAACACTGTGCCTGATCCGCAGGTATGTCAGGTGCCAGCGACGAGTTCGAGGTCACCGCTGCTTCTCGTCGCCATATACCTGCACGACCTCCATGCCACTCGGGGCACTTAAGGCCCTACCCCAGGGGTGGTCTGTGCAAGCAAGCCCTGCCCTCATCTGTCGAGCTCAAGTGGAAGCACCAACTCCACGAGCGTTCCCCCGAGGTCACTCGTACCGATGATGACTTCGCCGCCAGCCCTCTTCGCCGTCCTCGTCGCGATCGAAAGCCCGAGACCGGTCGACCCTCCGCCACTTTGGCCAACGGCGACCAACGTCTCGTCGATGCCTGGACCGCCGTCGTGAACGCCGATCCTCACGGACTCATTGTCGAGGGAAACTCTGATCTCCAGCGAGACGCCTTCTTCGGTATGGGCAAATACGTTCTCGATCAGAACATCTACGGCAGCCGCAAGCTCGTCTTCGCCGATCGCAACGGGGGCACGGTCACCTTGTTCTGTGAATCGCCACGTTCGATGCTGATCCTCGGCCAAGACCGACCAGAACCCGACCCTGTCCGAGACCAGACTCGCCACGTCGCAGCGAGTTGGACGCGGACGACTCGCGCCGCGCCGTGCCTCTTCGATGAGCTCGTTGATGATGATGGTGAGTTCGTCGACATCTCGCTGCAGATCATCAGCGAGCTGAACCTCTTGGACTCGGTCGATCTTCAGCCGCAACGGCGTCAACGGAGTTCGAAGACGATGCGACAGCTCAGCCAGCAGTTCACGTTCTCGAGCAAAGTTGGCGGCGATCCGCGACCCGAGCTCGTTGAATGTCTGGCCAAGATCGACGAGCTCGACCGGACCTTCCGGTTCAACACGAGCACCGAAATCACCCGAGCCGAGCTTCCGGGCCGCTTCGGCGAGATGCTCCACAGGCCTCACAACGGTGCGGGCTAGACGGTCGGCGATGGCAACGGCGATGGCCGTCAGCAGCAGCGCGACGACAGCAAGAGTCAACCAAGCCGCCCATTGGCCTTGGCGAAGTTCACCCTGAGGAACGAAGACTCGAATGGCCGAGAGACCCCCCGATCCATCGGCAACTGCCGAGACGATCTCCTTGCCGCCTGTGACGTCTCCGATGCCCGACGCACCGCTGTCGAGCGCGGCGGCAACACGATCCGTGATCCCGACCTCCGCTCCGATCACCGTCCCGTCCGGGGTCACGATCGTCAGGCGGTTCTCGTTTCCACTCTTCGTCGCCCCGACCGCGGATTCCACCTGCTGGACAGTCCCACCTACCACCAACGCAGGAACGACGGCGGCAGCATCCGCAAGAGCCGCGTCGATGGCCCTGTCTTCGGCTGTTGTTCGGATGAGGACAGCCAGAGGAGCGACAAACGCCATGATGATCATCGCCGAGACGGCCAAGAAGACTCTGACGAGCCATCGCCTCATGTCGGGTCGACGAACTTCACTCCGACGCCGCGGAGGGTGTGGAGGTACCTGGGTTCGACTGCGGTCTCGCCCAACTTTCTGCGAAGCCACGACAGATGGACATCGATCGTCTTGTCTGCCCCACCGTATGGCTGCCGCCACACCTCGGCGAAGAGTTCCTGTCGAGTCACGACCTCACCGACCTTCGCTGCGAGATGGGCGAGGAGGTCGAACTCCTTGCGGTTCAGCACCACGTCTTCACCGTCGAGCGCAACCGTACGCGCCCGTAAATCGATCTCGATGCCACCGACGACAAGCAAACGCTCAGGTCCGACGCTTTCGACTCTGCGCAACAGCGCCCGGAGACGCGCATCCAGTTCGACACCGGAGAACGGCTTCACGATGTAGCCGTCGGCGCCGGCCTCGAGGACCCTGACGATCTCGCGATCGTCGTCACGGGCCGTGGCCACGACGACGGGAACGTCACTCACACTTCGGAGCATCCGGAGAAGGTCGACCCCGTCGAGGTCGGGCAAGCCGAGGTCGAGTACCACAATGTCGGGAGTGGTGTCGACGATGCCCTGAAGCGCTGCCATGGCCGTTCCCTCTGCAGAAACGATGTGTCCGGCATGCTCCAACGCACTAGCCAACAACTCACGGATCTGTTGGTCGTCTTCGACGATATATACCGAAGCCATGTACACAACGGTACCGAAGCCATGTACACAACGGTAGAGCGTCTGCGAGCCCTGTTATCGAGCCTTAGATTTCTTTTAATCTGACTTTGTTTCACACAGGGTGTCGAATGCGGCACACTCGGTGGGAGTGAAACGATTCCTCCTCGGGTTGATCTGGCTCACGGGAACCCTCTCCGCCATGGCAATCGCATGGCAGGGTGCGAGCTACGTCGACCAACAGATCATCCAACCACTCCCGGCATCGCGAATCGCGACCGAATGCGTTGAGTCCACCTGCTCGGCCGAGACGCCTGAAGCACGTAGCGGGGACGTAACCCCACCATCACATTCAGCCGCGTCACCTGTCGACCGAAATTCTTCCGATGGCACGGCGACCACCGTCGATCGAGCAGCAGCACCGGTCACCACTGCCTCAGCCGGCGCGGCGACGACCTCAGAGCCGGCCACTCCCATCGGCGCCGGACAAACGAACACGGCGTCTGGGCCGGTTTCGCCCTCGACGAGCAACGCCCCGACCACATCAGCGCAGCAGGCGAGCGGTCCTTCCTCAACCACCACGACCTCACAGGCCGCAAACCCGGCGTCCACCACAACGACCGCACCGCCATCGACAACCGCACCGCCATCGACAACCGCACCATCGGCGACGTCCACGACATCGACCTCATCGACGACCACAACCATTCCAGCGCCACCACAGGTCATGACGTTCCATCTCATCGGTGGGACAACGGCGATCTCGTTCAGCTCGACGATGCTCGAGGTGCTCTGGGCCACCGCAAATCCCGACTTCACCGTTGATCTGTCGGGTAACGGAAACAACGTCGACGTCGAATTCGACTCAGACGATCACCATTCCGAAATCGCGGCCTGGTGGGATGACGGCCCGCAATGGATGATCAGAGAGAGCGAGGACAACAGCGATTCCGACGAGTAGCTGGTCGCCGACACTCAGCGCGTCAGCCGAGCAGCACTCGATTCGGAAGCCTCACGACCAGCCGCGTATTCGGTCTGACGTTGGACCAACCAGTACAGGAATGCGCTCGTCATCCACACCAGTCCGCTCAGCATCAGAGCTTGCGCGAGACCTGCAAATGCAACACTCGTCGCCCAGGTCTCTCCGCCACTGACCCATTTCACGAACAACGCCCCGTCAATCAGCCCTCCGACACAGAACAGACCGAAGCCGACCTGAAGCACCGAGTTGCGAAGCCGGGCGTGCCCTGAAGACTGCGACGCGATCCCTGCACCTACATGCACAATCAGGTAGCTCACGAGCAACAGAGAACTCGAGACGAGCGCGATCGGCCCGAAGAACACCGGCTGCCAACGCGACCCACCGGCGACTATGCCTGCTGGTTGAGCCAGCGACAGCCCTGTCAGCAATCCGCCCAGAAGAAGAGCGCACAGGCCTGGCCACAGCAGGACTAAACGAGGGTCGAGTAGGGCGAGCAGCTTCAGATGACGGAGACCGTCCTCGAACGTGTTGAGTTTCGACTCGCCGGCGCGAGGTCGATACTCAAGATCGATCTCATCGATCTCGAGTCCGGCAGCACCTGCCTGAACGAGCATCTCCGACGCAAACTCCATCCCCGAGCTCTGCAGGTGCAGTTCCCGGATCTTCACCATGTCGAAAGCGCGGTAGCCGGATTGACTGTCGCGAACGCTCACGCGGCCTTCACTGATCCTGCGCAGCATGAAGCTGATGGTCGGTGTGCCGAGGACGCGGTGCAAGATCGGCATCGTTCCTGAGTTCAATCCATCGAGCCGATTTGCCAGCACGAGACCGGCACCACCGGAAACGACCTCGACGAGTTGACCGAGATTTTCAAGATCGTAGGTCATGTCGGCATCGGCCATGATGCCGATGTCGCCAACAGCCTCTTCGATTCCCCGTCTCAGCGCAGCTCCGTATCCACGCCGCGTCTCGACCACGACGCGAGCGCCTGCGGCCTCTGCAAGATCGGCCGACCCGTCGACCGATCCGTTGTCGATGACCAGCACCTCGCCGCGGAGATTTGCACGGTCGAGCCCTCGCCGTGCTTCGCTGACGCAGGCGGAGATGCTCTCCGCCTCGTCGAGACACGGGAGGATCACCGACACGAATGGTTCGCGCAAGTCCGTCACTGGCTTCACTCCATCGAGAGAGTACTGTCAGTGTTCTTGTCGGCTTGAGGCGCTGAGGGTCAACCGTTCGAAAGAAACTCTGTGGCCCGACCGGTCCCGGTGGCGAAGACAATAGATACGTCTCGCCGTCCTCCCGCACAGGACGACGAGACGTAAACCTGCTTCTAGGGCCAGACGCCCTGAACGAACTGCGTGCCGCCAGCCGTAACCGTCACTGTTTCGCACGATGGGGCGAAACCATTCACCTCGCTGAAGCACACCTCGTAGTCCGCCGGTGGCAGGTCAGTCCATACGCCCCAGTCATCGAGCGGGATCCCGTTCGCCGTTATCGTCGATTCTTGCGGTGGCGATGTTTCAACTCTCAAGAACCCTCGGCCTGCGAATGAACTGCTCACCAAGGTTACTGCCCCCGCGGTCACGAGAACGGTCTCACACGGTGCGGTCGTGCGGTCGCGGACGTCACCGAAGCAGACCTCGTGCCACCCAGGTGCGATCTTGACCCAGTTGAGGCCCCAACGATCTCTGGGGATGCCATCGACAGAGATCTGCGACGGACTTCCGGGAACGGTGACGACCCTCAAGAACCCGTGACCACTCGGCGCGCTAGACCCGCCGTTCCCGATGTAGGTTCCGGTCACGAGCATGTCAGCGCCGGCCGTGAGGTTAACTGTCTCGCAGCCAGGTGTGTCGAAGTTGGCAACGTCACCGAAGCAGACTTCGTATGAACCCGGCTCGAAGTCGGTCCACAGTCCCCAATCGTTCGAGGGGACACCGTTCAGCGAGATCGTTCCTGGAACGGGCGGGTCGGTGACGACCCGCAACGTTCCGTTCTGCGAGAACACACCTTCTACGACGGTGACTCCGTTCGAGGTAACGACGACGTCTTGACAGTCAGGCGTCGTCCAGCCCGGAAGGTCGGTGAAGCACACCTCGTGAGATCCGGGAGCAATGTCCACCCAGTCGAGACCCCAGCGGTCACGAGGCTCACCATCGACCACGATCTGGCTCATCAGAGCCGGGTTCGTCGTCACCCTCAGTTGACCCTCAGCCGGTTGAGGTACAGCGAACAGCCCGGACTCTGGGCTATCGAACGTTCGCATGATGCCCCATGCTCCAGCTTCCATGAACGGCATTCGCCAATCACCGAAGATGTAGTCAGCCCCCGTGGTGATCCCACCGCCGGCACCCAATCTCAAATGCGCGTCGAATGACTCGCCAGGAACGATTCCCCGGTGGCTGAGCAGTTCAGAACTCGGAATGCCTTGGTCTCCCCGGAACTGGTGACCGTCGAGGCCGAACACGTGCCCTTGCATACCAGACGGCTGGCCGATTCTGAAGCGAATGTCCTCTCCGACGTAGGCCTTGAACAGGTTCGCCGGATCACCGTGGCTTGACTGTCCGAATGCTTCATCAACCGGTCCGACTTCCATGCGACCGGCGTTACCACCGGCGGTACGGAGCAGGTCCTCCCTGAAGTTAATTCCAGCGAAGTTGTCAACGACAGTTGGATACGGCATTGCGTTGGCGCCAATATCCTCGTCTTCGTCCTGGAACAGCGTCACGAACTCGCGGAAGCTGCCCCCAGATGGGTTCCAAATCACCGACTCGACCCCGCTGCCATCTGTCTGGAGTCCTGTCTCGGGATCGAGGTAGGACGAACCTGTCGGCTCGACGATGAGCGCTCCCCAACCACCTTCGTTCAGCTCTCTGCTACCGGCAAGGTTGAAGATGAGACTGGTGCCAAGTTCTTCGTCGGCGTAGTACCGGAAGAGGCGCCCGGAGCCACCGTCGACCGTCGAATCCAAGTTGAATCCGACGGCGCTACCACCGGACCGCTGGACGTCGGCAACGACCTTGGCGATGTTGAGACCGGCGCGACCTCCAGAATTGTTCGAGAGCTGAATCTCGATGCAGTCGCCGTGGTTGGCCCTGATGACGAGCGGAGTCGGTTCCAACGTGCCTGCCGTGATGGCCGCCACGTCCGTCGACATTGCAAACATCGTGTTCCCGAACGTCGATCCGAGTGGCGGATCGAACGCACTGACTGCGTAACTTCTGACAGGGGCGAGCGCAGGACACGGCGTTCCGGCGGTGGCGGCCGACGTCGGCGGAAGTCCGGTGACTGTCTGCTGCGGGAATCCAGCTCCGCCACTCGGATTGGGCCCATCGGGTAGAAGCTCGAGGTCGCCCTGGCTCGTGTCGTGGACTCGCATGATGCCCCAAGCGCCGCTGTCGAGGTCCTGCACCTTGGTGCTGTAGAATAGGTAGTCGCCGGGCAGACCGGACTGGCCACCGGCACCGTCGAGCAGGACCAGGTCCTCACGCTCGGAGATGCCGACGCTCGAGGTGTCGTTCTGACTGCTGTTCGACTCGAAACGGTCATTGAGGTAGCGGTGACCGGTGACCCGAAGTGCGCCGACACGTTCGATCACGCCGATATTGCGGAAGACGACATTGTCGCCCACGTACGCCCTGAGAATCGGTGTCACAGGATCGCCGTTCGTCACGGAGGAAAACGGGAATGTGCCGTCGCGAAGCCCGAGAGGCTCCGAACGCAAGTTCAACGTCGCCATTTCGACGATATTTACACCATCTGTGCCGATGGCACCGTTGTGCAGGAACACCATCAGCTCACGGAAACTTCCGCTCTGGCCTGCCCCGATCGACGCGTCTGGCGGGGTGTGGATGTCGGCAACGGTTCCGGTGCGAATCTCGTCGCCCGTCATCGGATCGTGATATGTCGACCCTTTCGGCTCGATGATGTGGGCCGCGATCAGACCGTGGTCCCAGTTCGAGAAGTCGGTGTGATCGTGGAAGAACACCGTGCCTACAGCGGCATCTGAGTACCAGCGGTACTGCACGAACTCGACACCGACGGCCTGGCCCGCTGCGTGATGGTTCACCAGCGGTGCATCAAGCGTGATCTCACCCGCTGGAGTCAGGGCAACGATCGTGCGTACCTCCGTGCACGGTCTGTCTGCGTTGTCGGGATTCGCGACCTGCAGGCCGTCAACTGTGTCGCACATGCCCTCGCCGAGACCGACACCGATGGAGATTCCGACCCGCAAGCGGGCCACATTGTCCACTTCGATGGTGGTTGCTCCGGGAATTGTTGCAACGTCGAGCGTCCTGCTCTCGGTGGAATATGGGCGGACGGACTGCTCATAGGACATGCCGGTGATGACACCGTCTGATGCCTGCGGGTCGAACTGCACGAAGTGGGTGTGCATGTTCACCTTGGCGAACCCTCCATGGTTCGCGTCGACCTGCTCGCTGGTGAGGATCAGGTCGATGCAGTCACCGACATTCGATCTGAGCACAAGTGGCTCGGCGGTCTGCGAACCGCCTGTGATGTCGGCGATGTCCTCGTTGAGTGCAAAGATCATGCCATTGAGGTCAGTGATACCTGGTCCGATAGGTATCGGCACGTCGATCGCACTGACAGGATAGTTGAGTACTCGTCTTCCTGGTACTTGCGTTTCCGACGGACATATTCCGTCGGGGCGCGACGCGCTGGAGTCGGCACCCAACCACGGGGTTCCTCCGTGTCCATTCGGCGCGAACGGCGGTCTCTGCCCGAGATGTGGACTGAAATGAGGCCAGGCGAGCCGACCATTGTTCAAGTTGAACCGGATCTCGGGTCTCGCTCCCGGCGTCGGTGACACGTAGTTCGCCCACACGGCCGCGTCGTCGGGTTCGCCAAGGAACAGCGGACGACTCGGGTCGCCACCGTCGTAGATGAGCTCCCAGTCCCAGACGGTTGCATCCTGATCGTCGAGCGGGACACCTTGCGGCGGCAGCAATGACGCCACGTAGTCCTCGATAGCCAGCTCAGTTGCCGGATTCGTTATGTCAGCGGCCGGTACGAGGACCCTGCCATCGACCATCTGACCGATGAGGTCGATGGAGTTACCGGCATCGGCAACCGGCGGTGGGATGTAACCGGGGTCCGCCGGCATCAGCGCCAGATCGGCTTGAGTCGTGTCGAAGACCCTCCAGAACGACCACATTCCGGACACGTAGTGCGATCCGATGTGGCAGTGGAAGAGGAAGTCGCCGGCAGCCTGCTGACAGCCGCCGGCACCACACTCGTGTTCGAGCGTGAACGTCTCTCCAGGACCAGCAGCCTGGCTGTCGAGCCTCGTCGAACCAATATTGGAAGTCGGTTCCTTGTCGAGGCCAACCGCGAAGTCGCTCATCGACGCTTTCGGGTCACGCGGCCAGCGATTACCGCCACCGTGCAGGTGGTAGACATGGAAGAGTTCGCTTCCAGGGTGGGACAGGCGAGTCTTGGTCGGTTCTCCGAGGTACGAGCGCGGAATCGGAGTCGCCGGGTCACCAAAGGTGTACGAACTGTACGCCAACGACTTGTCGGCGCCGAGCAACAGCCGGTCACGGAACGGCTCAGAGCGGTAGTTCAGCGCACGCGATCCCGGCCGGTACGAACCGGAGATCGGGTCGATCTGGTCGAACGGCTGGCCGGTCGCTCCCTCGATGACGTTGAATGCTTCATCGCCGACCTCGTGCATCATGATGACGAACTCACGGAAGTCGACGCCGCGCGGGTCGACAATGATTGCCTCCCACCCGCTTTCGATCTCGACCGCCGAGTTCTCCGGGTGCAGGTAGACGGAACCCTTCGGTTCGATCACGAGCGTGCCGAACAGCCCGTGTGCCATCGTCTGGCGGGGGTCACTCATGCTGTGGAAGTTGTATGTGCCCTCAGCAGTCGTTACGTCTGGGATCGCGAATCGATATGTGATGGTGTCACCCGGATCGATCATCGAGTTCGGGTTCATGCCGACCTCTCCACCAGCGTTGGTCGCGGTGAATGGCAGACCGAACACATGGAACGACGCCGTGCCGGAATTCAGGCCGTTGCGAAAGTTGATCTCGAGGCATTCGCCGACGTTGGCCCGAATCACGAGCGGTTGAATCGGATCGTCACGAAGACCGGGACTGACCGTCCCAGCTGCCTCCTGAGCTCTCACCGCGGCGATGCGGTTCTCCAACACGTACATCATGGCGTTCGGGTCGTTGTCACCGAACTGGTTGAGCGTCATCTCGATGTCGATGGCAGCCACGTCGTAGCTCTTGACGGAAGTGCCGATCTGGCAGCCGTTTTCGTCGGCCACTGCGCCAGCGGTCGATCCGTCTTCGAGGCCGAGCGGGCCTGGAACCACGAGCGTTGCACCGACGAGCGCGAGGGCGAGTCCAAGGCGTAGGGACCTGGCGCGATCGCTGGCAATGAGCATCGTGAAGATCGCTGCGATGACGAATACGAGTGCTCCGCCGGAGCCAGCGGCGGCAAGACCACCGACGACAGTGAGCACAGCGACGGTTCGAGCCACATTGACCCGAGTGAAGGCGCGGGCCGGATCAGACGCGGCATACAGGCCGACGATCATCAGTGGAAACGCAACGAACTGGCCGGTCAGCGCGTCACGAACAGCGTGGAGCAGCCATGCCCCCTCATCGACGTGAGCGCCGCCGAGCGCGACGTCGATCTTGGTGTGGACTGGTACCGCCGCGAGCATCGAGAGCATGTAGATCTCGGTGATCACTGCGGCTCGAAGCCACAACGGGGCCGACTTCCGGCCAGCAATGACCTGAGCAAAGTTCTGGCCTACAACCACTGCTACCAGAGCGAGAGGCACTGCGAGCAGGCCATCACGCAACATGTGAGGGACATGAGTGCCGATGCCAGCGTCGGATCTCAGCAAAACCGTAGCGTGAAGTAGATGTTGCCAGGCCACGACACCGAAAGCCAGGAGCACCCCGACTGCGATAAGAGCCCACAGCTTCTGAGCGTTTTGAGTTACTGCTTGTTTCTTCATGGCCCTCACCATCTGATTTCGCCAGAATTGAAGTCTTGGACGCCAAATTCCTGAGTTACTGAATCACTCGGGTTCAGTGCAATCCATGCCTCATCACGCGCCGCCACCGAAGTGGTCGACGAAGCGTGGTCAGCCATGGTCATGTCCTGAGCCGTTGAGCGCGAAGCGCGACTCGTCATCGCCATTGCTCCACACCAGATACATCGTTGATGCCGATTCCTCTTCCGGGACGTCGAACGCGACCACCGTCGCTATGGCGTGGTTCGGGGCCAGGACTGTCGGTGTGAAGGTCCCACCCCGAAGCGACAACCACGACTCACCGTCGGCATCCTCGAGAACGAAGTGGTCCGGATGAACATCGATGTTCACGTCGCCACGGTTGACGACGTTCATCTCGATTTGAAGCCGCTGGAATCCCTCGTCTGGGGTGCCAGGCATCATGCTTGCCGGCATGGCGAAGACCTGAGCCTCAGCAGTCACTTCGTCGATTGCCTGCTGTTCAGGATCGACCTCTGCCTCGTCATCGGAGTGATCGTGGCTGGCGTGGTTGTGTTCGAGCCACTCGTAGCGGTCGACCCACACGGAGAGATCTCCGCTCTTGGCCTCGGTCCGAAGGTCAATTACCGGGTCAGAACCGATCGTCATCTTCGTGACGAGGAGGAGACCGAGAATCATCGTAACAATGGCCACTGCGCCGATGACGACGGGTACTCGACTGTCGTTTTCTCGATCTCGCAGATCGGTCGCCACCAATTCGCCCTTCATCGGTCCTTGATTGGTTTCGTGTTGTCATTTTGTCCGCCGGGAAGGCGAGGTCGGCCCCGGACCACGATGGTCCGGGGCCGCCGGTGAGGGTCAGGCTTGATTAGCTGGCCCTGAGTTGCCTAGGGCCAATTGCCCTGAACCTCAGTCAAAGCTCCTGCCACGAGGGTCTCTACCTGACACGGAGGTGTGAATGCGTCTGCTTCTCCGAAGCAGATCGTGTACACGCCCGCAGTGATGTCGGTCCAGACACCCCAGTCGTTGAGTGCAAGGCCATTGGCCGTGATCGTCGACGCATGCGGAGCAACAGTTTGAACCCTGAGGATCGCCCTGTCCTCGAATACACCGTTGATCAGGGTCACCCCACCGTCAGTGATGACGGCCACTTGACACGCTGGTGTGTCAAAGTTGGCGAGATCGCTGAAGCAGACCACGTACTCACCCGGTGCGAGCTTCATCCAGTTGAGCGCCCAGCGGTCGAGACCAACGCCATCGATGCTGATCTCGGAGCCGACGCCGCCGAGACCGATCGAAGCCTGCGTCGTGACTCGCAGCAGGCCGTATGGATCGGCTGGACCGGCTGCTCCCATGTTCGCCGTAAACGTGCCAACTACGGCGGTGGTAGCACCGGCGGTCACATTGACGTTCTGACAGACCGGAGGATCGAAGTCGGCGACGGCGCCGAAACAGACGTCGTAGTTACCGACAGGGAAGTCGCTCCACACGGCCCAGTCATTGGTGGGAACACCGTTGACTGTGATTGTCGAGGGAACCGCCGGGCTGGTGGTCACCTGCAAGATTCCCATCTGGTTGAACACACCGCTCACCACACCGGTCATCCCAGCTGCGACGTTGACGATCTCGCAAGCCGGAGTCTCCCAGCCCTCGATCTCGCTGAAGCAGACCTCGTGAGCGCCAGGTGAAATCTTCATCCAGTTCAGGCCCCAACGGTCGCGTGGCGAACCGTCGACGATGATGTGTGATGGAAGACCGCCTCCTCCACCCTCTGTGGTCACCCGCAGGAGGCAGGTGTCGCACGGCGTTCCGATGATCTGATCGGAGAACTGCAGCCGTTCGATGTTCCACAGGAGGTTGATCCCGTCATCACACGGAACCAGGTTCAGCGGATCAGGCTGCGGGCAGTTGCCACCGCCACCGCCTTCGACATCGGTTCCACGAGCGTGGTGCACGGACACCGAATTGTCCGGGTTCTGCGTGATGTCGTAGTCGGCCAGCGGGCCGGCGAACTCGACGGTGTCGAGATCGGTGCCAGGTGCCTCCCAGAGGATCTCACGCACGATGACGATGTCACCCGGATCGGTCAGACCGTTGAACACATCGGCCGTGAGCTCTGTGAGGCTGTCGGCACGGATATCTCCAGGCTGACAGTCAGCCGAGGTACGTGCTCCCGCAACGCCGCCGGTTGCGATGCAGAGCTGAACGTTCAGCCATGCGTCACCGTCGATGACGTCATCGAGTCCTTGAGGCTCGATGTGGTCGCTGCCTCCGCCACCAAGGAGAATGTTGCCATCCCAGGTGATGGTGCCAGGAGGCAGGATCGTGTCCAGATCAGTGATCCTGGCGATGCCTTCGAGCGTCAACGAGTTGTCGCCGGCGATGAAGAGGTCCGGCAGGATGCCTGTGCCGATAAGCACGTCGTCGTTGTGCCAACCCGAGGCTGCTTCGACAAGGTCGAAGCGACTCTCCAACGGTTCAAGGTCCGGCGGGAGGAACTCGAACCTGTTGAGGTCGGTGTCTCCCGGGAGCGGATTGCTGCGATGGATGATCCAGTCGTAACCGAGCACGCCGTCGTAGGCATTCCTACCAGGCGAGAAGATGAAGATGTCGTCTCCACCCTCACCGAGGTAGTCGTCGTTTCCGCCGTTTCCGTACAACACGTCGTGTCCGTCGGTGCCGAGCGGGTTGTTCTCGATCAACATGCCAGCGTCACCTTGGAGGAGGTCAGCCTGACTGCCGCCCTCGACCCAGTCGTCACCTTCGTCGCCGAACAGCACGTCGAAGGAGTCGCCGCCGAGAAGGAAGTCGTCGCCGGTGCCGGCCAGGATCTCACCTGGATCGGAGCCGATGACGATGAAGTCCTTACCGGTGCCGCCTTGTAGCAGGTCGACCCCTGGCCCGCCATGGATGGCGTCGTCTCCGGGACCGCCCTTGAGGCTGTCATCACCGAAGTTGTCGGTGATGATGTCATCGCCTTCGCCGCCGATGATGCCGTCGTTGCCGCCGCTGCCTTCGAGACGATCATCGCCTCCATGACCACGAATCGTGTCGTCGCCTTCACCAGAGTGAATGAAGTCGTCGCCGGTGACTCGGCCGCTGAACAGCACGTGTTCTGCGTCGGTGTAACGGATAGTGCACTCGGGCATACCCATCTCGATGAGCATGGCCGGCTCGTCCCACGGTGTGGCGTCGTCGTCGACGATGCCACCGCACTGGGTCATAGCCGCGACCTCGAGGTTGAAGGTGTACGTCGGCTTAGAGAACACGTCCGCAGGAAGCATTTCGGCGGTGGTATTCCGCTCGATCAGCTCTGCGAACGAGTTGCCCTCGAGCGACGCCAGCATCGGGAGACCATTGAGCCGGTGCAGGTAGTAGAACCGGTCACCGTCCTGGAGGTTCTCCATCTGGAGCTCGAAGAAGAAGTTCATCGTCGAACCAAGAAGGCCACCGAAGATCTCTTTCTTCTCTGCGAGGCCACCGACCCAGAGGTCGATGTCATCGACGCCGGTGGTGGCGCCGTCGTCCATCATGAACGCGCTGTCCACCGCCAAGGTTGCAGCAGCTGCGCGCTTGGCGACCATCGTGGTAGCGGCATTCAACACGCCACCGTGGGCACTGTCGTTGCCGTAGGCGGCGATGAAGTTGATGATGGACTCTGGCGTGTTCAGACCGAGCTCGAACTCGAACCAGTTGTCATAGGGGGTATAGGCCGGGTTGTTGTTCGTCATGGCGAAGATCTCAGCCCTGATCTGGTTCAGAGGGGCAAGCCCTGCGTCACGACCACGAGCGAGGTTGATCGCAGGTAGGTCGAGAGGCAGACCGACGAGGTTGTTCCTGAGCGCTTCGACGACGAACTCGTCGATGTGCTGGCCAGCAATTGACACTGCACCGGCAAGGATGCCACCGGCAGCTTTGTCAGGTGTCTTCGTGAAGGTGCCACCTGTGTCCGCGTAGAACTCCGGCGGGTTGAGGAATGCTTCGATGAGACCAAGCGAGTGATCTACACCGGTATCGGTGTCGAAACGACCCACCTCCTCGGTGAGCATCGAGTGACCGAAGCGGTACACGGCGTGAGCGAACTCAGCGCTGATCCTGGCATCGATCGACTCGTCGTAGCCGATGAACTCGTTCACGAAGGGCTGCACCTTGCGGGCGAACTCTTCGAACGCGAGGTGCTGGTACTGCATCTCGGTAGCGAACTTCGCGGCCTGGAAGATGCGCTGCCCGTTGAACACGCCAGGTGAGGTCTGCCATTCGGCGAGAATCGCCGGGGTGGCGTCTGTCGTGAGCGTGTCCATGATGTGCTCGACGAGACGGTTGTGTTCGGAGTGGAACACGTGGTGCACCGACGTCAACGCGATGTTCTCGTTGCATCGACCATCACCACAGACGAAGTGAGCATCGAGCATCTCGTTGTCGTAGGTACCAGCGTCGCCGTCGTCACAGAACGTCTCGATCTGCGAACCAGGAAGCATTGGGTTACAGGTCGTAACCGTGTCGGGAGTCTGAGGAATCTCAGGGGTCATCATTCCGTGGTCGGAATCGTGGTCCCAAGTTCCGGGAACCGCGTGGTGGGCGATGTCGACAAGCCAGGCGCGGCCTGCGCCGAGTGCGTCATCGCCGCCTCCATCGACGCTGTCTATACCCCGGGTCGAAACCGGAGCCATCGGGTTGCCCTCGATGAGTACGTCGTCGAGGGTTCCAGGCATCATGTCGGGACCCGGGAACACCATCTGCGGGAACCCACCAGCACCCGGCAGGAAGTTGCCGTAGAAGTCGGCAGCCATCAACGGAACGCTGAGCACGTCCTCGTCGTGCAGCTCGAAACCGAGCGACAGAGCCTGTGCCTTCACGTCGGACCACTTGGCCATTCCCTCATCGGGACCGAGGTTGGAGACGAGCAACCGACCGGTGTCACTCGGAACGCCAGACATCGGGTCGAACGCGTATTCGCGCTGGAACACCTGCTGCGAGGGATGCGAAGTGTAGGTCTGGTTCTGATCGACGAACGGTGAGGTCTGGTTGACAGGATCCACATCCGGGATGACCTGTGCTCTGCTCAAGAGCATGAACGGCATCGCAAGCGCAGCCGGAAGCAGCGGATCGTCCATCTGCAACGGCATGAACACCGTCTCACCCGACTTCGTGGTGAGGTCGAGGCCATGATCGAAGAACTGTCCGAAGAACGTGAACATCGAGTTGAACGGCGCAGACAGACCTTCGTCTGGTGCCGTGTTCTCGATGTCGTACGAACCGCTCGGGTTCACAACAGGCGAAGGACCGGCAGCAGCCGTCGCTGCCGGGTTCGATGCCGTCTGATCGACAATGAGGTTCGAGATAATCCTCGGTTGGCTGTCTGCGACGATCCCGTACGGGTTCGACATAGCAGGGTTATAGGTCGTGGGAAGCACTGGTGGCCCTGGAGGCCCTGGGGGACCGGTGTCCTCGCCATCGCGCCACACTTTGCTCGTCAAACGAATGAACGGCTCGTCAGTTGATCCGAACCTCTCCTGACCTGGCACCAAGTTGTTGCAGATGCCGTTGAGTGTCCGCAGACCGAAGGGCAGGTTGGTTGCACCAGAGCCCTCCGGGATCTGATCAGGCCCAGGACCGATGAGGTTGCCACATGGGTCGGCCGGGTCGAATGTCGGACCCATGTGGTGTTCAGCGATCTTGATCTGCTGCAGGATGAATGTGAGGTCACCAAGCCCGAGTTCAAAACCGACCCCGATGGGGGCGACGCCGGCAGGAAGGACCGGATCTTGTTGCCAAGGAAAGAGGCCGCTGCCGTCGGCGGCGCCTGCCTCTCTGTTCTGGGAAGGGAGCAGGGCTGCGATCATCGCGACACAGAGCAACGCTGCAAGAGATACGCGTGCACGCCAACGAGAGTTCGAACTCGCCCCTTTTTCGAAACTCATGTGTCCTTGTGAAGTCATCTCAATTTCGCCTTTGATAGCTCAGTTCGGAGCGGTTGTTGAAGGAATCCCCGATTCGGATAATCACGGACAGTAGTTCTTAGACATCTAGAGCACCAGACAAATCTCAAAAAAAGTTTAAAGATCTCAGTACTCCACGTCGTTACTTCTCACGATACGTGTTCATTGTGGTCGTGTCATCCGCCACATACCGCACTATCTATCACTCTGTGCGTGTTGAACGCCGTTATGGTCACTCACTGCAACATGATGCGGCAGACTCTTCTCACGCCAACTGTGTTCGGTCGACGTGGGAAAGAGCGAGGAGGATACCACCACTCTCCGATGTCTTCACGTTTTACGTTCGCGTACAATCAGACTATCGGACGCGTGCAAGGGTGACCCTTGTTCAGGTCGGTGAAGTCAGATTTGTCGCTTCAGCTCTTGACCGCGTAGTCGTAGTCGTGCCCGTAGTAGGACTCGCCACGCTCTCGCGTCTGGGTGACGATGATACCGCCGACGGCGACACCGCCTTGGCGAAGTTGTGTGATGGCGGTTTCGAGATCACGTCGAGTAGTCCTCCCGATCCTGACAATGAGCACCGTCATGTCAACCGACCTGGCCAGAATCATCGCATCGCTCACAGCGAGGATGGGTGGGCCATCGACGACGACCACCTCCCACAACTTCTTCAGGTTCCTGAGAACTGGGGCAACCGTGTCGACAGAGAGCTCGACTCTTTGCGTCACTTCCTCGTTCTTGGCGGCCACCAGCACGTCGAGAGGGTTCGGACCCTCGCCAACTTGATGCCACGACTGAGTCTTCGGGTCGATCTCGCCGGACAGCAGCCCCCTGAATGCGTTGGTTCTGTCACCGGTGTCGAACAGACCCTGTACGGAGGAATTCAAGAGGTCGCCATCGAGCAGCGCCGTCGAGCGCGCGGCCAAGGCAGAGGCAAGGGCAAGGTTCGACGAAGTGACCGTTTTTCCTTCGTTCGCCTTCGAACTGGTGATGAGCACCGACAGCGGACTCAGACCCGACGCTGCGACCTCGATAGCGCTCCTGGTGTATCGGAACGACTCGGCTTCTCGCGGGGCGGTCGTCGAAGCGACCACGAGCGAAGCGGTACCCCTGCGATGTTTCGCGCCAAATCTCGGCACGGTTGCGAGAATGGGGACTCCGGTTCCTGCTACCGCTCGAACCTCGTCGAGCAACAACAGTCGCCCACGAACTCGCGACGTGACAACTACACCGCCGACCCCCAGAAGTAATGCGAGGAGCCCGAACTGAATGGCCTGGGTCGCAGCAGAGGTTGCGGTGTCCACCGCCGTGCTTGCCGACTCGACGACACGCACGCGACCTTCAACCGTCTCTTGGAAGAACTCCCGTTCTTGAATTGCGATGTCGTATTCGTTGAGCCGGCTGAGTGCGTTCGCTCCCCTGTTCTCGAGCACGGAGATCTCGTCGGCGGTTCCCGTAACCCTCGCCACGGCCAGTTCGTCGACGATCGACTGCACCAACTCCTGCTGCTCGATGCGTTGCGTCCTGAGCGGGCCGAGTTCGGACTCGAATCGATCGATCTCTGACTGCAGCCTCTGTTCGACGTAGATGTCGATCACTGCATCCGCGGCGACGACCGCGCTTTCGGGCGTGGTGGCGGCGGCGACGACCACTATCACAGGCGTTTCTTCAGGGTTCGACGTCGAGATCGAGACGATGTCGTTGCCGGCGCCGGTACTCGCTCTCAACAAATCGAGAATCGCCCGACCCTCGAGCAGTCGGCGCTGCGCTTCGATCTCGACGCGGGCATCGCCTCTCCTTTGGCCGGTGGAAGTGATGCCAACCGCGACGGGGTCTGTCAGTTCGATGATGCTCTCGGAACGATATATCGACGTTCGGCCCGCGCTGAGGCCATAGGCGATGCCCGCGACCAGAACCGTGAAACACACGAGTCCAAGGGCCGAACGTCGCAAGACGAGTGCAAGCCTTCGGAACGCCGGATCGTCCGATGATGAGGTGATGTCTGACTCTGCCACAGGTCTCAAGGTGTCTCGAAGGGGATTGGCCAAGCCTACCTGAAGCCTGACTCCTACCATTTATTCGCCATTTAGCATGGTCGATCACGTATTCACGTACTGATCGATCGCAGGCCCAGTGGCCTCATGGCCAAGTATTAGTATCGATACAGGTATTGCGTTTGACCGCTCTAGGTGATGTATAACTGTTGCCAGCGAACGCTGCGACTGAGAGTCGCTCCACTCAGCGAGGGCAGTGGTATGGCAACAACAGTGTCTATGCGAGGGACGACTCGGCCGGTCGCCGTACCCTCTCAGACCGGTTGCGCGCCATGAGCGTCGTTCTCCACGTCAGCGAAGCCTGGGGCGGCGGCATCGTCACTGCAACCGAGTGGATCGCAGCCCAAGCCCCCGAGCATGAACACCACGTGCTGTACCTCCCGCGTGGCGAGATCGGTCGCGCTCCGGACGACAAGATCTTCGCCAGAGCGTTTGAACACAACGGTGGCAGGAGATCATTCGTCCGCCACGCCCGCAGAATGCTCGCCTCTCCGACCTACGACATCGTGCACTCCCACTCCAGTTGGGCCGGAGTCATATGCAGAACCTTCGCGAGACCGGACGCGCGTCAGTTCTATTCGCCACACTGCTTCGCCTCCGAGCGTCGCGACATCTCCCAGGCCTCGCGTTGGCTCTTCGAACTGGTCGAACGGGTAGGCGCCAGTCGCACCGACACCCTCGTCGCAAACGGCACCCACGAAGCCGAACTGGCCGCCGCGCTGGGTCATCGACACATCCTGAACCTGCCGATGATCGGGCTCACGACCTCCTCTGACGCCGTGCACGAGCCGACGAACCACGGCTTCGAGCCAACGAACGCACATCGAAGACCCACCATCGTCACAGTGGGCCGCGTCGCCCCCCAGAAGGATCCCGAGTACTTCGCAAAACTCATCTCCGGCGTGCGTCGGCGTCTCGGGGCCGAGGTCGATGCTGTCTGGGTCGGGGCACCCGACAAGGACAATATTGCCGACGTCTTGACCCGCAACGACATTCGCGTGACCGGCTGGCTCGACGCCAAGGCGGTCGCCGCCGAACTCGCGAACGCGACGTGCTACGTACACAGCGCCGCGTGGGAAGCCGGCGCACCACTGTCGATGCTCGAGGCAGCGAGAAGCGGCACCCCCGTCGTTGCACGCGACCAACCCTGCCTCTCGTGGACCGGCTTCGCCACTGCGGCTTCGCTGTCGCATCACGTGTCGACGGTCGCCGCTGTATGCACCGACCCCTCATTGCGGGCAGCGATCCTTCAACAGTCTCTCTCCAGCCTCAGACACCTCGAGCAACAGGCACGGACAGTGAACTTGTCACGGCACTACGGCTCCCCCATCCGGCTGCTCGCAGCCTGAAGTCGCGACCTCAGGTCGCCGAAGCGGACGACCCGACATCTGAGTCGTGAACACCGAAGTTTCCTGCCTTGGCCGCCTGTCACCAGCAGCAACTCGGTGACGAGATCCGTCACAGCACTCACCAGGTGGTCACAACTACTCTACGTGTTTAACTTGCCACTCTTTGTTGTTTATTCTACCTTCTTGAGAGATACGTGCTAATACAACGTCCTGCGGCGAGCACCGATGGTTCTTCCATCGTCGGCTCTCGAAGCCACCACGGACGAACGCATCTCCGAAGTGGGTTTGTTGAATGACGCGAGGATTCCCAGCTGGCCGGTTCCGTCGCTGGACGACCGCGCTCCTGGTTGCACTCGTCGTGGCCGCCGCCAGCCTGGTCGGAGTGGATCCGACAAACTCGGGACGAACGGTACCGGTGGCGGCAGCCGAAGACATGTCGACAGAGACAGGAGCGGTGTCACCAGAGACATTGGCTCGCGAACACGTGACCACGAACCACCGGTCCCTCGGCCTCGCCATCGATGACGTCGCCGACCTTGAGGTCACCGATGTGACGACATCGCCGGCGATGGGAACTCGGACGGTGTATCTCCGTCAGCGTTTCAAGGGCGTCGCTGTCCACGGCGCAGTGATGGGTGTCACGATCAACGCGGGCGGCGAGGTGCTGTATGTGGCCAGTTCCTTCGTACCCGGTCTGGCGAAGCTCATGCCAGCGACGAGGCCGAAGACCTCGGTGCTCGACGCAACGGTGGCGGTTGCGAGCGCCCTCGGCGTCGCGCCCAGTGAACCAATCGCCCCTCTCACAGGAGCTTGGGGAGCTGAACGAGCAACGCGGCTGAGCGATGGCGGCATCTCGAAGACTTCCATCCCGGCCCGTCTCGTTCTGCAGCCACTCGACGACGGCTCCGTGGCACTGGCATGGGAACTCACCATCGATGAGCTCGAAGGCCAGAACTGGTGGCAGGTTCGCGTCGACGCAGTAACCGGAATCGAACTCGACAGAAACAACCTCGTCGCGCTCGATTCGTACCGCGTGTACGACGCTCCGACCGAGGCACCGACGTTCGGCCCACGAACCGTCGTCGTCGATCCAGCGGACAGTGCGGCGTCGCCCTTCGGCTGGCACGACACCGACGGGGTCCCCGGCGCAGAATCGACGCTGACCGAAGGCAACAACGTCATCGCCTACACCGATACCGCCGGCGACGACGACATCGATCCAGGAAGCCAACCCGATGGTGGGCCCGGCCTGGTCTTCGACAACCCGGTCGATCTGGCGATGGACCCTTCGACGTACAGCGACGCCGTCGTCACGAACCTCTTCTACTGGAACAACCTGCTCCACGACACGTTCTATGCGTATGGCTTCGACGAAACAGCCGGTAACTTCCAGCAGAACAACTACGGCAAAGGCGGCGCAGGACTCGACCCGGTGCTCGCCGAAGCGCTCGACGGCTCTGGAATCAACAACGCCAACTTCGCGACGCCGCCCGACGGAACGTCGCCGCGTATGCAGATGTTCGTGTTCAACCCTGCGGATCCTGACCGTTCCGCCAGCTTCGACAGCAGTGTGGTCGCACACGAATACGCACACGGTGTGACGAATCGGATCACAGGTGGTCCGAGCAATGTCTTCTGCCTCAACGAGCCGGAAACCGCCGGCGAGGGCTGGAGCGACTTCTTCGCACTGATGATGACGATGCGGCCGGGCGACTCAGGAAGCGACGCCCGTGGATTCGGAACGTACATCCTCGGCGAACCGACGACGGGCCCCGGTCTGCGAAGCCATCCCTACAGCACGAACATGGGCATCGACCCGCGCACCTACGACGAGATCAAGACAGCCACCATGCCGCACGGGGTCGGATCGACGTTTGCCGCCATGCTCTGGGAGATGGCATGGGCACTGATCGACCGCGACGGCTTCGACTCGAACCTGATCTCAGGGACGGGTGGGAACATCACCGCGATGCAACTCGTCATCAATGCCCTCAGCCTTCAGCCGTGCAACCCCGGCTTCGTCGACTCCCGCGATGCGATCCTGCTCGCCGATCAGCTCGGGTTTGCGGGCGCGAACGAGTGCTTGATCTGGACTGCGTTTGCCAAGCGGGGTCTTGGTCTCTCAGCCGTCCAGGGCTCACCCCTCAGCCGCGCCGACGGCACGGAGGCTTTCGATGTACCGCCCCAGTGTCGTGATCTCCAGCTGACGAAAACTGCTGACGCGTACGCTATTCCTTCGGCGATCATGAAGTATTCGCTCGACGCGACCAACAACTCAGCCACGTCGCTGACCGGCGTGACCATCGTCGACACGATTCCTGCCGACACCGAGTACGTCCCAGGATCCGGCACCTGCGGAGCGACGTTGTTGCTCGACGAGCTCACCATGACCGTCGGCGATCTCGGGTCGGGCAGCACAACAACATGCGAGTTCGACGTACGGGTCACCGGTTCGGCGACCACTCAGATCGCTCTCGCCGACGACATCGAGAGCGGCACCGCGAACTGGCTGATCTCGCACGGTGCAGGGGTCGCCGACTGGGCGACAGACATCACGAACCCCAGAAGCGTCCTGACATCGTTCTTCGCCGCTGACGCCGGTGTCGTCAGTGATCAGTATCTACAGACCGCAGCGTCTGTCACGGCCACCGCAACAACGACCCTTCGGTTCTGGCACGACTACGACACGGAGCATCGCTGGGACGGAGGCGTCGTCGAGATCTCCGTCGACGCCGGTCCGTGGACAGATGCAGGACCGCTGATCGTCCAGAACGGCTACGACGAGGTGCTGCTGGCCTCGAGCAACCCGATCAGCGGGCGCCTCGCGTTCACGGGGGTCAGCAACGGATACATCGAGACCGTCGTCGACCTCGGATCGCACGCGGGCTCGCAGATCGACGTCCGGTTCAGGTCCGGCAGCGACTCGTCGATCGGCATCGACGGCTGGCACATCGACGACGTTCGCATCGCCGACGAGCAGCGGATCACCAACACCGCGACCGCAACGAGCATCGAGGGTCCCACGGACACAACCTTCGCCACGAGCGAACTCTTCGAACACGGCATGCTTCGCGTCACGACCGATCCGCCGCTACCGTCGCAGATCCTGCTCAACGGCAGATCACTGGACCGTTGGGGCATCGACTGGATGAAGATCGCCCCCGGCGACTACGAGGTGTGTTTCACCGACATCAACGGGTGGGAGACCCCGAATTGCGAAGCCGTCGTGATCACACCCGGCGTCACGTCGGTCGTCGAAGGCGGCTTCTCCCAGAACGGCTATGTCAGGATCGTGACCGATCCACCGATGGAAGGAACCATCACCGTCGACGGAGTGCCAGGCGATGACTGGGAGGTGTGGGTCGACATGACACCCGGTCTCCACGACATCTGCTTCGGCGAGGTCGAAGACCACCTCGCCCCCGAATGTGTGCAAGTCACCGTTGTCGCAGGAGCACCACTGCAGACGATCACAGGCGTGTACGTGCCATCGATGGGCGAGCCAGGGCCATCTCCCCACGGACTGCTCAGAGTCACGACCTCACCCGGCGTGCCATCGACGATCAGCCTGAACGGAGTGGAGCGCGACACGTGGGCACTCAACTGGGTCAAGCTGGACCCCGGTGCCTACGAGATCTGTTACAGCGACGTCATCGACTTCGACACGCCGGGTTGCGAGACGGTCGATGTCGTCGCGGGACAGATAACGTCAACCAGCGGGGTCTTCGCTCCCCGTGGTTTCCTGAGGGTCATGACCGACCTACCACACCCCTCGACGATCTATGTGGACGGATCACCTCGCGATGACTGGGGGATCTGGAACGACATATCACCTGGGCAATATCAAGTGTGCTTCGGTGAGGATGCAGGCTTCACCCCACCCTGCGAGTCAGCAGCAGTGACAGCCGGGAACACCTCGACCGTCACGGGCACCTGGCCGTGAGAATTGTCAGCCGCGACGCGATTCGAATCTCGCTGATCGCGGGAATCATCGGCGCGGGAACCATCGCGCTGGTCGTCGTTAGCACCACATCGACTACAGAGTCCGTCACCGCAGGGTCATCGGCGACCGAAGCGGTCGTCGATGACGCCGACACGGCGAGTTCGACGGCTTCTCCGGATCCGACGACAGAAGCCGACGTGACTTCGGCATCGGCTTCGGACCAGCAGACGACAGTCGCTCCCGTAGCCGAGTCGACGACATCTCGAGCCATGGTGACGACGGCTGCGTCTCCCCCGGCTCCTGGCGAGCTTCGGTGGACCGCCGCGTCGGGGGACTACATCCTCCAGATCGGGTCCACGGTCACTGTCATCACCGAACCCGGTGGCACTCCGCCTTCGGTTTCCGGTTCGGTCGTGGTCGCGCCGATCGACTCACTGGTCGACACGGGCGACTCGAGGTTCGCGGTCACGGCAACGAGCATCGGCGAGGCGACCGTGACGCTGAAGTCTTCCTCAGGAGTGGTGACCTGGGCCTTCACCATCGTCGACGGCAGCTGACGACTCTCCGGACGACAAGCTCTGCAAAGCCTCTACCAATCTGCAAAGATCGGTGAGCGGGTGAAAATGGCCCGCGCCTACCGAGGGGAACGCGCATGGACATCTCCATCAACGTCAACGGATCCGTTCACAGTTCTGCTGTAGAGCCGCGAACATTGCTCGTCCACCACATTCGAGAGGGCGTCGGGCTCACCGGCACCAACATCGGGTGCGACACTTCGTCGTGTGGGGCGTGCACAGTGCACATCGACGGCGAGTCGGTGAAGAGCTGCACGATGTTGGCCGTCCAGGCTGATGGTGCCAACATCACGACGATCGAAGGAATGGCCGACGACGATGGAACGCTGCACCCGATGCAGCAGTCTTTCATGGAAAACCACGGCCTTCAGTGTGGGTACTGCACCCCCGGCATGGTGATGGCCGCAACCTCTCTGCTTCGAGAGAACGCCAATCCTTCCGAGGCCGAGGTCAGAGAAGGACTAGAAGGCAACCTCTGTCGTTGTACCGGCTACCACAACATCGTGAAGTCGGTACTCGGCTGCGCCTCGAAAGGTGTGTCATGAGCGTCATCGGCACGCGGATGCTCCGCAAGGAAGATCCCGCTCTCCTCGTAGGTGAAGGCAAGTACATCGACGACATCCAAGTCGAGGGCCAACTCTGGATGGGCATGGTTCGCAGCACTGTCGCCCACGCAAAGATCGCTGCCGTCGACCTGTCAGCCGCTCTCGAACAACCAGGCGTGGTCGGTGCCTACACCGGCGCCGATCTCGCTGACGGCTACTGGATCGCGCCGATGCCGTGCGCGTGGCCGGTCACTCCCGACATGCACAACCCTCCTCACCACCCCGTGGCGATCGACACCGCTAGGTACGTCGGCGACATCGTGGCTGTGGTGCTCGCCGACTCGCGGTATGCCGCCGCTGACGCCGTCGAACATGTCGTGGTCGACTACGACGAACTGCCGGTTGTGGCAACCATCGGCGACGCAGTCGCCGACGAGACGCTGGTCCACCCAGATCTTGGGACGAACAAGTGCTACACGTGGGCACTCGATCCCGCCCCCGATGCGACCGCTGCTGCGCTCGACACTGCCCCCCATCGGGTGAGCGCAACATTCAAACAGCAACGCCTCATCCCCACGGCGATGGAGCCGCGAGGGGTGCTGGCCATCCCTTCGCCCCACGGCGGAGACCTGACGCTGTATTCGTCTTCGCAGATACCACACATCTTGAAGGTGATGGTTGCTGCGACTACCGGCATCCCAGAGCACTCGATCCGGGTCATCGCCCCTTCTGTCGGTGGAGGCTTCGGGGCCAAGCTCAACGTGAATGCCGACGAGATCCTCGCCGCAGCACTCGCGACCAAACTCGGCAAACCCGTGCGCTGGACAGAGACACGGACCGAAGCGGCGGGATCGACCACACAGGGCAGAGGTCAAGTCCAACACATCGAACTCGGAGCAGACGAGAACGGCAAGCTCACGGCCATCCGCGTCAAGCTCGAGGCAGACATGGGTGCTTACCTCCAGCTGATCACTCCTGGAGTGCCTCTTCTCGGAGGTTTCCTGTACCACGGCGTCTATGAGACACCGACATTCAGTTTCACCTGCGAGGGCTATTTCACGAACCTCACACCGACCGACGCCTACCGCGGCGCCGGCCGACCGGAAGCCTGTTACGCAATCGAACGGGCAATGGACATGCTGGCCGCCGAGGTCGGCGTGTCGGCAACCGAAATCCGACGCAGGAACTACGTCAACGGCGGAGACGCCTTCGAAAATTGGGAGTCGCCGGCTGGCATCGTGTTCGACAGTGGACACTATGGCCCGAGCCTCGACGCAGCGCTCGAAGCTGTCGGCTATGACGAACTGCTTGCCGAGCAAGCAGCCCGTCGAACTGAAGGATCACGAACACAACTCGGCATCGGGATCTGCACGTACGTAGAGATCTGTGGCCTTGCTCCAAGCCGTGTACTCGGCAGTCTTGGTTTCGGATCCGGCGGATGGGAGCACGCAACCGTGCGAATGCTTCCGACCGGCATGGTCGAGGTGGTGAGCGGGTCGACTCCGCATGGCCAGGGGCACGAGACATCGTGGGCGATGATCGTCGCCGACAAACTCGGCATCGACCCTGCCCACGTGACGGTGCTGCACTCCGACACCGCCCAGAGTCCGCTTGGGCTCGACACCTACGGCTCACGAAGCCTGGCCGTCGGTGGTGTGGCCATCGACATGGCTCTCGACAAGCTGGTGTTGAAGGCGAAGGCCATCGTCGCTCACCAACTCGAGGCCTCGGTCGACGACATCCAGCTCGAGGGCGGGATGCTGTCGGTTGCCGGACAACCCGACACCGCGGTGCCGATCCAGGGAGTCGGATTCGAGGCGTTCACCGCCCACAATCTGCCAGACGGCATGGAGCCGAACCTGCAGGAAGCCGTCACCTACGACCCGCCGAACTTCGCGTTCCCATTCGGCACCCACGTGTGCGTCGTCGAGGTCGATGAGGACACCGGAAACACGAGGGTCCGTGACTATGTCGCAGTCGACGACTGCGGAGTGCAGATCAACCCGCTGATCGTCGAGGGCCAGGTTCACGGTGGAGTGGTGCAAGGTGTGGCTCAAGCCCTCTGGGAAGGTGCGGTCTACGACGACGATGCAAACTTGTTGAACCCGTCGTTGTTGGATTACTTGGTGCCCTCGGCCATGGAGGTTCCGAACATCACGACGTCGTTCACCGTCACCCCCTCGACCAGCAATCAGCTTGGCGTGAAGGGCGTCGGCGAGGCGGGGACGATCGGTTCTGCCGCAGCCGCGATCAACGCCGTGTGCGACGCACTGTCAGAGAACGGCGTCACCGACATCGAGATGCCGGCGACACCCCAACGGGTATGGCGAGCTCTACACGCCGAAGAGATCGGAGCAGCATCATGATCCCAGCAGCATTCGACTACGCAGTCGCAGAGTCGGCCGAGCACGCAATTTCACTGCTCGGCGAGCACGGCGACGAGGCGAAGCTTCTCGCAGGCGGCCACTCGCTGCTGCCCATGATGAAATTCCGCCTCGCAACGCCGGCCGTGCTGGTCGACGTCGGACGGCTCGACGATCTGCGGTATATCCGCCAGGAGAACGGTCACATCGCCATCGGTGCGCTGACTCGACACACGGAACTCGAGCACAGCGATGTGCTCGGCGACGCGTGCCCGCTGCTGAAACACGTCGCGTCGCTCGTCGGCGACCCCTCGGTGCGCCACCGCGGCACGCTCGGGGGCACGCTTGCCCATTCCGACCCGGCGAGCGACCTACCGGCAGCGGTGCTGGCCCTCGGCGGAACCCTCGTGGCAAAGGGCCCGAACGGCCAACGCGAGATAGCGGCAAACGACTTCTTCACGGGCTATTTCGAATCGGTGCTCGCCGACGACGAGATGCTCACCGAGGTCAAGGTCCCCGTGGCGACCGGCGGATGGAACTATCAGAAGTTCAACCGCAGAGCGCAGGACTGGGCCATCGTCGGCGTGGCAGTCGCCGACGGAGGCGCAGGGGTGAGCCTTGTCAACATGGGGTCGACACCGTTGCGCGCTTCAGCAGTCGAGGCAGCCATCGCCGGTGGAGCATCCGCCGCAGACGCAGCGGCCGTGGCTGCTGAGGGCACGAATGCCCCCAGCGACCTCAATGCCGAGCCCGACTACCGCGAGCATCTCGCCCGAGTCCTCGTCGAGCGTGCGCTGAACGCCGCTGGCGTCGACTGACGAAGGGCCGAATCACACCGGCTGAAGTTCCGTCTCTTCTGGTTCTTGGGCTGCATCATCGCCGGCTTCATCCTCGGTGCCCGATGTCTTGTTGACGACGAAGGCAACGAGGGTGAAGATCGCGACGAGCCACATCGACCTGGGGAACTGGATCACCCTGTCGACCTGTTCCGAGATGCCGAAGTCCTGGTCGAACAACCGCTCGACGGTCCACACCGAGGCAATGGTGGCCAAGACGACCGAACCTGCGACGAAGACCCAGCGGTACAGACGCGTCGATCTCATCATATGGAGGCCTGGGAACATCACGACGATGATGAATGCCTGACCGAGTTCGATCCCGACGTTGCGCCCGAGGAGCGACACCAGTTGTGTCGACCTGCTGATGTCGAGGTCGGACACCAGGGACGCGAATCCCATGCCGTGGAACAGCCCGAACGCGAAAGCTATCGCCCATTCCTTGTTGGCAGCGATCGGTCTGAGGTTGTGCAGAGCCGCGAGCGCTATCGACAGCGCTATCACTGATTCGACGAACTTCGACGACGGCAGTGGCAAGATGTCCATGCCGGCGAGGGTGAACGTGATCGAGTGAGCGACGGTGAACATGGTGGCGATCTTGAGCACCCGCCACAGCGCCGCTCCGAAGCTCGTCGCCGGCTCCCAGCCGTTCCTGAACACGAGCACGGCCGGCAACAGCAGCACCAGGATGAAGAAGATGTGGTCAGGACCTGTCTTGATGTGGTCGACGCCGAGACCGATGCTCGCCCTGAAGTTCTTCCACTGACTCGATGACCCGAGATCGACATCCTTCGTGATCGAGCCTCTGTCGAACACCACCAGTTCCTCGGCCTCGTTGTCGATGAACCCACGTTCCCATGAGTTCGCGATGAGCAGGAGGCTTCGATGTCCGTCCACCTCAGCGAGGAACGGGTCGAAGGTCACCGTCAGTTGACGAGGCACCTCTGGCCTCGGAACTTCGACGTCGAAGGACAGAATGGCAAAGCCCCACTCCTGCGACAGACGAGCCCCGTCGAACAACTCGACGTCGACGACACCGATAGGCCACTGGTCACCGTTGGATCCGATGGCCAGGTGGTCGAGAACGTACGAGCGCAGGAACGCGAAGTTCTCCTCGAGCACGGCTGCTGCGAGCACCTCGTCGTTAGGAACGTCGATGTCGAGGACGGCCTCGATTTCTCGCACCGGGAGTTCGACTCGGCCCGTCAGGGTGTCGTCGGTGACGTCGAGGTAGAGGTAGGACTCGCCTCTGTTATGGGCGCCGACCATCGCGGCCGACGCTGCGACCACGAGCGACGCGATGATGCTCGCGACGACGAATTTCGCCGTCAGACGTGAAGTTACTGATTTCATTGAGGAATCTCCATCAGGGCAGCGATCACATTTCGTTGGATGTCGGAGGTTCCCGAGTACACGAGCCCCCCGAGTGCGTCTCGAACTTCGCGTTCGATTCCGTATTCGGACAGATAGCCCACAGCCCCGAACACTCGTACGGCATCCAGGGCGATTGCGGCAACAGCCTCGCTGACCACGAGCTTCGTCATGGCGGCCTCGAGCGTCACCGATCGCCCCGACGCGAGCAACATCGCCGTGCGATAGGTCTGCAGCCTCGCCGATTCGAACATGACGCGCATCTCCGCGATTCGGTGCGACACCGCCTGGAACGTTCCGATCGGCTGTCCGTATTGTTCGCGAGTCTTCGACGCGGTGACGGATTCATCGATGATGCGGTGGGCTGCGCCCAACTGTGTGGCGAACATCAACCCGCGTTCTGGCTCCATCGTCGCGCTGAAGATTGATGCGCCCGAGCCGGGTTGCCCGATGAGATCGTCGGCTCCTGCGAGATAGCCGTCGAGTTCGATGTCGCCCAGCGGTGACGTACGCAGGCCCATCTTGTCGCGGCTCGTCGTGAATGTGACCCCCGGCCGGCCGGCTCTCACGAGAAACGCAGACACGCCCCACCTTCCGACGTCAGGGTTCGTGCTCGCGAACACCACAGCCACATCGGCAATCGGGCCAAGAGTGACGTAGCTCTTGCGACCGCTGAGCCGATAGCCGTCTTCGTCGGCCTCAGCGCGGGTGGCCATCGAGAACGTGTCGCTGCCTGCATCCTGCTCTGTGGCTGCGAACGCGCCGATGAGTTCGCCGCTGACCATGCGTGGGAGTAGCGACCGCCTCTGCGCTTCGGTGCCGAACGAGCTGAGCACATGTTGGACGATCAGCATCTGCGCGGCCACCGCCGTCGCCAGTCCGTTGTCACGACAGCCATAGCCGAGGCCCTCGAGCTTCAGGGTCGTGGTGACGAGGTCATCACCGGTACCGCCGTAATCGCGTGACACAGCCGATCCCAGCAGCCCGGTGGCGGCGACACGATCCCACTGGGTTCGATCGAAGCTCGATGCGGCGTCTCGCTGCACGAGGTCGGCAGCATCGAGGTGATCGGACGCCCAGTCTGCGACTTCCTGCTTCAGGGGATGATTGATGTCAAGGAGCGCCGACACATCGAGGCCCTCGGCAACGTCGACCACTGACTGTGGTGCATCTGTCTCCATGGTTGCATATATTGCCGCAAATCGTCCATAGTCGCCACTTTCAGTGGTATTTTGCCAAAAGATTTGCCACACTCTGTTGAACCGGTCCGGGACGACCCGGGCGACAGGTTTGGTGAGAACGTCTCGTGTTGGGTGAAATCGAAACGATGTCGATGAATGGAACAACTCCGAGGTTGACAATGCTCCCCGAGTTGATCGCGGAGTCCTGTCAGCGACGCCCCGACTCGGTTGCCGTCTCCTGCCACGATCAGGAGCTGACATATGAACAACTGCTCTCGCGGGTTCAGAAGCTCGCTGCGGGGCTCATCAGCCGGTCGGTCGCTCCTGGCACCCCAGTCGGAGTGTTCCTCGGGAAATCGGTCGACGCCTACGTGGCGATGTTCGGCATCCAAGCCGCTGGTGCCGTTGCCGTGCCCATCGATCCGATGGCGCCGACGACCGTCGTGGCCAAGATCGTCGAGGAGATCGGACTCACTACCATCGTCGTGGATCCGATACGGGCCAGAAAGTTGCCGAAACTGGCCGCACCGACACTGCTCGTCGGGCCCGCCATCACCCCGGACACGCACAATGCGACGAACCCGTTGACATGGGACGAGATCGACACCTTCGACGAGAGCCCCATCCGACGTGTCGACCCTTCGCATCCGGCGTACATGATCACCACCTCGGGTTCCACGGGGAGACCCAAAGCGATGGTTCACAGCCACGCCAGCGGTCTCGCCTACGCGGCTCTGGCAGCCGACACCTTCGGCCTCACCCACGCCGACCGACTGGCCAATGTCGCCCCGTTCCACTTCGACATCTCCACGCTCGAGCTCTACGCCAGTCCGCTGGTGGGCGCGACCGCCGTGCTGTTTCCAGAGGCGCTGCTGAAGTTCCCAGCTGATGTTTCGCGGGTCGTCGAGGAGCAACGAATCTCCGTCTGGTATTCGGTGCCGACAATCCTTCTCCACCTGCTCGAGCGGGGCGCTCTCGACCAGCGCGACCTGTCGTGCCTTCGGTGGGTGATCTTCGGTGGGGAGGTCTTTCCTTCCGGTCCCTTGGGCCGATTGATGAAGATGATCCCCGACGCCAGGTTCAGCAATGTCTATGGGCCCGCCGAAGTCAACGTCTGCACCTACCACCACGTCGAACAGGTACCAGAAGCTGGCGAATCGATTCCGATCGGGCGGCCGTGGGCTGACACCCACGTCATGGTCGTCGACGACAATCTGCGCGAGGTGCCGAACCGGTCCCGTGGCGAGTTGCTCGTCAGCACCACGACGATGATGACCGGCTATTGGAGACGCGATGAACTCAATGCCAGGTCCATCATCGAGCTCGAAGACGTAGAAGGCGTCATCCGGTGCTGGTATCGGACAGGCGACGTGGTCGAATGGCGCAACGACCACCTGATGTTCCACGGCAGGGCTGACCGTCAGGTCAAGATCCGAGGCAACCGAGTCGAACTCGAAGCCGTCGAGACAGCGGTAGTCGATGTCGACGGTGTGATCACCTGCGGGGCATCCGTGATCGACGGTGAGCAGGACAAGATCTTGATCGCAGTCGTCGAAGCGCTTCCGGGGACGAGACCACGCGACGTCATCACCGGCGCGGCGACAGTACTGCCGCCGCACGCAGTACCCGACGAGGTGATCATCGTCGACTCGATGCCGCGAACTCCCTCCGGCAAGGTCGACTCCATCGCAGCCGTAGCCGCAGTCAACCGAAAACTCACAGGGAACCGAACATGAACCTGACCACACAACTGCTCGACTTCGTGAACCGTGAGGCCTCTCTCGATCCCACGACGCAGATCGAACTCGAAACCGACCTCCTGCTCACCGGTCTCGTCGACTCCCTCGGCGTCATCAGGGTCGTGCAGTGGCTCGAGGACGAACTCGAGATGATGATCGACCCGGTCGATGTGATTCTCGAGAACTTCCAGACCGTCGCGAGGATGATCGATTTCGTCGAACTTCAGCGGGTCACCTCGGCATGACGGATCGGGAGGCCGGCGATGGTCGCCTCGCCCTGGCACCCATGCAGCGGGCGCTCTGGGCGTCGCAGCGCCTCAACCCCACAGAGCCGCTGCAGAACATGGCGCATCTGACCCACATCGACGGCCGGATCGACCCAGCCCGGTTCGCGGGAGCGTTCGCGTCTGTCGTGGCGGCCTCAGATGCGCTTCGCACACGAATCGTCGAGGTCGACGGCGTTCCATGGGTGACTCTCGATGCCGATCAACCGGTCACCGAGATCCTCGAGATCCCACGAGACGAAGCCGACCCGTGGGCCCACCAACGCATCAACGAGCCATTGGACATGGGCCGGAGGGGCCACGACAGTGCCCTACTGCTCCACGAAGACGGTACGGCCAGCTGGTACCTCGCCATCCACCACACCATCACCGACGCCACGTCGACGGCGATGGTCTTCGAAGCAACGAGCCGCGCCTATGCAGGGGACCCACCGACGTTTGGTTCCTACTACCAGTGGGCCGATCACATCGCCGAAAGACACGACACGCGGGCCGGACGCGCCGACGCCCACTGGACCGCACGGAATCCACCACCACGGGTCGGCTCGCTCTATCGACACGCCGTCGCAGAGTCGACGCGCTCCACGCGACTGAACGCCGACCTCAACGACGACCTTGCGGCTGCAGCCGAAGCTGCACTGAACAGCGATTACCGGATGCTCAGCCAGGAGCTGGCATGGTCGACGGTGTTGTGCACGGCGGCCGCTGTTCATCTCCACCGTGTCACCGGCTGTCGGAGTCTCTCGGTCGGCTTGCCGGTTCACGGCAGGAATGATCCGACCGCGAGAGCCGTCGTCGGCGCCCTGGTCGAACTGTTCCCCGTCGACATCGAGATAGAACCCGGCGATGACTTCCTCACTCTCCATCGCAGAGTCGCCAGATCAGTGATGTCGACGCTGTCGAACGCGGCCAATGGCACCTCTCCGCGACCCGACTACAGCGTCGTCGTAAACGTCATCCCGAAGGCCGGCTTCGGGCCCTTCGACGAAGCGGAGACGAAGACGCGGTGGATCCACCCCGGCGCATCCGACCCGACCAACCTGATATGGCTCCAACTGTCGCCGTACACGTCGGGCGCGCCGACACTCGAGATCGACATCAACGCCACGGCTGCAGCACCCGAGGTCGCAACTCGGGTCGTCACGCACGTACAGAACATCCTCCGCTCGATGTTCGAATCACCGACGCAACGCGTCAGCGAGGTCGATCTCGCCGGCACAGACGAAATCGAGACGCTTGATGCGTGGCGATCGACAGAGCCCGCAGGTGACGCTCCGTCGACTCTCGAAGCACTGCGGAGGTCGTTGATCGACAGTCACGCTCCTGTCATCGAAGACGGGAACCTCTCACTCACGGGGAATGAGCTGTGGCGGCGTGTCGAACAGGCGGCCTCGTGGATGGCGGCGAACGGAGCGGTCAGCGGCGACAGAGTCGCAGTTGCGATTCCACGAAGCGTCGATGCCGTCGTTGCGATCTTCGCCGTCATGCTCGCCGGTTGCTGCTACGTTCCGCTGGACCCGGCACACCCCCGGGAGCGACGTGATCGTCTTGCCTCTCGGGCAGGGTGCCGCATGACCATCACCGAGCTTCCCCAGCCGATCGAGCACGAACTGCCGGCCCCCTCGATGCCAGCACGAGTGCCCACGGACGAGGCATACGTGCTGTTCACATCGGGATCGACCGGCGAACCGAAGGGTGTTCCCATCACCCATCGCGGGCTTGACACCTACATCGCATTCGCACTCGATGCCTACTTCGCCGGCAGCGGCGTACCCGTCGCTCCACTCTTCACGGCACTCACATTCGATCTCACCGTCACGACACTGTTCGCTCCTCTGATCGCAGGTGGTCGTCTCGTCGTCGTTCGGGAGGACGGCCCGACCGGCGTGCTGCGAGTTGCCGACCGCTCCGATCTCACGTTCCTCAAGGCGACACCGTCGCATCTCGACATCCTGGTGAAGGCCAGACCGAAGTCGGTCGAACTCGCAACGATCGTGGTCGGAGGAGAGGCATTCCCCGGCCATCTCGCAACCCAACTGTGGCGTACTTTTCCCGACGCCGAGGTCTTCAACGAATACGGCCCGACCGAAGCCGTCGTCGGATGCATGATCCACACGGCGACGGCCGAGGACGTCGAACGGTTCAGCGCCGTCCCGATCGGGCGCCCCGCACCAGGTGTGACCCTCGCTGTCGTCGACGACCTCCTCTCCACCTTGCCGATCGGCGCTGTCGGCGAGTTGTGTATCGCATCCGATGGACTCACAGCCGGTTACCTCGACGACCATGCTGGACCCGACCCGTTCGTCACCATCGGCGGTACACGGCACTATCGATCAGGGGACCTCGTTCGCCTCGTGGACGATTCCACTCTCATGTACGTGGGACGCGCCGACGAGCAGATCAAGATCGGTGGCATCCGGCTGGAGCCGACCGAGGTCGAGCATGCCCTCCTCGAGCATCCCGAGATCGCCGGTGCCGCCGTCAGACTCCGGCACGGGATACTCGTCGCGTGGGTGGTGAAAGCCGGCGGGGCAGAGCCTCCGGCGCCCGACGCGCTGACCCGTCATCTGGCGACCAGGCTTCCTTCGCACGCCATTCCGGGCGCCTTCGTCGCCGTCGACGAACTGCCAGTCACCACGAACGGCAAGCTCGACGACGCCTCCCTTCCCGACCCAGACCGTTCCGACCACCACGGCACCACCGCCTTCGTCGCGCCGGAGACCGACCTCGAGCGCGCGGTGGTCGCGGTCTACGAGGCCGCAATCGAGCGACATGTCGGCCTCGATGACGATTTCTTCGCTTCGGGCGGCGACAGCCTCGGCGCCATCGCCATGATCGTCGCGCTCGAGTCGAAGATCGGCGTTCCGCTGGCCGAGTCGGCCGCGTTCTCCTATACGACGCCGCGGACGCTCGTCGCAGCCATCGAAGCCGGATCCGCTGACAGGACCGAGGACGGCCCGACTCCCAGGGAACCAGGAACACCACCCCCTCTGTCGAGTGGCGAAGCGTCACTGCTGTACGAGCACCTCTTGCAGCCCGACAGCCGTCGATACAACATCGCACGGCGCTACATCGTCGAGGGTCCGACCGACGCCGGTCGTCTCGAACGGTCGGTGCGTGCCATCGTTGCCGACCACGAACCGTTCCGATGGACGTTCTCGGAGCCTCGCCGCGAGTTGAGCGTGTCCGAGGCGCTCTCGTTCGACGAGGGCACCGGCGTCGTGTCCGAAGCCGAGTTTGCAGCCAAGGTCGACGCCCTGAGCGGAATCGCCTACGACCTCGATCACGGGCCGCTCATGAGAGTGGTCCATCGCTGTCTCGATGCCAACAGAACCGGCATCGCGATCATGATGCATCACGTCAGCGGCGACGCCGGCACACTCGATCGGCTGTGGGAGCAGCTCGACGATCGCTACACATCCGGCCGTGCTCCCGCAATCGGCTTCAGGTACTCGGACCATGCAACCTGGCAACGTTCGCGCGACAACACCGAAGCGGCGAGATTCTGGTCGAGCGACCAGCTCGCGCTTCCGACGGCGACGATCTCGCACGACACCGCTGGCCCCTCTCGCGACGGTTACGTCTCACGACGGGCATCGTTCGGGCCCGACGACCTTCGAGCTGGACCGGGAACGACGCCGTTCGTGACTTCACTGGCGGCGCTGGCCTGGATGCTTCGACGCAGGGCCGACGGCGACAGGATCGGCGTCGCCTTCACGGGTTCGACGCGAGATCACCCTGGCGCAGAGCCGTTGCTCGGGTACTACCTCAACACGCTGCCATTCGTGGTCGAGGTCGACGCAGCCGACTCGGCAGCACAAGTGGTGAAACGATGTAGCGAACTCATCCCCGAAACGATCGCACACAGGGCATACCCCTACGCTCAGATCGTCGCCGACCGGCGGGCAGCTGACCTGCCACCGCCGTCGGCATCGATACTGTTCACGCTCGAAGAGCTGGGCCCTGTCGAGTTCGGCGGCTACGTCGCGACACCGACGATCGTGCCGAACCACGAAGCCGTCACCGACCTGGCGGTCTTCGTCATCGTGGGTCGTGACTCCATCGAGCTCGGCGTCGAGCACAGCGGCACGGTCATCGACGCCGAGGGGGCTGCCGAGCTGCTCGACGACCTCGACGCAGCCATTCTCCACACACTCGAGCGTCCGACGTCGCCTCCCGAGTCGCTCGCGCTGCCGTCCATCGGCCGGCCGGTCGACGGAGCGCTGTTCGCGACCGAACCCGATCTCAGCGTCGTCGACGTCTTCTCCGACATCGCCCGACGCACACCGGATTCCGTCGGTGCGATGTGTGGTTGCGTCGAGCTGACCTATCGCGAGATCGACGAGGCTTCGAACCGGCTCGCGAATCACCTGCGCGGCCTCGGAGTCGAGAGGGGTGAGTTCATCGGCGTCGAGGCCAGCCGCAACCCTCACACCATCGCTGCGATCCTCGGTGTGCTCAAGACGGGGGCTGCATACGTTCCGCTCGACCCCGAGTATCCGGCCAGCCACCGCTCGATGGTCCTCGACGACGCGGACATCACGCACATCGTCTCTTCCACTCGGCTGGACGCACCGGGCGAGTCGACGTCGGTGATCGGACTGAACGATGAGTCGGTAAGTTCCGCGTCGCCAGATCGGCCGGCGATTCAGCTCAGCGACACGGACGCCGCGTACGTGATCTACACCTCCGGCTCCACCGGTCGGCCCAAGGGGGTGGTGGTGTCGCACGGAAACATCGCTCACTCCACGTACGCGCGCCGTCTCGTGTACCCCGACCCGCCGTCGAGCTTCCTGCTCCTGTCGTCGTTCGCGTTCGACAGCTCGATGGTCGGCCTGTGGTGGTCACTGACCACCGGTGGCCGAGTCGTCCTGCCGCAGGAGGGTGAACAGACCGATGTCTGGCGGCTCGGAGAGATCATCGAGTCGGAGTCGATCACACACGTGCTGGCGTTGCCGTCGCTGTACGAGCTGATCGTCGCTGAGCTGAAGCCAGGGAACGTCGATCACCTGACCACCGCCATCGTCGCAGGTGAGGCGTGTCGGCCGAGCACCATCGCCGCTCACCTCGAGGCCGGACTCACGGCGGCCCTGTACAACGAGTTCGGCCCGACGGAGGCAACGGTGTGGACACACGCCGCCCGCGTCGACACCCTCCCATCCGGCGAGTTGCCGCCGATCGGCAGCCCGATACCGGGCGTGAAGTCCGCCGTCGTCGACCAGAGCGGTCGGCTCCTTCCGGTGGGAACCCCTGGTGAGTTGGTCGTTGCCGGTCCGACGGTCGCTGCCGGCTACCACCGGCGAGCAGAGCTCACCGCCGAGAAGTTCGGACCGATTCCTTCTCTCGGGGACGGGCGCTGGTATCGCACGGGCGACATCGTGAAACAACGCCGCGACGGCACGTTCATGTTCACCGGACGCATCGACGATCAAGTCAAAATCAGGGGACACCGGATCGAGCTCGGTGAGGTCGCCGCAGCCGCATCGGCCAACCCCGGCGTGATCGAGGCTGTTGCCGGAATCGCGGCTTGTGATGAACCGACCACGCCGCGGCTTGCAGTCTGGTTCACCACGAACGGCGATGTCGGGTGCGCCGAGGTGAGGGACACCATCGAGTCGAGACTCCCTGGCCACATGGTGCCGACGCTGCTACGCGAGCTGGATCACTTTCCTCGAACTCCGGCAGGCAAGGTCGACAGGGCAGCTCTTCCCGAACCGCTGCCGGTCGAGTCCACCCGAGCTGTCGGGCGTGCCCCGGCAGGTGAGCCCGAGGTGGCACTCGCCCGAGTGTGGTGTGACGTGCTCGGACTCCCCGAGGTCAAGGCCGACGACAACTTCTTCGATCTCGGTGGCGACTCGATCGTGAGCATCCAGATCGTGTCGCGGCTGCGCAAGCTCGGTTACACCTCGACCCCGCGCGACCTGTTCATGAACCAGACGATCGGCGAACTCGCCGCCACACTCACCCAGACCGATGCTGCGACGCGACCACTGCCGCTCATCGACCCGACGGGTCCTGCCCCGCTGAGCGCGATCCAGAGCTGGTTTTTCAACCAAGGCTTCGCCGATCCGTCCCACTGGAACCAGAGCATCTGGCTCGATCTCGAGCCTGGAACCGATGTTCCACGTCTCGGCGCTGCGCTTCGGGCAGTCGTGGAGCGCCATCCCATCCTCCGAACGACGTTCGAGAGCGCTGATGGTCGAATCGTTCAACAGATCGGCGCAGGGACGGAGCCGGCGCCGGTCGAACTTCACCGCTACCTCGACGACGTTCAACGAAACCATGTGCGGGCCAGGCTCGACGACTCTCTCGACCTCTCGTCAGGCCGACTCGTCGCAGCCGCTGCGTTTCTGGAAGCCGACGGTGGGGTGTCTTTCTATCTCACGATTCATCACCTCGTGATCGACGGGGTGTCGTGGGGGCCACTGCTCGACGAGCTGTCCCAGGCCTACCGAAACCCGGATCACCATGCAATCAGGCCTCTCGGCACAAGCGCGTCGTTCCGGGCATGGGCCACGGCGTGCGCGGGTCTGACCGAAGCCGGAACAGGAGGTGACCACTGGAAGGCGACTGCAGCGCGAATCGAGACCTCGACGCTTCCCCCCGAAGACGAGAATCGAGCCGGTGCAGAGAGATCAGCACTCGCCACCCTCGACGAGACACAGACGGCATCATGGCTCCTCCGCGGTGATGGCCCTCACGCTCTGGTAGCTGCCACTTGTGTCGGCCTCGGGGAAGCGCTCGGGAGAGCCGACATCGGACTCATGCTCGAAGGTCACGGACGCGAGGCTCAGGTCGCCGGCGACATCGATGTCACAGGAACAATCGGCTGGTTCACCTCCATGTTCCCGATCGTCGTCGAGAACGTGCATCGCGCCGCGAACGCGGTTCTGGGTGACGTCGCCGCAACCATGAACGCCCTCCCCGACAGCGGGGTCGGCTATGGCATCCAACGCGAGGTGCTCGAGATCAGCGGTGTCGTCGAGTCACCGACGCCCGATCTCGCGTTGAACTACCTCGGCCAACTCGACCGGACCATCAAGGTCTCGAACCCGATCATCGCCGCGGGGCGACTGAACGGGTCCGTTGGCCGAGCGAACGTGCGCGGCGAATCGATCGGCGTGCTCTGTTTCGTGAAAGACGAGCGTCTGAACATCGAGGTACTGCACGTCGACGCTGCGCTCTCGACGCAAGGGGCACAGCTACTGGTGAATCGCATCGCCGAGATCATCGCCACCGAGTTGTCGACAGAGGACCGTGGCACCTCGACGGTCGCGGAGAGGGACTTCGATCTTGTCGACCTCGAGGAACCAGAGCTCGATCACCTCACAGAGTTACTGAAGAGCCTCGACGCGTGACGTACCCCGAAGGAGAGGGTCGAGTTCACCAAGCATGCATTCGACCAAACGTGATGCGTTTGCTCCAAGCAAGAGGTCGGCATGTCGGCCCGGGACCACTTGGACCGTGAGGCCGGCCGGCGTCGACGCCCATCCTCGAGTTGGTCCATGTCGTTCGTACGCCCAGTCGATGTGCTCCGCGGTGAACAGCAATACACGACCGCTGAATGGCGCTGTCACATGACCGTGGACCGCTGCGATGAGGCTCTCGCGAAGGTGAACCTCGCGCAGTTTGATCGGCATCGACTCGGGGGAAGCATCGCTGGTCGCTGACGAATAGAGTTTCATGCGGCGGCGCCTGACCGCACGCTCATTCCATCGCGACCTCAACGTCGCAACGCCTCCGCTCCCCAGTCGAACGAGTCGCCTCATCGTCGGCGCCCGAGATCGGATGAGAGATGGATGGGTCGTGTCGAGCAACAGCACGGCGAGCACATCTGCGCCGGACGCTTCGAGGCGATAGGCCATCTCATGCGCGATGACTCCACCCGCCGAGTATCCGGCGAGCACGTACGGGCCCTTGGGCTGACGCCGCGTGACCTCCGCGAGGTACGCGTCGCAGTACTCGTCGATGGTGGTGTGGACGTCAGCCACGCCGTCGACGCCTGCGGCCTGGATCCCGACGAGGTTCCATGAGCCCTCGAGCTCGACACCCATGGCTCGCATGTTCATGACGTTCCCGCCGGCTCCATGGACGCAGAAGATCGTCGGAAGATCCGGCGAAGTCCGATTCACGTCCACCAGGTGATGCCACGACATCGCTTCGCCTTCGGGAGAGTTGACGAGCCTCGCCAGCGCTGCGGCGGTTGGCCTCTCGAACAGCGTCGCAAGCTGTACGTCGCGATCGAACGCCTTCTTGATCCTGGCGATCAACTTCAACGCCAGCAGACTGTGACCTCCGACGTCGAAGAAGTCGTCATCGATTCCGACGTGGTCGCCGATCACCATTCGCCAGAGCGCCAGCATCTCCGTTTCGTGCGGGAGAAGATTGCTTCTGGTCTCTGTCTCTCGGGGTACTACATCGGCCGCCGGAAGGCTTCGCCTGTCGAGCTTGCCGCTCGGAGTTCGCGGGAACTCGTCGAGCACGACCACGGCGGTCGGGGTCATCTGCGACGACAGTCTCGCAGTGCATCGATCGATCACCTGCCACGGTTCGACTGATTCGCCACCGACCGCGGTGACGTAGGCGATGAGTCGTTCGCGGCCTTCGGCACCTTCGAGCACCACAACGACTTCGGACACAGACGGATCGTCCCTGATGGCGGTCTCGATCTCACCGAGTTCGACCCTGACTCCTCTGACCTTCACCTGGTGGTCATTGCGCCCGAGACACTCCAACTGGCCGCCAGGCAACCAACGTCCGAGGTCGCCGGTCCGGTAGAGGCCCGTCAGTTCCCTTCCGGCAACCGACGCTTCGAAGAAGGCCTCTAGGGTGAGGTCGTCTCGGCGCCAGTATCCGTGCGCCAACACCGTGCCGCTGACGTGTATCTCCCCGACGACACCGACCGGTACCGGTCGACGCAACGAGTCGAGCACGAAGACCTTGCAGTTGTCGATGGGTCGCCCGATCGGGACCGACTCGCACTCGACCTCCCATCGGTCGTCGTAGTGGGCGACGTCGAGTGTGGCTTCGCTCATTCCGTAGAAGTTGAGAAGGACGGCGTGGGGCATCTGAGTCCTGAACCGGTCCGCCAACTCTCGTGAGGTCCGTTCGCCGCTGAAGGTCCAGTAGACGAGATCAGGGAGTCTGCTTGCGAGATCGGGATGAGTGTCGAGCAGCACCCTGATGTAGGACGGGACCAGAACCACGCGCCTGATTCTGTGTCTGGCGAGAAGGTCGATGAATCGGTTCGAGTCAATCAGCACATCCTCAGGTACGAGCACCTGTGGACGGCCGAGCAGAAGAGCTCCCCACAGCTCCCAGAGGTGGTCGACGAAGCTCAGAGTCGTCTTCTGACACAGCACCTCGTCGTCGCCGACCGGGTAGTCACCCGCCTGCCACAGCACTCGATTGATGACCCCGCGGTGATGGCTGCGAACCCCCTTCGGTCGGCCGGTCGATCCCGAGGTGAACGGAATGAGCACTGTCGACTCGGGCCCGATGTCTGGCGTGGGCGGCGCCCCGGCGCGACCCGACAACTCGATCTCGTCGAGCTTCAGGACGTCGACGGCCATCGCCTCAAAACGATCCTCATCGAGCTGTTCGGCCGAAGCCGTGTTGGCGAGGACCATCGGCATAGCGGAGTCTTGGGCGATGAGAGCGATGCGATCCCTCGGGTGTGTCGGGTCGAGCGGCACGTATGCGCCACCCGCCTTCACGACCGCGAGGACGGCAACGACCATGTCGAACGACCTGTGGATCGAGACACCCACCGGCGTTTCGGGACCGACGCCACGTTCCACCAGGAGCCACGCAAGCGCTGAGGACCGGTTGTCGAGTTCGGAGAACGTCATCGACTGATCCCCCGAGATCAACGCCGTCGCGTGCGGCGCGTCGCGCACCACATCTGCGAAGAGCTCGTCGAGCGTTCTGTCCAGTTGATGATCGCGGTCGGTTTCGTTCCATCTATCGACGATCGTTGCGACCTCGCCCTCGGTCATCACCTCGACGCAGGCAGCCGAGGCCGGCCCGTTCGTGGCGAGATCGACGAGGGCAGTTCCGAGGTGGCCCATCAGCTGCGCCATTTGTTCAGACGCGAACCTCGCATTGTCGAACAACACCGTGAATCCGAGTGGTTCACCCGGGCGCACCATGACCGTGATCGGGTAGTGGCTTTGCTCGAACACATCGCCGCGGGTGACCTTCAGCGACGTCTCGCCGCTTCGCCGACTCATGGGGTAGTTCTCGAACACCAGGATCGACTCGAAGAGTTCCGTCCCAGGGGCGACATCGCTCCAACGGTGTACGTCGGCCAGGGACGAATGTTGGTGACCCAGCAACTCGAGCTGCTGGCCCTGTACCGAGCGGAGCCAGTCGTCGATCGGCACCTCGCTGTCCGCATCGATCCGCATGGGAAGTGTGCTGAGGAACATACCGATCATGTCCTCGACACCGTCGAGTTCAGCCGGCCGACCAGCCATCGTCACACCGAACACGACATCGGATTCCCCGCTGTAGCGGCCGAGAACGACCGCCCATGCCGCCTGGACCAATGTGTTGACCGTCACCCGGGACCTGCGCGCGAACTCGACGATCTTGGCTGTCTCGGAGCGAGACAGGTCGATCTCGAGGCGTCCGAGTTCGAAGTCTGCTGTCTGGTCGGCAGTGCCGAATCGAAGTGATGTCGGTGACTCGAACCCGGCGAGGCGATCTCGCCAGAAACGCTCCGTTTGGACATGGTCATGGCCGAGGAGCCACTCGACGTGTCGCTTGAACGGTGGTGGTTCGTGACGCTCGACGTCTGGCCGCGAGTAGGAGTCCATGGCCTCGTCGAAGATCCTCACCACCGACCAACCGTCGAGCGCGATGTGGTGGAAGTTCCAGACGAAATGCCATGTAGATTCGTCGACTCTGACCAGCACGAAGCTCGACGTGGGAGCCTTCGACAGGTTGATTCCCTTGCGCCTCTCTGCGTCACAGATCGCCTGAAGTTCCGCATCCACGTCTTCGACATCTATCGAGCGCAGATCGACCTCGATCCATGGGAGTTCGACCTGCGAGCGGACGACCTGCAGTGGTTCGTCGAGGCCCTGCCAGACGAACACCGTGCGAAGAGCAGCGTGACGCGCGAACGTTCGATCCCACGACGTCTTGAACGCAGCGATGTCGAGATCACCTTCAAGGTCGGCCCTCACCTGCTCGAAGTACAGCGCAGGATCGTCGCTACGAAGGGTGTGGTAGAGAATGCCGGCCTGCGAAGGGGTCAGCGGATATATGTCGTCTACGTTGTCCATGTCAGTGGCGCACGCCCTGACAGGGTCTCTGCCCGCAGACGTACACGACCTCAATCGGCCGAAAAGTGCGCTTTTGTGACCAATTCGCATCATCTCTGACATGACCAACGCCCTCGAAGAGCCGACGCCTCAACGACCACGCCGAAGTCAGGCGATCGAGGCGCTGATCGCCGACAGTTCGCGGCGCTCACATGAACCACAGGTGCCAGGCGGACCAGGCAGCCTCTCGGCTTTCGAGGTGTTGGGGCAGGTGGATCACTCGCTACTGCACTCCATCGTCAACTTCGATGCGGAGACCGACTTGATCGCCACAGCCTCTTCACTGCGGCGCAGACACTTCCTCGCCGGACGGTCGTGCGCCCATGCTGCGTTGAGTGCGCTCGGGGTACATCACGAGGGCATCGGCCGCCACGACAGCAGAGCACCCCTGTGGCCATCGGGAGTGATCGGCGCCATCACGCACACCGAGGGTTACGTTGCGGCTGCGATCGCTCTCGACCCTGCTGCCGAGTTCGGAATCGGGATTGACGCCGAACAGGTGGGTCGAGTCGACGAAGGGGTCGCTCGACGCGTCATGAACGAAGCGGAACGAGACGCGGTGGCCGGTCAGGCCGACGAGGACGTTGCAGCAACAGCGCTGTTCTGCGCGAAGGAGTCGTTCTACAAGGCTCAGTGGCCGCACACCAAGGCGTGGGTCGGCTTCGAGGACGTGACGGTCTCGTTCGAAGGCGACGGCACCATCACCACGACATCGGCCGGCCCCGCCGGGACCCTCGTGCTTCGTCCGGCCACCGAACGTCCGGCGCTCAACGACTTCGTGTGGCCGATCGTGGCGAACTACTTCGTCGCAGGGCAGGTCACAGTGGCCGGGCTCGTCGCGTCACACCGTCGCTGACGCCGTCTCCTCGCCTCGGCGATCCAGCAACGCAAAGCAGACCGTCGCCCCCAGCGCCACGGCACCCATGATGACGATCGTAGGTCGGAGGCCGATCCATTCCGCCGTCACCCCCAGTGGCAGCGCCACGATTCCGAACCCGGCGAACGACAGCTGCATCAGCGACTGAACCCTGCCGTGGTGGCTTGCATCGCTGGAGGTGATGACAATGCTGTTCGCAAGGGTCTGAAACCCCGTTGCGCCAGCACCGATGAAGACCGTAATGAGGAACGCGACCGCGTAGGTCGGAGCGACACTCAGCAGCATCACCGTTGCCCCAAACGCAATCCCGAGGCCGACGGCGTACAGCCTGACCCTCGAGGAGTTGGCTCTCGCCGCCACCGGAATCGAGATCATCACCGCGCCCAAGGAACTGGCGGTGCTCATCAATCCGACTGCGCCATCGCCGAGACCGAAGTCGCCCTCGACGAGGGCAGGCATGAACGCTATGTAGTTGAACCCGAACATGATCACGATCGTCGACGAGACGACGACCCGACGCAGCGGCGGCCTCGACGCTACGTAGGAGAATCCGTCGATGATGTCCGCCATGGGGCTCGCGGTGGACCGGGAAACGGCCTCGATCTCAGGCAGGCGCCACGTCAACACCAGGCTCCAGGTCGAAAAGACACCAGCGACGACGTACGCGCCACCGATCCCTGCGAACGCGACGCCGGCGAGGAGACCAGCCAGCGACGGAGCGAAGATCCGTGTCGTGCTCATCGACATCATCGACAACGAGATTGCGTTGCCGAGGAGTTCCGGGCCGACGAGGTCGTTCGCCATCGAGGTCCTCGCAGGACCGGTGAGACCGAACATCGAGGCCTGAACCGCTCCGGCCACCAGCAGCATCCAGAATTCGGCAACATCGGTGAGCACTACCACTCCCATGCCGAAGGAAACGCATACGAGCAACGCCTGGCCGATGATCAGGAGCCGACGCTTGCTCAAGCGGTCTGCGGCCACACCGCCGAACGGCGTCAACAGCAGCATGGTGACACCGAACACGACGAAGACGAGGCCGAGTGCGCTCTCGCGGTGCGTCAGTTCCCATGCCAGCAGCCCTCGCAGCAGGAACTGCATCTGAACACCCATGAACGAGAACACACCGCTCCACCAGAGCAGGCGATATTCCGGCACGCGCAGCGACTCAAACGCTTCGACACCGCGTGAACGCCTCGACATGTCGTCGTCACACTACTTGGCTGTTTCGGCTCAGCCGCGCCCTACGATGTCGCCGTGCACGGCGAGAACCGATAGTCGACTCGACTGTGTCCATCTATCTCTTCGGTCTGATATGTGTCTTCGTGGCTGTGTCCTGCATGACTCAGGCCGCGATCGGCTTCGGAGGGAATCTCATCGCCATGCCGCTGGTGGCGCTCGTCGAACCCGACCTCGTGCCAGCTGCTGTCTTGATCGCGGTCACCGCGCAGAACAGCCTGATGATGGCCCGCGACCGCGATGCGATTCAGGTGCGGTCCGTTGCCAGCGCCCTTGCGGGTCGGGCCCTCGGCACCGTGATGGCGATCGTCGTGCTGCGACACATCAGCGATGACGGTCTGCAGGCGGCGGTGGCGGTGACGGTTCTGATCCTCGTCGTGCTCACTGCGGCTGGTCGAGCGCCCCGACGAACCACTTCGACGATGGTCGGAGCGGGAACGGTCTCGGGCTTCTTCGCTGCCACTGCCGGCATCGGCGGGCCGCCAGTCGCGCTCATGTTCCACGATGATTCAGGGCCGAACGTCAGAGGTTCGATGGGCGGCTTTTTCGTCGTCGGGACCACCATCACCCTCGTCGGGCTCGCTGTCGCCGGTCGGCTCGGCGCCCACGAACTTCGATGGGGTCTCGCTCTCGCACCCGCAGCCGTCGTCGGGTTCTTCCTGAGCGGCCCGCTCCTACCGGTCGTCGACCGCGGGTACATGCGTCCCGCGATCCTCGTCGTGTCGTCTGCGGCAGCCATCGGCATCGTGATCCGGCTGTTCGTCGGCTGACTTTCTCGACAAGAACAGGTGACCTGAGGTCGTCACCTCAGATGTCCCTACGGCCCACTCCGATCGTTCACGAAGCCGTTGGACCTGCCGCTTCGAGAGCGGTGAACGTGACACCGTTCCCGTCGACGGCCACGATGGTCATTCTGGTCCCTTCGACGAAGACAGAGGCTCGCCCGGCGGCAAGCAGTGCGTTGAATGCATCGGCGTACTCGGCATTGTCGGCGCAGACCTCGGACGAATACTCGGGCAACCTTTCACCGAACTGCACCTCACCGTCGCCATCGACCGGGCCACCGATGCTTCCGTCGCTGTATTCCGCAGGCAGCGCGAACTCCGAGCAACCGTCGTGACCGTTCAGAGTCGACTCGTCGACGAACTCGACCCAGCCAGCCGGCTCGAAGGCCATGGACCACGCGGCTTCTCCTGTGATGAAACCGGTCACTGTCCATCGGGAACCGACCACCGCACGATCCGGATCGGCGACGGTTCCGTCGAGGAACTCCACCTCGAAACCTGGCCCTCCTGAGCCCCCATCGGACGACAGAACAATGGTGTCGCCATCGACAGTGACACGAGGGCGTGATGTCAACGCGCTCACCACGAACTCGTCTTGGGCGTGACGAGGTGCATCACATCCGATCTCGGTCATCGCAAGTTCATCGACGATCAGCCGCCCCTCGGCGTCGATCGTGTAGCCGGCGCCGACACCGTTGCAACCCGCCGATACCGAAACCGATCCTTCGAGGAACGTGATCTGGATCCTTGTGCCATCGACCAGATCTCTGATCACGCCGTCGACGGTGACTCGACTCGACCAGAACGTCCGGCCGGTGAGGTCCTCATCACCGTTGGGAACACTCGTGCCTTCACCACACGAACTGGCGATGAAGGGGAAGGCAAGGAAGAGAAGGGAAAAGTGTTTCATGTCAATTGGACGTGTCGACGCCATGCCGTGGTTCCCGCACCACCCGAGTAGAGCACGGCGACCGACTTGGCAACGAGATAGCGTCTCGCAGATGACTGACACTCTCGACACACTCACCTCGGAGACGACGGAACTGCTCCAGGCGCTCATCCGCAACCAGTGCGTGAACGACGGGACCGTTGAGTCCGGCCAAGAGGATCGCAGCGCGAAGCTGTTGCGGGACGGACTCGAGGGGGTCGGCGCCGATCTCGAGATCTTCGAACCAGAGCCGGGAAGGACCTCCCTGATCGCCCGTTACGAAGGCACTGACCCCGAGGCACCATCGATCTGTCTGATGGGCCACACCGACGTCGTCCCCGTATCACCAGAGGGCTGGTCCAGGGATCCGTTCGGAGGGGAGCTCGTCGACGGCGAGGTGTGGGGCCGCGGTGCGGTCGACATGTTGAACCTCACCTCTTCGATGGCCGTTGCGTTTCGTCACATCGTGAAATCAAAGAAGCGCTATCCCGGCGACATCATCTACTTCGCCGTCGCTGACGAAGAGGCAGGCGGAAAGCTCGGGGCAGAACACCTCATCGACACCGAATGGGACCACATCGGGTGCGACTACCTGCTCACCGAGTACGGCGGGACGCCCGTGCAGCGCGACGATGGCCTCGTCGTCATGATGACAACCACGGAGAAAGGCGGAGCCGGACGCACCCTCCACATCCCTGGCGAACCCGGCCACGGCTCGATGCCATACGGCACCGACAACGCGCTCGTGACGGCCGCCCAGATCGTCACCCGCCTCGTCGACTACGACCCGGGCCTGCGTCTCGATCGGATGTTCAGCGACAGGGTCAAAGCTCTGAACTTTCCCAAGGAACTCGAGCAGCGCCTGCTCGATCCAGTGGCTCACGCGGAAGCCATCGACGAGTTGCCTCCTGCAATGGCCAGGAACCTTCACTCGTGTGGCCACGTGAGCATCAGCCCGAACATCATCAACGGTGGCGAGAAGATCAACACCATCCCCGACAGCGTCACGCTCCAACTCGACATCAGAATCCTGCCGGGCGACACGCAGGACGACGTCGAATCGCACCTCAGAGCCGCCATCGGCGACGACCTGTTCAACCGGGTCGAGATCGAGCGAACCCACGAGAGCGAGGCCAGCCAGTCTTCCATCGACACACCGCTGTGGGGCGCGTTGGTCGATGCGGTGCACATGGCGTACCCAGGGGCGAAGGTTCTTCCTTCGATGGTCACAGGGGGCACCGACGCCAGATTCTTCAGGAAGAAAGGTGTGCCCTGTTACGGCGCAGGTCTCCTGAGTCACAAAGTCGGCTTCGAAGAGTTCCTGAACCGATTCCACGGTCACGACGAGCGCATCGACGTGGAATCGCTGCGCATGACGACTCAGTTGTGGCTCGACATCCTCGATCGCCTATGGGAGCAATAACCGGGCGTCTCTCGGTTCGTGCACAGTTGCTCTTCGGGACGCCGGCACGAATCCCGATGACCACACCACGTTCTGTGTTGCCGAGATCAAGCTCATGTGCGATGCACTCACTCCCAAGACGGCAACGAGCCGACAACTGATCGCCGACAGCTTCGGCTGCGCCTCGACGAAGCAAGGGGCGTGCTGTATCCGGAGAGCGAATCGTTGATGGCGCCCGTCAGCAGTCCCGCCCGGAGTGACGTGCACGAGATGCGTTCTCCTGCGTGGTGTGCTGTTCTCTGTTGATGGAGATCAACACCGAAGTCCAGTCGCTCATCGACCTGCAGGTTCATGAAGGCCGCCAGATCGGCGTCCAGGTGGCGGCATATGTCAACGGCGAGAACATAGTCGATGTCGTCGCAGGCACCCGAGGGCCCGACGACGACCGGCCAGTCGAGCACGACACACTTTTTCTCAGCTTCTCGAGCACCAAGGGCCCGACGGCGCTTCTGGTCCACCAACTCGCCGAGCGAGGACAGCTCGACTACGACGCACCAGTCGTCGAGTACTGGCCGGCGTTCGGGCAGAACGGCAAGGAGAGGATCACAGTCGCCCAGGCGATGAGCCACCAGAGCGGGCTCCACGCGCTTCCGTCGCCGCTGACGATCGATGACATATGTGACTGGGACGCGTCGATTGCACGTATGGAGACAGGGGTGCCTGCGTGGGAACCGGCGACGGCGACCGGCTACCACGCCCTCACCTATGGGTGGATCGCAGGTGGCATCTTCCACGGCGTCACAGGTCGCCACATCCAGAATGCGTTCCGAACCGAGATCGCAGCGCCGCTCGGGGTCGACAACGACTTCTTCGTCGGCATCCCCGCCGATGGATCGGTCGATCACCGGCTGGCGAATCTCGCTGTCATGGGTCCACACGAAGCGCTCCCGATGGAACTGCCAGAGGACTCGTTCTTCCTCCAGGCGATGCCGAAAGCGCTGTGGCAACACACGGACGGGATGCAGTACCGCCGGGCGTGTCTCCCTGCCGGGAACGGTCACTTCACGGCTGCCGCGCTGGCGAAGATGTACGGCGCTCTGGCCAACGGAGGACAGATCGAGGGAACTCATCTCGTCGGCGCCGAATACATCACTCAACTGCACCGATTCGTGGTCGGAGGCACCGATCTCGTCCTCGGCGCCGCGCCAAGAAAGGGCATCGGGTTCTTCCTCGGCGGGCTGGCACCCGATCCGACCGGCAAGCTCGTCCACGGGCCGATGGGGCCAGGTGAGACGGCATTCGGACACAGTGGAGCCGGTGGATCCGTCGGTTTCGCCGACCCTGAGCTCGGACTGGGTATGGCCGTGACCCTGAACAAGATGAACTATCCACCTCCCGGCGAAGGTGCGACACTCGAGATATGCGACCTCGTGAGATCGCTCTTGTGAGTTGGTGCTGCCGCTCCGATCGGTAACAGGTATGCAGTTCCTGCCATCAGGCCACAGATGAGTGTGCAGTATCGCCGGGAGCACATCGCTCCGACGCCACCCCTCTCCTGCTAGATGGGTCACGAAGAGTCGAAGATCGTGATGCTGTCGTATACAGGTCGTAGCCTGCCCCTCGTCTTTCTTGCTTCACCACGTCAGGCAATCTCCGCAACACGGCGCTGTTTGTCAGGTAATGATGTGATGTGCCCAATCGAAGACCGGGATCAGCGAACGACGTAGACGGCCACGTGAGCCGAGATCTTGTCGGCGAGGTGTGGCCTGCCGCGCAGCCTGGCACCGACCCGATGCTGTACGGGCACGCGGAGATCGTCGAAGGTGCTGCGGTCGAGGTCAGAACGGAAGCAACCTTCACCGTCAAGTACACCGTTGGACGGTTCGGCCTGGATGACACGGGCGCGATTCGGATCGTCTTCAGAGCAATGAGCGACTTTCGACCACTGCAGACGACCGACCCTGGCGCACCCGACTTCGCGTCGGCAACATCGAGTTCGAGTGTTCCCCTCACCGTGAGCTACGTCGGAAGGGGCAATGCCGCACGTCCCCGCTGGAAATCGCTCACCGTGAACGTGACCGGGGGCTACTTGAGCGAGGGCGACGTCATCACCGTCGTACTTGGCGACACTTCAGGCGGGTCACGAGGATGGCGAGTTCAGACCATCGCAGAGGCCGGATTCGAGTTTGCAGTCCTCGCTGACGTATGCGCCGTCGGCCATTTCGTTCCGATTCCGGAGTCGCCATCGATCTCGATCCTGGCGGGTCCTCCTGCGCGATGGGTCTGCGTGCTACCGAGCCTTCGCCGACCTGGCGAGCCATTTCAGCTCGGTATCAAAGCTGAGGACGCGTGGGGCAATCCTTCTGACACCGCCTCGGCCGAACTGAGAATCGAATCGAACGTGTGGGTGCGTGGCCTTCCATCCACGTTGTCGTATGGACCAGGAAGACGAGCCGTGACGATCGAAGGTCTGAGCGTCGAAGAAGCCGGAACGGTGCGGATCGAGATCTTCGACGAATCCGGAACCGGCCTCGCAGAGTCGCACCCCCTCGTGATCCGGGAAGGCGGGATCAGCGGCTACTGGGGCGACATGCACGGCCAGAGCGGTGAATCGATCGGCCTCACGACGGCGCGCCAGTACTTCGACTTCGCGAGGAACGCAGCCTTTCTCGACGCCACAGGACATCAGGCCAACGACTTTCAAGTGAACAACGCGTTCTGGGCACACCTCCAGGAGCTGACGTCTGAGCACGATGAGCCAGGGCGATTTGTGGCCATGCCAGGATACGAGTGGTCGGGCAACACGGCTGTCGGCGGTGATCGGAACGTGTACTTCCGGACCGAGGGACGCCAGATCCGGCGATCCTCTCACGCACTGTTGTCCGATCGTTCTGACATCGACACCGACGCCAACGATGCCAACGAGTTGTTCGGAGCACTCCGAGCGAACGACGAGGACTGCGTCGTGTACGCACACGTCGGCGGCCGGTATGCGGACACCGCCTTCGCGCACGACCCGGAGTTTGAGACCGCGATGGAGATTCACTCCGCATGGGGGACGTTCGAGTGGCTACTGACCGACGGATTCGAACTCGGCCACAGATGCGGAGTCGTCGCGAACAGCGACGGCCACAAGGGCCGGCCTGGCGCGAGCTACCCAGGCGCTGCGATGTTCGGCGCATACGGCGGCCTCACGTGCTTCCTCACCCACGAGTTGTCGAGGGACGGCATCTTCGACTCGTTGAGGCGCAGACATCACTACGCGACCACCGGCACACGCATGTTCCTCGACGTCCACGCTCGGTTCGAAGACGCTCAGGTGTTCGACGCCGACCCCGCGGTTCACGAGGACGCAACGAGCACCCCCGCCACCCGAGTGATGATGGGCGACATCGTCAGCACCACCGACAGCACGACAACAGTTGACATCGAGGTGGTCGCGCACTCCCCCGTCGAACGCGTCGAGATACGTAACGGGACCGACGTCGTCGACACGTTCAGACCCTATGGAGCCGAAGATCTCGGGCGACGCGTACGGGTGTTGTGGAGTGGCGCCGAGTACCGGGGGCGCGGGCGTACCACGACGTGGAGAGGCACTGCTCGACTCGACGGCAACCAAATCGAGCAGTTCGCTCCCGTCAACAGCTGGAATCTCGAGCGAACGCCCCGCCTCGACGGAGAAGCGAGCGTCGTTTTCGACTCCATCACGACAGGCAACTTCGGTGGTTTCGACGTTCTGCTTCATGACGCCACCGATGGGCAACTCACCATCGACACAGAACATGGCTCGCTCACGATTCCGGTCTCCTCGATCGGCATGGACGACGTGGTCATGGAAGCGGGAGGACTGGAACGGCGACTGAAGGTCTTCAGACTGCCGGATGAGAACCCGCACCGCGAGTGCCGCGCTACGTTCCATGTCCCTCTCTGGGACGATGGTGACAATCCGCTCTGGGTGTCGGTGTTCACCGAGGACGGATTCCAGGCCTGGAGTTCGCCGATATTCGTGTTTCGACCCTGACCGGCATCAGAGAGCCCTGTCGCTGCTGTTGCCGGCTGGAAACGTCGCCATCACCACGATCGCAGCGAGCAGGTAGCAACCGGCAATCCACATCCATGCACGCTGATACGCGCCCAAGTCGAAGTCGTGAGCACCCGTCGCTAGCAGCGTGATGACCACGGAGATCCCGACAGCTGTCGATGCCTGACGAATCGTGTTCGCCGTTGCGCCGGCGACACCGAACTTCGCCGGAGGTATGTCTGCCATCGCCGCGCTCGACCAGGTCGCAACGGTGACGCCGATTCCAGCGCCCGTCAGAAGAGTCAGCGGCATGTAGACGTTCCACACAGCCGGGTCATGATCGATGACGACGATCAGCAGGACGTAGCTGAGCGACAACAGCAGACAGCCGAAGCCGAGCACCCATCGATGACCCACGCGATCCGCGATCGAGCCGATCAAGGGACTCACGATGGCTCCGAGGAGTGATGCCGGCACGAACACCAGACCAACGGTCCTGAGCTCCTGTTGCCAGAGGTCCTGGAGCATGATCGAGTTCGTGAGCGAACCGCTGATGAAAGCGAAGCCATAGAGGGCCGCACCGGCCGACGCCGCAGAGAAGGAACGATGCGAGAACAACTCGAGATCGAGTAGAGGTTCAGGGTGCTGGCGGGATCGCTTGACCAGCAGCGGGAAGAGTGCAGTCCCGACGACGACCAACCCGATCACGCGCAGATCCGCCACCGACCATTGCTCACTCTGGATGATTCCGAACATGACCAACGCCACCGCAGCTGTACCGATGACCACGCCCACGATGTCGATCCGACCGGTGGCGTTCGGATCGCTCGACTCACTCAACAAACGAGGGGCGAGAACGATCACCAGGAGCGACAGTGGCACATTGATCCAGAAAATCGCGCGCCAGTTGAACGCATCGATGACGAGCGACCCGAGTGCTGGTCCGACTACGGCCCCCAGAGATCCGGTGGCACCGGCGAAGCCGATGGCCGTACTGCGACGAGCAGGTGGAAACTCGGGCAACATGACGGCGAAGGAAGAGGCGGTCACGACCGCCCCGCCGAAGCCCTGAACGATGCGCGCCGCGATGAGAAACTCGACGGTCGGGGCGAGTCCGCAGAGCGCCGACCCGACCATGAACAGGGCAACGCCAGGGATGAATACCTTGCGCCGCCCGATGCTGTCGGCGACGCGGCCTGCGGCCAGCAGCAACGCCCCGACGGTGACGTTGTACCCCGAGATCATCCAACTCAGCGTCGAACGGTCGGTGTCGAGGTCCCGCTCGATCGAGGGAAACGCGACGTTGATCGCAGAGATGTCGATGACGACGAAAAACGTGACGAGAGTACTGACGCCGAGAGCCAACCACGCTCTTCGGGGGATGTGTGTCTCCATCACCGGACCCGGAGAGCGGCCGTTCTCGGGTCCCGACATCCGGCGACCCTACCGATGCCGGCGCATCGATCCGCCATTCGCGGGTCTGCCTCGATCAGCCGGCGCTCAATCGTCGCCGAAACCTCCGCATGCCGGCGAGCCATCGGTCGTAGTCGTCGGCCTTGCGCTGGAAGTAGGTCTGGACCTCCGGATGCGGCAACACGAGGAAGCGTTCGCGGCGAATGGCATCGACGCAGTCCAACGCCACCTGATCAGGCTCCAGCACTCCGTCCTGGCCTGCTTGGCGAGCACTCGCCACAGCGGCGCCCGCAGCCCTGGTGCCGAGGATGTTGGTGCGGACCGCCTGTGGGCAAAGGACCGATACACCGAGGCCTCGATCGCCGTATCTGATCGACAGCCATTCCGCGAAGGCGACTGCTGCATGTTTGGACACGGCGTAGGGCCCAGAGTCCATCTGCGTCAGCAGCCCAGCTGCAGATGCCGTGTTCAGGACGTACCCGCTGCCTCGCTCGAGCATGCCGGGGACCACGGCTTGGGCCGCGTAGAGATGCGCCCAGGTGTGGACGTCCATCATCCTTGTCCACTCCTCGATGGGGAGGTCGAGACCACCTTTGAGGCCGTACCCGGCATTCGACACGAACAGGTCAATGCGACCGTGTGCTGCTTCGGTCTCTGCGACAAGGCCGCGTACGGCACCCTCGTCGGCCACATCGAGCACCGCTGCGGTCGAGACGGCTCCGATCTCGGAAGCGACCCGAGCGGCGTTCGCTTCGTCGATGTCGGTGACCACGACATGAGCGGCTCCTTCGGAAACGAGAGCTTTGGCGAGGGCTTCGCCGATGCCCGAGCCCGCTCCCGTCACCACACAGATCGAGTACTCCAGTTCCATGCGATCGACCCTACTGTTCACCGGCGCTCCCTGGTTCCACCGACCAAGGTCACTAAATACCACGTTGCGTGGTATTTTTACCCGTTGTGAGCACGCTTCGCCGCCGCTATCGTTCGAGTCGTGAGTATAAACGGGCCCAGGCCGGCCCCTCCAACAGGAGTTCTCATCGCCAGCGTCGTCGCGATCCCGCTCATCGCCATCACGTTTGCCGGCCACATCGGGTCTTTCACCTCGGGTAGCAGTCACCCCGGCCTCGCCGTCGGCGCACTCTTCCTCGGTTTCCTGTCGGCGCTCACTGTTGCCACATTCACAAGAGCAGCAGCGGTCTCGATTCACCGACTGCTCTCCTACGTCGCAACCGAGATCGACAACGTCTTCACGGCCGCACACCACATGGTGATCGACCCGGGCCGGCAGAACCCGGTCCTGGCGTTCGTCCCCGCCGACGTCGGCCGTCGCGGCCCTCCTCGTCAGTGAAGCATCCGGACCACAGAGTCCGATTCCACTGACAACCACGGCCGCGCTGTTGCGGCCGTCACGAACGAGGAGACCTCTCGTGAACACCCCCATGTTGCGCTCTAACGCTCTGCTCCGACTCGTTGCTGCGGCCTTCGCACTCTCCGTCTTCGCCGCATCCTGCGACAATTCCGACTCAGTCACCACATCGACCGCTGCGATGGACGACATGTCCGACGAACACACCGATGACGACAGTCACGACCACGACGACAGCCACGACCACAAGGAACCCGACGATGACATGAGCGACATGTCAGAAGGGGCCGGCCACAGCGACCACGACCATGGTGGACCTGTCGAATTCGCTGGATCAGAAGCGCCGACAATCAAGATCATGGTGATCTCGGACCCCGCTGGAGGCGTGAACATCGGCGTGACAACGTCGAACTTCACCATCGCGGCCCGAAACGCTTCGACGGCCCACGTCGAAGGCGAAGGCCACTTCCACCTGTGGGTCGACGGCATCAAAACGACCAGGTTCTACACCGATTGGCTGCACGTCTCTGGTGTCGTCGAGGGCACCGTCGAGCTGATGGTCGAACTCTCGGCAAATGACCACAGGCCGTACGCTCTCGACGGGGAGCCGATCGCGCACGCGGTGACGTTCGAGGTTCCGGCTCACGAGCACAGCGGCCACGACCACGATGTCCCCGAGTCGCAAGAAGTCGAAGGCACGGTTCCTGACCTCTCGATCGACGTCGTCGAAGATCCGAAGTCGGGCTTCAATGCGTTCGTGACGGTGGAGGGACTCGAACTGAGCGCCGAGCAGGCCGGTGACCATCACGTCGACGGCGTCGGCCATCTTCACGTGTACGTGAATGGCCAGAAGCTGGGACGGCTCTACGGCGAAGCAATGCACATTCCTGCTCTTCCTTCAGGCAGTGTCGAGATCTCCGTTCAGGCGTTCACCAACGACCATCGTCCGTACACGGTGGATGGTCAACCGGTTCAGGCCTCCACCCGACTCACCGTTTCATGATGCGCTGGCTGGTCCTCTGCGCGACTGTCGTAACCCTTGCAGGCGCCTGCGGCGACAGTGGACGTTCCGCACCATCAGCGGCCTCCACTGTTTCGGCGACCGCTGTCGAGCCTGAGCAGGCCACTTTCGTGCTCGAGTTCGACAACGGAAAGCTCGTCGGCGGGTTCCGTCGAGAAGAGGTCGGGCTCGGCGATCCGGTCAGGGTTCTGATCATCGGCGAGCTGACGGAACGGATCCACCTCCACGGATACGACGTGTTCGTCGAGCCGACCAGCAGCGACGTCTTTCTCGAGTTCGATGCACTGATTCCAGGTCGGTTCGAGATCGAACTCGAAGAGTCAAGCGAGCTTCTGGTCCAGCTGACGGTCTCGTGACGCTGTTCGCTCACGGCATCGGCGGGAGAACCGATCTCCCGCTCCCGTCGTGGCAGGTGGCGTGGGCCGCCGGTTTCGCTGTTGCGAGCGCTTTCATCATCGTCAACATGTACTGGGAACGATCTCGTCTCAGCGAGACTGCTTCTCATCGCCTCCTGATCTCGTCCTCTGGAAAGGTGTCTCGAATCGGGAGCGCAACACTTCGCGGGACCGGACTCGTCGTGTGGGGTGTTGCGCTCGTCTCTACGTGGTCCGGATCGCGCCAGCCGAGCGAGAACCTCGGCGTCGGCCTTCTACTCATCTGGCTCTGGGTCGGCATACCGATCGCTTCATCGCTCTTCGGTGACGTCTGGCTCGAACTCAACCCGTTCAGAACCATCGCCGACGCGGCACGAACGGTGTCGGCACGCGCACAGGCGAGAGTCGTACCGTCTGTGATCGCCGACACGAGTTGGCCCGCAGTGGTTGCGATTTCTGTCTATCTCTGGCTCGAACTCGCGTACCACGACACCACCAACCCTCGTTCAATTGCGGTGTTCCTCACCGTCTACTCGGCCGTGATGACGATGGGTGCCCTCCGGTGGGGAATGGCGTGGCTGAGATCAGCGGATGGGTTCACCGTGCTTTTCGGCTTGCTGGCCACGATCGCACCGGTCTACCGGGACGAATCAGGAGACGTCAGGCTGCGAATGCCGTTGTCGGGACTTCGGGCAACGACTGCGAGGCCGGGCCTCATACCTTTCGTGGTCGTCGTACTCGGATCGACGACGTTCGACGGATTCACGAGAACCGAAGTGTGGACCGAACTCACGTCGTCCCGGTCCGGGTGGAGCGAGACCTTCGCGAACTCAGTCGGCCTGACCCTCGTCGTCATCGCGGTCGGCAGCATCTATCTCGTGACGATCGCACTCATGGCCAGGTCGACGGGTGAGCGTGTTGCGGACGTCAGCACGAGGTTCTGCCTGACGCTCGTGCCCATCGTGCTCGCCTACTCGATCGCGCACTACTTCAGTCTGTTGATTCTTGAAGGTCAGCGCACGTTGGCGCACTTCAGCGATCCATTCGACCGAGGATGGGACCTCTTCGGCACCGCCGATTGGACAATCCATTGGACGATCGTGTCGCCGGCGACGATCTCGTGGGTGCAGGCCGTGGCCATCGCAACCGGACACGTGCTCGCGGTTGTCGCAGCCCACGACATCGCGGTTGCGACCTACGACCGCCGCCTCGCCAAAACATCCCAATACCCGATGCTCGCGGCCATGGTCGCCTACACCGTCATCGGCCTTTTCCTGCTCCTTGGCGACTGAGGTCTCCCCCGTCGGTTCTCACCTCTTGACGCACAGCGCTGCTATGGCACCGCTCCATCGAGCCTGAGCCAACTCAAATTGCATCCGTACATAACAGCTATTTGAACGCCCCTTGTTGTCCTTTTGGGTGCGTTGAACGTCATATGTGATTTGAGAAATTTTTCCATTAACTCCAGCAATTCTGGACGACAGGGGGTCAAAGGATCTGCCTATGTTCCAGCCAAAACGGGCGGTTCGGTTGATCCAGATACCGGATACCGGAATAGCGGAATAGCGGAATGGAAAGATCATGAACATTGTTCGAATCAGGAACGCCGTACCGACTCGGGTAATAGTGGCGTTCGCCGTACTCATCGGTGCACTCGCCGCCAGCATCAGCATCTCGTCGACAGCGAGCGCCGCCGTCGTCGGCCAAGTGAACTTCGGGCCGTCCAACGCCAACGTGTCCGGCTACCAGCAGGACTCCGGTGCGCTGTATTCGGCAGGCCGCGGCTACGGCTGGTCGGCGAGCGACGGCCGCACCCGCCAATGCTTCACTCGATCAGACCCCAATCCGCTCCGCAACTCGATCTGCCGCGCTGATGACTATTACAGCGGTGGTTGGATCGCTTCCCCTGCGACATGGCGCTACGACATCTCGAACGGCCAATACACCGTCACCGTCGCCGTCGGTGATCCCGGAGCTCGCCAGCGTCACTCAGTGAACGTCGAGGGCATCCAGTTCTTCAGCGAGGACCGCAACGAAGGCAAGTCGATGCTGACCCACACCGCTGACGTGACCGTCTCGGACGGCACCTTGTCTCTCTCGTTCACCCCGAACCGCAAGACGGCCATCCTCTGGCTACGCATCGAGTCCTCAGCTCCTCCACCGACCACAGTCCCACCAACCACAGTCCCACCAACCACAGTCCCACCAACCACAGTCCCACCAACCACAGTCCCACCAACCACAGTCCCACCAACCACAGTCCCACCTCCGGCCCCGTCTGGGGTGTCGTTCCCCGCGGGAACGCACGTTGTGAACTCCCCGATCGTGCTTGGCTCCGGTGACGTACTGGAGGGCGTTGGCCGGGATGCCACGATCCTCGTTCCCGGCCCGAACCTCACCGGTCCGATGGTCCGCACCACACCGACCTCAGGCGACGGCGCGGTCGGGTTCACGATCCGTGACCTGACCATCGATTGTGCCAACCAATGTGAGGGCATGTCGCTGTACGGGGCCCGGTTCGTCATCCGTGACGTGGCCGTGTACGACGCTGAGGGCTGGGGACTGCACACCACATGGAAGGGCGGCTCGTGGACAGTCACGACTGATGGCCGCTCAAAGGCCATGGAGGCTCAGATCCACAACGTGCTCATCACTGGTTCGGGAACTGCATCTCGTCCCCCGGTGTTCATCAACGGTCCGCATGACACGATCATCACCGACCTGATCGTCGGGAACCATCTCGAACCAGGTGGACTCCGACCGATGGCTGTCGAAGTTGGCCCGCTCGCGTTCGGCACCATATTCGAGCGCCTTCACTTCTGGGGCGAAGGTCACGTGAACGGGCTCGTCGTACGTGCCGGAGCGACCGGTATCGTCGCCTCGAACTCGTACCTCGAAGGAGCTCATGAACGGCAGGCGTGGTTCCAGGGCGCAAACAACTCCTCACAGGTGTCGGGCCGGGTGCAGTGCTTCCCGACCTCTCTTCAAGGTCACGGCACACTGAACATCGGCATCCAGTACGACGGCGCAACCAACTCCGGTCACCAGGTCTCGACGTCGCTCATCAACTGCACTGGCGGAGGGCTCATGTTGAACGGTGGCGCGGGTCAGATCTCGTCGTTCGAGTTCACCGTGTGGAACTCACCGACCCCTGCCGCACCGGCCGGGTCGAGGCTGGAGCGTGCAGGATGAGTGACCTCGACCGCAGCCGGCGACTCGAATCACGTATCTCCATCCGTAACTGATCGTGCGCCATCGCGCTGTTGGTCCTGGTTCATGGCCAACAGCGCGACCGGCACCAGAACCCATGCCCCAGGTCGAAGCGACCCGAAACCAGGCACCATCATCGATGAAGCGATCGAGGTCGTGGTCACGATGACCGCAACTGCGCCAAGTCGACGAACCTGAACCATGGCCAGAACCCACAAGGCCGACAACGTGACCGCGCCGTGCAGCCCGAACGCCCCCCACGCCTCCAACAGGCGGTTGTGCGTCGAGATGTTCTCCCAGAGAAGCGGTCGTGTCGTGGCGAAGAGTTCGCGGAAGTGGATCTCGCTCCGACCATATCCATAGGCCGTGAAGGGGTCATCGATGCGCTCCTCCAGCGCAATCTCCCAGATGTCGGTTCGTCCGTTCAAACTGTACAGATCGTCTATCGGCTCGAACCCGGTGAGCCGGGGTTCGATGGATGACCACGAGACGATGGTTGCGACCACGACGGCCACTAGTGCTGCTGCACCCACAACCCGAACCCGTGGACCAGCGACGGCAAAGCCGGTCGCGACCAAGATGACGATCAACAGACCGGCGGCTGTTCGAGAACCGCTGAGTGCGATGAGCGCGCTGTAGCCGGCGAGGCGCACCAGCACCGAACGGAACTGTTCATCTCCGACCACGAAGAGCACGAGGGTGAGCCCGAGGGCGAGGAGAGCGAGTTCCCCGAACTCGTTGGGATCGAGCGTCGTGCCGATCCATCGTTCGACGCCGAACCGTTCCGGTCCTCTCCCGCCGAACCCTCCAATCAGGTCATGGGTCGTGTCGAGAACGATGCCGATGGCGAGCGTGAGATCGATGGCGGCCCTGAGAATCGGGGTCGGGCCCATCGCACCGGTCGGTCGAAGTCGGTGACCCACCACTACGAGCATCGCCATGACTGCCACGATCGCTGCCGTTGTCGTTCGTACCCCGAACGAAGCATCGACAAGGAGCCAACTGGCCGCCGCCAGCGTTGCCGTGATCGACAACGCCAGTCGGATCTGATGGATCGAGCGGGCCGCTACGACGAGTGCCACCATCGACAACGCCGACGCAAAGAGAATCCACGTTCGATCTACTTGCTCGGTCCATTCAGGCGACCCGAGACCGTAGTGCGAGACCGAGACGGACCCGGAAAAGACGATGAGATGGATCGCACCTCCGAGGGGGCCGCCCCGACGTAGACCCAAGACGACGACGCAAGCCGTCGCAACGACAAGGCCGAACCTCCCCGCCACAATTCCTCCGAAAAGCACCGCGGCAAGGAACAGCGCAGCGTCCCAGCGGGCCAGGGTCCTGCGCCCGGTGGTCGTGTTCAGATCAATCGGTGATCCCACTGGCCCCCCGGTGACGTTGGTCGGCCGCAGTCGGACAACGAATTCGCCACCCGACCCGTTCCGCTCTCGGAATTGTTCCGCGCCGGACTCGCCCGTACAGCGGCCTCCGATCCGGTCGCGAAGAATGTCATCGCCTGATCTCGCGACACGTGGTTCACGGCTGGCTTCCCTTCGTCACTGTTGGTCCTCGCGCAGAGCCGCTAGAGCCAACGGGGCCACGATTCGCTGACGCTCTCGAACACCTCCGATGTGAGCCTGACACGGTCGGCGCCGTTCTTCCACCGGTCATGACGATGGCAGCGAGTCGAGTGCCAGCGGAGCAAGTTCGTCGACATCACGCCCCGCCCAGTCCAGCTGCGGAACACGATCGAGAGCTCGCTGCTGAGCTGACTCGAGCCTTTCGAGGCTGTTCGTCAGGTCAACCGTGAGGCACTCTCTGTCCCGGACGACGAGCTGTCCATCGACATACACATCGCGGACAGCACGTTCACGAGCGCAATAGACGAGCGTCCGGAGTGGCTCTCGCAATGGACGCATCGAGGGGCAGCTGAGGTCCACCATCACCAGATCTGCCTTGCACCCGACGGCGAGTCGGCCGATGTCATCTCGCAGCAGGGCACGAGCACCGTTCACCGTGGCAGCATCGAGCACTTGAGCAGTCGTGACGTCGACCGGGGATCCACGGACCACCCTCGCCACGGTTCCCGCGTTGAAAAGTTCCTCGAGCATGTTGTGCGGATAGGTGTCGGTGCCGATGCCGACGTTGATACCTCGTGCGAGGTAACGCCCGAGCGTCTGCAAAGCGATCCCGCGGCGCATGAACACTGTCGGGCAGTGGGCCACAGTCGCGCCACGTGCGGCAAGGACTTCCAGGTCGTCGTCGGTCGTCCAGTGCAGCCACGGGTGATGGTCGGCGAAGATTCCGTGGCTCACGATGGCGCGGTCGCTGAGTACGCCGATGCGGTCGAGCCATTGGATCGGGCTACATCCGTGGCGGCGCACGATCTCATGGAACTCCGCAACAGACTGGGCTGCGTGGATCTGAAACGGAAGTTCGTACTCGACCGCATGATCGTGGGCGGCGATCAGGAGATCTTCGGTGCATGTGTCAATTTGTGCAGGGCTCATCATGGCGCTCATTCGGTGCGACTCATGCGCGAACGCCTGGTCGACAACGTCCTTGGCACGCTCGAAGTCCTCCTTGCCTCGCGGCTCCATGCTCCAGTCGTAGTTCAACGAATGGCCGTCAGGCGTTGACCACGGTGCGCTTCGGAAGCTGCCGGCGAAACATGCCCGGATACCGGATTCAGCCACTTGATCGACCCAGCCGTCGAATGGCCGGGAGTAGTCGACCACCGTTGTGCAACCACTGAGCAGCAACTCGGCGAGCGCAACGTCGAGACACGCACGGCGACCTTCCTCGTCAGGACCGAGCACAGGAAGGAACTCATACAACGAAGAGTGATGGAAGTTCGGGCTCCGGATCTCGTCGGTGATGCCCTTGTTCATGGGCTCGCTTGTCGGGTGGCTGTGGATGTTGATCAGCCCTGGCATCACCATGAGCCGCTCGCCGGCGACTTCAGCCGCGAACGGTCCTGGGTATGAGCCACCGATCCAGACGATGCCGTCGGTGCTGAACGCAACATCGACATCCCTTGCATAGGCATGGCAGCCGTTGGCTTCGTCCCACACGATCGCCCACGCAATATTCCGGATGACGGTGATCGGCACTTCTGGCGTGAGGATCGGCAGTCGATTCGAAGTCGTGACATCCATGGCCTCAGCCTCCCACCATCACCGGATCGTTGCTCTCACCCGGCACCGTCGACGTCACCGTCACGCAGGAACCGCTCGACGGCAACCGCTCCCTCGACTCCGGGATTCCTCGACGACTCACCGAAGCTCCCTTCTGCGGCGACGAAGCCCTCGGGGATCGTGGGCGACATGGCGGCACAAATACGGTATGAGATGCGACCACGCTACGCCGTCGGCATCGATCGGAAACTCGAGGTCGGAACCTCGAGCCGCTCGAACAGTGACTCGAATCAGCTCGGACGACGTCATATCGAGGATTCGGGCGGATGCTCTGCCGTGAACATCTTGTGGGGCTCGAAACCTGCCTCGAGTTCGCTTCGGAGGTGGTCGCCCCACACCACGGCATCGGCGACAACAGGTCGTTCTGGCGTCACGCAACTCCGCAGCGGCGCGATCACGGTGGAAACATGAGGGTCGAAGAAGAACGGAATCGAGAACCGCGAACTCCGTGAGCTGTTCGTGACTCGGTGAGGCGTCGACAGCAGCTGCCCGTTGCTCCAAAGTCGGAGCATGTCTCCCACGTTGACGACGAACGAGCCAGGGATGTTCGGCACGTCAATCCAGCCGTCACCGACTGGCCGAACCTGCAAACCGCCGACATCGTCCTGGGCCAGCAGCGTGAGGCAACCGAAGTCGCAATGAGGAGCCGATCCGTAGAGATCGTCAGGACTCCCCGACGGCAGTGGCGGGTAGTGAAGCAACCTGACCGAAGCAACCGGGCTGGCGAAGTGATCGACCATCACCTCAGGGTCTGCTCCTATGGCCCTGGCCGCGATCCCCATCATCTTGCGACCCAGCCAGCACATCGCGTCGTGATAGGCCGTCACGGTTTCGCGAAACCCTGCCAGATCTGGCCACACGTTCGGGCCAGCCAAATAGTCGCCGGCCAGAACCTCCGGTGAGTCCGGCGCACACTCGCACATCATGAGGAATGACTCTGACCGATTCGGCTTCGTGACCTCAGCCAGTTTCGTGTTGATGTCCATCGTCGCGTCCATCGGGAGAAAGCCCCGGTTGTCGGAGTTGAGCTCAATGGCCATCTTCTGGTCGAGCCCAAGCGCATGGAACTGCCGCGAAGCCTCGAAGACCTCGTCGATCAACTGCGCATCGATGCCGTGGTTCACGATGTAGCTGAATCCGACGTCGCGATACGCGCGGCCGAAGTCCTCTACCAACGCATCCATTCCGACGGGGTCACCAGTGAGCAAGGCCGTCGCGTCCAATATCGGAATTCTCGAGGAATCAGCCATGTCTCAGATCAAACCGTAGACCGTCACCGTCGGTCGCCTCCGAATACGAAGCCCAGCCGGCGTAACCTCGTGCAACGAAGATCAGGTCCGTCGTTACCGGCTCTCCGCTTGTCGATCCGAACCAAGGCGCCATGGGTTCAGAGACTGTCGTGGTCGTGGTCGTGGTCGTGGTCTTGCGTGTGCGGGTGGCTGTGCCGCACCGGAGCATGGTCGTGTGGATGGCTGTGAGCACCCGTCACTTCGTAATCATGGTCATGATCGTGGTGGCCGTCGTCGTGGACGTGGAGATGGTCATGATGCTCGTGCTCGTGCTCGTGCTCGTGGTTGTGCTCGACACTGTCAGGAAAATTCGGAATCCAGCGCTGAGCACCAGCGACGAACACCCACAATCCGATGGCCACGACCGCAGCGAGACCAAGGGAGTCAGCGATGTTCCCGCCACCTCCCGCGGCCAGCATCAGCAGAGCTCCGGCGTAGGTGAGCCTGCCGAGCAGGCTGGTCAGAGAGAGAAACGTCGCCCGGTGGTGACGATCGACGCGGCTACCGACGATCCCGGGAACGATGACAGAGCTGGCCGCGCCTTGCACCCTGCGAAAGCTCAACAGGGGAAGCACCCACAGCGTCGTCGTAAGAGCCATGACACCGACGATCACCACTGGTACGAGCGCCAGCATCAGGAACAGCGATGCCAGCCCGAGCCGACGATTCAGCGGTTCGAGGAACCTGAGGACAAGAGCGGCCACCGTCGCCACGACAGCCGCTATGAGACCCGTCATCAGGGCGGAGAGTCCAGGATCGTCGGGCGGTGTGCTGAACACTTCGGTCAGATACGGCGCCACCAGCTCCCCCGCGAGATGCACGACAACGATCTGGCTCACCACATAGAGGGCCAGCCAGCCGAGCAGCGGCTGGCGGAGATGACGAACCGTCACCGCGAGATCGGAGGCGAAATGGCCGTCGGCATCCTCGCGTGGTGGCTCCGAGAGACGCCACGCCACAGCAAGTTGAAGCACAGCGGCGGCGAGCGCAGCCGCGAACGGCAGACGGAGGTCGATCATCGCCAACCCACCGCCGGCCATGGCACTGACGGCGGTGACGAACAGGAGGTGCTGCCGACTCGTCGATTCCCTCGCCGTGAACTCATCGCTCCGCCCGAGCGCTTCCAGTGTGTCGAAGTGCAAGGTCACGTCGGTCCCTGACAAAAACGCGTACCCCACAGCCAGTAACACCTGGGCGCACACGACAGCGATTTCGCCACTGCCGAGCCAGAACATCGAGTGCGCGCCGATCCACGCCACAGCAACGAGGCGAAGCGTCAGCGTCCGGCTCACCCGATCGCTCAGCCAGCCGGACGGCACCTCCAGGACGACGACGGTCACGTAATACACCGATTGCAGAACGAGCGCGGCGCGGAGCCCGAACTCGGCAACCAGATAGAGAAAGACGGTAGGAGCCCAGAACACCGCTCCGGCGGGTAGTTGGTGCGCCCGATACCAGTACAAGTTTCCTTGTAATCGCTCGACGCTCGTGGCTCCGCCGCATTCGCCAGGGATCGACTGATTCACCATCGCGACAACCACGCCCACCAGAGCCGCCGTGCCAACACATCTCTGACCGCGGGGCAGTCAGGGCTCAGAGCTCCACCGTCCAAGATCGAAACTCCCCACGAACCAGCCATGTCCCAGAACCAAAAGTAGACCCTCAGACCGGCCGCTTCGACGAGAGGCCGCTACGTTCTGATCTGGAACCGCCACCCTGAGGACGCGCATCATGGCTACCGACACTTCCTTCGTCTTGCGCAACGGCGCGGTGCTCCCGCTCGAGGGACACAAACGCAGTCACGATCCTGGGTCGGTTCTCGTTCTCGATGGAAAGATCGCGGCAGTGGGTGGACTCGAGGAGGTCGACGCTCATCCGGCAACGGGCTCGGTACCAGTGATCGACTTGACAGGCCACGTCGTGATCCCTGGGCTCGTCAACTGCCACCTTCATTCCGGACTCCTTCGCGGCACGGCAGAGTCACTCGCACTCTGGGATTGGCTCAACACACACGTTGATCCGGCTCACAGGGCGATGACACCAGCAATCGCCGAGGCCGCTTCGTGGATGGCCTATACCGAAGGGCTCCGCGGCGGGACCACCTCGGTGCTCGACATGTGGCGATTCATGGAGGGTTCGGCCCGCGCCGCCGAGCGCATCGGCATCAGGGCAACGCTGGCGCCATACACGGCCGACAAGTTCAGCTACTTCGAGACCCTCGAAACGAACCGAAGACTGCTCGAGACACACCGCATCGCGGCGGACGGCCGTGTTCGAGCGTGGGTGGGCCTCGAACATCTCTTCTACTGCTCCGATCAGATGTTCCGAGATGCCGCCAAATTGGCCGAAGAGTTCGACACCGGAATCCACACCCATTCATCCGAGACCATCTGGGAGGTCGAAGAGTGCCTTCGCCAGTTCCGTCGACGTCCAATCGAAGAATTTCACAACCGCGGCATTCTTGGCGAGCGCACCGTGGTGGCGCACGGCGTCTGGCTCGATGACCGCGAGGTCAAGATCTTGGCCGAGACCCGCACGTCAGTGACGCATTGCCCCTGCTCGAACATGAAACTCTCCTCCGGTCCTGCCAGGATCGGGTACTACCGCGATCAGGGCGTGTGTGTTGCGCTCGGAAGCGACGGCGAAAAAGAGAACAACAGCCTCGACATGCTGGAGGAGATGAAGTTCGCGTCGCTGCTGCAGAAGGTCAGCACGCTCGATCCGACATCCGGTGATCCATGGGACGTTCTCGACATGGCCACGTTGTCGGGCGCTCGTGCACTCGGACTAGACGACGTCAGTGGATCACTTGAGGTTGGCAAGGATGCCGACATCGTCACCGTCGATCTGCGTCAACTCCACTTCATCCCACGACTGAGCGGGGAGGACTTCAACGTGCCGGCTCACCTTGTGTTCTCGGCCTCGGCAAGCGACGTTGCCGACGTGTGGGTCAAGGGACGCCAACTTGTCGAAGCAGGAGAAGTCATCTCTGTCGACGTTGCCGACATCGCAGCAAACGCCCAGGCCGCGGCCGAAGAACTGTTCGAACGGCGCCGCAGCCTTTCACCGATCAGCTGAGTCCTCGCTGAGACTTGTCCTCTCGACGTTTGGTAGAGCAACATGAACTGAAGTTCATGTCACAATTCGCGATCAACCGGCAACCAGCAGTCAACGGGCACACAACCCGGCGCCTCGAGACGCGTCTGAAACTCCTGGCCGCTGCGACAGAACTGTTCGCCGTCAGGAGGGTTCCTGACGTCACGAGCACAGCCATCGCCAAACATGCCGGCGTGGCGACAGGCACCTTCTACCTCCACTTCCCCGACAAGCACACGCTCTTCGAGGAACTGGTCGACGAAGCTCTGGCAGAGATCCGAGCCCAGTTCCAGCCCGCCCACCACTCCCCTCCTTCAGTCGACGCGAGGCGTCTTGAGATCGACTCGATGCTTGACGTGGTCGAGCGAAGACGCGATCTGATCCGGGCGGTGTTCGATCGCGGCGAGACGTCGGAGCTCGCCGGTCGTATTCAGGACCGCATCGCGAGTGGCCTCGAATCAGCCTACGAGCAAGACTTTCGCGAGCAAGACATCCAGCTCCACCCAGGAGCAGCTGCTCAGGCACGGGCCGCCGTGCTTGTACGAATCGTTGCCTGGTGGGCCGAAGATCCAGGACGGGCCAGGCGAGACGAGATCGTCGACATTTTGATGGAGATGGATCCGATGCGCGCAGCCGCTCAAGCCTTCAGAAAGAGGACGCACTGATGAGTGACACGACGACCGAAACCGAGCTGCCAACCCGGTGGCCCCAGAACGTCAGATCTCCGGAGCAAGAGCAGGCCAAGGTCGGGGCCGGCGTCCCGGAAGCCGCAGCCCTCAGCATCGAAGAGATCAACCCGCTCAATGCACACCTATTCGTAGAACACCGCTGGCACGACCACTTCGCGCGGCTGCGGGCCGAGGATCCGGTCCATTTCAACGAACTCGACTCGTCTGGCCGCTACTGGTCGCTGACGAAGTACCACGACATCAAGAAGGTCGAGGGCGACTGGAAGACTTTTTCATCAGCCAACGGCATCACGCTTGGGCCTCCCCCTCACACTCCAGGTCCTGGCGCTGCGACGCAGCAAGGGTCGTTCATCGCCATGGACCCACCGACCCACGGCGAGCAACGCAAGACTGTGCAGCCGGTCGTGTTGCCGAGAAACGTCCGCACCATCGAGCCGCTTATCCGCGAACGCGCCATTCGTGTGCTCGACTCGCTCCCCGAAGGCGAGACCTTCGATTGGGTCGACACGGTATCGATCGAGCTCACGACGATGATGCTCGCAACGCTGTTCGATTTCCCGTTCGACGATCGGAGAAAACTGACGCGGTGGTCCGACATCGTGTTCGCGATCCCAGAACCCGGCGGCATCGTCGAATCGATGGAGCAAAAGCGCGACGAGCTGACCGAATGCGTTCGATATTTCGAGGGACTGTGGGAAGAGCGAAAGAAGAACCCCGGCGACGACATGATCTCGATGTTGGTCCACGGAGCTGCAACCAGTCACATGCCGGCAGCGGCCCACCTCGGCAACCTTCTGTTGCTCATCGTCGGCGGCAACGACACGACCCGCAACACGATGTCGGGCAGCGTCTATGCCCTCAACAAGTTCCCCGATCAGTACGACAAGCTGATTGCCGACCCCGGCCTGGTGCCAAAGCTGGTGCCGGAGATCATCCGGTGGCAGACACCGCTCGCCTACATGCGTCGTACCGCCACCCAGGATTGCGAGATTGGCGGTAAGCAGATCCGCCAGAACGATCAGCTGCTGATGTGGTACATCTCCGGCAACCGCGACGAGGATGTGTTCGACAACGCAGACGATCTCGACATCGAGCGGGAGAACGCATATCTACACCTCGCGTTCGGCCACGGCATTCACTACTGCATGGGAAGCCGCCTCGCCGAGATGCAGCTGAAGGTCCTCTGGGAGGAGATCCTGCAGCGTTTCACGCGGATCGAAATTCAGGCAGAACCGGAGCGGACGCTGTCGTCATTCGTCAACGGATACGCGCACCTACCGGTCCAGGTCACCCGCAAATAGCACGACGACCGTCGCATGCGTGTAGCCGGCGGCCGCGGCCAGTCCGTCGAAGGTGAGCTCGTCTGCGATCGACACATCCCAGATCTCGGGCCAGTCATCGCTGGGTCGTGACGCTGCTTCACGTGTACCGGTCGGCGAATCCGCTGGCGCGCCTGCGGATCACGAAACTCCCGGCGACAACCCACAAGTCCGAGCCGTTGATGTCGTGCATCGTGAACGCCTCACCCCTCAGCCCAAGGTTCACCCGCATCAAGCGGAGCACATCTCCACGTCAGGTTCTCGGGCGCTCGTTGGCGGCGTCGAGCATCGGTTCGGCGCGCACGACCGCCGGCGATCGCACCCCGATCACGTCGATGGCCAACTCGGTACCCGGATCGGCGTACGGCGGTTTGACGTAACCCATGGCGATGTTCGCATTCAGCGTGTGTCCGTATGCCCCGCTCGTCACCACGCCGACGAGTTCATCACCGGCCCATATCGGATCACCACCATGGGGTGCCGCCTCGTCATTGGTCACCTCGATGGCGACGAACAGTCGGCGGTCACCGGCTTCGCGTTGGGCCACGATCGCATCGCGTCCCCTGAAGTCCTTCGACAAGTCCACGAACCGGTCGAGGCGAGCCTCCAGAACCGTGTATTCGGTATGGAGGTCGTGCTTCCACGCCCGGTAGTTCTTCTCGATGCGCATCGACTCGGTTGCCAACAGCCCGAAATTCACCATTCCGAGAGGAATACCTGCCGCCCACAGCGCCTCGTACACCTCAACTGAGTGCTCCATCGGGAAATGCAGTTCCCATCCGAGTTCCCCTGTGAAGCTCATTCTGAGAGCCCTCACATCAACGTCACCGATGGTGATCTCCCGCGCCGACAACCAGGGAAACGAGACATTGTCGAGGGCATCGTCGGTGACCGCTGTCAACACGTCACGCGAGCGAGGACCGGCAACCATGAGAGCGTTGTGGGTGTCCGTCAGGTTGGTGATCGACACTCCCTCCGGCGGGTCGGCCTCGTTCAACAGGTCGAGATCGTGCCACTCGGCCGGGGCTGCGCTGAACAGCCAGAAGTGATCCTCGGCGATACGCAACATGGTGAATTCCGACCGGAAACGGCCCCTCTCATCGCTGACATAGGACAGCGCTGTGCGGCCGACAGCCGGGAGTCGGCCGGCCGTGAGATGGTCGAACCACACATCGGAGCCAGATCCCTGCACCGCGAATCGGGTGAAACCCGATATCTCGACGATGCCGACGTTGCCGCGAACCGCTCGAGCCTCTGCTCCCACCTGGTCGTGGAAGGTCGAGAAACGAAAGGCAGGGACGTGTTCGAAGTCGTTCTCGTCCGGGTGGAAGTAGAGCACGCGCTCCCATCCGTTGAGTGCGCCGAACTCGGCCCCCTTCGCCGACAGCACGCCGTAGAGCGGTGTGCACTTGGCCTTACGGCCTGCCGGTCGGTGTTCGTCGGGGCGATGGAAGATGAACTCGCTCTGGTACTCCTCGACGGCTTTGGCAGACGCGTATGACTCGTCGGCATACTGCGTGAAGCGGCGAGGATCGAGCACCCATGTGTCCCACTCGGACTCGCCGTCGACGATGATCTCGGCGAGCACCTTACCGAGTCCGCCGGCCTCACCTATGCCGGCGCGGATGCCGAGCATGGCGTAGCCGTTTCGTACGCCCGGCAGCTTGCCGACCAGTGGCACACCGTCGCCCGAGTATGCGATCGGGCCGTTGATCACCGACGAGATACCCGCTGTCTGCAGCACCGGGAGCCGTTCCATCACCCGCTCCATGTTGTCGGCAAGCCTGTCGAGGTCGGGGGGTTCGAGCTTGCCTGCGAAGTCGTCGGGGATATGTTCTCGCCCCCAGGTCTTACAGCCCTGCTCGTAGATGCCGACCAACAGCCCGTTGTGTTCCTGGCGACTGTAGAAGTCGTCGCCAGGATCGCGCAGTAACGGCACGCGTCCGTCGAGCGCCTCGAGCTCCGGAAGCTCCTCGGTGAGGAAAAACTGGTGCTCCATCGAAGACACGGCCGACTCCAGGCCATAGAACTTGCCGATCTGGTGAACGCGATACCCACCGGCGTTGACAAAGCTCTCGCACTCGATGTCGCCTTTGTCGGTACGAACAAGCCAACCCTCGGCCGTTGGCTCGAGTCCCGTCACCTCGGTATGACGGAACACCTGACCGCCATTGCTGCGGCCGGCCTTGCACATGCCGTTCACCAGACCAGTGGGATCGATGTCACCGTCGACGGGATCCCACAGTCCACACGTCAGACCGGTCACGTCGAGCAGCGGGTGCGCCGCTGACATCTCCGAGGGTCCGAGAACCTCAAAGTCGACCCCCATGCCCTTGGCCATTCCGACGAAGTGCCGGTAGCCGTCGAGGTCGGACTGGTCGTAGCCGAGCCGGATCCCACCGTCGTCGCGACGGTAGGTGATGGGCGACTCAGGATCGGCCGCAAGCCTGGTGTACAACTCGACGGAGTACTTCTTCAGACCCACCATGGTCTGGACGGCGCCGAACTGCGTGACCTGACCTGCGGCGTGCCAAGTCGAACCCGAAGCGAGCTCGTCGCGCTCGACCAGCACCACGTCTGTCCATCCATGCTCCGTGAGGTGGTAGAAGGTGCTGGCGCCGCAGACGCCACCGCCGATCACGACCACTCGCGCTCGACTCGGAAGGCTGCTCACTTGTGGCTCCTCATTTGTCTCTTTGCGGCTCGGGCCAGCCGCTCGATGCCTGGCTCGATGGATTGAGCAGGTAGACCAGACACGCCGAGGCGCACGATGTGGTTCGGCACCGGGTCAGTCAGGAAACATGAAGCTGCCGTTTCTATGAACACGCCCAGCTCGGCGGCCTCGTCGATGAGCGCTGTCGCATCGAGCTCATAGGGACCGGGCAACCACAGCGAGGCACCGCCGGCCGGAAAAGCCATGGCCCATTCGAGGTGCTCGGGGACCGCTGCGACGGCGATCTCCCAACGCTCACGGATCGCGTTGCGGAACCGGCGTAGTGCCCTGGCGTGGTCACCACGTTCGATGAAGAGGGCCATCGTACGGGTGATGAGGCCAGGGGGATGACGAAGGTCGTACCGGCGGATGTCGCGCATCTTCGCTATGAGAGCCGGCTCCGCGACCACGTAGCCGAGGCGAAGACCAGGCCCGAAATACTCCGAGAAACTCCCGAGGTGTACGACACGTCCGCTGCGGTCGAGAGATTTGAGGGAGGCGACCGGTTGACCCAGATGACGCAACTCGCTGTTGTGGTCGTCCTCGATGATGATCAGGTCGTCGATGTCGGCCCGCGCCAGCAGTTGTCGGCGCCGCGCGACCGACAGCGTGACGTTTGTCGGGTACTGGTGACCCGGCGTGAGAATCGCCAGCGAGATGTCATCAGCCGCATCGAGGAGGACGCCCTGATTGTCGACGGGGCACGGCACGAGTTCGGCGCCAGCCCGGATGAAGATGTGTGCAGCATCGGGGTAGCCAGGGTTCTCAACAGCCACCCGGTCGCCAGGGTGAACAAGGGACGCTGCTGCGAGGCGCAGGCCGTTCTGTGTGCCCATGGTGACCAGGATTTCATCGGGTGTTGCCTCGATACCGCGGGCCGGCAACACCTCCCTGCAGAGTTGCTCGACGAAGAGCGGATCGTCGGCATCGGTGTGGTCGTGGATCAGTGCTGGCAGATGCTCATCAGCCATCGTGGCTCGAAGGGCACGCGTCCAGTCCGCGGTCGGGAAGAGTTCAGGATCGGGAGCGCCGACGACGAACGGGTATGGCTGACCCTGGTGGCCATGAGGTTTGCGAAGATGGATGAGGAAGTCGCCGTAGTCGACGACCCTGTTGACCCAGTCGACCCGGCGCGGTTCATCATCGCTCTGGGGTCGGTCGAGGTCGGGGTGCACCGCGTAGCCCACTCGCTCCTTGGCGACGAGGAATCCCTCGGCGACGAGCTCCTGGTATGTCAAATTGACCGTGCTACGGCTCACGCTGAGTCTCTCGGCCAGCGACCGCGAAGACGGCAATGGCTCACCGGGTGGCAGGACTCCGGACTCGATGGCCTCGATGATGGCCGCTCGGAGCTGACGGTAGATCGGGTCGTCGCCGGCGAGGTCGACATCGAGGCCGAACAGCAGAGTTGCGGTCATCCCTGGCCCGCCCATCGGTCGCTGGCGACCGTCATGTCGGCGGCGTCGAGCACGATCGGGAACCTGGCTCTGAGGTCCGCATCCTGTTCCGCAGTGAGATACATGGGGTGGTGTTGCATCAATTCGTGGAGTCTCCGCTGCGCCGCCACCCTGATGTCAGGCGAGCCCTTGTCCTCCCATTCGCCCGGCGTCGAGCGGTCGCCGATTCCCGGATAGACATACTCGGTCTCCATCATCTCGAGCGTCTGCGTCGCGCCCAGAAAGTGGCCATCGCCGAGCACCTGCTGTTCGATCACGTCCAAGGCCAGAGTCTCGTTGGTCACCTCGATGCCACGAACTGCACGCAGCGCGTAGCCGAGAAGTTCGTCGTCGATCACGAATTGTTCGAAGGATGCACCGAGCAAGCTGGCCAACATGCCAGACGACTCGTAGACGAGGTTGGCTCCTGCCGTACCGGCAAGCACCGTCGTTATTCCCTTCTCGTACCCCGCTTGGGCGTCTGGCAGCTTCGAGTCGGCCATTCCAGCCGCCACGCCGCATGGGATGCCGAATCGTTTGGCCACCTGCGCTGCGCCAGCGTTGAGTACCGCGGTTTCCGCCGCGCCCCCGACCATCGAGCCGGTTCGCAGGTCGGACACGAACGGCCAGTTGGAGAAGATCATCGGATGGCCGGGACGGATGACGTTGACGAGGGCGAGCGAAGCCAGGGTCTCGGCGACGGTGATCACCAGAGTGCCGGCCAGCGGCGCTGGCGCCGTGGCTCCGGCCTGCCCCGCAGTGATGGCGTTGATCGGCATGCCGTGGTGGATCGCCTCGATGAGCGTGTCGCAGGCGTCTGCCCCGTAACGCAGCGGGGGCACGATCGGGCTCGAGTGCAACTTGCAGAACGGCCGGCTGGCAAACTCACCAGGACCACCCGCTGCGATGTCGAACATCTCGATGATCGGTGCCACGTTCTCCGGAACCGTGATGGCCGTCCCCACGTGCTTCCTCGTTCCGGCCAGCAGGCAATAAGCGGTGTTGACGTCGAGGTCGTACGGGTCTGGCAAGTCGGTGGCCACCACACAGCGGGTGAACCAGTGCACGTTCACCAGTTGGTCGGCAAGTCGGGTGAAGTCGTAGAGGTCGACGAGCGTCGAGGGTCGATAGCAGTCACCGCGGTGGTCGAACACCGAGATGGCAGCTCCTCCGGTGCCGAAATGCACTCGATCGCCTGAAACATCGAGGTCATGGCGCTTATCGCGACCGTAGAGGGTGAAGTCCTTGGCTGACCCGTCGAGCAACGCTTCCATCACCGGCCGGGAGAAGCAGAGCCGGCCGGCGTCATTGACCGTGGCACCAGCGTCGAGCGCCGGAGTGAGCATGGCGGGAACAGGGTCGGCAACACCAAGTGTGGCCAGAAGGTCGAGAGCGGCATCACACACCCTGGTAACTTCCTCGTCGGCCAGCGGTCGGTAGGTGCCACCGGCCAGGCCCGGTCCGATCGGTGGTTCGGCCCTACCGGACCCGGTCGCCCGTTCGCGATGCTTTATCTGGCGGGCTCGCCCTCGACGGCCGGCGCTCACTGGAACTCCGCCACCATGGCGCTCAGGGCACCACGGATGATCTCGGCAATCACGATGCAGTCGTCCGGCGTCATACTCAGCGGAATGCGCATGTCGCAGAGTCCCGACAGGACGGCTGTGGTCGCGTGCAGCGTCTGCTCAGTGGCGTAACGCCAGTGGTCGTACCGGCTCGTGAACCCGACCGGCTCATGGCGACCGAACCACTTGACGTGCACACCATGGTCTTCGGCGAGTTCCAGCCAGGCGATCATGGTGGACTCGTCGAGACCGTCGACGGAGAACTGGATCGACGAGGCGACGTACTGTTCGTCGGCGTGACGATCTGGCACCCGGATCCGCGGATCGGCGGTGAGCAGCTCGGCCAGTCGGGTGTAACGGTCGCCCCAGACCGCGGCCCGGTCCTCCAGCACTTCGAGCTGGGGGCGCGCGACCGCAGCCGCCAGCGCCGACATCCGCATCGAGAGGTTGGGCGTCGTGAACCGGTGGCGCTCGATGACATCGGTGGGCGGTCGGGTGCCGTGCTGTTCGTGGAGCATGTAGGAACCGCTCAGAAGGATGGCCCTGGCCGCGATGTCATCGTCGTCGGTGACCAGCAGGCCTCCCTCACCCGAGTTCACGTGCTTGAAGGTCTGGGTCGAGAAGCAGCCGACCGCCCCGAAGGTTCCACTCGGACGGCCCCGCCATCGGGCCCCCATCGTGTGCGCGCAGTCCTCGATCACGGTGAGGTCGAGTTCGTCGGCCACATCCATGACTCGATCCATGTCCGCAATGTGGCCACGCATGTGCGAAAGCATCAAATAGCGGGAACCCGACCGTTGTGCGGCCGAGACAAGATCATCCAGGTCGATGAGGTAGTCGGGCGTGACCCCGACGAACACCGGATCGGCACCGGCGTGCACGAGTGCTCCTGGGACCGGAGCCAGGGTGAAGGCATTCATCAACACCGGTTCGCCCCTGGTCACTCCAGCAGCCATGAGACTTGCGGCAAGCGAAGCTCCGCAGCTGTTGAAGGCCACGCAGTACCGGCGACCGACCATCTCCGCGAACGTCGCCTCGAGACCAGCCACGTCAAGTTCACCTGCCCCGGTCTCGCCGTAACGAAAGAGGCGGCCGGAGGCCATGAGCTCATTGGCCCGCTCTACGCCCGCTGCAGGGATGGCCGGTTGCTCCGTGAAGTCGAGATCGATGTTCGGTAGCGCTGTCATAGGTCCTTGCGGAGGTCGGCTGCTCGAGCATGGCCTTCCATACCCTCGAGCCTCGAGATCCTGGCTGCTATCGGCGCTTGGACGGAGGCAGCCTCCCGCGTCATCTGCTGCCAGGTGAGCTGCTTGAGGAACTTCGACACGTTCAGGCCGCCGGTGTAGCGAGCTGCGCCACCCGTCGGGAGTGTGTGGTTCGGTCCGGCGGACTTGTCGCCGAAGGTCACCGTGGTCTCCTCACCCAGAAAGAGCGACCCATAGTTCCGGAGCCGTTGCTTCCACCATTCGAGGTCGCTGGCCATCACCTGAAGGTGCTCTGGCGCGTATTCGTCACACACGTCGGCCGCTTCTTCGCGGTCGTCGGTGACGATGATCTCGCCATGGTCCCGCCACGCATCGGTGGCCCAAGCGCGAGCAGGTTTCGGGAGAGCGTGTGCGTAGCGAGGAGCGAGACGAAGAACCTCAGCGGCGAGCCTCGGCGATGTCGTCACGAGCCAGACCGGCGAGTCAGGGCCGTGCTCCGCCTGACTCACGAGATCGGTCGCCACGATGTGTGCTTCAGCGCTGTCATCGGCCACGATCATCGATTCGGTGGGTCCAGCGATCACATCGATGCCCACTCGGCCGAAGAGTTGGCGTTTCGCCTCAGCCACCAGAGCGCTACCAGGGCCGACGATCACGTCGGCCGGATCGTCGGTGAAGAGGCCGAAGGCGAGGGAACCGATTGCCTGAACACCGCCGAGGCCAAGTACCACATCGGCGCCAGCGAGGTCGGCAGCAAACAGGATCGCGGGATGGACACCGCCACGGTCGGCCGTGGCCGGTGACGCAACGACAACTCTCTCGACCCCGGCCACCGAACTGGTGGTGACGCTCATGAGCGCTGAGGCCACATGCGCGAATCGCCCTGCGGGGACGTAACAGCCGGCGGTGGCCACAGGAACGACTCGCTGACCTGCGATGAGGCCCGGAGCGATCTCGACCTCGAACTCTCGAAGCGAATCGCGCTGCGCCTGAGCGAAGTCACGGATGTGGCGGTGCGCCGTGCGGATGTCGTCGACCACGGTGTTCGGAAGCTCGCGTATTGCGGCCGCGATGGTCTCACGATCGACCGCGATCGGGCCGTGCCATCCGTCGTACTCAGCGGCCAACGTTCGGACATGTGCCTCTCCACCCGCCTCGATGTCGCTGAGCAAACCGGCGACACGCGCCGTCACATCAGCCGCCGAGCTGGCGTCAGGCCGCGACGCGACCTTCATGTGGGTTCGTGACATTAGATTCGTCGCCGTGTCATTGGTATGGTCAAATCACCATACATTCACACTACTGACCATTCCAGTGTCGTCGTCCGATCAGGCACCGCGGCTCCATCGACCTCAGCCATCGGTGCAGACATGGCTCGACCCTGCAGCCTCCTCCCCCGAGCGGTCCGTGCCGGGCCTCGTCTTCGGAGACACGATCTCTACGACGAAGCCTCCCACAGCCTCGGCAGCAGATCCGTGCCGGGTCGATCGCCTGGCTGAAGTCCGTACTCGGTCATGATCCGACTGAAGTCGGGGTCCATGCCCTCGCTCCGGAAGGCGATGCGAACGTCATCGCCGAGCCACTTCGACGTGAACACACGAAGAGGTGTGTCGTCGGGCAGTTTGCCGGACCCGCCGTGCATGATCCTGCTGTTGAACACCACACAGTCTCCAGGCTCCATGTCCCAGCTCATGACCCCGAACCCTGCCGGGTCGGACGCTACGTCCGGAACGGCAGCATCAGCGGTCGCAGAGAAGTCAGACCGGTCGATTTCGCTCTTTGCGTCGGGGTTGAGTCGGCCGAAGTCGTAGTGGTCATAGGCACGATCCCACCGGTGCGAACCGGGTACGAACCCAAGCGCGTTCTCGGCCCTGACCGAGACGAGCGGCATCCAGATGGTGCACGTGTCGAAACCATGGACTGACCAGTACGGCTCGTCCTGATGCCACGGCGTGGCGAACTGACTTCCCGGAGACCGAACGAAGACTGCGTCGAAGAAGTAGTTGACGCCGCTTGATTCCATCACCGTGCCGGCGATCTCGGCGGCCGGCGACTCTCGGACGAATCGCTCGTACTCTGCAATGCGTTTCCACGCCATGCTGTCCCACAGCATCGTGCGATCGAATTCGTCGCGGTCCCACACCCTGGCGCGACTCGTCGGTTCCTCGAGATGACGGGTGAGACCATGATCAAGCTGCGCCACCCACTGAGAATCGAACATCGACCGCAGGCAGACCACACCATCTCGTCGATATGTGTCGATCTGATCAGCAGTAATCATCTCAGCCACTCAACACCTTCGTCTGGAAGTTCGTCCAGGCGAAGGCGAACTCCCTCCTGGCTCCACCCGAGGCACAAGACCTACTGCTGCTGACCGGGAGGAAACGACATCGGCATGACGCGTGGACCGCGGACCTGGCCGCCGGCCCACTTCATCGGCTCTCTGTCGCTCACCTCGAACTCCGGAATTCGCTCGAGCCACACCCGGATGGCCGTGTTCATCTCGAGCCGAGCGAGGTTCGATCCGGCACAGCGGTGAATGCCGGATCCGAAGGCGACGTGGCGATTCCTGGCCCGATCGATGATGAATTCATCGGGATTCTCGAAGTGCTCGGGATCGTGGCACGCAGCGGGGAAGTTCATCAGGATCTTGTCGCCGCGCTTGATGTGCGCACCTTTGAAGTCGATGTCGGTCTCCGCGATGCGCGCCATCGTCACCGGGGCGTAATAGCGAAGGAACTCCTCGGTGGCGATGGGCAAGAGTTCGGGCTCTTCCAGAAGTCGCCGGCGATCATCGGGGTAGGTACCGAGATGCCACAGCGCGGAACCGATCGAGCTCCACGTGGTGTCGATGCCGGCGACGATCAACAGGTTCGTGATACCGACTACCACCTCAGGGGTGACATTCGCCTCCGGGTCGTCGACCTCCATGAACAACAGCTCGGTGAGAAGGTCCTCCTGAGGATCCTGGAGGCGTAGCTCGACCTCCTTGCCGATGAATTCGAGCAGCTCATCGCGCGCCCTCAAGCGCTTCTCCGGCTCGTGAAGGCCCTCACCGAGCACCCAGTTCACCCACTCGACGAACTGCTCGGCCATGCCTGGGTCGACACCGATCAGGTGGGCAATGACCCGCGGAGGGATCTGCTGGGAGTAGTCGACGGCCCCGTCACACCGACCGGCCCCGATGAACCCGTCGATCAACTCGTGACACAGCCCCTCGGTGTAGTCCTGATACTGCGTGACGGCGCGCGGCGCGAAAGCCGGCAACAGCATCCGTCGCGTCCATCCGTGCATGGGAGGGTCGGCAGTGATGGGCGCCGCTGCGATCTGCTGTTCGTAGCGCGACAGCTCAGGAGCATTCGGCGCCGGTGGCATAACGAGGACTTGCCGAGAGCTCAGCTCCGGGATCATCTTTGCCATCTCCCTGACATCGTCGAAACGAGTCGGGTTCCACGAGCCACCGAGCCGGTCGGTGTGGGCGACGGGACACTTGTCGCGCATCTCGGCCCAGATCGGTACGGGGTCCTCGATGTAGCCCTCATCGCGAATGTCGTAGTCGGTCGTCCAGTCCTCGACCGGGCCACCCTGTTCCCAGATGTCGGGGCTGGTCGCCAGGTCCATCTTCTCGTGCATGTCGTGCGTCTCGGCCATCGTGCCCCTTCCTCTTTCGTTCCCTCGAAGCAGGGTAGAGCCTGACCGAAGAGCTCGTTGAGTGCTGCCACTTCCTCCCAGCGCAGGATGTCATCGGCGCAAAGCCTGCGGTCGGCGCCAGGCGTTTCCAGTTCAGTGCCCATCCATAGAACACTCTTCCGGGAAGACAGCAAAACTCAGCTATCCGCTCAGCCGTCGAGGGCCTCAAGTGTGCTTGTTCCAGTTCCCTGACAGCATGGGTCCGATAGGCCCCGCTTGCCCACCAGGACCCCATCCAACGGGGCTCGAACAACCGGGTCGTCACCCATCCAACGAGGAGCGAGCGACATGTCAAAGCCCATTGTCCTGATTCACGGAGCATGGCACGGTGCCTGGGCTTTCGACCGAGTCGTCGAGCTGCTCAGGACCAGAGACTTCGCCGTCCACACGATCGATCTGCCACTCGACGGTGTACGGAATGACATCGCTGCCGCACGGGCGCTGATCGAACAACATCCTGGTGCAGTGGTCCTCGGCCACTCCTATGGCGGGTTGGTGATCACCCACGCAGCCATCGGGCTGCCGGTCTCACATCTGGTGTATCTGGCGGCGATGATGCCGGACTCGGAAGAAGACGTGACCGCTTCAGCGGCAACGGCTCGACAATCGCTGCTGCAAAGTGCATTCAGGCCACAGCCGGACGGCCGGATCGCTGTCGATCCCGAGCTCAGCGTCGAGGTGTTCTACCACGACTGCGACCCGGAAGACGCTAGAGGTGCAGCAGCCCAACTGCGACCGATGTTGATGGACGGGTTCCCGGTACTTCATGGGGAGCCGGCATGGAGGACGATTCCCAGCACCTACATCGTGTGCAACAACGACAAAGCGCTCCACCCGAGGGCCCAACGAGTCTTCGCTAACAGAGCTTCACACCAGGTCGATTGGGAGGTCGCTCACTCGCCGTTCGTCAACCGGCCCGAAATGGCTGTCGAGATCCTTGCCGGACTGGCGAACTGATCGCGACGATCGGTTCCATGTCCACCTCGGGCGTGACCAGGTGATCCGCCAAACAACGGTTCTCAGTGAATGTCGATATCCGGAGATGCCTCGCGAATGGATCGCTGGCGTGCGTCGCTCTGGGAAATATTTTCGTGGTTTCTGTTAGGTCTTGACGACCTCGGTGCTCCTACACGTGACCAAGTCACCAAGGAGACCGAAAAGTGAACAACCACAGCAGCAACCTGAACCGAAGCGTTCTGGTCCTGAGTGGAATCGTCGGCGGCCTCGCCGTCGCTACGACACTCGTTTCCTGTGCCGGAGACACAGTCGGCACAGTCACCGAACCGGCACCCACCACTGACCAGACCGACCAGTTCCAGATCCGACAGAACACGGCCACCCCAGAACAGCCACCGGCAACAGTGGTCGTCTACGACAATGGCACCGGCAACAGCGAACCAGAGAACACCGACAACGCCCAGAACCCACCAATCGTCGAAACCGAAGACACTGACGAAGCCCCTGTCGTCGAGGTCCCGGCCGACGACGGCGACACCGTCGACGGGTCCGGTGACCCCGTCGACGATGGTGAACCCGGTGGGGTTGAGGTTGGAACTGTTGTTGAGTTCCCGACCGATGATGACGATGAGGCCCCCGTTTTTGTCGAAGTCCCGACCGACGACGACGGTCCCGTGGTCGTAGTCCCCGAGTGGCTGGACGTGATCGAGAAGCACAAGTCCTGGGAACTGATCGACATCTGCGACAAGTACCCGCAGCTGTGCGAAGACGAAGAGATTCTCGTCGAGCTTCCGGAGTCTTGCGATCCCGACGAGGGAACCTGCCCGGGCTGGGTCATCGACGACCTCATCGAAACGTTCGAAAGCTTCAACTTCGGACACAGCCCCATCGAAAAAGTCGGAACCCAACCTCTCATCACCAAGTGGACACCCACCGGCCCCTAGCCCACACACGCCCCACAAACAGCCAGAGCCCCTTGCCCGGAACCGTCTCCACCCGAGCAAGGGGCTCGAACTCCCACCGAGTTGACGCAATGAGCAAGATCATGGACCGCACGACTAAACCCGACCATCGGAAGCTACTGTGAAATCGAGGCTCCTAATTCCATGCAGACTGACCGCCAACTCGCAGAAAGCCTCGCCGAAGGCAGCAATGCGGCTCTCGGCGAGGTCTTCGTTCGATACGGAGATCGGCTTCACGACTACTGCCGTTCAGTCGTTCGCTCACCACACGATGCCGCCGATGCGGTTCAAGAAACATTTCTGCTCGCCGCCGAACGTATCGGCCAACTCCGTGACCCGGCGAAGCTCCGCCCTTGGCTCTACGCCATTGCGCGCAATGAATGCCTGCGTCGTGTGAGAAACCAACCCGTCGCCGTCGATGATCTTTCCGGAGTCGCCGAAGAAAGCGACCTCGGCGCGAGCGCGCATCAGCAAGAGTTGTCGTCACTCATCAGTGACGCTGCCGCGGGCCTCGATCCTCGAGACCGAGCCGTTCTCGACCTACAACTACGGCACGACCTTGAAGGCCAAGAACTCGCCGACGCCCTCGGGGTGAAACTCTCCCACTCCTACGTCCTCGTCGGAAGGGTGAGGGAGCGAGTTGAACGCAGCCTGGTCGCCCTTCTGGTCGCTCGACGCGGACGGCGCGAATGCAACGAACTGGAGGCCGTGCTCGGTAACTGGGATGGGACTCTCTCCCCACGTCTCCGCAAGCGAGTTGCCCGGCACATCGACGACTGCGACATTTGCGAGAGAACTCGAGCCAAGGCCGCCAGCCCGCTCGCTCTGCTTGCCGCACTGCCAATCATCCCAGCTCCGCGAGAACTGCACGCGCAACTTGCTAGCTACGGCAGCGGTCGACAATTGAGCTCTTCAAGAGCAGCATCTGAGGCCTTGCGACTCGATCGCCGAGGTTTCCCGCGAGTGACTCGCGGATGGTTTTTCTGGGCGCGAGGAGTTGTTGCTTCCGTCGCAGCAGCAGCCGTTGTCGCTGCGACGGCTGTAGGCCTGCTATCCGCTACAGATTCCCCATCGATCACCGCACCAAGCGCCCTCGAACGCACGACCTCCAGCACAGCAACCTCGGGTGTGCCGACAACAACTTCTTCGGTGGTGGAACCTGATCCCGAACCGGCATCGACGTTGCCCGATGAGCCCTCCACCACCGTGACTTCTGCTGATCCGCCGTTTGACGCATCGACCGAGGCTGAACCGGAAGTACCGACGACGCCTCCACAAACAGCTGACAACGAGCAGACCGAACCAGAGCCGGAACCAGAACCAGAACCGGACACCGTGAGTCCCGAGTTACAGGACCCAAGATTGTCGTCTGCCACTGTCGTGGAAAACGCAGGTAGAGGGTGCCAACCTGCGACCGCGACACTCTGGGTCTTCGCCACCGACGATGACACAGGCGTCGAGGAGGTGTTGGCATTCGTCAGCGCCGGCACATATGAGTCAGCCATCCAACTCGAACCGGCGAAGGCCGAAGACGACGCCCGGTACATCGGCACAATCGGTCCATTCCCGACCGGCATCGTTGTACGCGGGAGCGCTGGCATCATCATCGAGATAACAGCCTTTGATTACGCCCGAAATGAAACCAGCACCCGACTGGTGGCCAAATTGGTGCCTTGCTGACCTGCACGTCCCGGCCCAGGCTGAGACAGACCTGAACAATGGAGACTCAGCGGCCCAGATCTTCGGGCTGGAGTTGCAACGCTGAAGCTTGTGTCGGAGCAGACTTCTCTCCGTAGATCAGTCTGATTTGGCTCCGAGGCGTCTCGATGACGCACGGACGAAGTCCGTCTTTCCATCGACAGCTGACCCCGGTGCCGGCCGCCACCGGCACATCATGGGGTCATGGTGATAGCACGACCGTTGTCTGGACACCGGCCACCACACCAACCGATGGGTCGCAAACCCGTCCGGCCACGAACTCGGCGCAGACGAAATGGGTACTGGCGGGGAAAGGTGACCACAGGCCCCACTGGTTTCGGTCAACACCGTTGACCGAGATAGGCACATCGCTCGGCGGGTCGGTCATCACCCTGAGAATTCCCAGCTGCTCGAAGCTGCCGGTAATGTCCGTAACGAGATCCTGGGTCACGAGCACTGTCTGGCATGCCGGGGTGGCAAATCCGGGAACATCGCTGAAACAGACTTCGTGAGTACCTGGGGCCACCGGCAACCAGTCGAGTGACCATTCCTTCACCCGAACACCGTCGACGAAGATGGTCGCAGGTATTGACGGCGAAACACTGACTCTCAGCAGCCCGACTGGGTTCGTGGGACCGGGTGCTCCCGGTGTCCGGACGAACAACCCTTCGACATTGTGAGTGACGCCCGACGCGAGCGCCACGCTCTGGCACGGCGGCGGGATGAAGCCGGCCACTGGCCCGAAACACACCTCGACAGGACCGGGTTCATGGGTGGCGATGAGGCCCCACTCCGCCGCTCCCACGCCATTCACCGAGACCAGTGACCTGATTCCTCCCGGGGGTGCGCCCGATTCACGGGTAGTGACATTGAGAGTGGCTGCCGGGGCGAGTAGTCCGACGACTGACGTGGTCGCTCCCGGAGTCACCTCCGCGGTGACACACGGAGCACTAATCCTCGTCGGGACGTCAGAAAAACAGACTTCATAGGTGGTCCCAGCCGGGAGCGACAGCCAATCGAGTCCCCACTGGGAGCGCTCTATTCCGTCTACGAAGATCGTTGCCGGTGCTGCCGGTGAGGTCGTGACCCGCAGGCGTCCCAGAGGGCCGGTCGCCGGCAAGTAGCGGATCCTGTCGATCCGACCGGTAAACAGGTCGGTGAGATACAGGTGACCATCGGGCCCAAACTTCGAAGCGACAGAAAGGATCTCATCTGCGAGTGGCACCTCACCGATCGGCGTCGAACCGATTCGCAACGCCTTCATCCAGCCCTGAGAGAAATCGCCGATGATGAACGAATCGTGGAACTCTTCAGGCCATTCAGTACCTGTATAGAAGTCTCCGGCTATGACGGCAACGGCGCCACTGTCGCGCGGGTAGGAATATCGCGGGGGAACGGCCGAGTTCGAGGCGTAGTAGCTGACGCATTGCGGAAGGGACGAGAACCCCGGTGCCGCGGCCGACGATCCGGCGGCGCCACCCTCATAACAGGGCCAGCCGAAGTCGGCACCGGATGCAGCCTGATTGATCTCTTCCCACTCGGAGGAGCCGACATCGCCAACCCATACTTCACCAGTCGGACTTATGGCGAAACGGAACGGGTTCCGAAGCCCCGAGTAGTACACCTTCGATGCGTTCGAGTCGCGGTTTCCGTCCCAGTGAGGGTTGTCCTGCAGGCCTTCGCCTTTGTCTGGATCGACTCGCAGGATCTTCCCGGCGAGGCTGTTCACGTCCAGCGCCCTGAGCGACCGAGGCAGCTCACGCCCCGCGTCGCCGTTGCTGATGTAGAGCATTCCGTCGGGACCGAACTCGATGCCGCCTACGGCGTGAACACGGGCATCTGCGGGAAGACAGTCCTGCTCGAAGGGACCCGATCCGCACGCCCACAGCGGGCTGTCAGCTGACTCGTCAACCGTGGGATCGCCGGTGGTGGCCCAGGTGCTGTTGTTACCGACAATCGTCTCGAAACTGCCAGCATTAGCGGTTGTGAAACCGGTGCTCGCCCGCGCTCGGACGCGACTCACCCGGGAATTTCGCTGTCCGGAGCCATCCGGTCCTGAGTCTCCGCTGTTCCCCTCGGTCTCGGGAGGGTCGTAGGTGTAACTGGCATAGATGTAGGGCGATCCGTCGAGAAAGTCAGGATGAATCGCTATGCCGAGCAGTCCACGTTCATCGGAGCTGTTCACCTCGTCCCGAATGTCGAAGAAGGTCGACACCGCGCCGTTCTCGACGACCTTGATGACACCGTGCTTCTCGGCCACAAAAAGCAGGCCGTTCGGAGCCCAGGCAATGTCGACCGGCGTAACGTACGACGATGAGAACTGCTCGAACACAAATTCCTGAACCGGAGCAGGCTCAGCACCCACAGTGGTGGCAGCCACCGATACGACAAAGGCAGCCGCTACGGCATACCACCGACGGGGCCGACGGCTCCCCTCGCTGGTAGGCACCTTTTTCTCTCTCGTGCTCGCACCCATGCTGCCTTGATCCTTCACAGCGCGAACTTAGTATTGTACGCACTGTTATTGCTAATTTCTCACTTTAGGCGTTTAGCGGCGGGAATCCGACATCCACGATGGGTTTGTCGGCATAGCCGAAAAGTGGCTGCGCTCGTGCCGGCTAGGCCGGCATTCGATAGATGTGCTTCGGATGAAACACACCGGACATGTGAGTCTCACGACGTCGGAAACACCAGCCAGTCTCCGTCTCGACACACCAACTCCGGTAGTAGCCCGTCTGGACCGCCACCGGCGTCGGGTGCTCTGGAAGTTGCTGCCAGAAGACGACCGCCGTCGTTATCGCCTGAATGTCGCCGTCCCGGGGCGGACCGAACGTCGTGTTCATCATGAGATGACGAGTCTCTACCCGCCATCTCTTCAACATCTCGGTTCTCGCACTCATCGCTTCGGCCAGTCGGCCACGGCCAACGCTTCGATCTGATGCTTCGGTCGCTCCATTCAAGAAGAACGCAACCTCGGCTTCCTCAGCAAACAGCGACGCTGTCGCTATCGCATCCCGACTGTCCCAGTTGTAGCTGTATGAGAAGATGAGGCTCTCGATTGCGTTTCGCTGCGCTTCGGTGACCTCGTTGCCGGCTGCCGGATCGCCTGAATATGGGGCGATCGACAGCGGGTTGATCGCAGGCACCTCACTCATCGTGCAGAACGCTACTTCCCGTTGGCCAATGGCGACAGGCGCCTAGATGGCCCCCCACACAGCCCAGCCCGACGACGCGTTCTGACCTCCAGGTCATGGGCCTGACGAGGGTCTTTCCCCGCGCCCTTCTCGCCTCGTCGCCCGAACACTTCCGGCTTGCGTTCAGGAAGATCTGGAACCCACGGTCCCAGCTGCGACGAAATGCTTGATCTCTGTGGAGGTGTATCCCAGTTCGGCGAGCACTTCCTCGCTGTGCTGCCCCAGCAAAGGTGGCCCTTCGGCCGGAGCGAACGGTTCGCCGTCCATGAGATAGCCGTTGTTTGTCACGCGAGTTGTCCCGGAAGGACTTTCGACGTCTGAGAACAGTTGCCGAGCTTCTGGCTGACCAGTGTCGATGACCTCGTCGAGAGTCCGAACTCCGCCTGCTACGACACCGGCCAGGTGGAACACGTTGTCCCAGTGCGCGCTCGGGTACTCGCGTAGGCGGGCAGCGACGGCGGTGTTGATCTCTGCGCTTCGCTTCACGAACTCGGCTGAGTTGAGCTCTGCGTAGTCGCCCAGTCCCACAGATCGACAGATTGCCCGCCAGTGGCGAGGCCGATAGCCCGCCAGCATCACGTAGCCGTCTGCGCTTTCGTAGCGACCGAGAAGTATGCCATCACGATTCCCGGCCGGCGGTGGCGGCGTCCCGGTCGTCGCCGCGATGTGGGTGTGTCGGTTCACCAACAGCATTGCGACGTCCTGCATCGCCACATCGACATGGTGTCCGGTACCTGTTCGCCCGCGCATGACGACGGCCGCCAAGATGGCGGATGCGGCATGCATGCCGGTTGCGTAGTCCAGTACTGGCCCACCGGTTCGGAGAGGGCCGTCCCCGCGCTCGTTCAGGCTCATGTACCCCGAAGTGGCTTGGATCACATCGTCGAATCCCGGGCGATCGGCGTGGGGTCCGTTGCGACCGAACGCCGAAATGGATGCGTAGATGATTTTTGGGTTCTCATGTCGTTGAGGGGCGCCGCGCGGTTCGTCATGCCCCATCGTGACACGATGACCCGATGGGCATCACAAGGATCTCGGCCTTGGAGGCCGCAAAGCTCATTCGTTCCAGAGAGATCTCATCGCTCGAGATAGTCGACGCGATTCTCCGTCACGCAGACGATCTGGTCGGGACGGTCAACGCCTTCATCACTGTCGATGCTGAGGGGGCTCGACGAGCGGCCGCAGCAGCCGACGAACTCGCTGACCAGGATCGATGGCTCGGCCCACTCCATGGCGTTCCGTTCAGCGTGAAGGACCTACTCGATACATCCGGAGTCCGTACCACCTACGGATCCCGTGCATTCGCGGACAACATCCCGGACCGCGACGTCGTCGCTGTTGCGCGAATCAAGTCGGCTGGAGGTGTATTGCTCGGCAAGACGGCAACGTCTGAGCTCGCGGCTTCGCTCCAGACCCGTTCGACCCTCAATGGGATCACCCGCAACCCCTGGGACCTCGATCGCTCTGCCGGTGGCAGCAGCGGGGGTGCTGGGGCAGCCACCGCGGCCGGCCTCGCGCCGCTCGCCTTGAGTACTGACGGCGCGGGTTCAGCTCGCGTGCCGGCGTCGGTGTGCGGAGTTTTGGGACTCAAGCCCACCCTTGGCAGGGTCCCTCATGAAACGTGGCCGTTCCACTACTCCAACAACAGTTCGGTGAGCATCAACACCCGTAGTCCTGGCGATGCTGCACTGATGCTTCGCATCATCGAAGGTCCGACCACAGCGGATCCGTGGTCAGCCCGGCCTGCACTGGCCCCACCGTTGGCTGGCGTGACTTCGATGCTGTACATCCAGGCCCCTTGCTCGCGGCGTCCCGACACGGCCATCAGCGAAGCCGTGCAGAAGACGCTCGCCGGACTCTCCGAAGGCGGGATCTACATCGATGCCGTCGACGACGACCCGACGCACTTCGACCCCGCAATGGTCTCCGGCATCTTGGCGCCGAATCTGGCAGCACGCGTGCGCTCCATGACTGAAGAACAGCGCGCCCTTCTGGAAGATCCGCTCCGACGTCTCACCAGCCCCGAGTACCGGCCCGACGCAGTGGCGCTGCAACAGTTGGAGATCGAGCGATCACTCCTTCACGACCGCGTCGAGCGGTTGCTTCACAGGTACGACATCATCGTCACGCCCACAGTCATCGCCGACCCGCCCCCTGCCGATGCGGTCATCGATGCCGAATGGTGGACTCATCTCGCCGTGGCCAACTTCACCGGCCACCCCGCGATCTCAGTTCCGTGCGGCTTTTCAGAAGCAGGGATTCCCATCGGGATGCACCTCGTCGGGCAATGGGATGCCGACCTTCGCCTTCTGCAGATGGCTTCGCGCATACATGAACTACACCGGTGGACTGACCTCTGGCCAACCTCGACAACGGCTCCGGGTACATGGTGACTGCCTCGTAGTCCCAGCCCGGTCGACCTCGCCGCCGCGGCATTACCTCCACAGTGTCCGTTTCGAGCAACTCGTCGGTGACCCGATCGTGACCGGTTGGGTCACCCGGTAGGTCGCACGCAGTGAACCAACTCAGAACTCGCGTGCAATTATCTAAGCCGTGACGCGTCCAGAGCCATATGCGGGATTCGAAGGTGAGATCGGCAGGATCTTCTCGACCTCGACACCATCGTGGCCACAGCGACCGCCGCCACCAGCACACGCGCCCAACATCATCGTCATGCTCGCCGACGATCTCGGCTTCTCCGACCTCGGTTGTTACGGCTCGGAGATACCTACACCCAATCTCGACCTCCTCGCAACCAACGGTGTGCGTTTCTCGAACTTCCACGTGAACCCGATGTGCTCACCAACCAGGGCGTCGCTCCTCACAGGACTCAACAGCCACATGGCCGGATTCGGTCACGTCGCACACTCCGATGCCGGCTTTCCCGGATACGCAATGGAGTTGCGCAACGACGCGGTCACATTGGCCGAGGCGTTCCGGGCTTCGGGATGGGCGACGTTCGCCGTCGGCAAATGGCACCTGTGCAAAGACTCAGACATGTCCGATGCAGGCTCGAAACACTCGTGGCCGCTCCAAGTCGGCTTCGACCGTTACTACGGCATTCTCGACGGGTTCACGAACTTCCATCAGCCCCACCGCCTCTACAGAGACAACCATGTCGTAGAGGTCGACGAGTACCCGGGCGGCTACTACTTCACCGACGACCTCACCGACAACGCCATCGACATGGTCCGCCGACTGCGATCCTCACATCCGACGAAGCCGTTCCTCATGTACTTCGCCCATGGGGCAGTTCATGCGCCGTTACACGCCAAGCCCACTGACATGGCGAGACATCGCGACAGATACCACGCTGGTTGGGACGTCATCCGCGAAAAACGTCTTGCTCAGCAGAAGTCTCTGGGCGTGATCCCTGAGCACGCCGTACTGCCACCGAGAAACAGCGAGCCGGAACACGAAGTCGCGGCGTGGCAGGACCTCACCGACACCGAACAGCAGTTGTTCGCGAGATACCAAGAGGTGTACGCCGCGATGGTCGACAACGTCGACCAGAACTTCGGGCGACTCAGAGACGAACTCGTCGAACTCGGCGAATGGGACAACACCATCGTCGTCTTCACATCTGACAACGGAGCATCTCGCGAGGGTCAGTCGTCCGGAACACCGGCCTACTTTCGCACGCTCCTCGGAGCCGCGAGAAACCGCAGCGAGGACCTCGTCGAGAGCGACATCGCAAAGCTCGACCTCATCGGCGGACCCCAGTCCATGCCGCATTATCCGCGAGGGTGGGCCATGGCGTCGAACACGCCGTTTCGTCTCTACAAAGTCAACACCCATCAGGGCGGCCAGCAAGTACCGCTCATCGTCTCGTGGCCGGCTGGTCACATCGACAGTGGCTCGATCCGCTCGCCGTACCAGCACGTCACGGACGTGATGGCGACCCTTGCCGACATGGCCGGGGTCACGATCCCTGACGAACGGAATGGCCGGCAAGGCCCTGAGCGAGTCGGAAACAGCTTCGCCGCAGCACTCTACGACCAGAACGCGACTTCGACCCATCCTGAGCAGTACTACGAGATGTGGGGACACAGGGGGTACTACAAGAACGGGTGGTCGGCCGTCACGTGCCATCAGCAACAGACGGCCTTCAGCGACGATCGCTGGGAGTTGTACGACCTCACAACCGACCCGACGGAGACAAACGACGTCAGCGATCAGCACCCCGAGATCGTCGAAGAGCTCGTATCGGCGTGGGAGACCGCAGCATGGCAGAACCAGGTCTTTCCCCTTGACGAGCGGTCGATGTTGAAAGAGGTGACGCGACCTACCACCGAGGATCAACTGACCGAAGGGATCACGCTGACGCGAGAGACTCCGACGCTCGAGCGCTACCGCAGTCTCAAGCTCGTGCAGTACCGATCGTTCAACGTGGTTGTCAGCTTCGCCTACTCGCCTGGCAACGAAGGCGTGCTGTTCGCGCACGGCGACCAAGGGGGTGGCTACTCGACACATGTCGAGTCGGGACGACTCTGGGTCGTGTACAACGCCTACGGCGACATGACCGAACTGGACTGCGGTCCCGTCGATGCGTCAGCGGGTCCTGGTTCGCGAGAGATCGAGATCACAGTCGCGGTGAACGCACTCCCGAAGCTACGGGTTCGGCTCGACGTCGTCATCGACGACGTCGTGGTCGCTGAGAGTGACGAGCTACCCATGCTGATGGCCATGGCACCGTTTCAGGGCATCGACGTCGGCATCGACAGAGGGTCGCCGGTCTCGTGGGATCGCCACCAGCTTCACGGAACGTTCCCATACACCGGTCAGCTGCACTGGGCTCGCTGGGAGCCAGGACCTGACGCCCCTGAGGCCCCGAAACACTTTCTCGACATGCTACGGGAGCTGAACCGCGGATTCGAGTGAGGGCTGGAGGACAGCACTACTTGGTCCTGCCGATCACTCGACTGTCGGCGGGCCTCTGAGATTCTCCGTCCTGAGGTAGGGAACCTGCCTTGTCCTGACTCGCCGAGCCATGCACAACTACGCTCCGGACGGTGAACCAGTCCACCGTCTGGCCGTGTTCGATTGCCGTCGACGTCGGCGGCACATTCACGGATCTCGTGATGATCGACGATGCTGCCGTTGTTCGCGTCGTGAAGGTTCCCTCGGTGCCACGCGACCCTTCCCGCGGTGCGGTGGATGCTGTACACCGGCTGGCCGATGATCTCGGCGTCGACACCCGGACACTTCTCGAGAACTGTTCCAGGTTCGTCCACGGATCGACCGTCGCCACGAACGCCGTGCTCGAGGACAACCTCGCACGAGTCGGACTTCTGACCACTTCAGGGTTTCGCGACGCCCTCGAGATACGACGAGGTATTCGCGTCGATCAGTGGGACCATCGCCAACCGTGGCCTGCCGTCCCTGTCCCTCGTTATTTGAGAATCGGCGTCGGCGGCCGGATCGACCGAGATGGCAATCAGCTCGAAGCTCTGCGCGAAGACGACGTACACCGCGCCATGGACACCTTCGCAGCCGAGGAAGTCGAGACGGTCGCTATCTGTTTCCTGCACAGCTATCGCAACGCGGCGCACGAGCATCGCGCCGGGGAACTCATGAGGTCACGTTGGCCTGGCGACCTGACAACCGTCTCATGCGAACTCGTGCCACTGCTCGGCGAGTACGAGCGCACATCGACGACGGTGATCAACGCCGGCCTCGTTCCGATGGTCGGCGGCTACCTTCGCCGGCTCGAGGCCGACCTCTGCCAGCTCGGCCTCTCGACGTCACTGCTGCTGCTTCAGTCCAACGGGGGCACGGTACCTGTGGATGCAGTCGCATCTCGCCCTATCAATCTGGTGCTCAGCGGACCAGCCGCTGTCGGCGGAGCTCTCGGAAGGCTCCACGATGCCGACCGAGCCCAGATAGTGAGCATGGACATCGGTGGCACATCTTGTGATGTCGCGGTGCTCGTCGACGGTGAGGTTCCCGTCATCGACGGGTTGGAGGTCGGAGGCCGACATCTCAACGTTCCCGCTGTCGACGTGCACTCCATCGGAGCCGGCGGGGGCACGATCGCTTCCGTCGACAGCGCCGGTCTACTCGAAGTCGGACCGCGTGGCGCAGGCGCTGATCCTGGTCCCGCGTGCTACCGCAGAGGTGGCGTCGAGCCAACAGCGACAGATGCTCACCTTCTTCTGGGGCGGCTCCGACCAGGTCCCTACGCAGGAGGAGCAATCACCCTCGACCCGGACCTTGCATCGGAGGCGATGCACACTCGGGTCGCGGAGCCACTCGGTCTCGATCTCGAACAAGCTGCTGTCGGAGTGGTGGCCCTGCTCGAGCAACATCTCCGCCAGGCGGTGGAGACGATCACCATCGAGAGAGGTCGCGATCCAGCACGGATGACGCTCGTCGCAGCGGGCGGCGCTGGTGGCCTGCACGGTTCTGCGGTGGCGAGAGCCCTCGGCTGCAGACGAGTGGTGATACCGGCGGACGCCGGGGTGTTCTGTGCTGTCGGTATGTTGCATTCTCCGTTGCGAAGAGACACCGCCCGCACCGTTGTCGGATCGCTCGACGATCTTGGACTCGCCGGGCTCGCCGAAGCGCTCGCCTCCGAGAATGAACGACTCGACGGGCTGCTCTTTCGCGAGTGGCCATCGGATGCGTCGGCCCACCGGTCGACGCACGTGGACCTGCGCTACCCGGGCCAACTCTGGTCGATTCGGATCGATGTCGCCGAGGGCTTCGACGAGACTTCGATCAGGCTGAACTTCGAACGTGAATACGAGCGACTGTTCGGACACATCCAGCCCGAGGGTCGACTCGATGTGACCGGCGTGGGTGTCGTCGCGACGGCCCACACACCCGACATGCCGACCTCAGCCACTGCCATGGGCGACCATCCCAGTCCTGTGGCCATTGCCGAGCGACGGTGCTGGGTGAATCCAGAGGACAGCTGGCTGGACGTTCCCGTGTACAGCGGCGACGACCTCCACCCCGGCCAACAACTCGATGGACCGTTCTTGATCGAGTCGACGACAACGACGGTGTTGGGATGTTCAGGGGACCAACTCGAGGTGTTGGCCAACGGCGATGTCCAACTGGAGCTGCGATGACCGACGTCATCCAACTCGCACTCATACAGGCACGACTCGACCATCTGTGCAGGCACATGGGCTGGGTCATGACCCGAACCGCGCGCAGCCCCATCTTCAGTCAGAGCCACGACTTCTCGTGCTTTGCGACGAATCGTCACGGCGTGCTCGTCTCGACCGCAGACGGGATCCCGATCCACACCGGGGGTGGCGGATTCGCAGTTCGAGCCATCCTCCGGGACTTTGGCCACTCGCTCAGGGCAGGAGATGTGTTCCTGTTGAGCGATCCGTACACCGCAGGCGGGAATCACCTGCCCGACTGGGTCATCGCCAGGCCCGTGTTCCTTGACGACCAGCTCATCGGGTTCTGCTGCAACCGTGCCCACCAGAGCGACATCGGAGGAGGAGCGGCCGGCACCTACAACCCAGAGGCGACCGAGATCTACCAGGAGGGCATCAGGCTTCCCGTTCTTCGCCTCATCGAAGGCGGCGAACTCCGTGACGATGTCTGGAGGTTGCTGATGCTGAACACCAGGACACCTGACCTCCTCGATGGCGACCTGCGCGCCATGCTCGGGTCGACGCTGATCGGAGCGTCCCGGCTCATCGAACTCGCGTCCGACATCGGCCTCGATGAGGCGCTCGAAGCGTTCGACGAGGTCTGTGAGCATGCTGATCAGCGGTTTCGTCAGCGCATCGCTCAGCTGCCCGACGGCTCGTGGCGAGCAGCCGAACACTGGGACGACGACTGCTTCGGACCAGCCGATCTGAATCTCTGCCTGGAACTTCACGTTCGGGGCGAGGAGTTGGTGGTCGACTTCAGCGGCACAGACGACCAGATCGACGGCTTCAAGAACAGCGGATGGGTCAACACCTGGTCAGCTGTCTCCATGGCGCTGGCTTCGTACTTCGAACCGGACCTCCCGCGCAACGAGGGCACTTTCCGTTGCGTGGAGATGATCGCACCTGAAGGGTCGATTCTGAACGCCACGCCACCGGCTCCGATGACGATGAACACGGTCATTCCCGCTCACGAAATCGTCCATCTGGTCTGGCAGTGTCTTTCGCAGGCTGAACCGTCGAGATCGTTGGCAGGATGGGGGAAGAACATCTTCGGTGTCACCGCAGGCTTCGACGGTGACGTCCCCTACGTGATGTACCACTGGAATGCGGCCGCAGGCGGAGGAGCAACGTCGGACCGAGACGGCTTCAACCAGATCGGTCATCTGATAGCGCTCGGAGGCCTGACCCTTCCAGACATCGAGTTCGTGGAACAGCGATATCCGGTTCTGTTCCGACGCCACGAGTTCCGAACCGACGGTGGGGGCCCCGGCCGCTTTCGGGGAGGTACTGGCGTCGACTACGAGATCGACGTTTCGACCTCGGCACGCTGGTCGTTTCGCGGCGAGGGCGTCGGTGAGCCCACAGGATACGGGAGCAACGACGGCCACGAGGGGGCAGGCGGGAGTATCCAGCTTGTTCGCCTGGACGACCTCGAGGGTGAGCCATTCATCGCGCCGAAGTACGGACTGCGACAGTTCGGCCCGGTGAGAATGACTGCCAACTCTCCGGGAGGCGGCGGTTGGGGAGACCCGCGAGAAAGGTCCCGAGAAGCAGTGGAACGTGATCTACGCGACGGCGTCATCTCGACTCAGAGCGCACGCGACGACTACGGCTGGAGTCCAGCTCCGCCCGAGTAGGCGTTTGCCCTTCAGGCCTGTCGGCCACGACAGACCTCCTGAGAAGCATCGGCGACTGTCGCGATCAGTCCGAAACCGACTCCGCTCTCGGTCCACGAGTTGGAGTGACGGCTGCCACTGAGCGGAATGATGCCCCGACTCGGACGAAAGCGGATGTGCCGCGGTGAACGGCCGACGCGAGTCTGATTGATCTAGCGTCGCAACATGACCTCTGCCGACATGAAGGAACTCGTCCGTCACATCATGGAGGACGGATTCAACAGGGCCGACATGTCGGTCGTCTACGACTCTTTCGTCGAGGACTATGTCCGACATGGCTTCGGCGTGCCCAGCATGGGTTCTCTAGCCGAACACATAGCTGACCTGTCAGCAAGGCATGCCGCTTTTGACGGTGCCAGGTTCGAGATCCATCAGATTGTTGCCGAGGGCGACACCGTGGCGGTGCGGTACACATTTCATGGCACTCACACCGGCGAGTTCATGGGGGTTGCAGCAACAGGAAGAGAGGTGACACGACCGTCAGCAGCTTTCTTCACCGTCGCCAACGGAAAGGTCGTCGAGGGTTGTGTCGTGTCAGATGGCGCCGGGTTGATCGCGCAGCTCACTGACTGAGGAAGTGTCGGTGCTCAGCGGAAATTCATGGCCACCGGCATGACGCCATCGATCCTGCGAGATCCATATGGACTTCCCTCACCTCTGCTGACTTCGGATCATCTCGAGTACGACACGACCGAGCAGCCCGAGCGGACTACTGAGCGTTTCGATCACCTCGAAGTGGTTGTACCCCTCGCCCTCGATGAGGAGCACGTCACGTCCTGCGAAGGAAGCAGCATGCGCGAACTGGCGTGATTGCCGCTTGAACTCCGGTGATTCGTGACTGCCGTAGGCGAGGATCAGGGGCGCTCTCAGCGTGTCGAGATGACGCAGCGGGCTGAGAGCATGCTCCATCTCATCTGTGAAGGCGATGTAGGTGCCTCTGCGCGATGCCCGCACCGGCGCCAGGTCGAACATGCCGCTACAGCACATCCCTCCCTTGATCAGGTCATGAGGCCGATCGAACTTGGTTTCCCAGTCTGTCGTCAGAAGAACGCCGGCGAGGTGGCCTCCTGACGAGTGACCCGCCACATACAGACGGTCGGGGTCGGCGCCGAAGCTGGTGGCGTTGTCATGGACCCACATGACTGCTCGGCGCAGTTGGTCGACGATCGGGAACAGACTGCGCCCGACATCCTGGACCCAATCGAAATCGGGGACGACAAAGCTGATTCCGGCGTCAACAAAGCACTGAGCAGGAAATGCGTGCGACGCGGCACTCTCCTCCTGCCATGCGCCGCCGTGAACGAAGATGATCACGGGAGCGCTCGGTTGATCTGCAGGGAACACATCGAGATACTCGACCTCGCCGGCGCCATAGGAGAAGCGCAGTGGACTTCCGAGGCCGGCCACGACAGCAGCACTGTTGGTCCTCCATCGCTGGAGCACTTGGTCCATGTTCGGCGCGAAGTTTCTCTGCGAGTACAAGGCGTCGAGTTCGTCCTGGCTGAGGTTACGCCACGGCCGAATGTCGTCCGTCATGCCGGATGGTCCTCCAACTCGGCCATCTCACCGTGAACCGTCCGCCCGCCGACGACAGTCCGCACCACGTCGATGTCGTGGATGTCCTCCTCGGGCACAGTCATCACATCTTGTGACAGCACAGCGAAGTCTGCGAACTTCCCAACCTCGATCGAACCCTTTTCCGTCTCCTCGAACGAGAGGTGCGCTCCGGCGACAGTGAAGGCCCGCAACGCCTCCTCCCTCGATAACGTCTGGCCTGGGCCCACGACGTCTCCCGATGCCGCGTCGCGTCGGGTGACTGCTGCCCACACGCTCTTCATCGGTTCGATCGGAACGTTGTCGGTCGAGAACGCGAACGGAACCGCATGATCGACGAACCTCCTCAGCGGCACATATTTCGAGGCCTCGTCATCGTCTAGATCCGACGTTCGGCTGGTGCCGTGTTTCCAGATGGTGGTCCCCGGGACGATCGTCGTGTGGATCCCGAGCTTGGAGAGCCGCGACAATTGGGCCTCTTCGACGAAGCTGAGATGCTGCAGAACCCAGCGCTCGTCCGACACATCGATCACGGCGCTTACCCGCTCGATCACGTCCAGGTACTCGTCGAGCAGGTCCGAGTCGTGTGTGATGGCGTTCAGTCGCACGCGGGCCATGGCAGCTGCGAGTACGACCTCATCCAGTGTGGCCGTGGCAGGGTCGAGCACGCTGTCGACGCTGTAGCCAGCCCAGCCCGGGTTCGAACTCGATTTTCGACGGACGTCGTCTGATGCCGAGTCACGAACGTCGATGTGCACTCCACCGAGACGCAACATGTCGTCACTGAATGGGCGCGATCGATTCGACACAGACATGTCCCTCAGGGCTGTCTCCACTGATCGGTCGGACCACGAGCCCCACGAAGGACTCACGACCAGGTGAGTTCGAACGGTGAGCTCGTTGAGTTGCCAGAGTTCTTCGTATGCGTCGATGACGTCAGGGGCAACGCCATGGCCCTCGTACACACTCGTCGTGCCCGCCGCGTTGTAGCGACTCATCGATTCCCGCAGACCGGCGACACGGTCCTCATGACTGAACTGGGGCACGACTCGCATCAGCGTGTACTCCACCGTTCCGATGCGGCCGGTCTCCTCGAACACGCCAGTGGGTTCGCCCGCTGCATCCTTCTTGATGTCGATCCGGGAATGAGGCGGTGGGGTGTGCCGGGTCACACCTGCGATCTCCATGGCCAAACTGTTCGCAATGGAGACGATCGGATTCTCGCCGTTCCAGTAATACCAAGCACCTCGGATGTACACCGGGTTGTGCGGAGACACCCGATCGAGATGGGCGCTGGTCGGGTACATGTTCTCCGCCAGCAAGCCCGGAGCGCCCCCGAACTCCGGGTAGTCGCCGATGGGCATGGTGACAATCCACTCGCCCGGCTGCTTCTTCCTGACCTCCCTTTCGATCGTGTCGAGGATGTCTTCGATACTCCGAACCCCGTGGAGCGAAAGAAGGAGGAACTTCAGCCCCTCACGATCCATGTGGGCGTGTCCGTCGATGAAGCCGGGCACGACCGTTCTGCCCTCGAGATCGATCACCCGGGTCGCGGGTGTGATCAGTTGGTTGACTTCGACGACAGTCCCGATCGCGACAAAACGCCCCTCAGTCACCGCAGCGGCATCCGCGATGCTCGAACGAGCATCGAGAGTCACGAATCTCCCGTTCACAAACGCAATATCCGCTGGCCCGGGACGATCACGCGGTTGGTGGCTCAGGCTCACATCGGAGAGCGTAGGGTGGCCCGAGTCACGAAGGGGGAGTCATGGGAACCATCTCCGAGTACGACCTGGTGATCAAGGACGGCATGATCTTCGACGGCACGGGCGCGCCCCGTGTTCGGGGAGACATCGGCATCACCGGGGGGAAGATCACCACCATCGGACACGTCCGAGCTGCCGACGCCACGCAGGTCATCGATGCCACCGGGATGCACGTGGCGCCAGGATTTGTCGATCTCCACACGCACTATGACGCCCAGGTCTTCTGGGACCCCTACTGCACTCTCTCGGGTTGGCATGGCATCACGTCGGTTGCGATCGGCAACTGCGGCTTCGGATTTGCCCCCGTCGCTCCTGAGCAGCGTGAGCACGCCATGCGCTCGATGACCAGGGTGGAGGCGATCCCATATGAGTCGATGCGGCTGGGATTGCCTTGGGACTGGACGACGTTTCCTGAATACCTGGACAGCCTCGACCGCACACCCAAGGCGCTCAACATCCTCCCCTACGTTCCCGCCGGCCCGATGCTCGTCGATGTCCTCGGCCTGGAGGATGCCAAAGCCGGACGGGTGCCGACCGAAGAAGAGCACGCCAGATTGGCGGCGATGCTTCACGAGTCGATGGATGCCGGGGGTTGTGGCTGGTCGGCTCAGCGCCTACCGCCATCGGGCCCCGCAGCCGTACAGCGCGACTGGGATGGTACGCCCATGCCCACCGACGTCATGCATGACGAGACATGCAGGGTGTTCGCCCGGGTGTTGGCAGAACGGAACCAGGGTGTGCAACAGGTCACTCTCACCACCGGCGACGTTCGCCATGATCTCGCTCACCTCGAGGAGGTGGCACAGCTGTCAGGCAGACCGGTTCTGCACAACGTCGTTCAGGCTTTCGAGGATCGCCCTCACATTCATCGTCGATCGATCGAATGGCTCGAACGATGCCGGGAGCGCGGCATTCCGGTCTATGGACAAGGCGTGACCACCGACGCAGGATTCACCTTCACCTTCGAGGACTGGAATCTGTACGACGACTCAGAAGCTTGGATGGAGGCGACAACCGGGACACTCGCTGAACGACTCCACAAACTCGGTGACCCCGATCGTCGAGAGGGCCTCAAGGACAATCTCCCTAGCGTTGCCACAGCGCCACTCGACACCGTGACTGTCCTGTCGCCGCGTTCGCCAGAAACCGAACAGTTCCGCGAGATGTCGGTGCGGCAGGTTGCCGACAAGACGGGAAAACACCCTGTTGATGCCATGCTCGACATTGCCGTCACCGATGAGTTGCGAACCTTGTTCTTTGCTGCGCCGCCGCAGGGAACATCCGACCTCCTGAAAGAGATCGTTCAGTATCCGCACATGCTGTTCGGCGTCTCTGACGGAGGAGCGCACACGAAGTTCCTCACCGCAGGCCGCTACCCCACTGAGACCCTTGCGGTGCAGGTCCGCGAAAACCAGTGGATCACCTACGAGGAAGCTCACCGTCGCCTGTCTGCGCTTCCGGCTCAACTTGCCGGCTTCCAGGATCGGGGCCTGCTTCGGACCGGCGGGCCCGCAGATGTTGTCGTGTACGACGCCGAGGGTCTGGCGATCGGTCCGAACGAGGTCGTTGAGGATCTGCCCGGAGGCGAGTGGCGCAGGATTCAGACGGCGACCGGCTATCACGCGGTTGTCGTCAACGGGCAGCAGACGATCGCGGACGACACTCAAACCGAAACCCACTCCGGCAGGCTGCTTCGCCACGGAACGGGCTGATGTCGGAGCCGGTCTGAACATGGTCTCCAAAGTCGTCACTTCCTATTGTGAGCCGTGGTCGGCACGCGCAGGTGAGAGCGTTGCCCTCATGGCATCCAGTCACGTGCCGTGTGACGCCTCACTCCGAGTCGTCCGCCTCAGCTGTGGCGACAGGACTCGCCACGGCCCCGGATTCTCCGAGCACGCCGTGCCGAGTCATCTTCCCTCTTCTGTCCGTCTCGACCATCAGCCGATCGTCCCAGGCTCGTACGGCACCATCGACCTCGACGGAATCAGGGCGTCGCGGTCGCTCGGACTTCGGTTCAGTGTCATGACAACCAGACCCACCGAGCCACAGACATGCATGTCGCTCTCGAACGCCGGCGACGCCATCGAAGTCATCGTTCGTGAAGGGGTCCTCATGGCACGGGTCTGTGGGTCGGAGATCCTTCTTCGTTCGACGAGGCTGGCGAATCGGCGTTGGTACGACGTCGAACTCGACATAGACCTTTCTGGCGGGGCACTGAGATCGGCGGTGGCGACACGACCATCAGTTTCTCCAGGACGCGACCTGATGGAGGTCGATGAGGCCCCCGTCCGCCTGAATGTGGGGTTGCCTGACATTCTCGAGTTGCGACAGCTGACTCTGGGCGGAACGACTCGAGGTGGCGACTTCGACGGCCGCATCGCCAACCCCCGCCTCGTCGTGGACGATGCTGTCCTGCAGTGGGATCTCTCGACCGACATGCGGGGGAACACCATCGTGGAGATGACCGGCGCGGGCCGGGATGGACAACTGCATCAACTGCCTGCGCGTGCGGTGACCGGTCCGACGTGGGACGGCAGCCAGCAGAGATGGACGGACGACCCCAGCCAGTGGGACGCCGTCCATTTCCACAAGGACGACCTCTACGACGCTGAATGGACGACGACCGCGACATTCAACATCCCGGTGGGTCTGCCAAGCGGCATCTATGCATTTCTCCTCGAGACGGAACACGGAGATGATCGAGTCCCGTTCTTCGTGCGGCCTGCAGCCGACGAGGACGCAGCAGACATTGCATTGCTGATTTCGTCGGCGACGTATCTGGCTTACGCAAATCATCGAATGCTGTTTGAAGGAGCCGACTTCATCAGGACCAGATCACATCTGCGACCCGAGCACGAATACGTGCGGGAACACCCCGAGGTCGGGCTTTCGATGTATGAGAAACATCCCGACGGCAGCGGAGTCATGTACTCCTCCCGGCGGCGTCCGGTGCTCAACCTCCGGCCAGGTGCAGATGGGTGGAACTTCACGCCTGACACGGACATCAATGCATTCCTGGAGAACCTTGACGTCGGCCATGACGTGCTCAGCGATGAGGATGTTCATCTCGACGGCCTCGCAGCGCTGGAGCCTTATCGCGTCATCGTCACGTGCACCCATCCGGAGTACTGGTCGACCGCGATGCTCGATGCCCTCGAGGGCTGGCAACGCCAGGGAGGCCGGCTGATCTATCTGGGTGGCAACGGCTTCTACTGGCGCGTTGCGTTCAGCGATTCTTGGCCTGGAGCGATGGAGCTTCGGAGGGCCGAAGACGGGGTGCGAAACTGGCAGACGGAGAACGGCGAGAGCTACCACTCCTTCACGGGCGAGTACGGGGGTATGTGGAGGCGTCTCGGCAGGGCACCCAACGAGATCGCGGGAGTCGGATTTGCGGCACAGGGATTCGACAAGGCCTCCCACTACGAGATCAACGACGCAAGTCGGCGCTCTCGGGCCGCGTGGATCTGGCAAGGTGTGGGCGACGACGGCGGCCGAATTGGCACGTCCGGTCTCGGTGGAGGCGCTGCGGGTCAGGAACTCGACCGCTACGACACTCGGCTGGGTTCGCCGGAGCACGCGGTGGTGTTGGCATCAGCTGTCGACTTCGGGCCCGACATGGTCCGTACCAAAGAGGAGTTCGAAGGATCGGTCGTCTACCCCACGCCCGATCCTCTTGTTCGCTCCGACATCGTGTTCTATGAGACGCCGGCCGGCGGAGCGGTGTTCTCGGTCGGGTCCATCTCATGGTTCGGAGCCCTGGCCCGAGATGGTTATGACAATGATGTCGCTCAGATGACGGCGAACGTCGTCCGTAGATTCCTGGATCCGGAACCATTCGTCGCGCCTGCGGCTGGCAGCCGCTGACTTCGGCCTCGGTCATCGGTCGAGGCGAGATGCAAGGTCGTAGCTGCCGGGGACGGGGTCGTTCGTGGACGGCGGAACCTCCGAGCGTTCCGTCGGCAAATCGATCTCAAGTGTGGCCACGGAACGACCGATTCACCTCACCATGGATGATCATGGTTTTGGCTGGACTTGGGTGGGAGTAATTGCCCTTTTCGTCGGAGGGTTTCTCGGGGCTGTCGAAGTCGTAGACCCAGGCCCTGGCGCCCTCCTCGTGTCGTCGTGGTGGATAGTCGGCCTCATGATCTTCGGCGGGATCATGGGCACGCTCTGGGGCAAAACCCTTCAAGAGCCACAGTCGCCTGCCTATGGGCTCTGCGATGAGGATGGCTTGGCCCTGGTTGCTTCCAGGAGCAGGCTCTAGAAGCTGAAATCGACCGCAGACGGCTGGCACGCCAGGAGCAGCTGACCTCTCACGGCTGGCTGCGTCCGGTGACCATATGTATTCATGGTCTGCGCCGCGGTACCCACGACCCGCGAGCAGCACAGTATCGTCGGCGACACGACACCGAGTATCGCTGACTCCCGAGGTTGCTCATGTCACTCGCTGAACAGACCCGCTGGCTCGACGCGACCGCGCAGGCGGAACTCGTGGCCACAGGCGAGGTGTCACCGCGCGAACTCGCCGAGGCCGCTGTCGAGCGGATCGAAGCTGACGACCCATCGCTCAACTCGGTGAACCTGCGCTGGTTCGACCAATCTCTCGACGACGCGAACGGCGTGCCGGACGGTCCGTTCCGCGGCGTACCGTTCCTGCTGAAGGACCTCGAGTGCCATGTCGAGGGTCAACCAATGTCGAACGGCAACGTCGCACTCGCGAAGCTACTGCCACGGTCCACGTTCGACACCGAATTGGTGACGCGCTATCGGCGCGCCGGTCTAGTCTTTCTCGGTCGTACCACGAGTCCGGAGTTCGGCAGCTTGCCAGTGACGGAGTCTGCCGCGTGGGGAGCCACCCGTAACCCGTGGGACCTCGACCGCACACCCGGCGGATCGAGCGGTGGCTCAGCTGCAGCAGTCGCAAAGGGCATGGTGCCGATCGCCCACGGTTCCGACGGCGGTGGCAGCATCCGCATCCCGGCATCATGCTGCGGGCTGTTCGGCTTCAAGCCGTCTCAGGGCCGCATCTCCATGGCTCCGAACCGGGCCGAGACGATCGTGGCGGTTGACCACGTGCTCACCCGAACCGTCCGCGACAGCGCTCTCGCGCTCGACTTCTCCCACGGCGCCGGGGTCGGCGATGTCATACGGGCCACTCCCCCGACCCGCCCCTACATCGGCGAGGTCGGCGCCGATCCGGGAAGGATGCGCATCGGGCTGATGGACCACAACCCTCTGGGTAAGCCATTGCCGCGCGAACTCCTCGAAGCTGTCCACAAGGCGGCCGCCCTGCTCGAATCGCTCGGACATCAGGTCGAGCCGGCCTTCCCGGCAGCGCTCGACGACACGAGCACCCGCGTTCATTACGGCATCATTCGCTCACCGATCATGAGTCTCACCATCGACAAGATCGCCGAACAGATCGGAAGGCCACTCGAACCCGGCGAAGTGGAAACGTTCAACATGGCCCAGGCCGAGGCAGGACGGACGATCTCAGCGGTCGACCTCACCGCCGCCATGGCCGCTACCGATCGCTATCGGCGCGACGTCCAGCAGTGGTGGGCCGATGGTTGGGACCTGCTGCTCACGCCGACCCTGTCCGAGTTGCCGCTCCCCATAGGTACCTGCGATCCCGATCCCGATCCCGACGATCATTGGGCGGCACTGTTCCGGGCCGGCGACTTCGTGCCGTTCACCCCACCGTTCAACACGACCGGCCAGCCGGCAGTGAACCTGCCGACCCACTGGACCTCAGACGACCTGCCCGTGGGGGTACAGCTCGTCGCGGCCTACGGTCGAGAGGACCACTTGTTGCGGGTCTCTTCCCAAGTCGAGGCAGCGCAGCCGTGGGCCCACCGCACCCCGAACCCGTGACCAACCGCAGGACAAACCGAAACACGCATTCGCGGCCATCCATTCAGTGCTTCGACCGGTCAAGAACCACCACCGATCACGCTCAGGCCCTGTCATGCATTCCCACCGAAGGTGGTCCAGAGGGCGGCTATGAGATCGCGATGTTCCAGGTGCCCGACGTCTCGATCTGCAACAGGGTATGTCCTGCCCAGTTGGGGAAAGGAACTTGACTGTCGACAAGGTTGCCGGTCTTCTCCACGAGCAGTTCTACGTCTGCGCCGATCATTTCGTGCGCCCGGATGACGGTGTCGCCGACGGTGGTCGAGTTGGTGACGAAGGTGGATCCCTGGGCCGGCCGGGTGGCGCGAACCACGTCGTGACCTGAACCGCTCGATGCTCCAGTGTTGGTTCGCCAGTGAGCCGCGTAAGAGATGGGGGCAATCTCGATGACCCAGGCGTCGTCGGCGACGATCTCGAGCTTTGCCGTATCGGTTTGGTCGAGGTACATGAACCCGCCGAAAGCGCCGATCTCGTTGACAAGGAGTTCGAGGCCGTTGTCGAGATCGTCTCGGGCCAAGATACTGAAGTCGGATGCGCCGGCGTGCGCCGCGTATATGACCGCCTCGTTGGGAATCGGCACATTGAGCACTATGTCGCCGGTACCGGTGAAGCGATTGACGCCGATGTGGCGGGTGTCGCCGAGCGCCCAAACCGTGCCGTCGGCGTCGAGGATGAGGTAGCCGGACAGGTCGGCCTTGACCGCGACGGCAATGACGTCGGAGGTCGCTATGCCCGAAAGACTTCCGTGGAATTCGCTGGTTCCGAAGTTGAAGACGCCACCGTCACCCCCGAGCATCAGATATCCGGCAGGGCCGGGGACGAGGGCAATGATCGGCGACAAGAGCGGGACTCCCGGCAAGATCTGGGGTATCGACCCGTACCACACCGCAAGGCCGAACGTGAAGGTGCCGCCGTCGGCCGCGACCAGGATGTAGCCGCCAGGGGTGACCGACATTCCCACAACCGGCCCGTCCAGAGTGACACCGGGGAGGATCTGAGGAATCGATCCGTAGAACACGGCGGAGCCGGCGGTGAAGATGCCGCCGTCAGATCCGATCATGTAGTAGCCCGTGCCGTCCGAGGTGGGCACGGCGTCGATGATCTCGCCGTCGAGGTTCAGATGTCCAAAGTCTCCGTAGAAGATCGCGGTGCCGTATGCGAAAGCGTTACCGCGATTGGTGAAGAGCCAATAGCCGTCTCCTGGCGGCGTGGCCGCCAGCGCCGTGACCCGCTCGCCGATCTCGAGCGTCGGACGGTCGCCGTAGTGGATCGCGGAACCGCGTATCTCGACCGTGCCGTCCTCGCGGGTCAGCCACAGCCCGTCCTCCGTCTCGCCGCTGGCTACCGCAACGTCCTGGCCGGCTGACAGATCGATATCGACATATGGGGACACTGACGCGAATGCCGGGAGCGATTCGCATGGCACGGTGTCGTCGTCGGGGTCGAGGTTGGCGACATCGCCGTGCTCCGGGAAGTAGGTCCAGAACCATGTGTTGGCTTCGTTGGACGTGGCGAAGTCGCTGCAGTCGCGTACATCACCGGGGTTCTCCACCGCGCCAGCATCACTCATTCCAACTATGACGGCCGCGAGCACCAGCCCGCATACGAGGCGTGACTGATTGCGCCGACAAATCCCACCGGTCATGTCCTCAATTCTCGCACAGCGCGCTGCTGAATCAGCGCTTGTACGGGTGCTGCGCGAGGCAGGAATGACGACGGGAACGTGTGAGATCGAGCAGAGCTGGGAGACGCCGCCCGGGCCGACGTTGTTGCAGCTTACGATCGAGAATTCGCAGAGCGTTCCGTCGCTAGTTCCCAGATGACCACCACCATCAGAGCCGCTGCGAACCCTCCACTGACCGTTCCGAGCATGAGACCCCACGCGACTTCGGCACTGCAGCAGCGACCGTCCCACACCCCATTGCTGGTTATGTCAGCCCAGATCCAGATGGAATCGGCCGTGCCGACTGCCGCACAACCCAACGCGGCGATGGTTGCAGCCGCTGGCAATACTTTCTCTCCCGCTCCAAGAAACGCCATGACACTCGCCGCACCAAACGCCATGAGCGTCAAAAGTCCTGGTCCTGCCCCAATTCCCGAAGTGTCTTCAGAAAGATCGACCCATGGGGCGAAGGCCGCAAGGGCCGCAACCCCAGCGGTGATTCCGACGGCTAGGAAGAGTTGTCTGAGTTCGTCGGGGTGAAGCGGGTTGCCGTCATAAAGTTGGCGGCCGGTGAGGCGTGGTCGAGTTTCCGGCTGATGCTCTTCACCAACAGCGGATTCCGTCGATTTCTCTTCGGGTGGTGGCGGTGGACGGGGGTCCACGTACTCAGGATGCTGCTGGGGGCGGTACCACTTCCCGTCGGATGCTTCCCACCAGCTCTCACCCTGCGATGTGTCGCTCATCGGTTGTCCTCCACCACCGTGCCGTCGGGCCGAACGTACACCTCTGTTTCATGCCCATTGGTAACGATCCCCGAGTTCGGGCCCGACCGTCCCCGAGAGGGCTACCCGCCGAACGTGTCGGGGTCGATCCCGCATCGATCGAAGACCTCGAGCATTGCAATCAGCTGTGCCGCACCGGGCTCTTCATCACCCAACGCAGAGAACAGGCCTAACTCCACGATGGAGTCGAGGAAACAGTTGGCCTGGTCCTCGGTGACCTCTGAGTCCGACATCATGTCTTCGATGATGAAAGCGCGCATGGCAGGGCTCTCGAGCATCTCCTCCAGGAGTTCAGGGCTGCCTTCGAAGGCCTCATCATCCCCGGCATCACCGTCGGACACGTCTGACTGAATCCCGCATTCAGCTTCGCCATAGGCATCGAGTCGATCACTTGCGGCGGTCAGTTCAGGTCGATCGTTGAGCTCGTCCATGGCGTCGGAGTCAACAGCGAAAATGTCCCAATCTGCCGCTTCCATGATGGACGCCATCTCAAGCTGTCCTCTCTGGAGTAGTTCGAGGTCCGCCTTGATCGCACCATTGGGAGCAGCGGCAATCCCCTCCGCGATCAGGGCGAATTGATCGTTGAAGAACGCTTCCACGTCTGCCGACTCTGCGCCAAAGGGACTAAAGGCGTCAGAGCGAACCTCTTGCTCACGAGCAACGTCACAATACGCTCGTCCACTCGCCGCGGAGCCGACATCATCGCCACTCTCATTTGAGTCGACATCTTCGCCGCTCTCTGACGACCCGGTATCGCTGGCACTCTGTGACGACCCGGTATCACCGCCGCTCTCTGACGACCCGGTATCACCACCGCACCCCGTAGCGAGCATGACCATCGAGATGACGATCGCCACGAGACGCAACGACACCGTCAGCATTCCTGAGACTTCTTTCATGAACCAAACATTACTCCCAAACGATCTAAGCCCTATGTCAGCGGTGGCAGCCGCTCGAACCATGTTCGTATGACTCGCCGATGACACCGTCGGTACCTGGAATTTTGTCGGGCCAGGTCATGCAGCATTTCAGGACTCGCTGACGAAGTCGTTGCAGCCGATGGGGCTGACATCCGAGCGGGACGGCGAAGCAGCCGACGATGGTTGGCTCGAGGTCCGCCGAGAAGCGAAAGTCCTGCGCTCGCAAGCTACCCAGCGCGCAAAGATCCTCGGAAGGCTCAGGTCGGATCATCTGGACACTATGTTCACGATCGTGACTGCAGTTGAGGCTCGTGCTGGTCGACTCATCCTCGCCATTGCCGGGCTGGCGGCGTTGGCGACGTACCTGGACACCACGATTCTCTTCGTCGCTTTTCCCGACATCGGGGAAAGTTTCGACGATTCATCGGCCTCGACCCTGTCTTGGGTGCTCAACGGGTACACGATCGTGTTCGCCGCCCTGCTGGTTCCTGCAGGAAAGCTGGCGGACCGTCTCGGTCACCGGTTCGCGTTCTTGGTGGGATCGTGCGCTTTCACTGTGGCGTCCATGGCGTGCGGGGTTGCGCCGAGCGTCGAGTTCCTGATCGTGGCTCGTGTGATGCAGGGCGCGGGTTCGGCGATCCTGGTCCCCGCTTCACTGGCACTGGTCATGGCTGCGTTTCCCCGGGAGAAACTGCCACAGGTCGTCGCGATCTGGGGTGCCATCGGCGGCGCGTCGGCGGCGTTGGGGCCATCGCTCGGTGCCTTGATCGTCGACGCGTGGGGTTGGCGCTGGGCATTCTTCATCAACCTGCCCATCGGTGTGGTCACCGTGGCCGCGGGTCTGCGTCACCTGAACGAGTCGAGAGATCCGAATGTGCGGATTCCGTCGTTCATCGGTGTCGTGCTCATTGCCCTAGCAGCTGGTCTTGTGTCCTACGGGGTGGTCGAATCCGATACCGCTGGCTGGGTCAGCACCCAGACCTTGGTGGTACTCGCCGCCGGCATGGTGCTACTGGGTGTCTTTGTCGCTCATCAACGCCAGACCGATTCCCCGACGCTGGATCTCGAACTCTTCGCTCTGGGCAACTTCCGATGGGGGAACCTCGGGATGTTCAGCTACTCGATGTCGTTCTCTGCCATGTTCTTCGGACTGATCCTGTTCCTTGTGAGCGTCTGGGAGTGGTCGATCCTCCAAGCCGGTCTCGGCGTGGCTCCCGGTGCCGCCCTGGCCGCGGCCCTGAGTCCCCGTTTCGGGCGGCTGGCCGGCCAGATCGGGCAACGACCGCTGGTCTTCACAGGCGGTGTGCTGTTCGCTATCGCGGGACTCTACCGGGTGGTGTTTCTGACCGACGATGTCGACTACGCCATCGACTTCGCCATACCCCTCGCCATAGCTGCGTTCTCCATCGCCCTGGTCTTTCCTCAGACCACGAGCGTGGCAGCTCAAGCGCTCCCCGGTAATCGCGTCGGGGTGGGCGGGGCCACGACCCAGGCCGTGCGCCAGTTCGGAGGATCGCTCGGCGTCGCTCTCACCATCGCCTTCCTGGGAACCGCAACCGGCGTCGACGATCTCCTGACCCGATTCGATCGCATCTGGTGGTTCCTCGTCGCAGGCGGCGTCATCACCGCCCTGTGCGCCCTCCCCCTCCAGACCCGACCCATCGACTGACGACGCTGCGCAGCGTCGTCGGCCGGAACGTCGAACCAGTCGGTAACGGCATAAATTCAGCCACACTTCGGGCCCGTGCTCCGGTGTCGAAAGTGGCGGACCGCTGACGGCCGCGGGTCTCGCCATCTGACCTGGAACCTTCCGCGCTGATGCACGCCGTGGAAGACGGGTCACAACCGTTCCCCCACTACACGGACCTTCTTGGCGCTCCGACAGGGCTACGGCGGCATCGCGTTCTGTGGTGAGGACGCGGGAGGGAGATGCGGAACACCTCGGGCTCATCATGTTGCCCGAGGCGTTCGCCGAAGAGAGTCGTCAGAAAACTTGCGAATCTTGAGACTCATCTCATCACAATCGACCTTACGACCGGCCGTGATGGCGACCCGCGGCCTCTGGCGGCATGAGCACGACCTGAAACCCGACTATTCCAGTATCGCCTTTTTGGTGACGGCACGGTGTGGAGTGTGTCGAAGTCGGGCCTGTCAGGCTTCGTCGAGTTCACGGTCGTAGTTCTCCACCGTTGCAATCTTGCTGTAGGGGACGTACGCGAGCCACTCGTCGGTTTCGCCGACGACCCTGAGCACCACGCCGCGCAACTCGAACTTCAGCACCTGGCCGCGCTTTCCGTCCATCAGGACGTCTTCACCGACCCTGAAGTTGTCGGCGAACACGTACGATATGTAGGCGATGATGTCGCGGATGAGCGGCTGAGCTCCGAACGAGATTGCGAGGCCGATCACACCGAGGGCCGCCACCAGCGCAGCAATATTGATGCCAAGCGTGTCCAAGATCAGCAGACCCGCAATCGACGCTAAGAACAGACGCTGCGCGGTTCGGGCAACATGGCGAAGGGACGTGATCCTGTCGGCATCGCCTCTCTCTGCATGGGCGAAGAACCGGTTCAAGGCAATTCTCATGAGCAAGTTGAGGACGAGTGCGCCCAGCACTATTCCGCCCACTCGCGCCCCCGTCAACGCCTGACCTTCGAGCATCAAACTCTCCCTCTGAGCACCCGTCAGAACAATACGCTGCGTACGTTCCATCGACGATCGCTGCTCTCGGTGGAATCGCTCCAACCCTTCTCGAGCGTGTCTGAGTTGTGGCAGGGGCAGGATCGGGCGATCCGTGTGGCCGGCCAACCTCGTCGATGCCAACCCAACACCGGCCCTGCATGTACCGCCGATGTTCCCGACGACCCGGTGAGTTCATCACGCCGAACCGCATGCTCATCGGGCAGGTACACGCTCGTGGTTCGCCCCCAAGTGGCGATTTGTTCTACGCGTTCGAGCTACCAACTGGGCTTCGAGCCGGAATCATGGGACCTGCTCGATTCACCTGACCGTTGTCTAGTTACTTCCTCAAGCGATGATCAGCGGGTCTCTGGCGCGAACACGCCGTGAACGGGGATCTCGTCGCTGCCTTCGCCCGCCATGGTCTCGACCAGGGCTTCGACATCACCGAGCCCTGCGACTCTGCGTGGCAGGGACCCGAAGGGGTACTTGCCTGACGCCAAGAGACTGAGAGCTTCCATGTATGCGGGAGCGTCCACGCCGAGGGCCCCGAGAATTCGCAGCTCCTTGAACACGACGATGTCCGGGTTGAAACCGATGGCATCGATGGAACCGCGTGTACCGGCCAGTACGACCGTTCCGGCAGGCCGGGCGAGGCGGATGGCCTGACCGGGCGCGGCCGGAGCGTTGGCCGTGACGTCCACCACCACGTCTGCCAGACCACCGGTTGCCTCCTTCAGCGCGCGGGCAGGATCCTGGGTCGTTATGTCGACGGCCAGGTCCACTCCGAACTGGCTGGCCAGATCGAGCCTGGGAACGTCGCGGGGACCGACACCGGTGATCATCACGAACTCTGCTCCAGCCTCCTTGGCTGCTGCCGCGGTACAGAGCCCACGTATCCCAGGGCCTAGAACTGCCACCACATCCCCATTCTTGGTTCCAGGTACCACCGCTCCCCACCGAATCCCGGCACCGAGTGGGTTGAACACCGTCGCGATCACCGGGTCGAGCCCGTCCGGCACTGGCAAGAGCATGGCGTCCGGCGCCAGATACAGGTGGGTGGCATAGCCCCCCCACAACCCCGGCTCACTTTCGACATCGATGAACCCGTACATGTGTCGAAGCCCGTTGTTGATACAACGGCGATACTCCCCCGTCAAACACATCTGGCATTCGCGACACGACAGGAAGACCTCGACGGCGACCCGGTCGCCCTCCTTGACCCCCCATCGCTTCTGCGCCTGGTCTCCAGCTCGCTCAACTATGCCGATCACCTCGTGACCGGGAACGAACCCGAACGGCGCGGTTATGTGACCGGTGTACTGCTCATGGTCCGTACCGCAGAGCCCGCAGGCCTCGACACGCAGGATTCCGTCATCTCGTCCCGTCTCGGGAATCGGGATCGATCGAGGTTCGAGGGAACGTGGGCCGCCCAGTACGAGGACCTCGGCGCGGTTTGGACTCATGGGTCACTCCGACCGACGATGGCGCTGGCGTGGTTGAACACGATCGCACCGGTCTGGGTCTGAGCTCGAAGTATCGCCGTGCCGTCGTCGCCCAGCCACATTTTGGTGATGATCCGATCGCCAGGCCAAACCTGGTCGGCGAACCTTCCTCGAAGGGAGCCGAACTGCTCCACATCACCATCGCACAGGCCCTTCAGCACCGCTCGCCCGACGAATCCGTATGTGCACAAGCCATGCAGAAATACCCCTTCGAACCCGGCGGCCGTCGCGAACTCCGGGTCGATGTGCATAGGGTTGGTGTCCCCGGAGAGTCGATAGATGGCGGCCTGTTCGGCCCGGGTCTCCAACTCGACGACGACGTCGGGCTCTCGGTCGGGTGGCGTGTTGACACCCCGCGACGAAGGGCCA
>JABABU010000049.1 GCA_014238065.1 Actinomycetota bacterium
CGACGATTTTTTGACGCTAGTTCGCGACCATCTCGAGTTCAGCCAGCCCAAACAAACCCTTCACCGATATCACAACCCCCTGGTACCACCCTTCGGTGGATGAGCCAACAACGCCTCCTCAACCGGATCAGTTCCCCAACCCGGCTCCTCACCCACAACCAGATCACCATCCTCATACACAGGGATGTTCGTAGAAACTGAGCGACCGGGCGCTGCACCAGCCTGACCACCGCTATCGGCCGCAAAACCGATCAGGACCCCAGCCGGATTCCCAATGCCATCATCCGGTCGACCTGGTCAAGAATGCGCGAAGAGCAGCAGAAACATTGGCGCGGGCTCAGCTCGCGAGCCGAATGAGGATGTCGGCCAACTCTCCTGGATGCGTGAACGGTACGAGGTGGTGAGTGGCGATCTCGTGGTACGACCAGCGGTCGGATTCCTCCGCATGACGAGCCGCCCGCCAGAAGGCAGAGTCGACGTCCTCGTTGGGGTCATCTGTTGCCTTGACATAGGTGAGCGTCATGTCCAGTTGCTCTTGAGGAACCGAGAGCTGGACCGGCTCGATGAACGTCCCCGCAGGCTGCATGGTTCGCCGACTGTCCGACCAGACCTGGAGACCTGGGTCACCCAGTTGACGCGGAAGCGGTGGGATGTACCACTCCTGACCCGGACTCATCGTCGCCGAAGGCGACGCACCGCTGATGCCGAACACGCTCTGCCCGGCGGCGGGAACGAACGCATCGAGATAGACGAGATGGCTCACGCGTTCGGCGATGTGGTCGAGCGCTCCCGTCACCACCATGCCCCCGTACGAGAAGCCCAGCAGCACAATGTCATGAAGGTCTTCATACAGAACCGTGTTCACCACGTCTCGAACATGGGTCGTCAGATCGATACCGGCATGCGCCAGGTGTGACCGTTCGCCGATACCAGTGAGGCTGGGCGTAAACACCTCATGACCCGCTTGTCGCAAGATCGGGCGCACATTTCGGAACCCGTACGAGCCTCCCCATGCGCCATGGACGAGAACGAACGTCATCGAGTCATCAGCCATGATCCGACGATACGGCGTAGCGCAGCCTCTACATGAAGCTCGCCCAACTCGCAGGGCCGTAGAACCCACCGTCGACCGTGATGGTCTGACCGCTGATGTATCGAGCGTCATCTGTGGCCAAGAAGGCGACAACAGAGGCAACCTCATCTGGCACACCCCAACGACCGAGCGAGATGTGTCGCTCGAGTCCTTCGGCGAGGCCAGGCGTCTCCCGTCCAGCAGCCCACATCTCGGTGATGATCAGGCCGGGAGCGACACAGTTCACTCTCACCCCGCGCGGGCCGAAAGCAGCAGCCTGGCTCCTCGCGAGCGAGTCCAGTGCGGCCTTCGAGGCGCTGTAGGTCGCGCCTTCGGCGAGACCGAGGCTGCCAGCGACCGACGAGATGTGAATCACCGAGCCGTGACCACGGTCTCCCATTTGCGCTGCGAGGGCGTTCGTCGTCTCGAGCGGCGCGATGTAGTTGAGTTGAAGAAGTTCGGCCTCCTGGCCCGGCATCTCCGACGCGCCCGCGTTGTTGACAAGAATGTCGACCCCGCCAAGTGCCTCGACAGCCCTCGAGGCAAGATCGCCGCCGGCACCGGCAATCGACATGTCAGTTTCGAGCACAACCGCGTCAGGCAGGTCTGTGGCAACGCGTTCGAGATCATCGACGCTGCGGGCTGCGAGAGCGACCCGCGCTCCTTCGGCCGCCAGTGCCCTCGCGCTGTGCTCCCCAATGCCGCGGCTCCCGCCCGTTACCAACGCAGTTCGGCCATCCAGTCTTCCCACGTGAGACTCCTTCGACTCCGAAGCACTCTCTCACGTGCCGCGCACAGTCAGTACCTCTCGTGAGCCGCCTACACATCAAGCCCCGAGCGGAGCCGGTTGGGAACGTCTGACCTCTCCCCTGGTTCGCAAGCTGGCACAGGACAATGACGTGGACCCTAGCCACGTTGTCGGAAGCGGCTTCGGGGGCAGGGTCACGCGTCAGGACGTTCAGGACACGATTGCCGCCGGCGGTGCCCTGCTCGCCATGCCGAAGGTGCGGAAAGCAGCACGCAAAGCATCCGTCGATCTGAGAACAGTCCGCGGCACGGGTCCTTCCGGATCCATCCAGCTTTCCGATCTCGAAGCAGTGACCGAGCCATCGGAAAGGCGGGTTCGTCTGAGCACCATGCGGAGGACGATCGCTCACCACCTCACCGAATCGGCAACGACCATCCCGCAGTTCACATCCATGGTCGACGTCGACGCGACGGGTCTCATCGCCACCCGGGCTGCGCTTGCCAAGCGGCGCGAGCAGCCACTGCCTCTGGACGCACTCCTCGTGGCCATGCTGATTCCTGTTCTCGACGATCACCCCTTGATGAACGCACATCTCGACGGCGAAGAGATCGTCTACCCATCACGCCGCGACATCGGTGTTGCCGTCGACACTCAGGACGGCCTGATGGTGCCCGTAGTGCGCAACGCCGCCTCGCTATCGGTTTCAGACATCGCCGACGAGATCGTTCGCCTGGCCGAGGCGGCGCGAGGTCGGTTCATCGCTCCTGCTGATCTGGCAGGTGGCACTTGCACCGTGAACAACGTCGGCGCGATCGGCATCGTCGCAGGAACGCCGATCCTGCCCCTTGGTACAAGCACGATCGTCGCCTTCGGACGCTCCCGCGGAGTCGTCCAACTCCGCGAAGGCAACCCCGTCGAGGTGCCGGTGATGACGTTGAGTGCGACATTCGATCACCGTCTCATCGACGGAGGAGACGCTGGCCGCTTCCTCACCCAACTGAAGGAACACCTCGAGGTTCCCGCACTCGGGACGTTGTCGTAACTCTGCGTCCTGGTACAGGTTCCCTACCGAAGTGATGTCACCGGTTCACGCCCGGCCTTTCAGCATGAGATTCCAGTACATGAATGGCAGGCCGTACTTCTTCAGGTACCACATGTCACGGCGTGGCTTCTGTGCGTTGATGAACTTCGGCAACGATGGTGTCGGCTCCATCGAGTAGTCGAACTCTGCCAACAGCATCCGCTTGCTCGAAGTGGTGAGCGGACACGACGCATAGCCGCCGTACTGCTCGGTTGGATCCTTGCTCTCAAGTTGCAACAGAACGTTGGTCGCGACGACCGGAGCTTGCTTGCGAATAGCGGCCCCGGTCTTGGAGTTCGGCGTCGAACCCGCATCCCCGAGTGAGAACACGTTCGGGTAGCGCACATGCTGATGCGTGTGCTTGTCGACATCGACATAACCCGTGGGGGCATCGGTGGCGAGCGAACTCGACTTCACCCAGTCCGGAGCCGATTGATGTGGAACGACGTGCATCATGTCGTACGGCAACGAAAATCCGTCACCATCCTGATCGACAGACTTGAACGTCGCCTTCCGTGAATCGGGGTCAATCGATTCGAGCTCCGTCTTGAGGTGCAGGTCGATCCCGTAGTCAGCAACCACGACGTCCAATGCGTCTGCAAATGCCGTCACCCCGAACGTTCGAGGGGTGGGAAGTACGAGATGAACGTCGATGTCGTCGAGAACTCCCTGCTTCCGCCAGAAGTCGCACGCCAGGTAGGCGATCTTCTGAGGTGCTCCCGCACACTTGATCGGGCCGCTGGGCATCGTGAAAACAGCGGTACCGGACTTCGTGTTCTGGATGAACTCCCACGTTTTGGGCGCCAGATCATAGGTGTAGTTCGACGACACACCGTTCTTCCCGAGCGTTTCCGACAGCCCTGGTGTTCGACTCCAATCGAGCTGAATCCCCGGGCAGACAACAAGAACCTCGTAGCTGACCGTCTTGCCGCCAGCTGTCTCCACGACATTGTTCTCCGGATCGAACGCTGTGACAGCGTCCTTGATCCATGTCACGCCCTTCGGCATCACAGAATGTTCGCTTCGCTCGCTGGTCTCGCGCTTCGAACAGCCACCGCCGACCAGCGTCCACAAGGGCTGGTAGTAGTGTTTCTCCGACGGGTCGATCACAGCGATGTCGTCGGTTTTCTTTCTGAGACGAGAAGCAACCGAAATGCCGGCCGAACCTCCGCCGACGATGACAACCCGGTGATGTGCTGATGTTTCCATGGCCAGATCCCCCTGAATCTGTACGGGTCGGCGCAACCGAATGACCTCTCCCCGACACTCGGTCTAAATGTACGGTCATTCGGATAGCCAGTCAAATTGCTCACCCGTGCCAATGAGCGCTGGGGCGTCTATGTGGTGGGCCGTCTAGGTGGTGGTGGGCCGCAACTCGGAGCGCCCTGTCGCCGTCCAGTCTGAAACGAAGCGATAGCGGTCGCCACGAATTATGGTGGTTCGCCATTCGACAGGCGTTCCGTCACAAGTGCCGAGGCGCTCGAGGCTGAACGCTGCCTCGGACTTCTTCATTCCAAGCATCACCCGATCGGCTTGTTTTGGGAGAATCGGGGTGAGTCGTTCCCATCCCTGGTTTGGCACCGGTGAACCACAGTTCGCCAGCTCCGCATACAACGCTGTGTGCGACCAATCAACCGAGAGCAAGGGCGTAGCGATTGCGAGCGGGAGCCAGGCCCGATCGATTGCCAGCGCCTCGCCACCGGCAAGGCGAAGTCTGGCCAACAACAGCAGATCGGTGTCCTCCGAAACCCCGAGGTGCATGGAAGCAGTCGCATCATTGACAACTCCAAGTTCGAGCACCTCGCTCGTCTGTTCGATGCCTGTGGACTCGACGGACTGGAACAAGCTGTAGAGCGATTCGAGTGACTGCTCGAACCCCTGAAGATTGAGCTGGGTCATCCGGCCCCGACTGCGCGTGAGGAGCCCAGCCTGGTTGAGCCTTCTCACAGCATCTCGAACGGTGTGACGACTCACCGAGTACGAATCCGTGAGTTCGAGGTCGGTCGGGAACAAACCGTCGTCGAAATCTCCGTCGTCGATTCGACGACGTAGATCGGCCTCCAGCTGTGCCCACAGGGGTAGCGGGTGAGAACGATCCAAGGACTTAGCCGGCATACGCGTCAGGCCCCTCAGGAAGTCAGATGATGTCCGTACAATAGAACAACCAACCGACTATGCCGGAAAAAACGTCACGCAACGGGCGCAGCGAGTTCGACTCGGATGCCTTTGGGTGTGTCCTCAGAGACAGCACGTGGGTACGGGTAAATTGTGTCGCAACCGCTCATGCCACGTTTAGGTATTCGTCGACGTGGTCATCGCATGGCGTCGGTCTGACGGCGTGCAAGGTTGGGGGGCCGAGAGTTGAATGGCGCCGATTCGGCCGGTGACAGGCACCTCACCAGCGCAGACACCTGATTGACACCCTCAGATGTCGGATCGACAATGGCACTTAGGTTGTGCGTCGACAGCGGAGGTCAACATGAGAGAAGCTCCAGAAATACCGATCTTCGGTCCTGAAGACGCGCGTCTCGATCCCCCGAACCCTCCGGAGATTCGCCAGATTCGCTCCATCTCCAAGGCGATCTCGTGGCGAGTCGTGGGAACCATCGACACGCTCCTACTGTCCTTTGTGGTGCTGAGCGCCCTCGGCCCGTTGTTCGGGATCGAAGGTGAGAGTTCCGCCGACAATGCGAAGACAGCTGCGTCCATAGCGCTGACCGAAGTAGCGACGAAGATGATCCTGTACTACCTGCATGAGCGACTGTGGTCGCGGCTGCACTGGGATCGCGTCCTCGACGAGGAAGGTTTCCACCGCGACGGTCGGCGCCGTTCAGTGACGAAGACCGGAACCTGGCGGGTGATAGCGAGTCTGGACACGATGGTGCTCGGATACATCTTCACCGGGAACCTGGCGACAGCGATCTCGATCGGTGGTTTCGAGATCATCACCAAGCTCGTTCTGTATTTCTTCCACGAACGGTTCTGGTCACGAATCAGCTGGGGAATCATTCCCGGAAAGGGATGAACATGGCGACGACTCAGATCGAACTGCCGACAGGCCCTCAACTACCTTCGTCGGCCTGCGCGTAAGGACTCTCGAGAACGCTCTCATGGCCGTCCGTTATCGGTTGGTCGACGCGCTGACTACTCCCGCCCTCCGGGCCGAACGAGTTCACGACCTTCCGAAGCTGGGCCCGATCGGGAACCCGTGGTAGCTGTTGGGGCTGACCTGGCATCTCGGCGATGTGCACAGTCTGGGTCGGGAAGGCGAAGTCGACCTGCAACGATTCGGCGAGCCTCATGATGTCGAGATTGAGGACGTGCCTGGTACGCAGTTCTTCGTTCCAGTCGGCGGCATCCATGAAGCAGTAGACCAACACGTCGAGGCTCGTGGCGCCGAAACCGTGGAACTCGACCATGAAATAGTCCTGACGCATTCCGGGGCTCGCCCGGATGATGGCCCGGATTCCTTCGACGAACGCCTGCATCTGATCCGGCGTGGTGTGGTAGCCGATCCCTAGCGTGGTCTTGTACCGACGCCAACGACGCTGACCCATGTTGTCGATCCCGGCATTCATCAAATTGCCGTTGGGCACGCTCACCAGCGAGTTGTAGAAGGTGCGCACACGAGTCGAACGGAAGCCAACGGTTTCGACGGTGCCTTCGACCCCATCGACGATGACCCAGTCGCCGACCTCGAACGGCTTGTCGGCGAAGATCGTCGCTCCACCCAGCACGTTGCGCACGGTGTCCTGTGCGGCCAGCGCTATCGCAAGGCCCCCCAGACCAAGGCCGGCGACGAGCGACGAGACATCGACATCCAGGTTCTGCAGTACGAACAAGATGCCGACAGCTGTCACGAACAGCCGCATGGAGGTGCGCAACAACGGGACAAGACTGTCGTCGAGCTTCGTTTCGGTCTCGCTGGCGTGTCTTGCCAGCACGTCAACACCGATCTCGATGACGCGGTAGGCCAGCAGGATGACCGCCACGGCGGCGACCAGACTGGTCGCCTGATTCACGATGCTCTCGACATCCGGATCGAAATCGAGAGTCGGGAATCCGACCACCGCCGTGATCCCGATCACAAGCAGCAGAATGCCCCGGTTCAGTAGGCGACGCTCACCTTCCCAAAACGTCAGATCGTCGCCGGCATATCGACGACGCACGACGATGGCGATCACTCGCAACAGCGCGAAGTGCACTGCCGTCGCGACGACAGCGAGCACCCCGAGGCCGATGTACTGCTGGACCTCGATCCCGAGATACTCGTCGCCGAACCAACTGGGCGTGGCGGCGATCACCTTGGCCGATCCACTCACAATGACATCACCAGCTGGCCAACGGCTTCGAGCACGCCATCAACATACCGAGCCGAGGCGCCCAACTCTGCGACCCCGCTCACGTCCCTTCGTGGGCACGCAGAGCCCATGTGCGCGGGTCTCCAGAGCTGACTTCATGTTCGAAGACCTTCCGACCGAGACCACCGCAGAACTTCATCAGCCGACCGATCTCATCCGCCAGCGCTACAAGGCCCAAAAGGGGATCGTTGGGTCACGTAGTGGTGGTTCTGGTCAAGACCGTCGCCCGACCTTCCTTGGCTTCAGCGCGGTAGGAATAGGAGGAAGGCAATGAACGCAGCCAGAAGCAGGATTCCCTCCCAACGAACGACCCGTCGGCCGGTGACGATCACCACCAGAACCGCGGCAGAAACACCCACCATCATCCACATCGGCGTTCCGGTGAGTGCCTCATCTTGTACGACGCCAGGGCCGACGAAGCCGATGATGCCGCCTACAGCCAGGCTGTTGAAGATGTTCGAGCCGAGGAGGTTGCCGATGACGAGATCGGTCTCACCTCGCCTCGCGGCTGTGAGCGCTGTCGCGAGTTCGGGCAACGAGGTGCCCACAGCCACGATGGTCAGTCCGACGAAGCCCCCTGCCAGATCGAGTGCATCTGCGATGCGGGTTGCACCGACCACGACAGCTTGGGCGCCCACAACGGTAAAGACCAGCCCAGCGCCGGTTCGAGCCACCTCGGTTCGTACCATGAACCGATCAGGGTCCTGCGGTTCGCCACCGGTGGTCCTGGCGCCGAGCACTGCCGCGCCGATAGCGACACTCAGACCGAGGGCGAGGAGGCCGGCCTCGCCGAAACTCACGCCGTCTTGAACAGCGAATGCGAAAAGCACAACTGCCGCGAACGACATCGGTCCTTCGCGCAGAACGGTTTCTCTTCCGATCGGAATCGTCGTGATCGCAGCTGTCGCTCCGAGAACGAGCGTGAGGTTGGCGATGTTCGACCCTGCGACATTGCCGATTCCTATGTCGACGTCGCCTCCGGCCGCGGCGAAGGCGCTGACCAACATCTCGGGTGCGCTCGTTCCGAAGCCGATGATCACCGCGCCGACGACGACCGTGCTCATTCGGTAGTGATATGCGAGGGCAACCGCCCCTTCGACGAACTCGTCGGCGGCCTTTGTCAACACAACAAGACCCATGACGAGCGCTACGACGCCGAGGATCATTCCGGATCTCCTTGCTCGCCGTCGACCAGGTCTGGGTGTCCCTCGGGCGCCAAGCGAGACGATTCGCTGCCATGGATTGACCGACAACGGCTCACGGCTGGAGCAGGTCCATCAGCCTCTGGCCGACCGAATCTCCCTCGACCATGACCAGCGGAATCTACTCGAAGTGCAACTTCAGTACGAGGCCATCGGGCCGGGCCAAGTTCTGTGCTGCTCACCCCTCGCCGATCAGGTCCATGTCGGCAAGCGTATGTGAATCGACACGATACGCCGGGTTCACTTCATCGGTTGGTGGACGATGAGGGTGTCAAGAACTCGTCGCGTCCATGATGACGATTTTCCGAGCAGCGCAACCCGGGATGTGCAAGATGCTCAGTTCGCTGTCGAGCGAAGCGGCTCCCCGCCGAGCACGGTGCCCCAGACCTCGATGTCTTTCAATCGCATGGGGTCGATTTCCAGCGGGTCCTCCTCGAGCACGGCGAAGTCGGCGAATTTACCGGCTTCGATGCTGCCTATGAGGTGGTCCATCTTCATCTGGTGGGCGGCGCCGAGTGTGATCGCATACAGAGCATCGCCGACCGTGATCTTCTCGTGTTCGCCAAGTGTCCTACCGGTCGCCGTCCGTCGATTGACGGCACACCAAGCGACGTGCAACGACCCCAACGGCGTGACGGGCGAATCCGAGTGGATGGAATACGACACACCCAACCGTTGCGCGGAGGCACACGCGTCCATGCCGTAGGCCCGTTCCGGGCCGACCGTGAACTCGCGGTGCTGGTCACCCCAATAGAAGATGTGGTTGGTGAAGATGTTGGCGCACATACCCAGAGCAGCCATCCTTCGGTACTGAGCGTTCTTCGTCAGCTGGCAGTGCTGCACCGTATGACGGTGATCCCAACGCGGGTAACGCTCGAGCACTTCTTCGATGGCGTCGATGAACGCTTCGGTTGCCTCATCCCCGTTGCAGTGGCAATGGACGGTGAGGCCTGCGGCATGGAACGGGAAAATGATGTCGGCGATCTGATCTGGTGCAGTGAGCCACAGCCCGTTCTCGGGGTTTCCAGCCGGAAGCGTGTAGTGAAACGGATAGCTCAACCGAGCGGTGAAGCCCTGGATCGAGCCGTCGAGAAACAGCTTCACCACGCCGTAGTGCAACTTTTCGGTTGATTCGGTTTTGCGTCGAACTGTCATCGCCGCGACATCAGCTGGGTCCGAGTTCCGATCTCTCGCCAAAGACGAGGCTCTCATCACTCTCGCCGGGAACATCGGGTCTTCCACGATGCTGGACCAGAGCTCTGAGGTTTCGTCATCGAGAGGGCCGCTTGCCAGGTCGATCACAGTTGTGTGCCCGGTATTTCTGGCCGCGTAGCCAAAGTTCCAGACACCCTCCTTGCTGAACCAGCCGGCCATCATCTCGGTGTTCGCCCGCGACGCGAGCATCTTCGCCGCCTCCTGGAGTTCGCCGTTTGGCTCTCCGTCGACGTCCTTTGCAACTCCGGGAGCCGACGTGTCTCTCGTGATGTTCTCATCGGCCATGAGTTTCGAGTTCACCGTCGACAAGTGACCGCTCGCATGGTTCAAGTAGATGGGCCGCGTGGTCGACACCTTGTCGAGGTGATGTGCATACATCCGCTCACCGTCGAAGTACAACGGGTCGACGCCCCAGGCCAACAGCGTGTCGTTCTCGTCACGCCCGTCGGCTGTCATTCGCTCATCGACTTCGCGGAGACGTTCGACAACCTCTTCGATGTTCTTGCAGCCCGTCCACAGTCGGCCCTCGGGATCGCGGCGGTCGAAGAACCCGCAATACGTGTTGCGCCACACCGAGCCGGTGCCGGCGTGACAGTGCGCCTCGATCAGTCCCGGCATGAGCACTTTGTCGGCGAAGCGGTCGTCGACAACATGGTCGCCCCAACGGCTCAGCTCTTCGACAGTGCCGACTCCGAGCACCTTGCCGTCTCGTACCGCCACGGCGTCGCCACTCGGATTGGCCGGGTTCATGGTGATGATCTTGCGTGCCTTGAAGATCGTGGTATCAGCCATTGTCGACCCCCTGACGTGACAGACCGGCCTGCGCTGTGTGCGCGTACCGATGGCGGATGGAACCACATTATGTGATCTCGACTGACAACCGCCCCATCGATCGCGACCGAGACTCAAGGGCACGGTTGCCTTCATTGGCCGTCGTAGACCAGCTGTGTCGTCCCGAGTGCCGACCTGTTCCCTACAGATCGATCGGGAGATGCTTGGGGCCACGAACAGTCGTCGAGCGTTTCCACTCGATTCGGTCCTGATCCACCGAAAATGTGGGGAACGTCCTGAGGAACAGCGGCAAGGCAACTCGGGCTTCGAGGCGAGCCAACGCCGCGCCAAGGCAGTGGTGCACCCCTTGTCCGAATGACAGCGGCCTTGGGTCCTTTCGGTCGAGAAGCAACTCGTTCGGACTCTCGTACCGGAGCGGATCGCGATTCGCCGCACCCAACAACACGAAGCAGGCCTGACCTGGCTTCATGGTGTGGTTACCGATCTCTATGGGTGCAGCCACGGTGCGTTCGGTCGTTTGGACCGGGCTGTCATATCGAATCAACTCTTCGACCGCGTTGGCGGCGATCTCGGGCTCTTCGAGCAGCTGTGTCTTGGCTGTCGGGTGGGTGTCGAGTGCGATGAGCGAATTGCCGAGAAGCCCAGCGGTCGTTTCGTGGCCGGCAACCATCAGCAGCGCCACCATCGAGATGAGTTCTTCGCGTGAGAGACGATCGCCGTCCGCCTCGACCTCGAGGAGGCGGCTCAACATGTCGTCCTGCGGTTGGTCGCACCGCTCCGCGATGACGCGGTCGAGAAGCTCGATGAACTCAATCACCGCGGCATCCATCGCCGCCGGTTTGAACCCGGTGATGGGATCGATGAACTTGACCAACTCGTCCGAGATCGCCTTGAACCGGTCCCACTCCCCGCGAGGGATGCCGAGCATGTCCGAGATGGCGAAGATGGGAAGTCGGTCGCAGAACGCCGCCATAGCCTCGGTCCTACCTTCACCCTCGAACTGATCCAGCAGCTCAAAAGTGATCTTCTCGATACTGGGCTCGAGTCGATCGACTGCACGCGGGGTGAATGCCCTATTGACCAGTCGGCGCAATCGAGTGTGATCCGGTGGGTCGATCATCAGAATGGTCGACGTGAACATCGCAAGCGTTCTGTCGCTGAGCTTCGTATACGGCGTGAGCGAGCCAATCAGGTCGTTGCGATCCACGGAAACCTGGGTCGAGCGAAGAATCTCCTCGCACTCCGAATAGCCCACAATCGACCAGATTCGCAAAGAGCGCTGGTACACGACTGGACCAGCCGCACGCACCCTTTCGTACAGCGGGTACGGATCCGAATATCGTTCGGGACTGAACGGATTCCATGGACGAACTACCCGGTCTGCCGCACGCATGGCCCATTCACGCTTTGCGACGGCTCGCATTACGGGGAATGTAATCTGCTCGACTCTCACGAACTCAGGCTCTCACATTCAACGAGGGAGGTTGCATTGGCAGCTCGGACTCGAGCGGGAAACGTACCTGCGGCCGTGCACTGGTACCTGCGCTACGGATTGTCCTGGCCAGACGCGGAGGAGTTCTTTGCCGAGCGTGGCATCGAGGCGGACCACGATGCTCTCCATGGCGCCGACAACCGGATCGAGGACGACCATGGCCGCCGGAGAACGCGGCTACGTCCGACGCAAGTTAGGTTCGACCATGAGTCCGTCGTGGGATGGGATGACTACTCGATGCCAGGGCCCGCCAGCGTGACCAAGATGCAGTAAGGAGCAACGAGTGAGCTACGAATTCCTCACGATCACACATGACGAGCACATCACCCGAATCACTTTGAATCGACCCGAGGTGATGAATGCGCTGCATGCGCCGATGCATGCGGAGCTTGAGATTGTTTTCAACGCGTTTGCCGTCGACGACGACCAGTACCTCTGCGTCATCGACGGCGCGGGCGCGCAGGCATTCTGCGCTGGCAGTGATCTGAAAGACATCGCCACCCGCAGCAGCCATGCGGCGTATCCCGAGCACGGCTATGCCGGGCTCATCGAACGCTTTGACCTCAACAAGCCCATCATCGCCGCGGTCGATGGCTTTGCACTGGGCGGAGGGTTCGAGATCGCACTCGCCTGCGACATCATCGTTGCCACTGACCGCTCCTCGTTCGGTCTCCCCGAACCCCGGGTCGGCGCTGTCGCCCTCGGCGGCGGTGTGCATCGGCTGGCCAGGCAGGTCGGTTTGAAGCAGGCCATGGGGATGGTGTTGGGTGCCGAACGTGTCAGCGCCGCGGAGGGCTTCCGCCTCGGCTTCGTAACTGAACTCGTTGCCAACGATGCCCTCGACGAGGCGGTCGATGGCTGGTGCCGCAGAATCCTTGCCGGAGCACCGACGGCGATCCAGGCGTCGAAGGAAGCGATGATACGAGGCCTGGGCGAGCCGGATCTTGCGACCGCGATGGCATCCCAGGAGCAGTATCCCGCGTTTTCACGCTGGCGGCGGTCTGAGGATGCGAAGGAAGGACCGCGCGCGTTTGCAGAAAAACGCGCCCCGAATTGGAAGGGCCGCTGAACCGGGACGAGATGAGGTGTGGTGCGTCGCTTCGCTAACACATTCCGGGGATGGAAGATCGCAACCGCTGGCTCTGTGGTTCAGGCTGTCCAGAGCGCTCTCCTCCTTCTGACCTTCGGGAACTACGCCGTGCTCCTCGAGAGAGAGTTCGGCTGGACGAAGACAACGCTGTCCGCTGCTTTCTCCCTCCAGCGAGCGGAGACGGGCCTCCTCGGCCCGGTCCAAGGCTGGGCCCTCGACCGCTACGGACCACGACGCATCATGCGACTCGGTGCTTCCATCATGGCGATTGGATTTCTCCTCTTCAGCCAGACGCAACAACTGTGGCACTTCTTCGTGTTCTTCATCATCATCGCTGTAGGCGGAAGCCTCGCCGGCTACATGACGATCACAACAGCTGTCGTGCCGTGGTTCGAACGGAAACGAGCCCGTGCCCTCGGTCTGGCCTCGATCGGGTTTGCGGTCGGCGGCGTCATGGTGCCAATCGTGGTGTGGACGATGAACGAGTTCGGCTGGCGCTGGACGGCCGCAGGATCTGGCGTCGCGATCCTCGTGCTCCTCTGGCCCCTCAGTTCGCTGCTCGGCGGAACACCCGCAGATTTCGGCACATATGTCGACGGCATCGATCCCGCCGCGTTGGGCCCTGATGTAGCACGCGCCGAGGGGGTCTCAGACGTCAGTTTCACCGCCAAGGAGGCCCTACGGACGAGTTCGTTCTGGTTCATTGCACTCGGTCACATGAGTGCCGTACTCGTCGTGTCGACCGTGCTCGCACACCTCTCCCTGTACCTCACATCAGATCGTGGTTACTCGTTGCAGGAGGCGAGCTTCATCGCGGCTGCTCTACCGATCATGCAGCTCGTTGGGGTTGTCCTTGGTGGATGGATCGGCGATCGAGCAAACAAGCGACTCATCGCGAGCGTCGCGATGGCCGGCCATGTCGGGGGGCTGCTGTTGTTGGCCTACGCGTCGGATGCGGTGATGATCTGGCTCTTCGCCCTCACACACGGACTGGCGTGGGGTGTACGCGGACCACTGATGCAGGCTCTTCGCGCCGACTATTTCGGCACAGGGTCCTACGGTCAGATCATGGGGCTCAGCACGCTCGTGGTGATGATCGGATCAATCGGTGGACCGCTCATGGTCGGGATGGTGACCGATGCAACGGGCGACTATCGGCTCGGCTTCACGATTGTCGCGATCATCGCCGGCCTTGGTACCACATTCTTCATGATCGCGTCACCACCAGAGCTGCCTGACAGAACGGGCTGATCCCTGTGTATTTCCAGACCACAACGTCGACTGAGGGCTCAGGTCGTTTCCTAGCCTGGATTCATCACGTCCAAGATTTGGTCTCGTCGCGTGTGGTGTGTTGCGCGACGATGGCGTCATGCTTCTCGAAGGTACGACCGCCATTGTCACTGGCGCCGGTTCTGGTATCGGCGCTGCGGCAGCGCAACGCTTCGCTGTCGAAGGCGCCGGCGTTGTATGTGCGGACATTCGCTTGGCACGCGCTCAACAGACCGTTGACGCGATCGTGGACACCGGCGGTCGAGCGATCGCGGTCGAGGTCGATGTACGTAGTTCGGTCCAGAACGAAGCGATGGTCGACATCGCGGTCCGGGAGTTCGGCGGCATCGACGTTGCATTCTTCAACGCCGGCACAATCCGGCCCGGCAACGCTGTGAAACTGTCCGAGCAGGATTGGGACGTGGTGATGGACACCAATGTGAAGTCGATCTTCTTGGGTGCCAAGCATGTGCTGCCGGTTATGGCCGATGGTGGCGGCGGGTCGATCATCAACACCGCCTCGGTGTCAGGACTGCGCGGAGACCCGTCGGGTATCGCGTACGGAGCGAGCAAGGCTGCGGTGGTCAACTTGACTCGATGCCTGGCTACCGATCACGCGGCGCAAGGCATACGAGTGAACTGCATCTGCCCCGGCGTCATCGATACTCCCCCGGTCCGACGAATGTTGGCCGACGATGCAGCCCGAGAACAGGTCGGTAATAGCAATCTGCTCGACCGGATTGGCCTGCCGAGTGAGATCGCAGCAGCAGCAGCGTGGCTTGCCTCTGATGAGTCCGCTTTCGTCACCGGCGAAGCCCTCGTTGTTGACGGCGGCCTCACATCGCGGTCGGTCGCATTGAACATGGGCGATCCACGACCTCGCTGAGTCGGACCCAACCCGAGAAATCGGATACCCAACTCAAAGGGCACGGTTGGATTTGATGGATCGGTCTCAACCTGGATGGGGCCGGCCGTACTGGCCAACAGAATCACTCCCGCGGAAGCCGCAAACCAGCATCACCAACCCACCGGCGAGTTCTTGATGACCTCCGGCGCAAGATAAAACTGCGGAGAGTGGCGGCACAAACCAGCGGTACTCGGTGAATTTGACCGTGAGCCTGAGATCTTTTGCGTGCAGATACTCACTGACTAGGCCATACTCGGGCTCGGTATGCGATTTACCTCTATCACGATGCGACCACCAAAAGTGGTTGACTGCTGTTCACGTTCAGTGGTGAGACGAGTCCGCGCGGGAACATTTGGATTTACCCAATGTTGATCGTCGCGCTGTGGGTGCTCACGATGGTGTTCCCGAAAGCGGGTTTCTACTGGGGCGAGATCCCAGTCACGATCGCGTCGATCGTGGTGATCATCTATGCGTCGTGGCACTTCGTCATGCCGGGTTCACCTCCGAAGTTCGCCGAGGAGTCACGGCAATTCACTCGGGTACACCTCGTCTTCGTATGGCTGATTGCCGTGAGTTTGCTGGTGAACCTCGACGAGTTGACGCCGATCGACGCAACTACGTGGGTGCTGATTGGCGCGAGCCCACTCGCGTTCCACGCCGGGCTCAGAGTGACCGACCCCAAGCGCATTCTTGTGGTGATCCTTGTCAGCACCGCCGCTGTCGGTATGTACGCCGTCGTACAGAATGTTTTCGGCGTAGAGGAGACGGCAATACCAGGACTGACACATGTCGCCGGTGAAGACCTCATCGAGGACAACCCGATCCGAACACCGAGCGGCACGCTCAAGAGTCCGTCGACGTACCACAACGGGAATCTGGCAGCGACGTTCATGTTGCTCGGTCTCGGCGTGGCCATGTTCGCTACTCGATTGGTTTCCCGTTGTCGAATGATCGCAGTCGTGGCCGGTCTGAGCGCGGTCGCTGGAGTAGCGGTTTCCCTGAGTCGCTCCGCAGTGTTCGCCGTCGCACTCGCGACTCTCGTTGCAATGTTGCCAAGGCTGCGACCACGCTGGGTAGGTCGGAGAATCGCGGCTGGGGCGAGCGTGCTGTGTATCGCAGCAGGATCATTGGTCGTCGGTCAAATCTTGTTCGGGACAGAGAATTTCTTGATCGAACGATTTGTCGGTGACGCCGTCCAGGACCCGACTGCCGCCGGCAGGACCGGCGGCGTCCAACGGTGGTTCGGTGGCCTTGGGGAGCAGGACCCGGGTGAGTTCGTGATCACGGTTGTCGTGGGCGATGGGTCCGTTCACCGCGCCGACGACAAGTTGGAGGGCGTTCTCTGGCTTGGAGCCAAGTACGGGTTCGGCGCGATGCTGGCGTTCCTCACGCTGGTGCTCGTCCCGGCCAGACAGATTCGAGCCGCGCTCGGGTCTTCCGGAACGGTCGTTTGGTTCGGGCTGGCGGCGAGCGCTGCCATGTGGCTGGTCGACAACGCTTTTCTCTTTCCGCCAACGCTCATGAACTGGTTTCTGGTTGCAGGACTGTCGGTGCAGTTGAGCCGAAGCAAAGAACTCATCGCGCCTACACAGCTCGACAATTTTGTGACGCAACGTCGTCAAAAAGCAGTCACACATATCTCGGAACCCGATCCACAGCTCGATGGTCTTCTCAAAACACCAGGTCAGGCGCACTCGTGATAGCGCCAGCCAGACTGATATTCCATCAAGACAATTATTGTCGACAACCACTCTATGTGGTGTTTAAATGTTGTCCCAAGCGCGACCTCGCCGGGTGGCGCCACGATTCCGATTGGGCGATGCGACGAGGCGAGGTGAACCCATGGCTTTGATTCTTCACGTGAGCGAAGCGTGGGGAGGCGGCGTCGTCACCGCCACTGAGTGGGTCGCGTCCCAAGCGCCGAACCACGAGCATCACCTGCTCTACGTCCCGCGAGGCGAGGTGGCGCGCAAGCCCGACCCTGCCATTTTTGCTCAGTCGTTCGAGGCACCTGGAGCCAGGCGAAGTTTCATGAAGGAGGCTCGCCGTCTCATGCGCTCGCCGATATATGACGTGGTGCATTCGCATTCGAGTTGGGCCGGAGCGGTTTGCAGGCTCATGAGTCCGCGCGATATCGCCCAGTTCTATTCACCACACTGCTTTGCGTTCGAACGTCGAGACGTCAACGCTTCAACGCGACGCATTTTCAGAGCTGTCGAATCCATGGCGGTCGACTCGACGGATCTGATCGTCGCGAACGGTTCGTTCGAGGCCGCGCTCGCTGAACGTGTCGGGCATCGGCACGTTCTCGACCTACCGATGATCGGCCGTCCAGCCCCGGTTGTGGTGAACAACAGCGACCCCTCAACCGTCCGTGTGGTGACCCTCGGCAGAGTGGCTCCTCAGAAGGACCCGAACTATTTCGTCAACCTCGTTCAGATCCTCCGCCGCAATCTCGACCGCGAGGTTGAGGCCGTCTGGATTGGAGCTCCGGACGTGAGCGGCGGAACCGATGTCCTCGCCGCCAACAACGTTGTGGTCACGGGCTGGCTCGAGCCACGTGCTGTCGCTGCTGAGTTAGCCAAGGCGTCGTGTTATGTCCACACCGCAGCGTGGGAAGCAGGTGCGCCGCTCGCAATGCTCGACGCGGCGCGAGCAGGGGTACCAGTGGTGGCGCGTGATCTCCCATGCCTGTCGTGGGGTGGATTCACAAGCGCGAACTCCTTGGTCGATCATGCCGAGCTGGTGCAACGGGTCTCCACCATCTCCTGGGTGAGGGACGAGGTCTTGGCTGCCGGCGCATCGGCCCTTCGTGATCTTCAACAGCAGGCCGGAGTCATCGACCTCGACGCTGCTTATGGATCAGCAAGCAGGTTGCTCGCGGCGTAGCGCTCAGAGGGGTTGGGCCGCGCTTGCCGTCGGGACACCGAGGTGGGTGCGTTCGATTCGCGAGTGGTTCCAGCTCATGATGATCCAGCCGATCGCCCCTGTGGTGAAATACAGGGCGAAAATTCCGCTGGCCGTTGTGACCCAGTCCGCGGTGACGGCGATAGCGACAGCGATCGTTCCGCCGACTGCCTCGGCCGATGCGGCTACGAAGATCGTTCGGGAAGCAAGCGCTGTCCTGAGCCTGTAGCGATAGCCGAATGGGATCGCTGCTGCCACGAACCACAGCAGCACCTTCCACTGCACACCGAAACTCCAGGGCTCGAAGATCGAAGGAAGGCTGTCTCTGCCGACGCTGGTGACAATCGACACGAAACTCCACCACAGTGCCGCCACCATCGCCAGCGCTGCCGATACCCGGATCGAGTCACCAAGCACCGATCGCCTACCGGGCAGACCGAGCAGAGAGATCGGTCCTGCGCCCAGGAACGCAATGTTCACGACAGCCATCGTCAGACGTTGCGCTTCTGCGTCGGCAAGGCTCGCATCGCCGGCCGCCTCGCGCGCGATCACTGCGACCACGAGAATCGCCACCCGGTTTGCGAGAAGATCGAACCCGAAGCTCCTCCCGGTCTTGATTGCCTCTTTGGCGGCCCCAAAACCGAGATCGTGTCCCGAACGGATGAGATCGATCGATGAGACGATGGCGACTAGGCACCATGCCCCGAGGTAGAGGTTGACGGTCTGATCAAATGCCTTCCAGGTCACGAGCAGAGCGCCAGTGGTGCCAGTGGTCAGCAACACGTCGCGAAGAAGGACACGGTGCTCGAGACGACGGGCTATGAGCTCGTAGCGCCTGGTGTCGTGACTCATCATGGCAGTCGCGACCGCCAGCGTGAGGAGCCAACTTATCGACGTGGTTCCCAGTACTGACTGCAACGCCAGGTCGATCGCGAGCAGAGTCAGCGAGACCGCTATCAGGGACATCCGGATGGCATTTGCTGCGCTGTGGGCCCATTTTTCGCCCTTACGCTCAGCGAGAACCAGGAGCGCTTCACCGAACAACGACCTCCCGACGGACACCGCGAGGATGTATCCGGTAATCGAAACCGCCATGGTGGCGACGTTCATGTCGTTCAGCGTCAAGAGTGCGACAGCCGACGGGATGAAATTCAGCAGCGATGAGGCTGCCTGGCTTGATAGAAGGACTGCGCCGGTGCGCGCGTGCTGAATCTTCACTCTGCGCTCTCGAGGTCGATCGATGGCTGTGGGCCGGTGCAGAGAAAGAAGACCTGACTGTTCATGAACCAGGGCAGCGAACCGAACGGTGATCGTCTGATGTCAACTGTCTCGAACCTCTGATGGAGATCGAAGCTGATGGTTCGGAAGTCGAAGCCTTTGTGGCTGACCCTTGGTTTCGGAGATGGTGAGGCAGGTCTTCCAAGAAGCGCTGTTGCTGACAACTCGCGGATCGAATACTCAGATCGGCTGCGCGTCATCACCATCTTGTTCGCCTCTTTGAGCAAGACGGGTGGACCACCGATGATCGGCACGGAGATTATGGCCGTGCCGGCCGGGGAGAGAACTCTTGTCATGTGCCGGTACGCGTCGAGTTGTTCGTCGCGGTGCATGTGTTCGAGCGCCTCGAAGCACCCGAAGACATCGACGCTCTGGTCGCCAACGCCTGACATGTCTTCGACAACTTGGTATCTCTCAGACTCGTGACCGGATTCGGGGTCGAAGCCGAACAGCACTGCGTTTGGTCTGTGGGCACTGACCGCGATCAACAAATCACCCTGGCCACATCCATAGTCGAGGATGACGCCTCTTTCGCGCAGATGTTCTGCGCAGAGCTTAGCGCCAGTGGCATGGCGGCGCCGATGGGCGAATCGGGCGATCGGATTGGGCGCGTCGAGCGTCTCGTGCGCGTATTGCTCACGATCGGCCTGCTGCTCGCGGCCATCGGAACCACCGTGATTCTGATCCGTCATCTCACCGTCATCCACGAAACGAATGTCTCAACACGGCCATCGACACAGCGAGGACCGATGTGAGGTCCACGGGACTCGCAAGCACCATCCACCGAACGGCCGGGTTCACCGGCCGCAGACGATATCTCGGGGAATGCCATGCGTTCGCCACCAAGCTTGTCAAATTTCTCGACCGGTACCGTACCTGACACCACCCAAGAACGCCCTCGCACGTAGCGGAAGCGGCTCTGTTGCGTTGGCGGATCGGTGAACGGCCGACCTCCTCGGTGCTACACCTTCTTGCGCGATACGTCGGCGTTCTTGAGCACCTTGCCTCTGGCATCGAGAATTCCGACCTTCGAGCC